>NZ_JBEYYB010000001.1:0-785458 GCF_040645335.1 Streptomyces sp. NPDC046821 | reverse complement strand
GAACGGGGCCGCCCCCGAAGCCGATGGCCGCGTCTCCGAAACGAACGGGGACGCTCCCGAAGCCGATGGCCGTGCCCTCGAAACACCACACAGGAATGCGCGGTTGCGCGGGCCGGAACGGCGAGGCACGAACGCGCAGAGTTGGGCGTCAGAATTCCCAACGAGATTGATCCCAGGTGCGGCTGGCCTGTTCCGCGGTGGCGTGTCCCACTGGCCGAGGTGCAGCCCAAGGCCCCGAGGCACGGGTATTCGGAGGGACTCTCCTTGGTGCTCTCCTGGCGCCTTGCGCAGTGAGCAGACGCCGGAGTGTCGGCTGCCAACCCGGCAGGAGATCCGTGCGGGAGGGGCCTTCCCTGGCGATTCGTCCCAGCCGCTCGTCGCCCGACGGAGGGCGCTCTGGCAGGGCTCCGCCACCGTCACGGACGAGGCAAAGCAGCCGAATCCCTGGTGAGGAGGGGTGCACGGTTCCGCATCGGGCCGCCCCGCACTACGCCCAGCAGCCGCTTCGGACGCGCCGGAGGTGATGTGGCGTTCGTCATATGGGCGAGAGCGTCGTCGCGTCAGCCGCCGGGCTGGCGGCCACCGCGCGGGACGCCGACACGGCTCAGCGACTCCGCGTACGACCCTAAGCGGAATCTCTGGCTGCCTGTTCTCCTGGGCGCCGCACCCGCGTGCGGGCCTGCCTTGGCTCCCTGCCCGGAGTCAAGAGGGCATGTGACCTTGGTGCACATCCCGTACGCGATGATGCACGGCGGAGTCGTACGTGACTGGGGACGTTCAGTGGTACGTCCCCCCTCCTCGAGGAGGGGGGCAGCCGCAGTCAGGCGGCGGGCTGCAGGATCGTGTGGCCGGCGGCGCGGGTCTGGAGTCGGTCGGCCACCGAGTCCGGGCCAAGTTCCGCGAGAGCCCACAGGGCACTGAGACGGCGGCCGGAGGACCAAATATTGATCATCGGTGGCCGGAACGGCGTCACGCCGATGTTCCGGGCGGTGAACGGGGCGGGGTCGAGATAGGTCATGCCGCCGGTTCACACAGATACGCGCGGGCGCCGGTCGCGGCGGCGAGGTCCGCGAGCCGGACGGATCGCCCCGGCCGGGAGGGCAGTCGGCTGCTGGTGAGGATCTGTCCCGGCCAGCCGAGACGGTCCAGCAGGACGCGGGTGGACATCTCGGCGACCGTCGCTGTCCGTCCGGTGGTAAAGGCGTCCAGCACCGGGACCGGGGCCTTTGTGAGGGCGGGCCATTGCGGGCTGTCCACGTAGTGCTGCCGCACCATGCCCGCGGTCCGGCGGTGGGCCAAGGCGGGGTCGTCGATGACGGCGTCCCGGATGAGAGGGGACCGCCCGCTGGGGAGGCGGGTGGGGATGGTGAGCCACTGGTCGCGAGCCGGGTCGTCGAGGGCAGCAAGCGGGTGCGGTGCTGGTAGTCGCGGCGAGTGAACTGGGCGTCGTCCAGGGCGATCCAGTAGTCCGCCGCGAACAGCTTGGCCAGCGTCATTAGCCTTGGGAACAGGTTGGGCTGGTGGATCGCGCACAGCCCGCCCGGTTCGGGCAGGTCAGGAGATGAGTCGGCTGGTGAAGCCGTCGTGGATGAGAGATTCGTACGCGGCATGCACGTCCTCCGGGACCTCCTGCTCGATGGCGAATCCGAGCTTCGGATACTCGATGACCCGCTGGAGGTCGCCGACGAGCATGTCCAGGACGAGCTTCTCGTCGCCGATGGACTTCACGTAGTCGTCGAACTCCAGCGGTTCCGACGCGCAGAGGATCTCGACGTCGGGCCACAGCTTGCGGGCGGTCGCGAAGGACCGCCTTTCCATATAGGGCTTGGGGACCACGCGAAAGGGTGATGTTCTGCCCGGTGTTGTCCGCGTTGGGCTCGAGATCGCCAGCGCCGCGGCGGGCGAGGGCTTGCTTTTGGTGGGCCACCGACCAGTCGTCGGGTTCCTGGAGGTTTTCGAAGTCGCGGGTCGCGGCCTGCAGGACGCGGGTCGCATAGTCGTGGTTGCCGTCCTTGCTCAGCGCGGTCCCCACCCACAGCCGGGCCCTGGCGCGGTCACGGCGGGAGAGTCGGTCGTCGACGGCGAGGGTTTCGTAGTGGTGGGCGGCGATCTCGAACTTCCCGGACATCTCGGTGACGACCGCGAGGGAGAGGTCGAGCTGGGCGACGCGGCGGGGGATGTCGAGCTGGGTGAAGACGGGGCGGGCGCCGGTACAGGCGATTGTCACCACGGAGACGGCTCGTTCGCCCCATGCCCCCGAGGCCCGCACCTGCCTTAGACGTCGTTTCTTATGGCGAGAGGTCTGTCGGCATCATGACGGGAGCTACAGGTGCCTGGGAACGACCATGCTGCGTTGACGGAGTTGTGGCATCAGCGTTGGCCCGACTGCGATCCGATCGGGCACTTGCTCCGTGGCGTATACGGGGAAGTGTGGGTGCGCTTCCACAGCCTGCCGGAATCGAAGCGCTACCCCGGGGACGAGAGCGAGTACACGGTTGTCCTGGAGCGCTACAACACTGTGCTGGACGAGCTGTTCGCGGGTGCGGACGTGTATGTGGTCCGTCCGGTGTGGACGACCGAACCCGATGTCCCCGCTCACGCGCCTGACGTGGGCCATTGGCGGACCCTGCTGGTAGCGGACGACCCCGATCCGGAGTTCCGTACCTACTACCACCTCTTCGCCGACCGCCGTCCCTGGCAGCGTGGGTGCATCGACGGCCTGCTGCGTGAGGTCGCCGATGACGAGGTGGCGGACGTCCTCGTTACCGATGTTCGGATGGAGCGCATTTACCACCCCTACGATGGTGGGGCCGACGTCTCTCTCGCCAGTTCTGCGGAACGGAACCGGCTTCGCGACAGGCACGGTGACTGGCTTTCCAGTCACCCGGATGGCCTCTGAGGATCTTCTTGATTGCTGCCTTCTGCGTCCTTCTCCCAGTTCAGGCGGTGAGTCGGCGAAAGCAGATGAACAGCGCGGCTATGCCGACGAAGGCGAGGAAGTGCTCAGCCTTGCGTTCGTAGCGACGGTGGAGCCGCCGGCAGCCGGCGAGCCAGGACACTGTTCGCTCCGCCACCCAGCGGTGGCGGCCGAGCCGCTGTGAGGACTCCACGCCCTTGCGGGCAATGCGGTGGCGGATGCCGCGCTGGCGGAGCCATCTGCGCAGGTGGTCGTAGTCGTAGCCCTTGTCGGCGTGTAGTTTCGCCGGGCGTCGCCTTCGAGGTCCGCGCCGGGAACGGATGGGCGGGATCCCACGCACGAGCGGCTCAAGGCCCTTGCTGTCGTGCATGTTGGCGCCCGAGATGCCCAGCGACAGGGGAAGCCCGTTCCGGTCCGTGAGCAGGTGAATCTTCGACCCCAACTTGCCGCGGTCGGTCGGATTCGGTCCCGTCAAGGGCCCCCCTTTGCAGCCCGGACACTGACGGAGTCGATGGCGCACCGCGACCAGTCCAGTTCGCCGCGGGCACCGAGTTCGTCGAGGACGACACGGTGGAGCCGGGCCCAGACGCGGTCCCGGCTCCACTGGGCGAAGCGTCGGTAAACCGTCTGCCAGCACGGACCGAACACAGGCGGGAGCTGCCGCCATGTGCATCCCGAGGTGGCCACGAAGATGATCGCTGCCAGGGCCTCGCGATCACCGGCTCGGCGCCGGCCTCCGCCCTGCGGACGCTTCAGCTGCGTCGGCGGCACCACTCGCCGAAACAGCACCCACAACTCGTCCGGCACCAGCCGTTCAACCAGATCCGTCATGCATGGTTCAACGAACGATCACGCCATAAGAAACGACGACTTAGAGCCTTCGGGACCAGCCGGGTGCCAGTGGTGAGGCACCGGGCGGCAGATGTCAGGAACGGTCGCGTACGACGGCTGGCCTTGGCTCCGCGTCCGGTCCGGGCTGCGGCACGATCCGCGGCAGGGCGGCGGGACGCAGGGCCCAGTGCACGCGGAACTGTTCCAGGATCTTTCGGGCGCTGTGCGGGGACACGGTCATCTCCAGGCGCGCCTCGGCCAGTCGCTGCAGGTCGCCGGGTGTCTTGTAGGGGCCGGTGTAGGCCGCTTTGCGGGCCGCGAAGTTAGGTCGCGCAAACACTTCGAGCAGGGTGCCGATGAAGTAGAGGTAGCAAGAGAACTCCTCCCACCGCTGGGCAGATTCGCCGACGGGGTCGGTGCCTTCGGCGTGGGGAGGGTGTACGGCGTGTGCCAGGTGCAGGACGCGCTGCTCGAGTTCGGGGTTGGCCCGACTGGAATCGGCCTCGCGGATCAGGGTGATCAGGGTGTGCAGGTCGTGCACGGTCTGCGCGGTGGCGGTGGAATCGTCGTGGCGGGCCAGTAGCGCGCGAAATCCGGCCAGGGCTTGTGCGGCCTCCTCCCACAGCACTTCGCGGGCCAGGGCCGCCAGTCCGGGCCGCCGGGTACGCCGGTGGGTCTCTGTCACCTTGCGGGTGTAGCGGATGAGGTCGCGTGGGAGCCCGCCGGACAGCGCGTGGACAAGTGCGACGAAGGGGTCGGTGAATCCCGGGACCCGTATCTGCAGCAGCTCTCTGGACTCCTCCAGGGTGCGCGCCTCGATGACCAGGACGTCCTCCAGGGAACTGTCGGTGACGTCGCGGGTGGGCAGTCCGCGGCGGATGAAGGCCGACCCGATGTCCTCCGACACCGACAGCACGAAGTACACGCGCGGTACGTCGAAGATGGCCTTGATCTCGGCGAGGAACGCGCGTGCCTGCTCGCTCGAGCCCAGCCGGTCGAGCTCGTCAATGCCGACGAAGACCTTCCAGTTGTCCTGGCGCTCGATGGCGCTGATGCGGGACAGCAGACTCCGGAACTCCCACACCAGCTCCGGGTAGGTGAAGGTGCGGGAACTGCTGCCGCTGGTGCGGCCGAATCCCAAGGTGAGCGCGCGGGCCGACGTGCCGAGCGAGGTTGACGTGCCGACAGACTGGATGTGCTGCAGCAGATTCAGGTAGTTGTGGCAGTCGTGCACCAGGCGCCGCACCGGCCGCCCGGTGAGCCAGCTCCTCGGATCGGCCCGCCACAGCAACAGCGCCCCCACCACGAGCATCACCAGACGGGAGATCACGGGATGCTCCTGCCATGCGGTCAACGTCCACTCCCACAGACCCACCGCCCATCCCGCGGCGGCGGGGCGAGTGGACTGGTAGACGGCATCGACGAGATCGCGGACTTCCCTCTGGATCGCCAGGACGACCAGGCCGAGCCCGGCCAGGAGCTGGGCCCACCGGCGGGCCGAGTAGTACAGGCGCCGGGGGCGGTGTGCTGCGCGGGCCCGCGAGCGGAACAGAAACGGGGTACGCGGACGGCGGCCGTACAGTGCGAGGTAGTCCCGGCACACCGACTGGAACAGGGAGAGCAGGAACTCCTCGGGGCGGTAGTTGGCCGGCGTCTGGATGATGGTGTGGAAATGCAGTTCGGGAAAAGGACCGAGCCGGCCCTGGCAGGCCTTCTTCAGCAGGGTGCTCTTGCCGACGCCCCGTGGCCCGCAGATCGCGATCGCCCCACCGCTCATCTGATCGAGCTTGCGCTGCAACGTGGCCTCGACCTGCGTCGATATCCAGTACCGGGAGTTGCCGGCGTCGATGAGACCGTCATGGCTGCGGGCCACCAGCAGTGACTCGTGATCAGGTCCGAGCAGCGCCGTCATCTCGCGCCGCATGATCGGGTCCATTGTCTTCTTCAGCCTGACGAGCGCCCACCAGCCCAGGCGCACCTCGGCGTCGGCCGCGCATGCGGTCCACAGCACGGCGTATAGGGCGGTCTGTATTTGGTTGACAAAGTTGTTCCGGTTATCCGCGTTTCTAAACTCTTTGACGCCGCAGTAGCCCAGAGGCCAGATAAGGACCGTGATACCCACCCACCAGGGCATCCCGACCATTGCATCCGCCAGCCAGTAGGCGAGCGCCACCAAGAACATGAGCGACAGGAAGGGCGTGGTGCGGCATCGCTCCCGGGACTCGATGAGGCTTTGACGCAAGGAGTCGACGCGAGCCGCTCTGCGGCGCAGATCGAAGTAGGAGAGATCGGCCCGCAGCACTTCGGCGATGATCCGGGGCTGGTCGAAGGCCTGCCGCAAGTGCTCGTCCGTGGTCTGAGGCCGGTCCGGGTCCAGATACGCCCGGATCTCTGGGTGCTCGGTTGACGCCGTCACGGCACGCTCGTACCAGGGCCGGATCCGCCGGGGCTCCAGGTGCCAGATTCCGCTCGGCATCCATGCCTTTCCTCTGAGTAGCGAATGCATCCCGGGGCCCGACAGCAACGGGAGACCGTAAGGGGCTGACACCTTACGCCCCGTGCGGAACCCCTGGACCAGGGCAGCATCGTAGGAGTCAACATGCTCAACAGGGCTCGGCTGGAAGAAAGTTGACGCAATGTCGCTGGTAGCAGCTGGCGGTCGCGGCATTTCATGGATGCGACCCATCGAGGTCCGGGGGCGGACACGGCCGGCGCACGCGTGCCAGCGAGGAGCAACTGCACTAAGGAGAGGGCGACTTGGCCGGGCGGAACATGGCGTACCTGCGCAGGCACGAGGTGGAGAAGCTCCTCCACCTGGACAAAGGCGAGCTGGACCGACTGCTGGAGGAAGACGAAGACTTCCCTGAAGGGTCCCGAGAACCTCACAACCTGCTCGACCAGGCACTCGGCAAGGAGCCCCCCGTGACGTGGGACGGCGGCTCGGTCTACATCTGGGCCGCCCGCTCAAGTCGGTTTCGTGAGCGAGGAGCCGTGCTACTTGATCCTGCCCTGGACACACGGTCCGTCGCGCCCGGCAAGTGGCTCGGATTCCAGCCCACCTCGCAGGGCCCGGCCATGGACTGGGACACCGACCTTGGCATCGTGCGCATTGTCCACACCACTCGCCAAGGCGCAGCCTGCGCTATGGCCGAAGAACTGGCCGAGGACTTCGGAGCCCAGGGCGTGATCACCGTATGCGCCCTGTTCGGTGATATCGGATCTCGGGACCGGCCTTGATCGCGGCCGACACGGCGCAGCCGTTCCTGGAGTATGAGACCCAGTGGGGCCTTGTGACCCGGCTCGTCGGCCAGTCGCTGCCCTGGTGGCCCCGTGCGCTGCGACGCTCCGACGTGATCAGCCAGTGGTCGCCGGGCGCACCCGTCACCCTCGCCGAAGTCCTGCCCGACGAGAAGGAGACCACCCTGCGGCAGGCAGCCACCGTCCGATGGCCTGATGACGCCGCCAAGACGGCACTTGTGGACCTGGCCAACTCCCTGCGCAATCAAGACATCGACAGCCTCGACAGTGAGATTCGCATCTTCGCCGAACACGGTGGGAGCCCCCACGGCGACCCGCTCCTAATTGCGGCCCGACACCGCACCGACGGCTACCCTCTGCCCCGCACACACGACCGTGATCTGCCCGCTGCAGGCTGGCGCGCCATCGCTTCCAGCCAGCTCTTCGAAGCCTACGAACCCATGGAGATCGGCATGCACTACGCCGCCGATCTCCTGCCGTACGGCCCGCGCACCGAAGTGCGCCTGCGAGGCCCCGCCGCTGGCCGATGGGGGCAGCAGCTCACGGCGTGCACACCTACCGCCGTACACGCCGTCCTCGCCGGTGACGCCCATGACGTGACCTTCTACACCGACCGCACCACCGGCATTCCCATCGTCCGCAAAGGATCCTCCCGCGACGGCACCTGGCTCTTCCTGGCCCCACTGCAGCTAGAGGATCAAGGCGCCCAGCTCGAGTCCGTGATCCTGGAAGACACCGTGTGGGTACAGACCACGGACGGCCGGATCCATCCCGGGCCGTGTACCCCAGACGACCACCTGTGGTGGGGCCCCGGCGGAGGGGACCGGCCCACGGAAGCCGCCTGGGTCATCTCCCAGCTCATGGACGACATCAGTACGCGAGTGAGCTTGGCCGACCACTGGCACCACGCCCCCGCCGGCCTGACGAAGCTCCTCAACCAAACCCGCGGGTCCGGCACCGAACTCCCGAGGGCCGTGCTCGAGCATGCCCGGACGCAGCAGGTCGACGGCACTTCTTAGCCGACGGTCCACGCCGCCTCACCTTGATTCTCGCCACTCCTGCTGGTCCGCGAGCAGGCGAGAGGGAAGTGCGGTGCCGGCGGGTCTTACCCGCCGTCTGGGTGCGTGCCCGGCCGTCGAGCTCGACCAGGCCGTCATTCAGACGCAGTACCCCCCCGGTCGCCCCGGGCAGCCGGCGGGGTGTAGGTGGAGCCGGTGATGGCGATGGGTGAGTCCGTGAGAAGCTCGCCGATCTCGTCGGTGGTGCGGCCTTTCGCCCAGCGCACGCAGTACCGGCCATCAGGCCGGTGAGCTGGGGCGGTGGCGCCTTCATGCCCCCAGCAGCTCCACCACAGATACGCCCGCGTCAGCAGGGCACTGCGTAGCGGGGGTCCAGTAGTGGGCGAGGTTCATCTCGGTGGGCGTAAGCAGTGGGGCGTTCTTGAGGAGCTGCCGCTCGAAGGGCTCATCCAGCAGCACAAGGTCCCATCGGCCCAACTGGCCGCTGGTATCGAGGAGTTCGAGGGGCGAGCCGGTCGGCAGGTGGCGCAGGACGAGGCTGCGCTTGCCGACCGACTCCAGCCTCAGTCCGGGCAAGCCGGTCAGCTCGATCGTGCCGTCGTTGTCGGTGCGCTGGGTGGGCAGCTGGAAGCGGGCGATGCGGGCGGCGCAGCTCAGCCGAAGGACGAGGCGATCCGGCCGGGGGCTGAGGCCGCCGAAGTAGAGCAGAAGGTCGGGAAAGCTCCGGCCATCCATACGGTCAAAGGGGTGCTCGCGATCGCGGCTGAACAGGCAGGTGTGCAGCATCGCCTGGAAGGCCTGCTGTCCTTGATCCGGGGTGTCCAGGACTGGCTGTGTCACTTGTCGTGGATGTCGTTTCGAGGTGACTTCGGGAGTCACTGACGGTGTCTCGGCAAGATCAATGTCTGCGAGAAGTGATGTCGGTCGCCGGTCGCGAGGAAAGTCCGCCTGCGGCTGACGCGAGCCGTCAAGTCGCCTAGCCTTCAGGCCATGAGCTTGGATGTTGAGCTGCAGGAGTTGGCTGCCCAAGAGGGGCTCGACCTGGATCTGCTGCAGCGTCTTGTCCGCCATCCTGGCGCGCGCCGTTGCGTGGCTCGGCGGCGGGACCTGCCCGTGGAGTTGATCGAGGAGATCATCTTGCTTGGTGCGGCCCGCACCATCGCCGCCAACTCGTCGATGCCCGCCGGCGTGAAAGAGCAGCTGGCCGGACACCCTCGGCCTGACGTCCGCGCCGCGCTTGCCGCCAATGCGTCCGATGATCCTCCGGGTCTCTTGGTCCGCCTGTCGGAGGATGCTGATCCCATGGTGCGCGAGTTCCTGGCAATGAACGAGCGCTTGGATCCGCCGATCCGCGCCGGCTTGGCTGCGGACCCGGAGCCGCGGGTGCGCGTGTTGGTCATCGAGCATTGGCGGGACGCGCCCGAGGAGGTCTGACGCTCGTGGTTGACCGCCCCGGAGCCTGATGTCAGAAGGGCGGCCGTCCGCGCGTACCCACCGCCGTCAGACCTCTTGTCAGGGCTGCTGGCCGATCCCGCCACCCGTGCCGTTGCGGTTCGGCATGCGAAGCCGTCAGCGGACATGGTCACCGATCCGGACGTGGAGGTCCGGCTGGCCCTTGCCGACCATCCGGCCTTGCAGGCCAGCATGCGTGATCAATTGGCTGAGGACCCGGACATCTTCGTCCGCAACGCCATCGCGGCCCGCGTCGACACCCCGGCCGCGCTCCGCGACGACCTAGTGACAACGCTGGAAACGGACGATCCCCGACTGGAGTGGTTCCTGAGCTTCGCCCGCCAGACCCATGCCTGCCCACCTCCGGCCCCCACTCCCGAGGCGCGTAGCCGTGAGCAGGCAGAAGAGCTCCTGGCGAGAGCCGGTCTGTAGTCTCGCGAACGACGAGAATCGTGCCGGGCTGTCAGCTGGCGCGTTCGGCCTGTGCTCCGGTGTGGGCCAGTCGGTAGGACTCGGTGCCGGTCTGGATGATCGCGCCGTTGAAGGTGAGGCGGTCGACGATGGCCGCGCAGAGCCTGGGGTCGGTGAAGGTCTTGGTCCAGCCGCTGAAGGACTCGTTGCTCGCGATGGCCACGCTGTTCTTTTCCTCACGCTCCGTCAGAACCTGGAACAGGAGTTCGGCGCCGCGGCGGTCGAGTTCCATGTAGCCCAGTTCGTCGAAGCAGAGGAGATCGACGCGGCCGTAGCGGGCGATGGTCTTGGACAGCTGCTTGTCGTCGGCGGCCTCGACGAGCTCGTTGACGAGTTTGGTCGCCAGCACGTAGCGGACGCGGAAGCCCTGCATCGCCGCCTCGGTGCCGAGCGCGATCAGCAGGTGGGACTTGCCGGTGCCGGAGTCGCCGATCAGGCAGAGCGGCTCGCCCTTCTTGACCCATTCGCAGGTGGCGAGGGTGTTGATGGTGGCCGGGTCGATGCTGGTGTTGGCGTCGAAGTCGAAGGCTCGCAGCGACTTGTCCCTGGGGAAGGCGGCGGCCCGGATCCGCCGTTCGGACCGGCGCCGGGCCCGGTCGTCGCACTCGGCCATCAGCAGTTCGGCGAGGAAGCCGCGGTAGGACATCTGGTCGTGGCCGGCGCTGTCGGCCATCTCCTTGAACTGCTGGCGGATGGTGGGCAGCCGGAGCATGCGGCATGCCTGGTCGATGGAGGCGGTGGCGGCTTCTTCGGTCAGGCCTCGCTTGCGCATCATGATCCTTCCTTGTCTCCGGCCGTGCGGCCGCGTGGGGTCAGCAGCTGGTCGTAGTGGGCCACCGAGGGCAGCGGCCGGTTGTCGGGAGGCAGGTGTGCGAGGCGCCAGTCGGACAAGGACGTCACCGATGCAGCCGGCCCGTCGCCGTCGGGCAGCCCCTTCCCCGCGGCCGGGGGTGGGTCATCGATCTCGGCGAGCTTGCGGGCCTCCAGGGCGACCGCGTCGGAGGTCAGCGCGCCGACCCGGTAAGCAGCAGCCAGGCCTGCGACGACCTGCTCGTGGTCCATGTGCCGGCCAAGCAACAGCACCTCGATCAGCGCACGGGTTCCGGCGGAATCCCCGTGGGCGGCCTTTGCAGCCGCCCACCACTTGTCGTGGACCGGGGTGAAGCGTCCGGCCGAGCGGGCCTGCTCCAGTGCGGTCGAGCCAGGGAAGGCACCGGGCTTGCGCAGGAGCGCTTCGAGGTAGTGGTCCAGGACCAGGCAGGAGCCGCCGCGGCCGCCGAGTCGCTCGTGGCGGGTGACCTCGGTGCGGCCGTCGAAGACGATCAGGTCGTTGGCGTGCAGCAGCACCCGGAGCTGGCGGCCGATGAACCGCACTGGCACCGAGTAGGCGTTGCCACGGACGTTGACCTGTCCGAAGCGGTCGACGCGCGGGGTGAACCAGCGTCCGGTCTCGAACAGCTCGGTCGGCAGCGGCTTCAGCAGCGACTGCTCGGCGGCGAAGTACTCGCCGACCGTGCGGGTCCGCGACCGCAGTCGGCGGCCCTCGTCGGCAAGGTCCCACGCGTCGACCATCACGTTGAGCTCGGTCAGGGACGAGACCTCTGGAACGGGGACCAGGTGGTTGCGGCGGAAGTACCCGATCTGGCCCTCGACGCCGCCCTTCTCGTGGGCGCCCTCGATGCCGGGACGGCAGTAGAACGGTTCGACGCCCCAGTGCGAGCGGAACGCGGTCCAGCGGTCCGCTTCCACCCGGCCTCGGGTCAGTCCGAGGACCCGCTCCACTGCGGCCCGCAGGTTGTCGTAGCGAATGTGGCCGCGCGGGATCCCGCCCAGCATCCGGAACGCGTGCACGTGGCCTTCGAAGAACGCCTCCTGGCCGGCGGTGGCGAAGACACGGTGGACGGCCTTGCCGGAGTACGACAACCGCAGTGAGAAGAGGTAGACCTTCGTCATCTTCCCGGCGAGCACGATGTGGAACTCGCCGAAGTCGACCTCCGCCTCGGCCCCGGGCAGATGGGTCTGCGGCACGAACATAGCCTGCGGCCCCAGCCCCGCCTCCCGCCGCACCTCCGCCCGCCGTTCCTTCACGTGCACGCGGACCATCGGATAGGAGATGTCTCGGGCCTCGTGCTCGTCGACCAGACGGTCGAAGATCCGCTGAGCGGTGTGCCGCTGCTTCGACGGCGCGTCAAGGTCCGCTCGAAGCATGTCATCGATCAGTTGCTTGTACGGGTCCAGCCGGGACTCGCGCCGGCGCGGCTTCTTCCGAGGTTCGGGCCACTGACCGTCCAGGCCCCGGCGCACCGTCCGCCAGGTGACGTTGTACTTGCGCTGCAGGGCTCGTTGGGACAGTCAGTTGCGGTCATGGTCACGGCGAATCGCGGCGTACAGATCTACCTTCGACTCCGACATCAAGCCCCCTATGGGAGATGCACACTCCACGCTCCCACCGCAAGACCCCTGCTGACGTCAAAACAAACCGACACAGCAAACTCGGTCAGAAGGTGACTCCCGCAATCACCTCGGAACGACTCCCACCCTCAGTTACAAAGCCACATCCTGATGCGCGCAGTCGACGCAAGCAGATGACGCTGCACGCGAGTTGAAGCAGGCCGACGTGGAGATCGGCGCGTCGTTCGTAGCGGATGCGGAGTCGTTTGAACTGGTGGAGCGAGGCGAACGCGCGCATAGCCCGGTTCTCCGCCGTCTGGCCGCAATTGCCAGCGAGGGCATCGGTGCCCCGGACCGATGGTCCGGGGCACCGATGCATCCCACGGCGACATCACGCCCGCCCCGAAACGCCCAGGACGAGGACACGCTCGACAAGATCTGGGACGACATAGTCACTGACCTCGACGAAGGCTGCGTTGCCTACATCCTTCGATGGGCATCGACGCCTGACACCTACTACCCCCTTGCGTCACTTGGTCGCAGGGCCATCAGTTCCAAGAACCGATCAGCTCCTCCTGCTCGAGGAGGCGGCGTTGGGAGATGAGGTAGCCGAGTTCAGCTCGGCTACGGCTGCCGAGGAGGTCGGACACCTTCTTGATGTGGGCGGAAACCGTACGGGAGCTCACTCCGAGGCGGGCAGCGATGGTCTCATCGGTGTGGCCGGTCACGACCATACGAAGCATGGTCGCGCGCACTGAGTCGGTCATCAGGTCCGGACGGTGCTGTTCGGGAACGATGGAGACGGGGCGGGCCCGTTCCCACATGTGGTCGAAGAGCTTTACCAGAAAGGCGACGGCGCCGGGGTGGCGGACGGCGAGGGCGGCTGTGTCGCGTTCCGGGTGGCCTGGGATGAAGGCGACCGCACGATCGCAGATGATGACGCGCTCGAATATCTCGTCCAGGGTGCGGACTTTAGCGCCCTCCGCCGTCACGCGCTCTATGTAGGCCAGGGTCGGTTGGTGAGAGCGGACGCTGTGCTGGTAAAGGGTGCGCTGGCCCACACCGCGGCGGACCAACGCCAAATCGCGGGGCAGCGCTTCGGCCAGGAGGGCTGGGGACCGGCCTCCGCCGGACTGTGCCGTGAGGAGTTCCTCCTCGCATGCCTCGACGGCCAGGCGCAGCGACTGGCTGATCACGTCCGTGCCGCGCAGCGATTCGATGGGGACGCCTGTGCCGTGCTGCGCCTTGTTGTAAAGGGTGTCGGCTGCTACGAACGAGGAGCGCAGAGTCTCCAGGGTTTTCTCACGATGTTCGATCTCACGAACCACTGAGCGAGAGAGTTCAGCCTCGGCGACTCTCGGGGGGATGGGGATGAAGAATCCTGCCACGCCTGCCATCGGGCGCAGAAGTCCGTAAGAGATCAGGCACTCGGGTACCTCACCCGATGTGGCGCCTTGGTTGAGAGCTTCGCTATAACGCTCGAGGCCTTTGGCGCAGATGTATACGACGGACGAAGATCCGCGACTGCCCTTTTCCTCGATGCCCTTTTCTGGGCACATATGCCCCCCCTTCATGTTGCTGCGTTGCGTGATCTTGACGCCGTTCGACCTCACGTACGCAGTCACGGGTCAGCAAGATTGATCACGTAGGCGGGTCGAGCGGTCGGACAAGCTCCTGTCAGGTTTTTCATCCTGGCTCGGGGCTGCGAATGATCCTTGCTGCCTGCCGGGCCAGATATCGCTAAACGTGCAACTACTCACACTGTCGAGGTTTCGAACATGTCCCAGACCACCCGTTATGGCCACGTCTGCACCGCCCTTGTCGCGACCATTGCGGCGGCATGCGAGGACTCAGCCTGGGGCTGACTTCAGCCACTCGGTAAAAGGAATTTAGCCAGCTCGACTTTCCTCGCAGGGGAGGGAGGGGCTCTATATCATATGGCGAATCGGGCCGCCCCCTGCAACTGGCCTCGATGGGGTCGCCTCAACGCAAAAAATTTCAATAAGCAACTATATCGGGGAGGGAATGTGAGCAAGTCGAGCGGGACGCACGTATAGGTATCGTGTCGCTACCGAAGGGGCCGCTGCGCTTTCTGTAGCGGGCCTCGTCGCGGGGGCGCCAGATGCTGGTGCAGGTAATGTGCAACATTCACCCCGACCTTGGGGGCATGGGACGCCTTCGCGGCGTTTCGAGTGGCGGGTCCCGGAAGCCGTACGACTCGACCTCGAGCAGTTCCTCTCGGTCCGCGAGATCGAGATCACGGTCCGCTACAAGTGCAGCGCCGCAATCGCCCGCCCGGACTCAGTCAGTAACGAGGTCCTCTGGCGTCGATCTGGCGAGTTCGGCCAGAGTGCCAAGCGCCTGAGACAGGGCATCCGGTTGGGGCGAAGCGAGGCCGACCCGGATGGCGTTGGGGGCGTGGTTTCGGCCGATGGTGAACGCGGCAGCCGGCACGACCCCGATGCCGTGCCGCGCTGCGGCAGCCACGAACGTGTCCGCGCGCCACGGACTGGGCAGCTGCCACCAGCAGTGGTAAGAACGTGGGTCACTCTGAACAGCGAAACCGGCGAGGTGCCGAGCCGCGATCTCCTGCCGCACAGCTGCTTCCCGTTGCTTAGCCTCGACCAGCTTCTTCACGATGCCGTCTTGCTGCCAGCGGTGGGCTACCTCGAGGGCGAACCGCATGGGGGTCCAACTGCCCGACCGCAGAGTGGTGATGATCTCGCTGGCCAGACCGGTGGGCGCCACCGCGAAGCCGAGCGTCAAGCCAGGCGCTATGCGCTTGCTCAGACTATCGATCAGTACGGTCCGCTCGGGGGTGAAGGCGGCGAGCGGTGGTAGTTCGTCGCGCAGGAATGCCCAGATGGCGTCCTCGATCGCGGGGATCCCGAGCCTCAACAGCACCTCGGCCAAGCGCTCGACACGCTGAGTAGGCATGGTGAGCGAGAGCGGGTTGTGCAGCCTGGGCTGTACGTAGATGGCGTGGAGCGGCGTGGAGGCGTGAGCCTCCTCGACGGCTTCCGGGATCAAGCCGGCGCTGTCCATGGCCATGGGAACGAGGGTGACGCCAAGCCGGGCGGCGACGGCCTTGATCACGGGGTACGTCAGCTCCTCGACACCGAGTCGCGCACCGGGCGGCACCAGCGCAGTGATGACGGCCGAGATGGCTTGTCGCCCGTTGCCCGCGAACAGGATCCGCGAGGGGGCGGGGCGCCAGCCGCCGCGGGCGAGGATATCGGCGGCGGACTCCTGGACGGCCGGGAGTCCGGTCGGGCCGATTTGGCGCAGGGCATGGCCGAGGGCTTCGGGACTCAGCAACCCGCCAAGCCCTTCGGCTAGGAGCGTGCTCTGCTCCGGTACGACCGGGTAGTTGAGCTCCAAGTCGATTCGGCTGCCAGCAGGTTCGGTGAGCGCCGGGACGGACACCTCAGACGCAGCCCGGACGAAAGTTCCCCGGCCGACCTCGCCGACCGTCAGCCCCCGTCGGGCCAGTTCCTGGTACACACGCGTTGCCGTGGAATTGGCGATGCCGTGCCGGCGTGCGAAATCGCGCTGCGGGGGGAGCCTGTCGCCCGGCCGGAGGATGCCGGCTCTGATCTCCTGGGCCACGGCGTCGGCGACGCTCTGGTAGTCCTTCACGGCGCGCTCTCCTTCATCGGGTGCCCCAACTCAATCACAATATTGCACCGAGAGCAATATGGATATTGCATTGAGCATTGCACTGCCATAAGCTCCGGGCACTGCGCCGAACCTGAAGAGATACTTGGATGTAGTGAACATGACCGCGCAAACCGCGTCTCCGCTCGATCGGACCACCCTGCCCTCGCCCGACTGTCGAAGCTGCGGCTTCGCGTCCAACCTGATCAGATCAGACGCAATAGCTGGCGCACTCCGTAAGTATGCAGCCGGGTGGCAACAGCTGCTGCGGGCACCAGGACTGAGCAGCCGCCCTACTGGCGCGCCCTCCTGGTCGCCCCTGGAGTCCGGCTGCCACGTCCGGGACATGTGCCTGCTGTTCCACACCCGACTCGATGCAATCCTCAGTCAATCGCTGATTGCACCGAGATGGTCCGCCGGAGGAGGTGCAGATTCCGCCAGGCGCTACCGGGACGAGGCGCCACGGCAGGTAGCGGAAGAGTTGGGGCGGGCCGCCGAAGCGCTGGCCAGCCGGCTATCCGGGCTCACCTCCGACGACTGGGAGCACGACGATCCACACCTGGCCGATCCACGGCTCACCGTGGACTTCTTCACCCGTCACCTCCTCCACGACATCGCGCACGACCTGGCCGAGGCCGTGCACGCAAGTAAGTGATCAGCGAACAGCAAATGAGGGATTGTCATGGTTGAACTGAGCGGGATCCTTGGCGTGACGGTGGTGGCACTTGGCATGGTGCTTACCCCTGGCCCGAACATGATCTATCTCGTCTCCCGCAGCATCACGCAGGGAAGGCGCGCCGGAATGATCTCTCTCGGCGGTGTGGCGCTGGGCTTTATGATGTACCTGCTCGCCGCGAACCTGGGCCTCTCGGTCGTCTTCATCGCCGTACCAGAACTTTATTTCGTGGTGAAACTGGCTGGCGCTGCATACCTCGCATACCTCGCCTGGAACGCCCTGAAGCCGGGCGGCATCTCCGTCTTCGCCCCTCAGGATGTGTCGCACGACTCGCCGCGCAAACTGTTCACAATGGGTCTGATGACGAATCTACTCAACCCGAAGATCGCCATCATGTACGTTTCCCTCATCCCTCAGTTCATCGACCTGGACAAGGGCCACATCCTCCTCCAGGGCCTCATCCTCGGCTCCGTCCAGATCGTGGTCAGCGTTGCGGTTAACTTCAGCATCGTCCTCGCCGCCGGCACGATCGCTGTCTTCCTGTCCCGCCGCCCCTCCTGGCTCAAGGTGCAGCGCTACATGATGGGAACGGTGCTCGGTGCCCTCGCCATCTCCCTCGCCGCCGACACCTCGGGCCCGGCATAGGGCATTTGGTGATACACGGCAACGCCGAATGGCTGGTCACGGAATTCCCTGACCAGCCATTCGGCTTCGGTCATCGCGGTCAGGCCGGGAGTGCACCGCCGCGGCCGCTCATCGATCCAGTCCGCACGCCGGGCGGCCCCCGCCGCTGTGGACCTCGGTCTCGGCGACGCACTCCAGGCGGAACTGTTCCGCCGTGCGCAGGACCGCCTTCTCGACCTCACCGCTGGAGTCACCGCGGAAGCGGAAACGGGCGCCGACATGTTCGTAGCCGCCGACGCGCGGGATGACCCGACCGACGGCAGGCACGACCGCGGCGTACGGTGCCTCGGTGGGATCCTGCGGGGTGGGGAGGTCGTGGGCCGTCACCCGGCAGGGCGCCGGGACGGGGGACGGCACAAGCAGCCAGCCCGCGGTGCGCCACTGCTCGGGCACGGGGAGGCTGGGAGTGCGGCCGAGCTGGATGTCGGCGGCGGCCCGCATCAGATCGATGCCGTGCACCTCACGCCAGACGAACGGGATCTCGGCGCCGCCGACCCGGTAGCCCGCTTCCAGGAAGCGGATCGCGGGCCGGCCATCTGTGGCGGTGCCGACGAAGGCCTCTAGGTGGAAGACCCAAGGCTCAGTGCTGAGCGCACCGGCAACCTGTGTGGTGAACTCCTCCAGCGGACGGAGGAGTTGGGGGTCGTCGATCTCGACTGATCCGAGCGCCTGGCCCCGTGTGAAGTCGACACACGTGTTGATGTAGCGCGAGGCACGCCACGGCCCGAGACGATCGCCCATCCACAGACCGTCGATGTGCACGATGTCATCGAGGCAGTACTCCTGCACCAGGCGCGGTTCGGACGGCAGGGCGCGCAGCTGCGACAGATCGGCGTCGGATACGAGGCGCACGATCCCTCGGCTGGCAGTGCCCCGGCGGGGCTTGACCACGACGGGCAGGCCGTGGCGGTCGACGAACGCGCGGACGGCGTGTTCGCCGGAGGCGTCCGCGAAGCGCGGGGCCGGTACACCCGCCTCGGACACAATCCGATTCATGGTCAACTTGTCGCGGAAACGGGCGAGTTCGGATGGGTTTTGGCCAGCGCAGCCGAGGCGCTCGCGGATGATGGATGCGGTATCAAGGTCGCCCTCGTTGAGGGCCAGCAGCCGGGCTGGAGGACCGAAGCGGGTGCGCAGTTCGGCCACTGCACGCCAGACGGCGGCGGTGTCATCTGTTGCGGGGACGACCACGGCGGCCGCGGCGCTGATGGGCACCGAGTCGAGGGCAAGGCGGGTGGTGACGTAGGTGACGTGGTGGGTGCTGTGGTCCAGGTAGTCCTCATAGCGGGCGTGGCGGTCGCGCCAGCGGTGGAGGACTACTAAGTGGCGGTTCATGCGTGCTCCGTTCCTGTCCCGGGCAGTCCGGTGACGATTTCGGTCGCGCAGTCGATCAGATGGAGAGCTGCCCGGGTCAGCGGTTGCTCGTCGGTGTACCGCGCCTCGACGAGCAACCGGGCGGAGTTCAGCTGGGTGACGGGGGCCGGTGCGGAGCTAAGCGCAGGGGCGGTGGAAGCGGCGATGAGGTTCACGGACGGTTCCTTCCCAGTGGTCAGTACGGGTCGGCGCCTTGTAGGACGTCACGGACGAAGCGGTGCCCGGACGGGCACGAGGCGGGGCGGGACGGCCGGGCGCCAGCGAGGCCCGGCCGTCCCGCCGGAGCGGGGAAGGCGTGCTCAGCGTGTGACGAAGCGGATCCGCTCGTTGACGGCCTCGGTCTTGGCCACGGCGTCGTCGGCGTCCCTACCGGACGCGATGGCGTACCCGGAGACGCAGTCGGCGACGGTGAGCAGTGGGGGCACAGTCCCGCCGACGGCCTTGCCGATCACCGCGGCGACCTCGGTGTCGCGGAACTCCTCCAGGTAGGGCAGGAAGACGTAGAGCACCTCTCCCCCGGGAATCCTGCGCACCTCATTGGCAGCGTCCTCGGCGACCTCGACGGCGGCTACCGTGCCGGGCTCGGGGGTGAAGAATCGTACGGCCGCGCCGCCGATCGGTTCAGGCGAAGTGGCGGGCAGCTGGTCGATGCCGAGAGGGACGGTGAGGAACATCCGGTTCAGGTCCAGTCCGAACGCGCGCCGGACCAGCTCGGGGGCGCCGCTGCCAGCCAGCCGGGCGTGCGACTCCAGGACCCGGGGGCCCTTGTCGGTCAGTACGAATTCGCTGTGAGAGGGGCCTTCAGTGAGGCCGACCGCGTCCAGCAGCTTCGGGGTGAGCTCCCGGAGTTCAGCGAGCCAGGGCAGGGCGTACCGGCTGGGCGTGCTGACCTCCCATTCGACGTACCGCTCGTTCATGCGGTACTCGGAGTACCCGATAGGCAGGTGGCGGCCGTCGTAGGAGAAGGAGTCGACACTGACCACCGGGCCGTCCAGGTACTCCTCGGCGATGATGCCGGTGATGCCGGCCTCGCCCAGCGCCTGCCAGGCCCGCTGGGCGTCCTCGGCGCCGTCGACGGTGTGGATGTGCAGGCTGGCCACGCCGTCGACCGGCTTGACGATGATTTTCTCGCCGACCTCAGCCTGGAACTCGGCTATCTCGGCGGCGTTGTGGACCATCTGGTAGCGCACCGGGCTCAGGTCGTACTTGGCGAGCAGTTCACGGGTGAGTGCCTTGTCCTTGAGGGCACGGGCGGTGGCCTCGGTGACGCCGGGCAGGCCGAGCGAGTCAACGACGAACCCGGTGGACTCGGCGGCCGGTTCGGTGGTGGTGAGCACGCGGTCGAACGGCCGCTCGTCGTGCAGCGGCTTCAGTGTGTCCAGGATGGCCTGACCGTCGGCGATCGGGGCGTGCACGATGCGCTCGCAGTGCTCGGCGATGGCCGGGTCGTAGGCACCCTCTTCGTGGATGAGGACGACGTCAATGCCTAGCTGCTTGGCGCCAGCAATCGGGGCTGGCCGGCCGCCGATGACGGCCACGCGGTACTTGTTCATGGGGGATCCCTTCATGGGGTGGGTGGGGGGGAGGCCGGGTTCACGCGGCGTAGCAGCGGCGCAGCCAGCGGGCCGTCGCGTCGGGACGCGGCGTGAATGCCTTACGACGGTGCAGCACCCGATGGTTGTCGAAGATCATGAAGTCGCCGGTGTCCAGGATGAGTTCGGCGCCCGGGACCGTAGTCAGCGCCTCGCACCAACTGTCCAGTGCGGTGCAGGCGCGCTCGGTTACGCCACGGGTGGTGCCGCGGTCATAGCGGACGCGGTGGCGGCCGGCGCCATCGGGTTCGATGATCGCGGCCTCGCGCAGCGCGCCGGTGGATCCCCCGTCGTTGGAGTCTGGCGCGCCGACCTCAAACTCGGGCGTCTGCAGGATCTGCCGGGTCTCGGCGTCCAGACGCACGACGACGTCGTCGAGGGCGGCGATCTCGGTAGGCACCTGCTCCTCGTTGCGCACCGCGTAGAAGGTCAGGTACGGCGGGGTGTACAGGCGGGGGTCGGAGCCCGGCCGGCCGAACGGTTGGTGCGGGTTGTCGGTGTGCCAGAAGAACTCCGCGTCGGCGCCCCAGGAGCTGGTCGTTCCACAGGCCGCCGGGTTCGGCACAACGTTGCGGATGAGGTGGCCGTCGTTCTCGTAGGCGACAGCGAAGGGCGTGCCGCGGATGAGCCGGATCAACCCTAGGTGGATGGCGTTGGTGACGGCCAGCTCGGGTTCGTCCCCGAAGCCGCTCACCGGGGTGGCAGGAAACTCCTGGGCTGGCAGGTTGGACAGCACCAGGGCGTGCCGCGCGGCCGCGGTGAAGACCTGAACGCTCTGTAGCACATCACCGGGCAGGTGGCGGCTGAGCGCGTGGGCCCCGATGCCGGCGAGGATGGCGTCGTCGAGATCGGAGTCCAGCCGGGTCTCCGAGACGCGTTCCGAAATCTCCTTGTCCAGCAGGTCCCGGGCACTGTCGTCGATACGGTGCCGGGCGAACTGGAGCAGGCTGGTCATCGTTTGTCTCCCATCGGTCTTGCGCTCGCCTCCACTGCTCGCCGCTCAGCGGCCATGAGACGGGGTCGGCGGGGTCCAGTAGGTCTTCGTACCAGCGGGCTGGCGGCGGGCCAGGGGGTCCTTGACGACCCGGCTCAGCAGGCCAACGGGTGTCACGACGAGGGCGTAGACGAGGAAAAGTAGAAAGGTACGCATGGCAGGTCCTTTTCTCCCCGTGCTCCCGGATGGGCGCTGGGGATCAAGAGGCGTTCGGAGAGGTGGTGCTCAGTCGAGGGGGATCTCGGTGCGCCAGTCGTGCTCCTCGGACCAAGCGCGCTGGGCGCTCTTCTCCAGCAGAAAGTTGCCGAGCGCGAGCATGTCGATGTCGGTGCGCATGAAGCAGGTGAAGGCTTCGTCCGGCGTGTTCACGATGGGCTCTCCGCGCACGTTGAACGAGGTGTTGACGAGCACGGGGCAGCCGGTACGAGCCTTGAAGGCAGTCAGCAGCCGGTGGTATGCGGGGTTGCTGTGCTCGGTCACTGTCTGTACGCGCGCTGACTGGTCGACGTGTGTGACCGCGGGGATGGTGGAGCGGTGCACCTTCAGCAGATCGAGGCCGCTGGCACCGTGGCTGTCGGCGTCGAGCCGCTGCGCCGCCGCGATCTGGGAGACCACGAGCATGTACGGGCTCTCCTGCCGCAGGTCAAAGTAATCGGTGGCGTCAGTGGCCAGCACGGCGGGCGCAAACGGGCGGAACGACTCACGGAACTTGATCTTCAGGTTCATGGTCGACTGCATCTCGGGGTTGCGCGGGTCACCGATGATCGAGCGGGCGCCCAAGGCGCGCGGCCCGAACTCCATACGCCCCTGGAACCAGCCGACGATCTTGCCGTCCGCCAACCCCTCGGCGACCGCTTTGACCAGAGTGTCGGGGTCTAGCCGCTGGTGCGGGATGTTGTGGGACTCCAAGTAGGCAGCGATCTCCTCGTCGTCATAGCCGGGGCCGAGGAGCGAGCCGCTCATCGAGTCGCGCCCCGTGGCGGGATGGTCACGGCGCACGCCGTGTTGCATGGCGACGGCCTGGGCCGCGCCAAGCGCCCCACCGGCGTCACCGGCGGCCGGCTGGATCCACACTTCATCGAAGATCCCCGCGTCGATGATCTTGCCGTTGGCGACGCAGTTGAGGGCGACACCGCCGGCCAGGCACAGCTTGGACTCGCCGGTGCGTTCCCGAGCGGTCCGCGCGAGGCGCAGCACGACCTCCTCCGTCACGGCCTGAACGGAAGCAGCGAGGTCGAATTCCCGTTCTGTGAGGGGGCCTTCGGGAGCACGCCGGGGTCCGTCGAAGAGCTTCTCGAAGCCCCGCCCGGTCATGACCTGACCGCGCAGATACTCGAAGTAGCGCATATCCAGGCGGAAGGAGCCGTCGGGCTTGATGTCGATGAGCTGCTCGCGGATCAGGTCGGCATAGCGGGGCTTGCCGTAGGGGGCGAGGCCCATCAGCTTGTACTCACCCGAGTCGACCTTGAAGCCGCAGAAGTAGGTGAAGGCCGAGTACAGCAGGCCCAGCGAGTGCGGGAAGCGGATCTCGGCGACCGGAGTCAATTTTGTGCCGCGACCGTGCCAGAGAGTCGTGGTGGCCCATTCGCCGACGCCGTCGATGCACAGGACGGCCGCAGACTCGTAGGGGCTGGGGAAGAACGCCGACACAGCGTGCGACTCGTGGTGGCGGCGCACGGACAGCTCCGGCACCCGGCCCAAGCCCAGAGCTGCGAACTCGGCGCGCACCCGATCGGCGGTGCGCCGCTTTCCGTTCGGCCCGAGCCAGGAGGGGAGAGTGTCACGGAAGGAAGCAAAGCCCGACGGGGCGGCACCGAGGAAAGTGGCCAGGACACGGCGGAACTTGAGCTGAGGGTCCTCGTAGTAGGCGATGGCGGAAACGTCGTCCAGACGTGCGCCGGCCTCTTCGAGGCAGTAGCGGACGGCCGCCGAGGGGAAGGAGGAGTCGTGCCGTCGCCTGCTGAAACGTTCCTCTTGAGCAGCCGCGACCGGCACGCCGTCGGCAATCAGCGCCGCGGCGCTGTCGTGGTAGAAGGCCGACACTCCCAGGATCAAGTCAGACACCGCTGTGTTCCTCCACGGAATTGATGTGCGGGTTGTGTTCCTTGTGAGCGGACGCCGGGTGGGCACGAGCCTCATCCCCGCCTGCCCGCGAGCCGTCCGCGGCGGGCGGCCAGCCGGGCGCCCACACCACTAGGCGGGTTCAGCGAGCGGTAGCCCGTCCGTACCCGCTGCCAGGTCTCCGCCCTACCACCAGGACCAGGGGTCTCGGGCAGGGCTGCCATCAGGGTGTCCACCGCGTCTGCAGCCCACGCGGAGTGGCCGGTGGCGACGTTGTCGATGGTGTTGTGTATGTCGACGAAGCGCGTGCTGAAGCCGTACGCCTTCAATGCCAGCCGGGCCCTGCGGTAGGTGCCGCCGACACCGGACAATTCCATCGCCAGGTTCAAACCCAGCACCTCCGGCAGGAACGTCCTCGGGAACCGGCCGACGCACAGCCAGTACACGGGCAGTTCGAACGACTCGTCCCGGAAGCCGTGCCAACGGGCGAACTCCGGTGAGTCGGTGGGCGGCAGGTCGACGCCCATCTCCTTGAGAACGTCGCGGTAGATCAGCGGGTGATTCAACCGCGGCTCGCCGTTGCCGAGTTCATCCCAGTACGTCTCGAACAGCGAATGCCCGATCTCCGAGGACGCCTGCTCGTAGTCCGTGAACCCCTGTAGCCAGCTGCCGTCGATCAGGGTCAGCGGCGCCGTCTGCACAGTGTTGTCGACGACTGCGTGCCGCGGGGGAAGCGGCACCTCTGCGTTCTGCTCGAACTCTGCTCCGTGCCGGTCGTGCCGCTCCTGCAACCAGGGACGCAACCCCTCCCGGCTCCAAGACGCCGGCAGCGGCATGGTTCGCTCATCCATCCCGTGCCGCGACCGAGCCAGCCAGCCGGTGACATACCGCTTGGCCCAGGAGCGCAGCTCCGGGGTGTCGGTGCGTCGCATCAGCAAGTGATACGCCTCGCGTACGGAAGATGGAGCGCGGCCCGGGTTGCGGTGCCCGGCGCGGAGGGCGGCAGCCACCCCCGTGGACCCGTCGGGTGCAACCGCCATAACGACCTCGGATGCGCCGAGCTTCCCCTCTGGGGGTTCCGTCGGCAGAGAGTCGATCCAGCGTCGGATGACGTTGAGGTCCTCCGGCGAGAACACCCGGAACATCGGACCGCGTTCGCCCACCAGCCCCCGGACCAGCGAGCTGGCGGACGCGCGCCCCGGCTTGACGAGTTTGCTGCGTGCCAGCGCGTCCAGCAGGGGCCCCGCGTCGGTGCGGCACTCTGCAAGCCAGCGGGCCAGCGGCTTGCCCTCCAACTGGAACTGGTGGTGATAGACGGAGCCTTCCCGGGAGCGCTGACGCATCAGCTCCGCCATGTCGAAGGCTGGGTCCCCTGCTGCGACGAGCTCCACGTGTAGTGCCTCAGACCACTCGCGTAGTGCCCCCAGCGTCCAAGCGAAGCCCCGACGCACCGCACTGTCGGCCCGGTCGCCGCCCTCCGCGACCAGCTCGGCGACCAGCGCACTGCACTTCGTGTCTGGCCGTTCCGCGTCAGACTCCCGCGGCATCGAGGGGTCCACCGCGTCCCAGTCGGTCTCAGTTGGCCGGGCTTTCTTCACCAGCCTCAGCGCAGGCAGCAGGCCGACCGTGCGCAGGCACAGGTCGGCGCCGAGCAGTTCGCCTCGGAAGTCGTCCGGCCGCCTGCTCATGGCCAGCAGCAGGCCGGGGAGCCGGAAGGCCGTTTCGGGGATGCGCCGGTCACCGGTGAGCCTGGCCGCCGGTACCGCGTGTTCGGCGAGCCGTAGTCGGCGCAGCAGCTCCAGGAAGGCACTGCCTCGGGAGGCATGAGGGTGCCCTGCGCCCACGTCGGCGGCGTACAAGGCGAGGATCCGCAGCACTACCGGTACCTCGAACGAGCCGGGTGCGCTCAGCCACTGCAGCCAGGCGCCGGAGATGAGAGAGAGCGGGGCGCAGCCGAGCACGGCCCGACGTACCAGCACCTCCTCGTGCCCGTCGGGCCGGCCGTCCCTGTGCCCTGCGTCGAGCAGGCCGGTGAACCGCTGGCCCTCGGCCGCTGCCCAGTCGCCAGCCTGCCGCAGTAGTTCGGCGAGCGGGTCCGCGACGGCTGCCCGGAGCAGTTCGGCGCGAACCTCCTCGACGAATCCACCGTCCGGTACAGACGCCTCGGGGTCGGCGGCGTACGCGTACACGACCCGGGCGGGGCCGTCGTCGTCGTACATCCTTCTCCTTTCAGCGGATTTTCCTCGAAACACAGCCTCAGAACATGGGGTAGATGGATGCGTCGTTCTTTTGGTTGGCACGCTTCTTGCGCCGGAACAAAAGGTCCGCGAGCCTACGCAACAGGGACATGCGCGATCGCCTTCTTTCAAGAAAAAGAGGGAATGGGAAAAGCGAGCTCAGGAAAGGCTGAGAGTTTCGGCGAGAATGCGGGCCACGAGGTCGTAGCCGTGGTCGGTATAGTGCGCACGGTCCACGTAGATCCAGTCCCGCTCGGTGACAGCCTCGGCGACGACCGGGTTGAGGTCGACATATCGGATGCCGAGCTTCTCGCAGCCAGCTTCAAGCTTGTCGGAGAAGGCGCGGGCGACCTCCTTGCGGGAGATGTCGCCGTACAGGGCCTCCCAAGTGCCCAGCTTGGAGATTCGATCGATCTCGTCGAAGAGCAGCTGCTCCTGCGGTGCGTGCCGGTCGCGCATCCACAGCGCCATGGGCTGAAGCACGTACGTCAGCCGGGCCGACGGACCGGCCAGCCGCCGCCAGCTGTCCAGATGACGTAGGGTCAGGTCGGCGGCGGAGTCGATGACCGCGGAGATGTCGTGGTGCACGTCGTCGTGGGTGGAGATGGTGCGGCGGCGTTCTTTGCGGCGACCGAGGAGCTTGTTACCGATGGCCTTGCGGTTGTTCTCCCGCAGTTCCTCCATCTTGTCGAAGTACTCGCCACAGAACCAGAACGCCCCGTTGTCGCCCTGCTGCCACTCGGGGAGCCTGCCGACGGTGAGGTCATTGAGCCCCGAGAAGACGACGATCTCCTCAATCTCGGGCAGCAGATGGCGGTAGAGGGTGAACAGGAGCAGTTCCTGCGTCGAGTTGTAGCAGCGGCCGCCGAAGTTGAGCCACGGCGCGGATGGGGCGTGCTTGCTCCACAGCTGGGAGGCGAGGGTGGTGGCGTCGCTGGTAGCGCCAATGCCGAGCACGGTGGAGCTGCCGGAGATCAGCCGAACCGGTCCCGTCGGCACCCGGCCGGCAGCGGAAGCCGTCTCGCCATCCGGGCCATGCGAGATGCGGAAGCCCGCCCGGTCGGTGTTGATGACAGAGGACTGGTAGTCCGACTGATGGAAGTACATGAGGTAAGGCAAGTAGCGGGCCTCGCCGCGGTCGTCGAAGCGCGCGTACTCCTGCATCTGCGGGGTCAGTTCGTCACGGTGGAGCTTCACGTCGGGTGCACTCCTTGGCTCAGGAAGACAGTTGAGGAGAGGAAGGTCAGTCGCGGAAGAGGGGGCCGCGGTGCAGCTTGTGCTGGGCCGCCTGGGCCAGCGGGCGCACCACGAGCCGATCGACATTGACGTGCTGAGGCAGCCCGACCGCCAGCGCAATGCACTCGGCGACGTCGTCCGCGGTCAGGGGGTGGTCGACGCCCTCGTATACCGCTGCGGCCCGTTCGGCATCACCGCGCATCCGGTTCAGGGAGAACTCCTCGGTCCTGACCATCCCGGGCACCACCTCAACTACCCGGACGGGCTCGCCGCACAGCTCCAAGCGCAGCGTCTCGGTGAGTGCGTGCTCGGCGTACTTGGCCGCGGAGTAGCCGCCGCCGCCTTCGTAGGCCGTGAAGGCCGCAGTGGAAGTGACCGTGACGACGGTGCCGCCATGGTCGGCCCGCAGCAGCGGCAGTAGGGCCTGGGTCATGCGCAAGGTGCCGAGGACGTTCACGGAGTACATCCGCTCCCAGTCCGCAGGGTCCGTCTCGGCCACAGTGTCCGCGCCCAAGGCGCCGCCCGCGTTGTTCACCAGGACATCGCAGGAGCCGAGTCCCGCTGCGAATCGCTGTACCGATGCGCCGTCAGTGACGTCGAGCGGATGCGGTCGCGCGCCGGTCTCCTCGGCCAGCCGGTGCAGCCTGTCTGCGCGGCGCGCGACGGCCACCACCTCGAAACCCTCCTTCGAAAGCCGACGCACTGCCGCCGCTCCGATTCCACTGCTCGCCCCGGTCACCACAGCCTTTCCGGCCACCGACGCCACCGCCTTTCTATTCATCCGGAAGTCCACATAGCAGAGAATCCACCGCGACTTTCTATAAATTCCCCGGCAATTTCTGCATCTGCTGAAAGCTTGCCCCTTCAACGCCTGAGGCTAAAGCGTGCACATTGTTCGGAAATCCGCACTGCGGGAACCCGTAGTACGGACAAAAGGGGTGAGGTGATGTTCAGGCTCCCGACGTGCTCGGCGTTCCCCACGAATCGCTCCTGCGATCCGGCAGGCCGCGAAAGCGGCTGGCCTGAGCGTCAACTGGTACAGCGTCCGGGTAGACGCCGGTCACCGGCTCGCCGCCCTGTGACATCAGAGATCAAGCGCGGGGCGATCTGGACACTGTCCGAATTCGGCGAGGCGTACGGAGCGTTCTGCATCCCGCCGGCTGCTACTCCGATACGGCTAGCCGCTCGCCATAACCTGGTCCCCACCGCTGCCAGCCCTCCCGCTGGCTACGCCTGGGACGCCGACAAGACACGTACGTGATCTACGGCGGCACCGACAACCGCATCCATGAGTTGCGGTTCAGTTACATGTAGATCAATGTTGCGCGGCTGGGCACCGGGTACGGGTGTGAGTGGTTGAGGTACAGAAAGTGCCGCTGAGGTCGATCTTGCTCGGACTCGCTTACCGCGCGGGGGCTTCGAGTTGACGGGGGACGGTGCCGGCGCGGAGTTCGCGCAGGTCCGGGATGCGGTTGTAGAGGGTGCCCGGGGAGACCCTGAGGAGCATGGCGAGTGCAGTGAGGTGAAGCCGACGCTGCGCTCGCGCAGCGCGGCGACCATGTTGATGAGGTCCTGGAGGCTTCGGCCGTAGCGGTCGAGCGAAGGGACTATGAGCGTGTCGCCCGGGTCGAGGAACGCGTGGCATGCCTTCAGTTCGGGCCGGAGTGCGTCCTTGCCGGACTTCTTGTCCGCGAAGATCTTCCGGCATCCGGCATCCGGCATCCGGCATCCGGCGGCGTGGTCGGTCATCGAGACGTGACGCAAACAGGCAGGTTCAGACGTACGTGAGACCAGCTGCAGTCACCATTCGGAACAAGTCACCCAAAATTGAATGGATCGCTCCAAAATTGGGCACGGCGCGGCACCGTTCAACAGTTTGATGCGATTCGCGTCATGGAGGCAGTAACCACCCCCGGTGTCGGAGCAACGGGCGGACATTTGGCATGGTGACCGAATCTGGGCCCTGCAGCAGCCGCGGCAACCTCTCCCGGACAATGCTCCTCAACTACCCGGCACAACTGCGGCGTTCACGCAGTTTGAGTTAGCGGCCCTCGCCGCGGGTGAGGCGACTGCGCGATCAGGCCTGCATGGCGCGGGTCCGAAGGTGACCCGGTCCAGCCGCGAGCGCGGTATGTGGGAGACCTGGGAACGGAAGGCGGTGTCGATCTCCCCTGCCGCGTTACCTCCGAGTGCGAACTAAAGCCTGCACACGCGGAGTTGCTGCTCGAGTCTGCAAAGTCCGCGGGCGCCGTCGGTGCGCTCGCGGTCGACCCGCCGGAGTGGGTCGCCGAAGCCCGGGCTGAGACGAGACGACGCGACCGCAGGGGCGGCCAGCGCCTATGTGGCCGGTTTCATGGAGCTCCAGCAAGTCCGGTTCGGCTTCTCCGGAGAGGTACCGCTCATGCTGCTCCTGCGCGAAGGGTAAGGCGCCGAGGTTGCGGCGATTGCGCACGTCGACGGTGGCACGCGCGTGCAGGCCGTCTCTGCGGTCACCGCGGGGCCCGCGGCTCTCCTGGCGCCAAAGCTCACCCACTGAGCTGACGGCCCCTCATGAAAGTCGGCAACCGGTCAGCATCGAGGCGGCCAGAGGTGGTCGAACTTGGTGGCACATGAAAAGTGGGCATCACCACCAGAAGCGATCTGACCTGCAAAGACGCTGGCCAAAGGCGGGGGTGTAGCCTGACTCCACGCCCGTATAGGAGAACCAGTCGAACCACTCGACGGCGTTACCGATGGAGGCGGCGACGAGTTGGCGTAGAGGGTGGGCAGGACGGGTGGCGGTGTTCAGGGTTTCTGTCATGATCCTGACCCGTTCCCAGGAAATCCCCTGCTCACGCACAGGCTGCCGGAGTCGATGGCCCGCCGTCAGCCACGCCGACTCGCCGCAGTCGGCCGACGCTGCTGGTCGCCGCTGCCGTTTGGTGCGGCCGGGCGCCGGCGGGTGTCGCTCGCGAGGCTGTCCAGCGGTGCCGGGCCGCGTCACCGAACTGTCCCAGGAAGCCGCCGTCCAGGTCCCGCGTGTCTCTCGCTCACCGCGTGCCGGTCCGGCGGCGGTGACAACGGTGCCTCCGCCGGCGGCAGCAGTGGCGAGGGCGACGTGCGCCGCGCGCAGCAATCTCGCCGCGCCGGAGGTCGTCCTCAAGAGCGGCGCCACGACCCGCTTCGCGCTGCACACCCCGCCCAACGACAGTGGCGGTTCCGGCGTGCGGATCACGCAGATGGTGGTCACGCCGCTGAACGGGACTCATCGAACTGAAGCAGCTGACCCGGGCGCGGGACCGGTGGCCCCCCTTTCGTGGGTCCACAGGACGGTCCGGGGCGCCGGCGGAGAAGCGGGGGTCAAGAGTCATGTCCGCTTCGCCGTGGAGCTTCAGCCGTCTCCCTCTGTGGCTCCGTCGTGGGTGGTCCCGTCCTGACGGACCGGCACGAGGAGGGTGAAGGTGGCCGGGTGGCCGCTGGACAGGGAAAGCCTGCCGCCGAGCGAGATGGCCAGGTCGCGAGCCAGGGCGAGGCCGATCCCCGTTCCTGTGCCGTGGCCGCTGTGACCGCGGTCGAACAGCCTGGCCGCCTCGCCGTGCACGGTGCCTTCGTCACTGACGTCGAAGGCGAGCGCGTTGTCCAGGTCCCGCACTCCGAGGCGGATGGTGCCGCGCCCGTGGACGTGCGCGTTGTCCAGCAGGATGCCGAGGATCTCGGCGAGCGGGGTGCCGGGGACGCGGACGTCGTCCGGTGCGTCATGGAGTTCGCACTCCAGGCGTCGGCCGTCGCGGGCGAGTGTCCCGTGCCAGCGTTCCTGGGTCTCGCGCAGGAGCCGCGGTACGGGCGTGTCCGGGACGGCGGAGTGGGGGAGGCCGCGGGAGCGGGACAGCCGCAGCACCTCCTCGACGGTGCCGTGCAGTCGGCGCGTGGTGGCCAGCGCCGCCCGGAGGGAGTCCCGCAGGCCGCCCTCTTCCGTCTGCTCCAGGCCCGCCTCGATCGTGAGCTGCAGTCCGGTCAGCGGGGTGCGCAGCTGGTGGGAGGCGTTGGTGGTGAAGTCGCGCTCGCGGCGCAGGAGTTCGGTAAGGCTCTGCAGCATCTCGTTGTGGGCGTGAGCGACCTGGTCGATCTCGGCGATGTCGCTGGGGGCGGCCCGGGCTCCGAGGTCGCCGGCGGTGACCGCCCGGCTGTGGCGGGAGAGATCCTCCAGCGGGGCGGCCAGCCGTCGTGCCTGGCGGCGGGCGATCAGGACCGCCACGGTCAGCGCGAGGGTGCACGCGCCCGCGAGGACCGCCCACACGGCGAGGACGCGGGCGCGTACGGCGGCGGCGGGCGAGGAGGCGCGCACGACCCCGATCACCTGCTCGGCGTGGGAGACGGGCACCGCGACGACCAGGTCGTCGCCGGAGTGGCCGCGCACCACCTCGGCCCCGAACGCCCTTCGCACAGCCGTGTCACCGGTGCGGGGGCCGCTGCCCGCCCGGAGCCGCGACTGCCGGTCGTACAGGCCTATGCGTCCGCCGGCCGGGGGTCCCGGGAGCTCCACCGGGTCGCCGGTCGCGTAGTCGGGGCTGACCCGGACGGCACCGGACAGTGCCGCCCGTTCCAGAGAGTCGCGCCGGTCGGCGTACAGGGAGGACCTGATGGCCAGGGCCAGGGGCACGGCGAGGAGGACCACGGCGACCAGGGCGGCGGTGAGGGCGACTCGCACCACGCGCTTTCTCATGCCTTCATCCTGCGGGCACCCGGCCCGTCCGGGCCGGCTGCGCCACTCGCTTTTGCCGTCGTCTAACCGTCGGTGTGCGGGGCGTTAACCGGCCGCCTCCTAGCGTCGGTGCCACGACCGGCCCCCGTCGGTCTCAGGCCTCTCAGGAGGGCAGTGGCCATGACACATGCACGCACGGCGGCAGCAGCCGGTCTGGCGCTGGTCGCGGCGGTGACCGTCGTCGGATGTTCCGGCGGCGGATCGCACGCCGGCGCGGCCTCGACAGGCTCCCCCGTCTCGTCCAGCAGTGGCGGCGGCGGTGGTACGCAGCCGAACCCGGCGCCCACGGAGTCCAATCCGCCGGGCGACATCCCGGACAACCAGGTGTACGTGCCGTTCCGGCCGGCCGGCGGGTTCAGCGGCTTCACGGTGAAGGTGCCCGAGGGCTGGGCACGCACCGAGAAGGGGCCCGCCACGGTGTTCACGGACAAGCTGAACACCGTACGCGTCACCACGGCCACCGCCACGGCCGCGCCCACGGCCGGTTCGGTGACCGGCACGGTCGTACCGCAGCTCAGGTCGCAAGTGGCGAAGTTCGCCCAGCCGAAGGTCTCGGAGGTGAAGCGGCACAGCGGTCGTGTCGTCCTGCTCACCTACCAGGGCGACTCCGCCAAGGACCCGGTCACCGGCAAGGTGGTGCGGGACACCTTCGAGCGCTACGCGTTCTACCGGCAGGGGCACGAGGTGGATCTGACGCTGTCCGGTCCGGTCAACGCCGACAACGTCGACCCGTGGCGGATCGTCAGCGACTCCTTCACGTGGCGGTGAACGCGATGACCGCCGTGCCGTCGTCGGACGACGACGTCCTCACCGCTCGTGACCTGTACCGCTTCTACCGGGCCGGTGAGGAGGAGACCCTCGCGCTGCGCGGCGTGTCGCTGCGCGTGGGGCGGGGCGAGACCGTCGCCGTCGTCGGCCCCTCCGGAGCCGGCAAGTCCACGCTGCTGGCGTGTCTGGCCGGTCTGGACGAGCCGTCCGGCGGCGAGGTCCGGGTGGACGGTGTGCGGATCAGTCACCGGCCGGAGACGGAACGGGCCCGGCTGCGTGCCCGGCACGTCGGCGTCCTCCTGCAGACCCGCAACCTGCTGCCCCACCTGAGCGTGCGCGACAACATCCGCATGGCCCAGCACGCCGTACGAGGCCGTCCCGCCATGGCCGCCGACGCGCTCCTGGAACAGGTGGGGATCGAGCGGCGGGGGCGCGCGCTGCCCCGGCAGCTGTCCGGCGGAGAACTGGCACGCGCCGGGCTCGCCGTGGCGCTCGCGAATTCCCCCGCCGTCCTGCTTGCCGACGAACCGACCGGTGAACTCGACGGAGACACCGAGCAGTTGGTGTTGCGCCTGCTGCGGGACCGGGCCGCCGACGGCAGCGGGGTGCTGATCGTGACGCACAGCGCGGAGGCCGTCCGTATCGCCGACCGGGTGGTCGCGCTGGACGACGGCCGGGCTCAGGAGAAGGACGAGAGGGGGACCGGTCATGCCTTCCGGTGAAGTGCTCGTCGCCTGCCGCGACGCCGCGCTGACCTTCGGGCGGGGCTCGACGGCCATGGTCGCGGTGCACGGCGCCCATCTGGATGTCCGGGCGGGGGACCGACTGGCCGTCGTCGGCCCGTCCGGTTCGGGAAAGTCGTCGCTGCTGCACCTGCTGGCCGGGCTCGAACGCCCCACCAGCGGATCGGTCAGCCGGCCCGGCCTCGACGGGCCGTCCGCCATCGGCCTCGTCTTCCAGGCCGACAGTCTCATCCCGGCACTCGACGTCGCCGAGAACACCGCGCTGCCGCTGGTGCTCGCCGGCCGCACGGAGGCGGAGACCCGCCTGCCGGTCATCGAGGCCCTCGGCCTGGTCGGCGCGGCCGACCTCGCCGACCGCCTGCCCGAGGAGATCTCCGGCGGCCAGGCCCAGCGCGTCGCCGTGGCCCGCGTCCTGGCGCAGGCACCGCGACTGATCCTCGCCGACGAGCCCACCGGCCGACTGGACCACGCCACCGCCGCCCACGTCCTCGACGCCCTGCTGACCGCCGCCGACCGAACGGGCGCGGCTCTCGTCGTCACCACCCACGACCCGGCCGTCGCCGCCCGCCTCACCGTCCGGCGGACCATGCGCGACGGGCGGTTGCTCCCACCGGAGGAAACACCATGATCACCTCGTGGACGAGCGGCCTGGCCCGTCACCGGACCGGGCGCCTCGCGGCCGCCGTGGCCGGGATCGCGCTCGCCGTCGCCCTCGTCGCCGCGCTCGGATCCTTCCTCACCGCCTCCAAGGCCACGATGACGCAGCGCGCGGTGCGCTCGGTGGCCGTCGCCTGGCAGGTCGAGGTGCAGCCCGGCGCCGACCCGAACGCCGTCCTGTCCCTGGTGCGAAAGGCGCCCGGCACCCGCGCCGCCCTGCCGGTCGGATTCGCCCGCACCACCGGCTTCACCGCGCGCGTTCAAGGCAGCACACAGACCACCGGCCCCGGCGTGGTGCTGGGCCTGCCCGCCGGATACCGCGCCCGGTTCCCCGACGAGATCCGTTCCCTCTCCGGGTCTCCCACCGGTGTCCTGCTGGCCCAGCAGACCGCGTCCAACCTGCACGCGGCCCCCGGTGACACCGTCGGCATCCAGCTGCCGAACGTCGGGGTGCGGCAGGTCCGCGTGGACGGCGTCGTCGACCTGCCCCAGGCGGACTCCCTGTTCCAGAAGGCGGGCGCCCCCGCCCAGACCCAGCCGACCGCACCCCCTGACAACGTCGTCCTGCTGCCCGCCGACCGCTTCGCCTCCCTCACCCACGGCGCCCCGGACGTCACCACCCAGATCCACGTCGCCCGCGACGCGGGCCTGCCCTCCGACCCGGCCGCCGCCTTCACCAGCACAACAGGCGCGGCCCACAACCTGGAGGCCAAGTCGGCGGGCGGGGCCCTGGTCGGCGACAACCTGGGCGCCGCCCTCGACTCCGCCCGCCAGGACGCCCTCTACGCCCAGATCCTCTTCCTCTTCCTCGGCGTCCCCGGCGCCCTCCTGGCCGCCGCGCTGACCGCCGCCGTCGCCTCGGCCGGCGGAGAGAGGCGCCGTCAGGAACAGGGCCTGCTGCGGCTGCGCGGACTGAGCCCCCGTCAGATCACCGGTCTCGCCGGCCTGGAGGCCGCTGTGGTCGCCGGCGTGGGCGGACTCGCCGGGCTCGCCATCGCCGCGCTGACCGGACGGCTCGCCTTCGGCACCGTGTCCTTCGGCGCGAGCGCCACGACCTGGGCCCTCTGGTACGGCCTAGCCTTCGTCCTCGGCGCGGCCGTGGCCGCCGGCGCCGTCCTCGTACCCGCCCTGCGCGACCTGCACTCGGTCACCGTCGCCGACACGCGCAAGGAGGCCGGTGTGCGGCGCCGCTCGCCCTGGTGGATGCGCTACGGCGTCGACTTCGCGCTGCTGATCGGCTCCTGGCTGGTCTTCCGGGCCTCCTCCGGCAACCAGTACGCGCTCGTGCTCGCGCCCGAAGGCGTACCTGCCCTCTCCGTGTCGTACTGGGCCTTCCTCGGCCCGGCCCTGCTGTGGATCGGCGCCGCGCTGCTGATGTGGCGTGTGACCCTGCTGGCCCTGGCGCACGGCCGCCCGGCGCTGGCCCGCCTCGCCCGCCCGCTCACGGCGAGCCTCGCGGGAACCACCGCTGCCGTGATGTCCCGACGACGGCGTCCGCTGGCCCGCTCCGTGGTGCTCCTCGCCCTCGCGGTGTCCTTCGCCATCTCCACCGCCGTCTTCAACTCCACCTACCAGCAGCAGGCCGAGGCCGATGCCCGGCTCACCAACGGAGCCGACGTCACGGTCAGCGAGCCGCCCGGCGCCCATGTCCCTCCGGGTGCGGCGAGCAAGCTGCGGGTCCCCGGCGTCCGCCACGTCGAGCCCGTGCAGCACCGCTTCGCCTACGTCGGCTCCGACCTGCAGGACCTCTACGGCGTCCGGCCCGGCACCATCGCACGAGCGACGTCGCTCCAGGACGCCTACTTCGCCGGCGGCACCACCGGCCAGCTCATGCGGCGGCTCGCCCAACGCCCCGACAACCTGCTGGTCAGCGAGGAGACCGTCAAGGATTTCCAGCTCTCTCCCGGCGACACCGTCAACCTCCGTGTCCAGGACGCCCGCACGAAGGCCCTGCGCACGGTGCCGTTCCACTACGCCGGCATCGTCAAGGAATTCCCGACCGCGCCGAAGGACAGCTTCTTCGTCGCCAACGCCGACTACGTGGCGAAGGCGACCGGCAGCGATTCCGTCGGGGCGTTTCTCCTCGACACCGACGGCACCCACCAGAAGCAGATCGCCACGCAGCTGCGTACCCGGCTCGGCACCAGCGCCACCGTCACCGACCTCACCCAGACGCGCGGCACCGTAGGCACCAGCCTCACCTCCGTCGACCTGGCCGGACTCACCCGCATCGAACTCGCCTTCGCCGTGCTGCTCGCCGCCGGGGCCGGAGGACTCGTCCTGGCCCTCGGACTCGCGGAACGCCGACGCACCTTCGCCATCGCCACGGTGCTGGGTGCCAGGAGCGGCCAACTGCGCGGCATGGTCCTCAGCGAGGCCCTGCTGCTCGCCACGGGTGGCCTCGCCGGCGGCGCGCTCATCGGCTGGGCGCTGTCGGAGATGCTGGTCAAGGTCCTCACCGGCGTCTTCGACCCACCACCCGCAAGCCTCGCGGTGCCCGGTACTTACCTGGCCCTGACCGTGAGTGCCGCGGTCGCCGCCATCCTGGCCGCGGCCCTCAACGGCATCCGCAGCGCGGGCCGCCCGGCCGTGGAAGAACTCCGCGACCTGTGACAACCCGGTACGCGGCCGCGGGGCCGCCCGCCCCGACGGCTCCTAGGCTGGAGACCATGCGTGCACCCGCCGTCGACCGCGGCCGCCACCGGGTCCTTGTCGTCGAGGACGACGACACCATCGGCCGTCATCTGCGGACCGGCCTGTTCAGCAACGACTACGCCGCCACCTGGTGCCGCACCGGAGCGGCCGCGCTGGCCGAGGCCGCGCGGTCCCGGTACGACGTGCTGCTCCTCGACCTCGGCCTGCCCGACATGGACGGCCTGGACATCGCCCGCACCCTGCGCGCCGGCCACCCCCACCTGCTGATCGTCATCCTCACCGCCCGCACCGACGACATCGACGTCATCGCCGGCCTCGACGCCGGAGCCGACGACTACCTCGTCAAACCCTTCAGCCTCAGCGTTCTCCTCGCCCGCCTCCGCGCACACCTGCGCCGCCGGACCGTCGCCTCCCCGCCGCAGGACCCCATCCGCCTCGGCGACCTCGTCCTCGACACCACCGCCCGCCGCTGTCTCCTGAACGACGAGGAACTCCGTCTCCGCCCCAAGGAGTTCGACCTGCTCGCCGTCCTCGCCCAGCGCACCGGCGAGGCCGTTTCGCGCGAAACCCTGATGTCCGAGGTCTGGGACGAGAACTGGTTCGGATCCACCAAGACCCTCGACGTCACCATGGCGGCCCTGCGACGACGCCTCGCCGAGGCAGCGGCCGGATCACCCCCGTCGGCCCTCCTGCCCCGCATCACCACGCTGCGGGGACACGGATACCGCCTGGAGTGCTGAGAGCGGGCCACGGTGCCTGGAAGGGGACCGCGACCGCGGTGGCGACGAGCGGCACGCGCCACGAGGAGAGCGAAGGACCGGACGCGGCCGGATCGGGAGGCCCGCCCGAGCGAGAGGTGCGCGACGCGTCCTCCGCCGGAGCGAGGCGTGGCCGCGGCGGGGCCGGGAGGCACAGCTCGCTTCACCCCCGCGTCGGGACGACCGGGGCAGGGAAGACCAGGGATGTGGGTCAGCTCCCGAGGAGTCCGCTGCCGAACCAGTCCCGGCCGTCGCGGACTCCGGGCAGAGCGAAGAAGTAGCCGCCGCCGGTCGGGGAGATGTAGTCGACGAGCGGTTCGTCGATCAGGCGCTCCTGGGTCGCCTCGAACTGTCGCTTGATGTCCTGCTGGTAACTGCAGAAGGCGAGGCCCATGTCGAGGTTGCCGACGTTGTCGATGCCGCGGTCGTAGTTGTACCCGCGGCGCAGGATGCGGGTGTTGTCCGTCTGCGGCGTGCGGGGGTTGGCCAGGCGTATATGGGCGTCCAGCGGAATCGCGTTGCCGTGCGGGTCCTTGGCGTAGTGGGGGATGTCGGTCTCGGTCGCGCCGTCCAGCGGGGCGCCGGTGTCCTTGCGGCGGCCGAACATCTTCTCCTGTTCGGTCAGCGAGACCCGGTCCCAGAACTCGACGAGCATACGGATGACACGGATCACCTGGTAGCTGCCGCCGCGCGTCCAGGAGGGCTCGCCGGCGTCGTCGCCCACCCAGATGAGACGGTTGGTCTCACGGGCCGAGGCGACGTCGGGATTGGCGATGCCGTCCTTGAAACCGAGCAGGTTGCGCTGGGCTCCGGTGGGGCGGGGCGTGTTCTGGAAGCCGTCGATGCGCCACTTGATCTGCATGGCGCCGCGGGTGTGCCTGGCGATGTCGCGCAGCGCGTGCAGGACGGTGTCCTGACGGTTGGCGCAGATCTGCAGGGACAGGTCGCCGTGGCACTCGGCGGGCTTGAGGTTGTCGTTGGGGAAGGTCCGCATGGGGGTGAGACGGCGGGGCTTCTCCTTGGCGAGGCCGTAGCGGGCGTCGAAGAGGGACGCGCCGACGCCGACCGTGACGGTGAGGCCGTCGGCCGGGACGGTCGGGCCGAGAATGCCGCTGTCGGAGGGCGGGGCGCCGACACCGAGGTCGGTGGGGGTGCCGCCGGAGGTGAGGAAGCGGGCCCGGCCGGTGATCGTCTTCATGAGGTCGGCCAGTTCCTGGCGGTTGTCGGCGATGACGTCCAGGGAGACGAAGGCGGCGGCGGCCGGAGCGGGGGTGATGATGCCGGCCTGATGGGTGCCGTGGAAGGGCACCTCGGCGGCGTTCTGCGGTTGCGTGGCGGCCTGCGCGGTGCCGCCGCTCCTGGCGAGCGCGAGGCCGCCGCCGGCCAGGACCGCTCCGGCGGCTCCCGCGCCGAGGGCCGTCTTCACGAAGGAGCGACGGCCGGCACCGGCTGGGCAACTGCCTTGCGGGGCAGGGGGTTCGGCGGACGGCATGGGGGTGTTCCCTTCGGTGTGTGCGGGGTCGTCGCTCGGTCGGTGTGCGGTGGTCATCAGGCGGACTTCCGGATCTCCAGCAGGTCCGGGACCGGGGCGAGGTCCTCGAGGAGCCGGCCGGTGGCTCCGTCGACGCGGGCGCGGGCGGCCTCGTCGAGTTGTCCGACGGGGGTCCAGGAACTGCCGTGGTGGGCGGCGTCGAGGAGCTTCTGCAGACGGGCCATGTCCGCCTCGACCGTCGGCAGCAGCTCCGTGGAGCGGGCGGCCAGCAGCGGCTTCAGTACGGTGATCAGCTCGCGGGTGCCGGCGAGGTTGGCGTCGGCGGTCGCGAGGCCGGTGCCGCTGCCCTCGTCCGTGTCGCCGGTCAGCTCGAACTGCAGGGTGTTCTCGAGGATCTCGTGGGAGCGCAGCGGCAGGTCGGACGGGGCGAAGTCCTGGTGCGGGAAGGCGTTCCGCAACCCTGCGGCGTCGGCCGCCAGCTGCCGGCCCGGGGCCGTGAGGGAGGCCGCGGACTCGCCGTGCCACAGGCCGTACTCGACGCGGAGGAAGCCGGTGAAGTCCTTGTCGTGCACGCCGCCGGGCAGGCCGTCCGCCCTGCCGTCGATCTTCTGGTCGTAGTTCTCGAAGGTGCCGTAGGCGGCACCGAGGGAGGTGTAGGTGCGGTGGGCGGTGAGCCAGTCGGCGCGGGCCCGGCCGAGGTGGTCGTGCCTGATGTCGTCGGCGAGGGTGCGGGTCTGGGCCACGAGAGTGGTCAGGCCCTTGTCGACGTACGCCCGGTACTGCGCGAGGGGGCCGGCGAGTTCGTGCTCGGAGAGCGGTATGACCGCCTTGGACCCCCGTCCGCCGCTGACGCGGACGCTCTTGGAGGTGACCGCGCCGCCGCCGGTGGGCACGCACCGCCACGCGTAGGTGCCGCCGTCGACGGTGGCGACCAGGGCACGGGTGGTACCGGGGGCCAGGCCCTCGATCTCGCCGTAGACGGCGTTCGTGGCCGGGTCGACGAGGTACACCTCGGAGGTCTTGTCGCCGGTGTTGTGCATCTGGAACGTCTGCCGTCCGGGCTTCGGCGCGGTGAAGCCCTTGCCGCACTCCTTCGCCGAGACGGCGACGGGCTGGGCGGTGGCCGGCTTGGGGCGGCCGAGGGCGACGGCGAGGCCCGCCAGGAGCGCGGGGACGGTGACGACGGCGACGGGGACCGCCCAGGCGGGGCGGCGCCGGGCGGGCGTCCGGGTGTCCGGGGCGGGTGTCGTCTCTCCGGGGGCGGTCTTCGGCGCCGTGACGCGTACGCCGCGGACGAACAGCGTCATCACCACGGTGAGGTAGCCGACGTAGCCGACGACCTGGAGCCAGGTCATGGTCGGCGTCAGGTTGAACACGCCCTGCACCAGGGTGCTGTACCAGGAGCCGGCGTCGACGCTGCCGCTCAGATCGACGGCGTAGGCCGCCTTGCCGGGCAGGACTCCGCCTTCCTGGAGGTCGCGCAGGCCGTAGCCGAGGACGCCGGCCGCGATGACGATCAGGACCGCGCCGGTCGCGGTGAAGAACTTCGTCAGGTTGATCTTCAGGACCCGTCGGTACAGACCCCAGCACAGGACGGCCGACAGGACGAGGCCGACAGCGGCGCCGGTGAGGGGACCCGCGGATCCGCCGGCTGCCTGGGCGGTGGTCCACAGGAACAGCGCGGTCTCCAGGCCCTCCCGGCCCACAGCGAGGAAGGAGGTGAGGATCAGGACGCCCGCGCCCATGCTGAGCGCCCCGGTGACCTTCTCCTTGATCTCCCCGGACAGGCTGCGGGCCGAGCGGCGCATCCAGAACACCATCGCGGTGACGAACGCGACCGCGATCAGGCTCAACGTGCCGCCGAAGGTCTCCTGGGCGGTCGCCGACAAGGAAGCGGCGGTGAAGGTCAGGACCGCGCCGAAGCTCATGGCGAGCGCGATCGCCGCGAGCACCCCGGTCCACACCTGCGGAAGCCGGGAGCGTGCGTCGGCCTTCGCGAGGGTCGCGACGAGGATGGAGACGATGAGTCCGCCTTCGAGCCCTTCCCGGAGTCCGATCAGGAAACTCGGAAACGTGTCATCCCACATGCGCCCTCCCCAGGCCTGCGCCACGGACACGGTTCCTTAGCGTAGGCATACCTAACTACAACGCTGACCATCATGACTACAGCTGTGTAGTCAGTCGGTCATGGGGCGGTAATACCGAGGTAAAACCCTCAGGTGCGGACCGTCGGAGTGACGGTGATCACGGGCAGGCCCGGCCGCACGCCTCCTTCGCGAGGCCCAGTCGCACATCTCCGCCGTCAGCCCCTGTGGCCCCCGCCGTCACACACCCCCACCACCCGCCCACGCGAACGCGGGCCGCGACCGTACTGTTCATCACGTCGGCGTGCACGCACACAGTGAAGGGGTTGGCATGAGGCTCACGATTCTTGGCGGTGGGGGATTCCGCGTGCCCCTCGTGTACGGGGCGCTGCTCGCGGACCACGCGCCCGGTCGCGTCACCCATGTCACCCTGTACGACCTCGACGCGGATCGGCTCGCGGCCGTCGCCGGGGTTCTTGCCGAGCAGGCCGCCGGTGTTCCGGACGCGCCCGCCGTGCACGCCACCACCGACCTCGACGAGGCGCTGCCCGGTGCCGACTTCGTGTTCTCGGCCATCCGCGTCGGCGGCCTCGCCGGCCGGGCCGCCGACGAACGCGTCGCGCTCGCCGAAGGGGTGCTCGGGCAGGAGACCGTCGGCGCCGGCGGCATCGCGTACGGGCTGCGGACCGTGCCCGTCGCCGTCGACATCGCGCGCCGCGTCAAGGAACTCGCCCCCGACGCCTGGGTCATCAACTTCACCAACCCGGCGGGGCTCGTCACCGAGGCCATGTCGCGCCACCTCGGCGACCGCGTCATCGGCATCTGCGACTCACCCGTCGGCCTCGGCCGCCGCGTCGCGCGCGTCCTCGGCGCCGACCCCGACCGGGCCTGGATCGACTACGTAGGCCTCAATCACCTCGGCTGGCTGCGCGGTCTGAAGGTCGACGGCCGCGACCAACTCCCGCGCCTGCTCGCCGACGAGAAGCTGCTCGGCTCCTTCGAGGAGGGCCGGCTCTTCGGCGCCGACTGGCTCCAGTCGCTCGGCGCGATCCCGAACGAGTACCTCCACTACTACTACTTCAACCGCGAGACCGTCCGCGCCTACCAGGAAGCCGAACGCACCCGCGGCGCGTTCCTCCTCGACCAGCAGGCCGCCTTCTACGCCGACCCGTCGTACGAGAGCTGGGACGCGACGCGCGCCGAGCGCGAGGCGACGTACATGGCCCACAACCGCGAGGCGTCCGGCGCGGGCGAGCGTGACGCGGCCGACCTGGAGGAGTCGGGCGGTTACGAGCACGTGGCGCTCGCCCTGATGCGCGCCATCGCCCGTGACGAACGCGCGACGCTGATCCTCAACGTGCGCGGGCGCGGCGCCCTGCCCTCCCTCGACGACGACGCCGTGGTCGAGATCCCCTGCCTCGTCGACGCGAACGGTGCGCACCCGGTGAGCGTGTCCCCGCTGACGGGTCACGCCGCCGGGCTTGTCTCGTCGGTCAAGGCCGTGGAGCGCGAGGTGCTCGCGGCGGCGGAGAGCGGCTCGCGCGCCGCAGCCGTCAAGGCGTTCGCGCTGCACCCGCTCGTCGACTCGGTGACGGTGGCCCGCCGGCTCCTCGACGGTTACAAGGACGCCCACCCCGGACTTGCTTACCTGACCTGCAAGTAGCCGACAGGTAGGTGTTTCTGACGCGAGGCCTGAACTTTGCCGTACGTGGCAGTAACTTCTCTTCCCTCCGCCGGATCCTCTTGGAAAACTCTGATCGCTTCTGTCCCCACACTTCCAAGAGGCCCCACCCATGCCTGAACTCAACCGGCGGCGCTTCCTCCAGATAGCGGGCGCGACCGCGGGCTTCACCGCCCTGTCCAACAGCATCGACCGGGCCGCGGCCATCCCCGCGGCCCGCGTCAAGGGCACCGTCCAGGACATCGAGCACATCGTCGTCCTGATGCAGGAGAACCGGTCCTTCGACCACTACTTCGGCACGATGAAGGGCGTCCGCGGCTTCGGCGACCCGCGCCCGGTGACCCTCCCCAGCGGCAAGCCCGTGTGGAACCAGTCGAACGGCTTCACCGAGGTCCTGCCCTACCACCCGGACGCGGCGGACCTCGGAATGCAGTTCATCGCGGGCCTCGACCACGACTGGGCCGGCGGGCACAGCGCGTTCAACAAGGGCAAGTACGACAACTGGCTGCTCGCCAAGGGCAACGGCACGATGGCGCACCTGACGCGCCAGGACATCCCGTTCCACTACGCGCTCGCCGACAAGTTCACGGTGTGCGACGACTACCACTGCTCGTTCCTGGGCGCCACCGACCCGAACCGCTACTACATGCTGACGGGCCACGTCGGCAACGACGGCACCGGCGGCGGCCCGGTCCTCGGCAACCAGGAGGCGGGCTACGGCTGGACCACCTACGCCGAACGCCTTGAGAAGGCGGGGGTCTCCTGGAAGGTCTACCAGGACATCGGCAACGGCCTCGACGCCGCCGGCGGCTGGGGCTGGATCGACGACGCCTACCGCGGCAACTACGGCGACAACTCGCTCCTCTACTTCAACAGCTACCGGGGCGCCAAGCCCGGCGACCCCCTCTACGAGAAGGCCCGCACCGGCACGAACGCCAAGAACGGCGACGGCTACTTCGACATCCTCAAGGCCGACGTCAAGGCGGGCACGCTCCCGCAGATCTCCTGGATCGCCGCGCCCGAGGCCTTCTCCGAACACCCCAACTGGCCCGCGAACTACGGTGCTTGGTACATCTCGCAGGTCCTGGACGCCCTCACCTCCAACCCGGACGTGTGGAGCAAGACCGCCCTCTTCGTCACCTACGACGAGAACGACGGCTACTTCGACCACGTCGTGCCGCCCTACGTCCCGGGCTCCGCGAGCCAGGGCCTGTCCACGGCCGACACGAGCCTCGACTACTTCAAGGGCAACATCAGCTACGCGCCCGGACCGTACGGCCTCGGCGTGCGCGTCCCGATGATCGTGGTCTCGCCCTGGTCGACCGGCGGCTACGTCTGCTCGGAGACCCTGGACCACACCTCGATCCTGCGTTTCATGGAGAAGCGCTTCGGGGTCAAGGAGACCAACATCTCGCCGTGGCGCCGCGCCATCTGCGGCGACCTGTCCTCCGCGTTCGACTTCTCCCTCACGGACGACGCCCCGGCCCGCCTGCCCAGCACGGCCGGCTACGTCCCGCCGGACCGCGCCCGGCACGCCAGTTACGTGCCCAAGCCGCCCGCCAACCCGGCCCTGCCCCGGCAGGAATCCGGCTCCCGGCCCACCCGCCCGCTGCCCTACGCGCCGTACGTCGACGGGACGTCCTCGCCGTCGACCGGCAAGTTCACGCTCACCTTCAGCGGCGGCCCCTCGGCGGGCGCGGCCTTCCAGGTGCGCTCGCAGAACCGGGCCGACGGCCCCTGGACGTACTCCACCGAGGCCGGCAAGTCGATCGCGGACACCTGGAACTCCGCCTACTCCGGCGGGAAGTACGACCTGACGGTCCACGGCCCGAACGGGTTCCTGCGCGCCTTCAAGGGGAACAACAAGGCGTCCGAGCCGGAGCTGACCGCCCGCCACGACGCGAGCACGGGCAACCTCACGCTCACGTTCACGAACTACACCGCCGCCGACGTCCACCTCACGGTCGCCAACGCCTACGGCGGACAGCCGCAGACGTACACGGTGCGGGCCGGAGCCACCGTCACGCAGACGGTGGACCTGCGCGCCACGAAGCGCTGGTACGACCTGAAGGTCACCTCCGACACCGACTCGGCGTACCTGCGGCGCCTCGCGGGACACGTCGAGAACGGCCAGACGGGTGTGAGTGACCCGGCGATTCTGACCGTCTGATTCCGTGTCGGTTTGTGCGTCGCCGCCCGTTTCCTCCGGGTCCGGGTGGCGGCGTACATCACAACTGTCCGGGCTGGTTCCGTTCAGGGGGTGGCGCGATAGTGTGCCCCGGTGACGACGCATTCGAACACCCCTGCAGGCTGGTACCCGGACCCCCAGGGCACGCCCCAGACCCTCCGGTGGTGGGACGGCTCCCAGTGGACCGAGCACACCAGCCCCGTGCCGCAGCAGGGCGGGCAGCAGGTGCCGCACCAGGCGCAGCAGCCGGTGCAGCAGCCCGCGCAGCAGGCGGCCCAGGGCCAGTTCGGTCAGCAGCCGGCACAGCAGGCACAGCCGGCGCAGCAGTACGGGCAGCAGCAGCCCCAGCAGCACGTACAGCAGCCGCAGCAGCAAGCGCATCAGCCTCAGCAGCACGCCGCCGGCCAGTACGGCTACGGGCAGCAGGCCGCCGCCCCGCAGCAGGCCGCGCCCCAGCACCCGAATCAGGCCAAGGTGCAGCGTCAGGTGCAGCACCAGGCCGGGGTCGCGCCCACCGCGCAGGGGGGCGGCAGCCTCTTCACCGAGCCGGTCCTGGTGGTGAACCAGAAGGCCAAGCTGATCGAGCTGACGAACGAGTACACCGTCATGGACCAGCACGGCACCCAGATCGGTTCCGTCGTCCAGGTCGGCCAGAGCACGCTGAAGAAAGTCGCGCGCTTCGTCTCCAGCCTCGACCAGTTCATGACGCACAAGCTGGAGATCCGTGACGCGTACGGGCAGCCCCAGCTCGTCATGACGCGGCCCGCGAAGATCATGAAGTCGCGCGTCGTCGTGGAGCGCCCGGACGGCTCGCCGGTCGGCGAGATCGTCCAGCAGAACATGATCGGCAAGATCAACTTCGCGATGAACGTGAACGGCCAGCAGGTCGGCGCGATCAAGGCCGAGAACTGGCGGGCCTGGAATTTCTCGATCGTCGACCACGCCGACAACGAGGTCGCCCGCATCACGAAGACGTGGGAGGGACTCGCCAAGACGATGTTCACGACCGCGGACAACTACGTCCTCCAGATCCACTACCAGCTGCCCGAGCCGCTCCTGAGCCTCGTCGTGGCGACCGCGCTGACGGTCGACACGGCGCTCAAGCAGGACTCGCGCGGCTGGGGCTGACAGGCCCGGTTTCATACGACGAGGACCCGGCCCCATGGGGTGGCCGGGTCCTCGTTGCGTTGTCGCGTGGACCGTCAGGACGCCCGGAGCGCCGCCGGGGCGGGTTCGGGCTGCGCCGGGACCGACGGAAGCACGACCCTGAGAGGGGCGGGCTCCGGTGCCGGTGCCGGGCTTTCCGGCTGCTGCGGGGCGGGCACGTCCTCCGGCGACGTACGCGTGAGGAGCAGTACCCCTCGGGCCGCGAGCGTCGCCCCCGCCGCCGCGAGAAGCATCCCCGCGATCCCGCCCTGGAGCCGTTCGCCGAGCAGCGTCACGCCGATGATCGCCGCGGCGACCGGGTTGGACAGGGTGACCATCGCGAGCGGGGCGCCGAGGCCGCCGCGGTACGCGGTCTGCGACAGGAGGAGGCCACCCGCCGCGAACGCCGCGATCAGCAGCGCCACCACGATGACCTTCACGCTGAGCAGCGGTCCCGACCGGTCGGTGACGGCGACGGTCACGGTCTGGGTGAGCGCCGACGCGACACCCGACGCGACCCCGGAAGCCGTCGCGTGCCGCAGTCCGGGCTTGGCCCCGCGCCGCGACAGTACGCCGATCAGCGCGGCCGTCGTACCGGCGACGGCGAGTGCCTCGGGGATGCTGAGCGTGTCGTCGGGCGCGGGGCCCGAGGCCGTGACCAGGAGCGCGCCGAGCCCGAGGAGGGTCAGCGCGGTGCCGCGCCACTCGACGCCGGTGACCTGCCGCCCGGCCATACGTGCCCCCAGCGGCACGGCCGCGACCAGGGTCAGCGCGCCGAGCGGCTGCACGAGGGTGAGCGGCCCGTACTTGAGCGCAGCTACGTGGAGCAGCGCGGCGGACGCGTTGAGCAGGACGGAACCCCACCAGGCGCCGGTGCCGAGCAGGCGCACGAGGCTGGCGTCGGTGTGTGCGGTACGGGCGGCGAGCCGTTCCTGGGCGACGGCGGCGGCCGCGTAGGCGACCGACGAGACGAGGGAGAGGGCGACGGCGACAAGGGTGGCGTTCACCGGTGTCCTCCTGCCGCCGCGAGGGCCGTACGCGCGGTACGTGCCGTACCTGTCATGTCTGCCGGGACCGGCGGGGCGGCCACGGCCGACGCCGATCCTCTGGTCACCGACACCGGGAAGCGGGCGATGACCTCGGACGCGGAGAGCGAGCCACGCGGATGGGCCGGGGCCCACGGGACGGACAGTGCCGCCCCCGAGGTCCCGGCCGCCCCCATGGTCCCCGCCGTCGCCGCACGCGAGGTCGCGACGCGCTGGGCGGGGAGGACGTGACGCAGGGGTGTCTGTCCGGACTCCGGGGCGGGCGCGGCGGCGGGCAGCCGGATCGCGGTGAGTGCGATGCCGAGGAGGGCCGTCGCGACGATCGTGTCCAGCCAGTAGTGGTTCGCCGTGCCGACGACCACGAGAAGGGTGAGCAAGGGGTGCAGGAGCCACAGCCACCGCCACCGCGAGCGGGTCGCCGCGATCAGGCCGACGGCCACCATGAGGGCCCAGCCGAAGTGCAGTGAGGGCATCGCGGCGAACTGGTTCGCCATCGAGTCGGTCTCCGGTGTCGCCGCGTAGACGCTCGGCCCGTACACCTGCGCGGTGTCCACGAGGTGGGCCGCGTCCAGCATCCGCGGCGGGGCCAGCGGGAACGTGAGGTGCAGCACGAGGGCGGCCGCGGTGAGCGCGGCCAGTATTCGCCGCGTCCATATGTAATGCCCTGGCCTGCGCAGATACAGCCAGATCAGAAAGGCGGCCGTCGCCGGGAAGTGCACCGTCGCGTAGTAGGTGTTCGCGAGGTGGACGAGGCCCTCGCTGTGCAGCAGCGCGTGCTGCACGGCTCCCTCGCCCGGCAGATGGACGGTGCGTTCGAGGTCCCACACGCGGTGCGCGTTGTGGAACGCCTCGCCGGTGTGGCCGTTGGCGAGTTGCCGGCCGGACTTGTACACGAGGAACAGTCCGGCGACCAGCAGGAGCTCCCGGACCAGGGGCGGGCGGGCGACGGCGCCGGACCGGTGTCCGGCGGCGTCCGTCTCGCGGCCGGCTGTGTCCGGCTCCGGTTCGGCAGGCTCGGTGAGGGCATTCATCCCCCGGCCCCTTTTCATGACGACTTGGTGGTGCGGTGTTGCGGGAGATGAGCGCGGGGTGAACCAGGCTCATCGATACGCCAGTGTACCGAAACGCTGGCGTACCGGTACACTGGCGTATCGATAGTGAGTATCGCGAGGAGACAGAGCCATGACGTCCCAGGAGCAGGCAGGCACAACAGTGACCACTTCGCGCCGCTCCAAGATCACGCCCGAGCGCGAGCAGGAGTTCTTCGACGCGGTCCTCGACCAGCTCCGCGAGAACGGCTACGAGGCGCTCACCATGGAGGGCGTCGCCACCCGCGCGTCCTGCAGCAAGTCCACGCTCTACCGGCAGTGGAAGACGAAGCCCCAGCTCGTGGCCGCCGCACTGCGGTCGGGGCGCTGTGTGAAGTTCGCCAACGTCGACACGGGCAGCCTCGCCGGTGACCTGCGCTCGGCCGCCCGCGCGGCGGCGCAGCAGGCGGGGCGTGACACCCAGCTCGTGCAGGCCCTCGGCCACGCGGTCCTCAACGACGAGGAACTGCAGGCGGCGCTGCGCGAGGCGCTGATCGAGCCCGAGGTCGTCGCGCTCGGCGCGATGGTCGAGAGGGCCGTGGCGCGCGGCGAGGTCGCGGCGGACCACCCGGCCCTGGAGTTCCTCGCCGCACAGCTACTCGGGGTGCTGCGCATCCGCCCGGTCCTCGAAGGCCGGTACGCGGACGCGGACTACCTCACCCGCTTCGTGGAGGCCGTGGTGCTGCCCGCACTCGGCCTCGGCGAAGCCCCCTGAATGGGAGACCGCCGTCCGTAGGGATGACCGGACGGCGGTCTGCCCGCGCCGCACCGTGGGGACGGGAGCGGCGCGCACCCTGGGGCCGGGCGGATTCCTCCTTTGAGCGGAGAGGGATCGGCCCGGCCCGTCGGGTCATCTGCGTTCTACCGGTTCCGTGAGCCGTAGGGAACGGGAACGCCTAAACGCACTAAACGCTCTGCCCGTTGCCGCCGCTTTCGGCGACCGCGGACCGCTTGATGCCCGCCGTGATCTCGTCCATGGCCTTCACGTCCGGCGCCTTGTCGTTCACGTCGATGCCGAAGCGGACGACGACCAGGGAGTTCGGGTCGGAGGGCGAGGGGAAGGCCAGCGACTCGACATAGCCGTCGTCGCCCTTGAGCGTGACGACCTTCCAGCGCACCAGGTAGCCCTGCCGGCCGGCCACGGTGACGGCCTCGGAGGCCAGTTCCTTGTGGGAGGTTATCTTCCCGTAGACCGAGCCGCCGTAGGACTGCTGCGCGTTCTTGGCGATGTCCTCCTTCGCCGCCGCCTGCGCGCCGGTCGCCTTGAGCTTCAGCGAATCCGCCGACGCCGAGAACGCGCTGCCGCGCACGCACTGATGCTTCTCGTCACCGGGGCACGCGGACAGGCCGGTCGTCACACCGGCGTTGCCCTGCTTCGTCGTACCGCCGTCCCAGCCGTCGAGAACGGGCAGCGACACGCCGTTGACGAGATCAGCCGCGAACTTGCCACCGGCGCCGGGCGGCTGGGGAACGCCGCTCTCGCCTCCCGAGCCGCCGGCGCCGCCCTGGCCGTCGCCCGGCCCCTTCGGAACTGACGGAGAAGCAGAGGGACTTGACGACCTGTCAGCCCGATCGGACTTGCCGCCCCCGGCCGTCAGCGCGTAGACACCGCCGGCGATGCCGCCGAGCACCAGCACGGCGACACCGGCGGCGATGGCTATGCGCAGGCCGCGTCTGGGTCTTGGTTCCGGATAGGCGGGATACCCCGGATGTCCCGGGTACCCCGGGTACCCGGTCTGCGGCTGAGGCTGCTGCGCCTGGCCGTAGGCGGGAATCGTCGCCGGGGCCGTCGGGGCGTACGGACCGGGAGCCGCCGTGTGCGGGTACGCGGGCGCGGCGGCGGCCCCGGCGGAACGCGTCTGATCCGTCCACACACTGCCGTCCCACCAGCGTTCCGTGCGGGGGCCTTCGGGCTTCTGGCCGGGATCGGGGTACCAGCCGGGGGGAGTTACCTGGGTCATGGGCGCCACAGTATGAGGCGTGCGTGAAAGGGGTATGAGAGGGGGCCGTTCCGCTTATCTACGAGCACCGTTCCGCTTCCGGAAGGGTGTCTTACCACTTATGGCGAAGACGTGTCCGGACCCTCACCCACAACCCCTTGCATCCGGCTACTCTCGACATCTGTACGTCGATCGAGCGACTTCGGGAGGGTGCGGGATGACGCAGAGTCGGCCTGAGGGAGCCGCCTCGGCACCGCTGTGGGAGCGGGACGCGGAGGTCGCGGTCGTCGCGCAGGCACTCGGTGAACTCTGCGGGGACGCGGCGTCGTCGGGCAGCCTCGTCGTGTTCGGCGGAGAGGCCGGCATCGGCAAGACCGCACTCCTCGACGAGGTGCGCCGCATCGCGCAGGGCAGGGCCACCGTCTGGTCCGCCCGCGGCGGCGAGACCGTCACCTCCGTCCCCTTCAACGTCGTACGCCAACTGCTCCAGCCCGCACTCCTGCACCTCTCGCAGGAGGAGGCCCGCGAGTACTTCGGCGACTGGTACGACATCGCGGGACCCGCCCTCGGCATAGCCGAACCGAGCGGGCGTCAGGCCGACCCGCAGGGCGTGCGCGACGGGCTCTGCGTGGCCGTCGCCCGGCTCGCCCGGCTGCACTGGCCGCTCGTCCTGCTCATCGACGACGCGCAATGGGCCGACGAGGAAACCCTGCACTGGCTCGCCGCGTTCGCGGAACGCCTCGACGACCTCCCGGTCCTCGTCGTGGTCGCGCACCGCGACGGCGAGGCGACCGCCGCCTCCACCGGCCACCTCGAAGCCGTCGGCGCCGCAGCCCGGCCCCGCACCACCCTGCACGCCCTCACCCCGGACGCCACCGCCGGCCTCACCCGCCTCACGCTCGGCGAACACGCCGACGCGCCCTTCTGCCGCGAGGTATGGGCCGTCACCGGCGGCAATCCGTACGAGACCGTCGAGCTGCTCGCCAAGGTCCAGGACAGCGCGTTCGAACCCGTGGAAGCCTCGGCCGGTGAGCTGCGCGCCCTGAACAAGGCGGCGCGCGGCCGCGGTCTCGTCGACCGCCTCGAAGGCCTCGGCACCGACGCGACCCGCTTCGCCTGGGCCGCCGCCATCCTCGGCACCCGCATCGCCCCCGACCTCGCGGCGCGCCTCGCGGGCATGACCCCCGACGAGGCCCACCGCTGCGCGGAGCGGCTGCGCGGCGCCCGCATCCTCACCGACACGACGTACGCGGGAGACGCCGAGGCACTGGAGTTCGTGCACCCGCTCATCGCCAGCGCCGTGTACCGCTCGATCCCGTCGGCCACCCGCACCGCGATGCACGGCCAGGCCGCCTGGGCCGTCACCGCCTCCGGCCACGGCGCCGCGGCGGCCTCCCGGCACCTGCTCCAGGTCCACCCCGACGACGACCCCGAACTCGTCGAGCAGCTGCGCGTGGCCGCCGGCGAACACCTCGCGGTCGGCGCGCCCGAGGCCGCCCGCCGCTGCCTGGAACGAGCCCTCGAGGAACCGCCGTTGCCCGAGGTCCGGCCCCATCTCCTCTACGAACTCGGCCGCGCCACGCTCCTCACCTCACCCGCGATCACCATCGGCTATCTCCGCCAGGCCCTCGACACCGAACCCGGTCTCGACGGCGACACGCGCGTGGACGCCGTGTGCCGCCTGTCCCAGGCCCTCGTCCACAACAACGAGCTCGAAGAAGCGCTCGGCGCGATCGACGCCGAGGCCGCCCGGCTCGACGCGGGTCCCGGCCTCCTCCGCCTCCAGGCCATGCGCTACATGTGGGAGGGCATCCACGCGGGCGAGGAGGACTCCCCGGGCCGCTCCCGCAGCCTCGCCGCCCTCGCGAACCCCCTCACCGGCCGCGACAACTCCGAGCGCGTCCTGCTCATCCTGCGCGCCTTCGACGCGATGACCCGGGGCGAGAGCGCGGAGGAGGTCGTCGAACTCTGCGACCGCGCCCTCGTCAACGAACGCCTCGCGCCCGGCCTCGGCTGGACCGACCCCGAGTGGGGCTTCGAACCCCTCACCATGCTCGGCACCGCCTACCTCTTCGCCGACCGGCTCGACCGCGCGGAGAGCCTGTTCAACGAGGCCGTACGCGCCTACGAGACCGCCGGCTGGAGCGGCGGCCACCAGGCGCTCGCGCAGGCCTTCGTCGGCTACGTCCACCGCAGGCGCGGCCGGCTCACCGACGCCGAGGCCGTCCTGCGCGAGAGCCTGCGCCTCGCCGACCGCGTCGGCCGTGGCCTGCCCATGCACTGGGACGCCGCGTGCATGTTGATCGACACGCTGCTCGTACGCGGGCGTATCGACGAGGCCATGGAGGTCGCGGAACGCTACAACTTCGCCCCGCCGTACCCGTCCACGATCGTCCTGCCCGACGCGCACTCCGTACGCGGCCGGCTGCTGATCGCGGCGGGCCGCACGGAGGAGGGCATCAACGAGCTGGAGGCGGCGGCCAAGGCGGCGACGGCCCGCGGCGGACACAACACGATCATGGCGTCCTGGGCCTGCGACCTGGCCCGCGCGCTCGCCACCGTCGACCCCAAGCGCGCCCGCGAACTCGCCGCCGACGCCCGGCTCCAGGCCGAACGCTTCGGCACGGACACGGCGATCGGCGAGGCCCTGCGCTGCGAGGCGGCACTGGAGACGGGCCAGCGCGCCCTGATGCTCCACGCCAAGTCGGTCACGTATCTCGAAGCGTCCCCGTGCGCGTACGAACACGCGGTGGCCCGCGTCGAGTACGGCATCGCGGCCCGCTCGGTCGCGGAACTCACCCGCGGCCTCACGCTGGCGAAGTCCTGCGGGGCGGACGCGCTTGCGGCGCGGGCACGTGAAGTGCTTGATACGGGGCGGGGGTTGAGGTGAATCCTCGGGGGCCGGGGGCTTACGGGGCTGGTGGCTTGAGGTGACGGAGGTTTATGGCGAGGTCTCTCGCCGTAAGCCCCCTGTACTCACTTCGGCGCCAGGACCACCCACACCTGGCCCGGCGCGAACTTCATCGGCTTGCCGCCGTCGGCCGTCGTGTAGCTCGTGCTGTCCGTCTCCGACGGCCGCTGCCACTTCACGTCGTAGGCCCGCCCGTCCCGCAGGACCGTCGCCTTGCCCGAACCCACCGTCTGCGAGAACGGTGTCGTGGCGCCGTGCTTGTCGCGCAACTTCGACTGGGTGATGTCGACGTACTGGACCACCACGGTCGACGCGTCGAGCGTCTTCCCGTCGGTGGTCCGCGCGCGCGTCCCGTCCATCGACACCTGCCAACTCCCGCTCTGCGCCGACCAGTCGAAGGTGAAGCGGGCCGCCGGGAAGCGCACCGTGAGGGAGTTCTCCGCCTGGCCGCCGGTGGGTGCCGCGCCGAACGTCACCCCGGCCGCCGCCACCGCGTTCGCGTTGGGAGTGACGCCGAGCTTGTCCGGCCGCAGGTACAGATTGTGCGGCGCGGGCTTGTCATTGCCCCGGAAGTACGCCGACGCCGGGGCCTTGCCGGGCGGGAACTCCGTGAGCGGGGCCGCCGCGATCACCGGCAGCAGATTGGACTGCGCGCCGGAGAAGGCGAACGCGGGACGGTCGAACTGCCGCAGCAGTCCGAGATCGGTCTCGCGCGCGCTGCGTACCGGCCCGACCACGGGCGGAAGCTGCTTCGCGTACACGGCCATCAGGCGGCTCAGACCGCCCTCCACCTGCTCCGCGTAGATGATGTCGGCCTTGTCGATGCCGGTCTGCGGGCGCGCGGCGCCCACGTTGTCGATCTTCACGGCGAGGACGGGGCCGCGGGCCGAGTCTCCGGGCGACGTCGTCGCGTCCTGGCCCGACGGGTGCCCGCCACCCGTCGAGCAGCCGGCGGCCGTCGCCGCCAGTACCGCCACGACGACCGCGGCCCGCCGTGCGCGCGTCCTCCGCGCCCGTCGTATGCCCACCCCGGGGTGATACCCGCCCGGCGACGGATCGACCAATTCCGATCGAACAAGTTTGCAAAAATCTACCCATATGCGGACGAAACCTCTCCGGATAAAACGCCTCCGGATAAAACGCAGCTACCCCAGGACGTCCGCCAGGTCGTACCGGACCGGCTCGTCCAGCTGCGCGTACGTGCAGCTCTCGGCGGTCCTGTCCGGGCGCCAGCGGCGGAACCGGGCCGTGTGGCGGAAGCGGGCGCCGTTCTCCATGTGCTCGTACGCGACCTCGGCGACGAGACGCGGGTCCAGCGGCACCCAGGACAGGTCCTTCTTGCCGGTCCAGCGGCTGGTCGCGCCGGGCAGCCGGGCCTTTTCGTGCGCCGCCTCGTCCGTCCAGGCCGCCCACGGGTGGTCCTCGGGTGACTCCAGGCGCAGCGGCTCCAGCTCCTCGATCAGCTCCGCGCGCCGCTTCATCGTGAACGCCGCGCACACCCCGACGTGCTGGAGCGTGCCCCGGTCGTCGTACAGGCCGAGCAGCAGGGAGCCGACCACCGGGCCGCTCTTGTGGAAGCGGTAGCCGGCCACGACGCAGTCGGCCGTGCGTTCGTGCTTGATCTTGAACATCAGGCGCTCGTTCTCGCGGTACCGCAGGTCGAGCGGCTTGGCGATCACGCCGTCGAGGCCCGCGCCCTCGTACTGCTCGAACCATGTCTGGGCCAGCTCGGGGTCGGTCGTCGCGGGCGCCAGGTGCACGGGCGGTGTCACGTCGGACAGGGCCTCGGCCAGGCGGGCGCGGCGGTCCACCATCGGGGTGTTCATCAGCGACTCGTCGCCGAGGGCCAGTACGTCGAACGCCACGAAGGAGGCAGGGGTCCGCTCCGCCAGCGTCCTGACCCGGGAGTCCGCCGGGTGGATACGTTCCGTGAGAGCGTCGAAGTCGAGCCGGCCCTCGCGGGCGATCACGATCTCGCCGTCGAGGACACAGCGCTCGGGGAGCCGTTCGAGCAGCGCGGTGACCAGCTCCGGAAAGTAGCGGGTCAGGGGCTTGCCCGTACGGCTGCCGATCTCCAGGTCGCCGCCGTCCCGGAACACGATCGCGCGGAAGCCGTCCCACTTGGCCTCGTAGCTCATCCCCGGCGGGATCTTCGCGACGGACTTGGCGAGCATCGGCTTCACGGGTGGCATCACCGGCAGATCCATGACCATGAGCCGATTCTGACCCGATACATCACTGATTGCCCGGTATGGCGGGCCGTGCTCGATGCGCTTAGCGTGGCCCGCATGGCCAAGGCGAACGGTGCGGCGGTGGAGCTGGAGGCGGGGGAGCGGACGGTACGGCTGTCCAGTCCCGACCGCGTGATGTTCCCGGAGCCCGGCTACACCAAGCTCGACGTGGCCCGGTACTTCCTCTCCGTGGGCGACGGCATCGTGCGCGCCCTGCGCGACCGGCCTACCACCCTCCAGCGCTACCCCGAAGGACTCGACGGCGAGTCCTTCTACCAGAAGCGCGCCGCCAAGAACCTCCCCGAGTGGATCCCCACCGGCACCATCACCTTCCCCAGCGGCCGGCACGCCGACGAGATGTGCCCCACCGAGATCGCCGCCGTCCTCTGGGCCGCCCAGTACGGCACCCTCACCTTCCACCCCTGGCCCGTACGGCGCGGCGCCCCCGACCACCCGGACGAACTCCGCATCGACCTCGACCCGCAGCCCGGCACCGACTACACGGACGCCGTCCGCGCCGCCCACGAGCTGAGCTCCGTCCTCAAGGACTTCGGCGGCCTGCGCGGCTGGCCCAAGACCTCCGGCGGCCGGGGAATGCACGTCTTCGTGCCGATCGCCCCGCACTGGACGTTCGTCGAGGTGCGCCGCGCCGCCATCGCCTGCGGGCGCGAGCTGGAACGCCGTATGCCGGACCGGGTCACCACGGCCTGGTGGAAGGAGGAGCGCGGGGAGCGCATCTTCGTCGACTTCAACCAGACCGCCCGCGACCGCACCATCGCCTCCGCCTACTCGGTGCGGCCCCGGCCGAACGCGCCCGTCTCGGCGCCCCTGCGCTGGGACGAGATCGACGACGCGCGCCCCGCCGACTTCACCGTCGGCACGATGCCCGCCCGCTACGCCCAACTCGGCGACGTGCACGAGGACATGGAGGAACACGCCTTCCGCCTCGACGCGCTCCTCGAACTCGCCGAGCGTGACGAACGCGACCGCGGCCTCGGCGACATGCCGTACCCGCCGGAGTACCCGAAGATGCCGGGCGAACCGAAGCGGGTGCAGCCTAGTCGGGCCAGGCACGAGGACTGACGCGAGATTGACGCGGCGGGTCACGGTCTGAGGGGCCTGCCCGCGCTCCCCGGGTGGGCCACCCTCCGAGGGGTCTGCGTTCAGTGCTCCCTGCGCTCCCCGGGCGGCAGTAGCAGGATCTCCAAGGCGCGGGCGCACGCTCTGGCCCGGTCCAGGAACCGGTCGGCGCGCTCGTCCGTGAGGAGTTCCGGAGTGGCGCGCACGGCGAGCGCGAAGCGCGCGTGCCCCGCCCGGTCCAGAACCGGCACGGCCAGCGTGCGCACGCCCTGCGCCGACTCACCGTCGTTCCACGCGTGCCCGTCGCGCCGGACGCGCTCCAACTCGGCCGCCAGCGCGGCAGGTTCGACGATCGTGCGGTCCGTGAAGGCGCGCAGCGGCGGCAGCGACGCGAGGTCGGCCTCGCCGGGCCGCGCCCACGCCAGCAGCACCTTGCCGAGCGCGGTGGAGTGCAGCGGTCTGCGCAGGCCGACCTTCGGCGTGACCGAGCCGCCGGCCACGATCACCGCGTGCGGGCCGCTGCGCAGCGCGAGGTCCGCGGTCGCGCCGGTGCGCTCCGCCAGGTCGGCCAGTTCCGGGGCGGCGAGGTGCAGCCCGCGCTGGTGGTAGGAGAGCCGCCCCAGTTCGGTCACGGCGGGGCCGAGCCGGTAGCGCGACGTGCGGACGTCCTGTTCGAGGAAGCCCGCGCCCAGGAGGGTGCGGGCCAGCCGGTGTGCCGTGGACACGGGCAGCGTGAGACGCCGCGCCAGGTCGGACGCGCTCAGGTCGGGCCCGTTGTCGTGGAAACAGTGCAGGACGTCGAGAGCGCGCTGCACGGCCTGCGCGCCGCCGGGCGGTCGGGGCGCGGTGGGGGCGGTCACGGTGGGGCTCCCTGTCGTGCGTACGGCATCGGGCTCGGCTCTGACTTCCCACATTACGGCAGCTTCGGCGGGCCTCAGCGGTGGTCATCGGCGGCCCAAATGGCCGTCTGAAACACTCCGTTCACGCTCGTTCCCACATCATGGGAAGGTGCTTGCCGGTGCCGCCCGGGACGTGTCACTGTGCACCCGTCACCACCACGCCACCAGCACGGATCATTCGATCGCAGAGGGGAGCAGCGCCATGACCGGACGACTCCGGCCCGCCGCCGCGCTCACCCCGTCCCTGGTCGCGTCCCTGTTCACGCTGCGCCGTCACATCGACCTGGCGCGCGTCTCCAGCGCCACCTGTCGCTGACCCCCTCCCGAAAACACCCCCGCACTCCCCGCGCCGCCGCGCCTCACGTACCCCCTGCGCCTCACGCACGCTCCGCGCCTCACGAGCCGGGCGTCCGCGCGGCCCCCGTACCCCCCGGCGCGCGCTCCACCCGCCCCTGCCTTCCGCCCACCCCGGGAACCCGCCATGACGTATGCCCAGATCCGGACGACGACCGCCGCCCAAGCGGTCCCGGACACCCTCTGGTTCACCCGCTGTCCCGTCCCCACCGCGACCGGCATCGCCGCCGACCAGCAGTGGCTCGCCGCCGAGTTCGCACCGGACGGCATCACCGTACGGTCGCTGCAGGACGCCGGCCGCGACGTCGACCGGCAGACGCACTACACCCACGCCCTGCCCGGCCTCTTCCGTGAGGGTGGCAACGTCCCCGCGCTGTGGGCCCGTTCGCGTGGTGAGGAGACCCGGCTCGTCGGGCTCACCTGGATCGAGGAGCGCCAGACGGTCCTGGTCGCGCCCGGCTCGGGCATCAGAGGGGCCGCGGCTCTGCGCGGCCTGCGCCTCGCGCTGCCACGCCACCGCATCGCCATCGACTTCTGGCGGGCGATGGCCCTGCGCGGCTTCGAGGGCGCCCTCGCGTCGGCCGGGCTCGGCCTCGACGACGCCACCCTCGTCGACGTGGACGCCGACGGCCGCGCCGGACAGTGGGCCGCGGAACTGGCCGCTCTCCGTCGCGGCGACGTCGACGCCGTCTACGTCAAGGGAGCGCTCTCCGTCGAGGCGGCCCGCCGCGTCGGGGCCGAAGTGGCCCTGGAACTGGACGAGTTGCCCGACCGTACGCACCGCGTGAACAACGGAACCCCTCGCCCCGTCACCGTCCACCGCCGTCTCCTCGACGATCACCCCGACCTCGTCGACCGCTTCCTCGCCGTGCTCCTGCGCGCCGCCGACTGGGCCGCGGACCGGCCGGACGACGTGGCCCGCATCCTCGGCGCCGAGACCGGAGCAGGCGCCGAGGGGGTCGCCGGCGCCTACCGTCCCGGCACCCACCGCGCCCTGCACCCCGATCTCTCCGAGGACCGCCTCGGCCTGCTGGCCCAGCAGTCCACGGCCCTGCACGCCCACGGCTTCCTGCCCGAGCCCGTCGACGTACGGGACTGGGCGGACCCCGAGCCACTGCGCCGCGCCCGCCTCCTTCAGCCTGCCCCCGCCACTGCCGAGCCTGTCCCCGCCACTGCCGAGCCTGCCCCCGCCCCCGCCACTGCCCGGCCCGCCCCAGCCCGGCCCGCTTCCTAAAGGACCCCGTCATGCGCATCCAGAAGACCCTGTCGGCGCTCGCCGCACTCGCCGCGCTCACGGCCGTCACCGGCTGCGGCACCTCCGAGGCGGACCCCGGCCCCAAGGCAGCCGGCATCACCGTCCGCATCCCCGACCCCGGGAACTCCGGCGTGCTCGCCCTCGGCAAGAAGGACGGCTCCCTGGACAGGGCGCTCGCCAAGGTGCACGCCAAGGTCGAATGGACCGGCAGCGCGGGCCCGTTCGCCCCCGCCGCCCAGGCCATGAACGCCGGGCAGCTCGACATCGCGACCGGCTCGATCACCTCGGGCATCACGTCGCTCGCCCAGACCCCCGGCTTCGCGTTCTTCAGCGCGACCGCCCCCGACCCCGTCGGCGAGGGCATCCTCGCCAGGAAGGGCTCCGGGATCGACCGGATCGAGGATCTCGTCGGCAAGAAGGTCGCCGTCAACCAGGGCGGCACCGGCGAGTATCTGCTCCTCAAGGCCCTCGCCGACCACCACATCCCGGCGGACAAGGTCGAGCGCGTCTACCTCCGCCCCGACCAGACCGCCGCCGTCTTCAACACCGGCAAGGTCGACGCCTGGGCGGTCTGGTCGACGTACGCGGTGGCCGAACTCGGCGGCGGCAAGGCGAAGTTCATCGCCGACGGCAAGCAGATCGGCTCGGACAACTACAGCCTGAACGCCGTCCGCACCGACTTCGCCAAGCAGCACCCCGAGGTCGTCAAGGCCCTCTATGCCTACCTCCACGAAGGCAGCGTCAAGGAGAAGAAGGACCCGGGCGCCTATCTGAACGTCATCACCGACGCGGGCCCGCAGGCCGTCACCGGCGAGGCCAAGCGCATTCAGACCGCCTTCACCGCGCAGGGCGGCACCGTCGAGCCAATCACCCGCGCCGACATCAAGCGCTTCGACGACGTCGCCCGGTTCTACGCCGACCAGAAGGTGACCAAGGCGAAGGTCGACGTCGCGCCGCACGTCATCGACGTGGAGAAACTGTCATGACGCTCACCGACCGGCCGGCCACAGATGCGGCGCCGCACGGCCTCGTCACCCCGCGCCCGCCGTCCACCCGCCCGAGCTCCCGGGCCCGCTCCGTCACCGTCCGCGCCCTCGGCCCCGTCGCCCTCCTCGCCCTGTGGTGGGCGGCGTCGGCCACGGGCCTGCTCACCCCCGACGTCCTCGCCTCGCCACCTCAAGTACTCGATGCGATAGGTGAGGTGTGGGGCAACGGTCAGCTGCCGGACGCCCTCGCGACCTCACTCACGCGCTCCGGCCTGGGCCTCGCCCTCGGGCTCGTCACCGGCCTCACCCTCGGCATCACCACCGGCTTCACCCGCCTCGGCGACGAACTCCTCGACTCCTCCCTGCAGACCCTGCGCACCATCCCGTTCCTGTCCCTGGTACCGCTGTTCATGGTCTGGTTCGGCATCAACGAGACGGCGAAGATCCTCCTCGTCGCCGTCGCCACCACCTTCCCCATGTACGTCTCCACCTCCAGCGGCGTCCGCAACACCGACCGCAAACTCGTCGAGGCCATGCGCAGCTTCGGCATGAGCCGCCTCGGCATCGTCCGCGAGGTCGTCCTGCCCGGCGCGCTGCCCTCACTGCTCGCGGGCCTGCGCCTGTCCATGACCCTCAGCGTCATCGCGCTCATCGCCGCCGAGGAGATCAACGCCACCGCCGGCATCGGCTACCTCATGACCCAGGCCCAGAGCTACGCCCGCACCGACATCCTGGCGGTTTGCATCCTCGTCTACGGGTTGCTCGGCCTGCTCGCCGACGCCGTCGTACGCCTCCTCGAACGCGGCCTCATGCCGTGGCGCCGCGCCGGACAAGGGGGCGCCCGATGAGCACAGCGGTCAGCATCACGGGCCTGCGCCGTGTCTTCGGGGAGCGGGCCGTCCTCGACGGGCTCGATCTCACCATCAGGCGCGGCGAGTTCGTCGCCCTCCTCGGCGCGAGCGGCAGTGGCAAGACGACACTCCTGCGCATCCTCGGCGCCCTCGACCGGGCCGACGGGGGACAGGTCCTCGTCCCCGAGGCACGCACTGTCGTCTTCCAGGAGCCGCGCCTCGTCCCGTCCAAGAAGGTCCTCGCCAACGTGACCGTCGCGCTGCCGCGCGGGCAGGCGGCACGTGGGCTCAAGGCCCTGTCCGAGGTCGGCCTCGAACGGCACGCCGACGCCTGGCCCGGCACGCTCTCCGGCGGCGAGGCCCAGCGCGTCGCGCTCGCCCGCGCCCTCGTCCGCGAGCCCGAACTCCTGCTCCTGGACGAGCCGTTCGCCGCCCTCGACGCCCTGACCCGGCTCAGGATGCAGGACCTGGTCGGCGAGCTGTGCCGCGCGCACCGCCCCGCCGTACTCCTCGTCACCCACGACGTCGACGAGGCCGTCCGCCTCGCGGACCGCGTCTGCGTCCTGCGCGACGGGCGCCTCGTCACCGACGAACCCGTCGCCGTCGACCACCCCCGCGACCCCGGGGAACCCGCCTTCGCCGCCCTCCGCCGGCGCCTCCTCGCCGACCTCGGCGTGCACGACCGCACCCACCGCACCCACGCAGAAACCGGAGTGATCTGAATGACCATCACCATCGGCGTCCACGCCAGCAATCCGTCGCTCTACTACCTCTCCCGCCTCGACTACGCACAGCAGGAGCTCGCCGCCGTCGGAGAGACCGCCGTCTTCCACTCCTACGTCAACGGCATCCGCACCGGCGAACTCCTCACCGAGGGAGTCATCGACTTCGGCGGCACCGGCTCGACTCCGCCCGTCACCGCCCAGGCCGCGGGCCACGACATCGTCTACACAGCTGTCTCCGCACCCCGCCCCGACCACGGCGCGCTCCTCGTCCCCGAGGACAGCCCGGTCCGCACCGTCGCCGACCTCAAGGGCGGCACCGTCCACTTGGCCATCGGCTCCTGGCAGACCCACCTCGTCGCCAAGGCCCTGGACGACGCCGGCCTCTCGTACGCCACCGACATCACCGCCGTCCGCGGCGGCGAGGACAGCGAGAAGCTGCTGCGCTCCGGGGAGATCACCGCCTGGGTCGCCCAGGGCGCCCAGCTCGTCGCCGCCGTGCGCGCCGGTGGAGTCCGTGCCGTCGTACGCACCGGCGAGATCATCTCCGACCGGTCCGTCTTCTTCACCCGCCGTGACCTGGCCGAACAGCGCCCCGACGTGATCGACGCCCTGACCCGCGCTCTCCAGCGCGCCGACGACTGGGCGAAGGCGCACCCGCGCGAGGCTGCCGAGATCGCCGCCACGCACCAGGGTGGCACGGCCGACGACTGGGAGACGGCGCTGCGCGCGCTGCCCTGGCGGATCGAGGCCGTCAGCGACGCCTTCCTCGCCGAGCAGCAGCAGGGCGCGGACGTCTTCCACCGCACCGGATTCATCGAGCGCCCCGTCACCGTCGCGGACGCCGTGGCCCGGAAGGCGGCCTGATCGCCGTGCCCGCCCCCGAAGTCCTCTGGTACATCATCCCGCGCGAGGGCGCCTACCCCTGGGAGCCGGCCGGCCGCAGACAGGTCGACCTCGGCTACCTGACCCACCTGGCCACGACCGTCGAACGGCTCGGCTTCACGGGTGCGCTCCTCGCCACCGACCTCTACGATGTCTGGCCGCTCGGCAGCGCGCTCGCGGCCTCGACGAGCACCGCGTTCAAGCCGCTCCTCGCCGTCCACCCCGGCCTGATCTCGCCCACCCTCCTCGCCAAGATGGCGCTCAGCTTCGACACGCTTTTCGGCGGCCGTCTGCGCTTCAACGTCGTCAACGGCTCCACCAAGTCCCTCCAGGAGTACGGCCTCCACGTCGGGCACGACGAGCGCTACGAACTCAGTGCCGAGTACTGGTCGATCGTGAAGCGCCTCACCGCCGGCGAGATCTTCGACCACAAGGGACGCTTCTACGACCTGAAGGACGCGGGCGCCTCCCTGCGCGACCTGAAGCCGGTCCAGGACCCGCACGTCCCGCTCTGGTTCGGCGGCTCGTCCGCACCCGGCATCGAGATGGCGGCCGAGCACGTGGACGTGTATCTGACCTGGGGCGAACCCCCGCACCTGCTCAAGGAGAAGCTGGACCGCGTCCGCGAACGCGCCGCCGCCCACGGCCGCACCCTGCGCATCGGCCTGCGCCTCCACCTCATCGTCCGTGACACCGAGGACGAGGCGTGGGCGGCGGCCGACCGACTCCTCGACGTCACCTCCGAGGCCACCTACCGGCGGCAGCTCGGCGACCGCGCGGGCGAGGACGGGGTGGGCTGGGAGAGGCAGTTCCGCCAGCACGGCGGACGGGTCCCGGCCCGCGCGCGCGAGCTGGAGACCCACCCGAACCTCTGGCCCGGCATGAGCCTGTTCCGGCCGGGCCCCGGCACGGCGGTCGTCGGCTCGACGGCCCAGGTCGTCGAACGTCTGCAGGAGTACCAGGAGTTGGGCGTCGACACGTTCATCCTCTCCGGCAACCCGCTCCTGGAGGAGGCGTACCGCGTGGCGGAGACGGTCCTCCCGGCGCTGGGGGTGGTGAGGGGGTAGGGCGTCACGGGTGTACACCGGAGGGGAGGGTAGGGATCATGGCCCAGGTCCCCAACCCCCCACCCCGGGAGCCAAGTTGAGCAAGGACAGCGAATACGACTACGTCATCGTCGGCGCCGGGTCGGCCGGCTGTGTGCTGGCCGCGCGGCTCTCCGAGGACCCGTCCGTACGCGTCGCGCTCGTCGAGTCGGGCCCGCGCGACCGCAAGCCCGAGATCCGTATCCCGGCGGCGTTCCCCAAGCTGTTCCGCACGCCGTACGACTGGGACCACTCGACGGTGAAGCAGCCCGCGCTCGACGGCCGCGAACTCTACTGGCCGCGCGGCCACATGCTCGGCGGTTCCTCCTCGATGAACGCCATGATGTGGGTGCGCGGCCACCGCGACGACTACGACGCGTGGGGCGAGGCCGCCGGGGACGAGTGGTCGTACGACCAGTTCGAGCGCTTCTTCCACCGGGCCGAACGCTGGGCCGGAGTCCAGCGGGAGGACTCCGTGCACGGCACCCTCGGACCGCTGTGGATCTCGCCGCCGCGCGACCCGAACGTGACGACGGCCGCGTTCCTCGACGCCTGCCGCGCGGCGGGCCTGAGGGAGTCGGCCGAGCTGAACGAGCCGGACCACAGCGGCTTCGCGCTCACCCCGCTCAACCAGCGCCGGGGCCGCCGCTGGAGCGCCGCCGACGGCTACCTCAAACCGGCCGCGCGCCGCCCCAACCTCCACATCCTCACCGACGCCCGCGTCACCCGGATCGACTTCGACGGCACCCGCGCGGCCGGAGTCGTCGTCGAGGGCGTCCCGGGCGTCCTGCGCGCCCGCCGCGAGGTGATCCTCAGCGCGGGCGCGATCGGCTCCCCACAACTCCTCCAGCAGGCAGGCGTCGGCGACCCCGAACAGCTCGCCGCAGCCGGCATCGACGTCCGGGTCGCGTCCCCCGACGTCGGCAACCACCTCCAGGACCACCTCTCCTACGCGGTCACGATGCGCTGCCCGCGCCCCGTCACGCTCACCGGCGCCGACTCGCTCACCAACGTGGGCCGCGTCCTGCTCTCCGGCCGAGGCCCCCTCACCTCGAACGTCGGAGAGGCGGTCGCCTTCATCAGGAGCAGGCCCGAACTGGCCGCCCCGGACATCGAGTTGATCTACGCGCCCGTGCCGTTCGTCAACCACGGACTCACCCCGCCCGTCGAACACGGCGTCACCATCGGAGTCGTCCTCCTCCAGCCCGAGAGCCGGGGCCGCGTCACCCCGGGCGGAGCGGGCCCGTCGGCACCGCCCGTCATCGACCCGGACTATCTCGCCCACGAAGGGGACCTGCGCACCTTCGTCGCCGGTGTCCGGCGCGCCGAAGAGCTCTTCACGTCAAAGGCCCTCGCCCCGTACGCCGACGGGCCCCTCGCGCCGTACCCCGGGATCGTCGGTGACGAAGAGCTGACGCGGGTGGTCCGGGCGGGCGCCGAGACGCTGTACCACCCCGTCGGCACCTGCCGTATGGGCGCCGACGAGGGCTCGGTGACGGATCCGCGCCTCCGGGTCAGGGGAGTGGACGCGCTGCGGGTCGTCGACGCGTCGGTCATGCCGCGCATCACGCGCGGGCACACGCACGCGCCGACCGTCGCCATCGCGGAGAAGGCGGCCGAGCTGATCAGGGAGGACGCCGGGGCGTGAGCGTGGGCCGTTCACCCCGTGGCGGTTCGTGAACGGCCATTGTCAGTGGGCGGTGGAAGACTCGGTGAGGCAGACAACGGGACCCCTGCAAGGGGGGCACCCTCAACGAGGAGGGCACCATGCTCACCACCCGTTTCGTCGACGGTTCGCCGAACTGGCTGGACCTCGCGACGCCCGATCTCGACGCCGCCGTCCGCTTCTACACCGGGATCTTCGGCTGGCAGTTCCAGTCGGGCGGCCCCGAGGCCGGCGGCTACGGCCTCTTCCAGCTCGATGGCAGGACCGTCGCGGGCGCCATGACCGTCACCCCCGAACAGGCGCCGCCCACCTGGACCGTCTACTTCCAGACGCAGGACACCGACGCGACCGTGCGGGCCGCCGAGCAGGCCGGCGGATCCGTGCCGTACAAGCCGATGGACGTCATGGACCTGGGCCGCATGGCCGTCCTCGCCGACCAGGCCGGCGCGCTCTTCGGCCTCTGGCAACCCGGCCGGAACAAGGGCCTCGACGTCGCCACCGAGGACTTCTCGCTCAACTGGATCGAGCTGTACGTCCCCGACGTCGCCGCGGCCAAGGAGTTCTACCACTCGGTCCTCGGCTGGAACACGTTCGACGTACCGTTCCCGGGCGGCACCTATACGACGGTGAACCCGGCGGTGACCAGCGAGGACGACATGTTCGGCGGCATCGTCACGCTCCGCGACGACCCCGCCGAGTCGGACACGGACGCGCACTGGACGCCGTACTTCCATGTGCCGGACGTCGACGCGGTCGTGGACCGGGCGCTGGAGCTGGGGGGTAAGGTGCGCCTCGCGCCGACGAACCTGCCGGGCGTCGGTCGCATCGCGAAGATCACCGACCCGCAGGGCGCCCGTTTCGCGGTCATCAAGGGGGACCCGAACCAGACCTGAGCCGTGTCGGGGAGCATGGGCGCGTCCACGGTGTGACGCGCCCGGCGCGCCGCGTTGATCAGTCGTTGATCGTCTGTTTTTCCCTGCCCGGCACGATCTTCGGCATGTACTCGAACACGACGACACTGAGCCCCGCCCCGGCCGCCCCGAGCTGGCAGGACGCGGCGTTGTGCGCCCAGACGGGCGGTGACTTCTTCTTCCCCGAGCCCGGCAGCTCCGTGCGGGAGGCGAAGAGCATCTGCGGTCTGTGCGAGATCCGCTCGGCCTGCCTGGAGTACGCGCTCGCCAACGACGAACGCTTCGGCGTGTGGGGCGGACTCTCCGAGAAGGAACGCCTCCAGCTGCGGCGCGGCTGACACACGAACGCGCCCCCGGGCGGGCCCGGGAGCGCGTGTGTGCGGCGTGGGTCAGCCGGCGGCGCGGGCCGCGAGGCGGGCCTTGCGCGCGGCCAGCTTCTCGTCGAACTTCGAGGCTTCCTGGTCCAGGCCGCCCATGTACAGACCGAGCTCCTCCTGGGCCTTGAGACCCTCGGGGCCGAGGCCGTCGATGTCGAGGACCTTCAGGAAGCGCAGCACGGGCTGGATCACGTCGTCGTGGTGGATCCGCATGTTGTAGATCTCGCCGATGGCCATCTGCGCGGCGGCGCGCTCGAAGCCGGGCATTCCGTGTCCGGGCATCCGGAAGTTGACGACGACGTCGCGCACGGACTGCATCGTGAGGTCCGGGGCGAGCTCGAAGGCGGCGCCGAGCAGGTTCCGGTAGAAGACCATGTGCAGGTTCTCGTCGGTCGCGATGCGCGCCAGCATCCGGTCGCAGACCGGGTCGCCCGAGTGGTGGCCGGTGTTGCGGTGCGAGACGCGGGTCGCGAGCTCCTGGAACGCGACGTACGCGACCGTGTGCAGCATCGAGTGGCGGTTGTCCGACTCGAAGCCCTCCCCCATGTGCGACATGCGGAACCGCTCGAGCTGGTCCGGGTCGACGGCGCGCGACGCGAGCAGGTAGTCACGCATGACGATGCCGTGGCGGCCCTCCTCGGCGGTCCAGCGGTGCACCCAGGTGCCCCAGGCGCCGTCGCGGCCGAAGAGGCTGGCGATCTCGTGGTGATAGCTGGGGAGGTTGTCCTCGGTCAGCAGGTTCACGACGAGCGCGACGCGGCCGACCTCGGAGACCTTCGACTGGTCCTTCGCCCAGGCCTCGCCGTCCTCGAAGAAGCCGGGGAAGTTACGGGCGTCGGCCCACGGCACGTACTCGTGCGGCATCCAGTCCTTGGCCACCTTGAGGTGGCGGTTGAGCTCCTTCTCGACCACTTCCTCCAGCGCGTACAGCAGCTGGGCGTCCGTCCACGTGGCGGACGAGCTGCCGAGGTGGGGAGAGGTGATGGTCACGAGTTGCTCCAGGGGGACGGGAGTAATGCGTAAGGCCGGGCAGGTACGAGCGGTTGTACCTACGGTCTCGTAGGTTACGTTGCCGTAGGTTAAACCCTCCGTAAAGGGCCTCCGGAATTGGTCCCTCCAGCCCTAAGAGCCCCTATGGGGCCATTGCGCCCCAGAAGTATGGCTCTCAGGGCCGGAGTGAGAGCGACTTCACACAAGTTCGCCCGTCTTGCCCTCCCTCAGCTCGCCTCCCTCCATGAGCAGCGTCCGTGTGACGCCGACGGCCGAGAGGAACGGCAGATCGTGGCTCGCGACGACCAGCGCGCCCCGGTAGGACTCCAAGGCCGTGGTCAGCCGGCGCACGCTCGCCAGGTCCAGGTTGTTCGTCGGCTCGTCGAGCAGCAGCAGTTGGGGCGCCGGCTCGGCCAGCATCAGCGCCGCGAGCGTCGCCCTGAACCGCTCGCCGCCCGAGAGCGTCCCCGCGATCTGGTCGGCCCCCGCCCCCTTGAACAGGAAGCGGGCGAGGCGCGCGCGGACGCGGTTGTTCGTCACACCGGGGGCGAACCGGGCGACGTTCTCGGCGACGGTCAGGCCGTCGTCGAGCACGTCGAGGCGCTGCGGCAGGAAGCGCAGCGGGACGTGCGCCTCCGCCTCACCCCCGACGGGCGCCAGCTCCCCGGCGATCGTGCGCAGCAGCGTCGTCTTGCCCGACCCGTTGCGCCCGACGAGCGCGATCCGCTCCGGACCCCGCACCTCCAACTCGCCCTGCACGCACGCCCCGTGGGCCATTCGCAGGGCGCGCAACGTGAAGACCGAGCGGCCCGGCGGCACCTCCGTGTGCGGCAGGTCGACCCGGATCTCGTCGTCGTCGCGCACGGCCTCCACCGCCTCGTCGAGCCGTTCCTTCGCCTCGGCCAGCCGGCCTTCGTGCAGCAGGCGGTGCTTGCCCGCGGAGACCTGGGCCTGCCGCTTGCGCTGCGCCATGATCGTCTTCGGCTCGCGCTTGGTGTCCCACATCTTCTGCCCGTAGCGCTTGCGCCGGGCCAACTTGAGGTGGGCGTCCGTGAGTTCACGCTTCTGCCGCTTCAGGTCGGCACCGGCCGCCCGCACCATGCGCTCCGCCGCCTCCTGTTCGACGGCCAGTGCCTCCTCGTACGCGGACAGGGTTCCGCCGTACCGGACGATGTCGCCGCCCGCGCGCAGGTCGGCGATCTGGTCGACGCGTTCGAGGAGTTCACGGTCGTGGCTGACGGCGATCAGGATGCCGGGCCACGCCTCGACGGTCGCGTACAGGCGTCTGCGGGCGGGCAGGTCGAGGTTGTTCGTGGGCTCGTCGAGCAGTAGGACGTCAGGGCGGCGCAGGAGCAGCGCGGCGAGGCGCAGTAGCACCGACTCGCCGCCCGACAGCTCGCCGATGGTGCGGTCGAGGCCGATGTGGCCCAGGCCGAGTTCGTCGAGGGCCGCCGCGGCGCGCTCCTCGACGTCCCAGTCGTCGCCCACCGCAGCGAAGTGTTCCTCTCGCACGTCGCCCGCCTCGATGGCGTGCAGGGCGGCGCGGGCGGCGGAGATCCCGAGCGCTTCGTCGACGCGCAGCGAGGTCTGGAGGGTGACGTTCTGGGGGAGGTGGCCGATCTCGCCGGTGACGGTCACGGTGCCTTCCGTCGGGGCGAGTTCTCCGGCGAGGAGCTTCAACAGCGTTGATTTTCCTGCGCCGTTGAGGCCGATGAGCCCGGTTCTGCCGGGGCCGAAATGAGCCTGGAGCTCGTCGAAGACCCGGGTGCCGTCGGGCCAGTCGTAGGTGAGGGAGGTACAGGTGAGAGAAGCGGGGGAGGGGGACGTTGACATATGTGCCTCGGGTCGCTCGACGGGAAGAGTGGCTACGCGTCGGGACACCGCGGGAGACCCCTGTGCCAGATGGCTGATCGCCGGATCCCGGGGTTACCGGATCACCGGAACCGGGTTCGGCGGGAAGGCGGACGGCTCGTCGTCCGAGGTCGCACACGGGGGCACGCGGGCGGCACCGGTGGGGTGCGGGTCGCGTGGCGCGGTGTCTGAAGACCTCAGAGAAGCAACGTCCTGCTCCGATCGACGACTACAGGGTCGCTGTACAACGTAGGAACGGGGTGGCGGCCCCGTCAACGGAATTACGGGAGCGCGGCCGGCCCCTCTTCCGTCTCTTCCGTCCTACGCCTCGCGCATCAGCTCGGCGAGGTCGGCGTCCAGGTCGAGATACAGGTGCTCGTCGCCGACGGGCACCAGCATCGCCGTGCTGGTGAGGAAGCGGCGCAGCTCGCCGGTGCGGATGTGCACGATCGCGGTGCCCTCACAGGCGTGGAACTCGAGCACCGTCCGCTCGAAGCCGTACGGGCGGACCCGGACATCACCCTGACCGGCAGCCTCGCCAAGGCCGACCGCGAGCAGCTCACGGGCGAACGTCCAGCTCACGTCCACGTCCTCGAGCGTGGCCGACGCGGGGAACGACATGTGTACGGCAAAGGGATCCCGCATGTCGTACCTAAGCGTCGCGGGAATCGTGGGCATCCGCGGCGCGGCGGCGACGAGACGGGCCTCTACGGCTTGCTCGATGACGGTGAACATCGCCTGCTCCCTTGTGATGGCTGGCACGGACGGCGGGCCAGACTCCTCCCACTTGAACAGACGACGGAACGAAGCAATCCGTGCACCGGATCCCCCGACAACCTGAGTGACGTCTGTCACCGCTCCCGCCCCCGAGTATTCCGCCCACCCCACTGATCGTTCAGGCGTTCAGGGTCAGTTCCACCGGTTGAACAGCAGGTCATCGAACCGTGTTACGGCGAAGGCGGGCCTGCGCCTTGGCATGGCCCGCCTCGCTTGATCCGTACAGGGAGAACTAACCCGCCAGTTGCTGGCGGAAGCGTTCCAGTTCAGGTGCCGTCTTCGTGGCGATGAATTCCGTGACGCGGTACTCGCACACGCCGCCCGTGACGAAGGGGTCGGTCGCTGTGATCTTCTCGATCTCCGTGCGGTCGTCGCCTACGGCCAGGAGGATTCCGCCGTCGCGCGGGTTCTTGCGGCCCGAGGCGATGACGACGCCGGCCTCGTACTGCGCGTCGAGCCAGGCGACGTGCGGTTCCAGAAGTGCGTCGACGCGCTCCATCGGGGCCGTGTAGGTGAGCTCAAGTACAAACATGATCGCCAGGCTACCCGGGCCCGGGGCGGTGTTGCGGGGGCGGCCACGTCGTCTGCCCGCCCCCGCGATTCACCTGCCTCGACGCTGGGATTCGAAGGCCTCGTCCCTCTTCGCCACGCACAGCGCCCAGATGACGAAACCCGAGCCCGCGATCATCACGAGCGACCAGGCCGGGTAGTACGGCAGGGACATGAAGTTGGCGATGATGACGAGAGCGGCGATGACCACGCCGGCGACGCGCGCCCACATCGATACCGTGAACAGCCCGAGTCCGACGATGACGCCGACGACGCCGAGGGCGAGGTGTATCCAGCCCCAGCTGGTCAGGTCGAACGCGAACGAGTAGTTCCGCGTCGTGACGAAGAGGTCGTCCTGAGCGATCGCCGCGATGCCTCTCATGATGGCGAGGACTCCGACGATCATGAGCGTGACCGCGGCGAAGACGGTCAGGCCGGTGGCCCATTCCTGTCTGGCTGTATGCGTGGTGTGTCCGGTGGGTGCGGCGCTCATCCTGGCTACCTCGTTTCGATTTTCGTGGGAGTGAGGGTTGTCCGACGCGGCCGGGGCTCAGTCACCGGACTTCGGGGTGACGTCGGTGGGGCGCCCGGAGGTACCCGCTCCGCTCAGGACCATGGCCTTCGCCTTGTTGAACTCCTCGTCCGTGATGTCGCCGCGCGCGCGGATCTCCGACAGCTTGGCGAGTTGGTCGACGTTGCTCGCCGGGGCCCCGCTCGTGCCGGCGGTCTCACGGATGTACTTGTCGAACTGTTCCTGCTGCGAGCGAGCCTGCGCCCTCTCCCGGCGGCCCATGTCCTTGCCGCGGGTGACGACGTAGACGAACACGCCCAGGAAGGGCAGGACACAGGCGAATATCAGCCAGCCGGCCTTGCCCCAGCCGCTCAGCTCGTCGTCACGGAAGATGTCGACGATGACCTTGAAGAGCAGGACGAACCACATGATCCACAGGAAGAACCAGAGCATCGTCCAGAAGGCGCTCAGCAGTGGAAAGTCGTACGCGAGGGTGTTCAGCGCGCTCATCTCTCTCCTCCAGCTCGGACGCGCCTCCGTCGCGGACACGCTCCCGGTAGGTGGTGTGGCGTCTCTCAGCGTGCCCAGGGCAGAGCACGGGGCGCCTCACCCGAAGGGGGTGAAGATTGCATAAGGACGTCAGACGGGCTCGCCGGGTCCGCCCGGTGCAGCGCTGCCGCTTCTGCGGACGGTGGCCCGCCACGCGAACGCGACCGCCAGCTCGAACACACCGAGCAGCACCATCCACAGCCCCAGGAGCCGGGTCAGCGCGTGCGCCGACTGGGTCGGCAGGGCCAGTACGACGATGCCCGCGACGATTCCGAGCACCGCCACGGCGAGGACGAAGCCCCGGTGGGGGAGTTCCTTCGTCGCGAGAGCCGTGTGCAGGGTGATGACACCGGTCACCAGCCAGACGACCCCGACGACCAGCGACAGCGCCGCGACGGTCTGCAACGGGTTACGCAGGACCAGCACGCCGGCCAGCACGTACAGCACCGCGAGCAGCAGTCCGGCGAGCCGCTCGCCGTGCCCTTCCTGGGAGAAGGACGACACGAAACGGAACGCCCCGGTCACCAGCAGGTACAGGCCCAGCAGCACGGCCAGCACATGCAGGGTCTCGTCGGGCCAGACCAGTACGAAGATGCCTGGCACCAGGGTGGTCAGGGCCGCCCCCAGGATCCACAGCCAGGAACGCCCCGCGGATTCCAGCGCCCACGCGGGGTTGTCTCCGAACGGGCTTGAGGCCGCCCCACCGGACGGCCGGTCCGGTCCGGCGGACGGTGACGAATGCGACGACGCACTCACGGCTCCTCCTCACCTGGGTCACAGGGGCAGCCAGGCCTGCTCCCCGATCTCCGGACCAGCGTCGCGCGTGCGGCCGGCACCGGGGATCACCCTTACCGGGTGATCAGACCGGGGGAGTGACGCTCACTCCTGGTCCGGCGCCCCGCCCGAGGCATCGGTGCCAGAGGCGTCCGCCTCGGCCGCCTTCCCGGCCGGCAGGTGCCGGGTGACCAGGAAACTGGCGAGCGTGATGCCTCCGGTGGCGAATATCGCCGCCTTCAGCCCCTGCAACTGCGCCGAGGCGTAGGAGTCCGTGACGGCGTCGACCTCGCTGGGCGGGAACCCGGCCGCCTCGGCCGCCGAGCGCACCTGCTGCGTGGGGACGAAGGAGATCCCCGCCTCCAGCGCCACCCCCGTCTGCTGCCGAGCCTCCGCCGACAGCCGTGGATCGCTCTCCACCTGGGTGGTGAAGGCGTGCGCCAGGGCACCGATGAGCAGCGAACCGATGAGCGCGGTGCCCAGCGCGGAGCCCAGGTTCTGGGCCGTGAACTGCAGCCCGCCCGCCTCGCTGCGTTCCGTCTCGCCCACGCTGTTCTGGACGACATTGCCGAGCTGCGACGCCATCAGCCCCATGCCCACGCCGAGCACGGCCATGGCCCCGGCGAACTGCGCGTCGTCGATCACCGGATCGATGGTCGCCAGCAGCCACACCACCGCCCCGGCCAGCGTCAGCAGCGCGAGGCGGACCACCCGGCGCGGCCCCAGCACCCGCCCGAGCCGGGACCCGACGGTGGACGCGACCAGCATGGTCACGGACACGGGCAGCAGCCGTAGCCCCGTCTCGAACGCGTCGAAGCCCTGCACCACCTGCAGATACAGCGGGATGGTGAAGAACAGTCCGAGGAGAATGAGGTTCTGGCTCAGCAGCGACAGCAGGCCGGAGCGCAGCACGGGCTGGTGCAGGAGCGTCATTTGGACCAGCGGATCGCGGCCCTTGGCGACCCGCAGCCGTTCCCAGTGCGCGAAGTAGAACAGCACCGCCACTCCGGCGCCGATGACGAACAGCGTCGGGGAGAAGCTCAGGATCGTGAAGGGCGGGTTACGGGGCTGCACCCATCCCCAGGTACCGCTCTGCAGAACGCCGAGCACGCCGAGCGCGAGTCCGCCCGCCGAGAGCGCCGCGCCGACGCCGTCCAGCCTGGGCGGCGTACCGATCCGCGGGGATTCCTTGATCACCCCGCGGAAGATGAGCACGACCAGGACGACGACCACCTCACCGGCGAACACGAGCCGCCAGGTCAGGTACGTCGTCACCCAGCCGCCGAGCAGCGGACCGACCGCGATCCCCGCGCCCGCGAGCCCGCCGACGACTCCGTAGGCCACCGCCCGGTCCGGCCCCCGGTAGTTCTCGGCGACGAGGGCGGCCATGGCCGGGAGCACCATCGCGGCACCGAGCCCTTCGATGACCGACCAGCCCACCGCGAGCACCCCGAGAGTCGGGGCCACCGCCGTCAGGGCCGAGCCGGTGCCGTACACGGCGAGGCCCAGGAAGAACATGCGGCGCCGCCCGAAGATGTCGCCGAGCCGGCCGCCGACGATCATGAACGCGGCCATGACCAGGGCGTACAGCGTGATGACGGCCTGGATGGCGGTGACCTCGGTGTCGAAGTCCTCCACGAGTTTGCTGATGGAGACGTTCATGACGGAGGTGTCCAGCACCATGAGGAACTGGGCAGCCCCGAGTACGATCAACGCCCGCCAGTGAGACACGGGTGCTCCCTGTCTGAGATCGGCCTGGCGCCATCGGCGCCCCGGCCCCGACGGGCGCGCGGTCTGCCGCCGCACCCATGACACAGGACTCCTCGTGCGGGCGCTTCACCCTTTACGGGGGAGGCGTACCGGCCGGGCAGACCGTCAGGTCACAGTCACAGCAACCCCAGCTCCCGCCCCCGCCGCACCGCGTCGCTGCGCCGGTTCACCGTCAGCTTGCGGTAGATGCCCTTGAGGTGGGTCTTCACCGTGTTGACGGAGAGGAAGAGGTCGGCCGCGATCTCCTGCGTGGACATCATCTGGGCCAGCCGCCGCAGGACGTCCAGCTCGCGTCCGCTCAGCTCTTCGAGCAGGGGTGCCGCCGGCGGGTTCACCACGTCGGATTCGACCTCGCCGTGCCCGTCCGACGTACTCGCCGGGAGCCAGTCCCGGGCCAGCGGACGCAGCCGGTCCGTGTTCAGCAGGGGGAGGATCCAGGGGCCGGTCTCCAGGAACGGCCGGCGCAACTGCTCGCGCCGAGCGGCCAGCAGGGCCTGGGCCACGAACTGGTGGGCTGTGGTCAGGTCCCCCGCCTGGTGCGCGGCCTGGGCGCGCACCAGAACGGCCCGGACCGTCACCGCGGGGCCCGGCCGGGAATCGCCCGGCAGGCTGTCGATCATGTCCAGCGCCTCGTCGCGGTGTCCGGTCGCGAGCCGCGCCCGCGCGGCCTCGATCGCACACGCCGGACGGTTTCCTTCCACCGGCGCGAGGACCTTCTCGGCCGTCTCCGGACAGCCCTGGGCCAGATGGGCGGCGGAGCTGACGAGGGCGGCGTGGTCCTGCGCCCAGGGTGAGGTCACCACTGCGGGGACGGCGGAGTTCGCCGCCCGGAGCGCGGCCTGGGGATCGCCCCGGGCAAGCAGCAGCCGCCCCTTGATGATGGCGCGGCTCGCCTGCGTCACCGGGTCGGCCGCGACCGCGCCGGCGGCGGTCGCGTCCTCCAGCAGGGCCTCGGCCTCGTCCAGTTCGTCGCGGTCGATACGGACGGCGGCCAGGACGAGCCGGTCGATGCCCGAGCCCGAGTGCTCCGGCAGCCCGTACCGCTTCGCCTCCTCGACCGCCTCCAGAGCCCTGTGCTCCGCCCTGCCGAGCCAGCCGTTCAGGTAGTCGATCAGAGCCAGATGACCGAGGCACTCCCGGCGAGGCAGCGCCATCGGCGCCCCGCCCTGGCGCCCGGCGACCGCGGACAGGGGGACGCGCGCCTCCTCGAACCGGCCGGCCCACAGGCGGGCGGAGCCGAGGTGGGTGAGGAGAAGAGCGGTGAGTTCCGGATGCTCACCTAGCAGGTGCGCGGGCACGTCCTGCGTCAGCTTCTGCGCCGCCTCGGCGGCCTGTTCCGCCCGGCCGGGCGAACCGGTCAGCCGTGCCGACAGGGCTTCGAGCAGGGCGCAGCTCAGTCGGGCGGCGGCCGGGCCTGACCGGTCCAGGAACTCCTCCGCGTGGTGCAGGTGGTGCAGGCCCGGTTCGAGGTCGTGGTGCGCCAGCTCACGGGCCGCGCGGACGAGTTCGGAGGCCGGCCCCGTGGCGTCCGGGCTCATCCGCTCGAACAGGCGGGACAGGTCCGCGGAGTGCAGGCCGGTGAACAGCTGCCCGATCGCCAGGTCGTCGACGACCAGCCCGGCGGTGAACTCCCAGTCACCCGTCGCGGCCCCCTGGGCCAGCGCCTCGGGCATGGATCCGGAATGCCTCAGCCACAGCGCGGCACGACGGCGGAGTTCGGCCTCGAGTCCGGGCACCCGCTCCCGCAGATGGGCGCGGAGGACCTCCCGGAACAGGGGGTGGAGCCGGTACCAGGAGTGACCCAGGTACTGGACGAACGCGTTCTCGCGGTGGAGCGCGGCCAGCGTCGGCTCGGCGTCGCTCCGGTGGGTCAGGGCGTTCGCCAGGTCGGGGCAGAACCGCTCCAGCACGCTGAGGCGCAGCAACAGGTCCTGCGTATCGGCCGGTTGCAGGTCCAGGACCTCCGCCAAAAGGAACCCGGAGACCGGACTGCTCCCGGCTTCGAACTGCCTCAGATACGTCTCCGGATCCGAGCTCTCACACGCGTCCAGGGCGCAGAGCTTCAGGCCCGCGGCCCACCCCTGCGTACGCGACATCAGGGCGTGCACGGCACGCCTCGACGGAGACAGGCCGTGCAGCGCCAGGAGCGAAACGGCCTCCGCGCGCGTGAACGCGAGCTGCCTGTTCCGGATCTCCGTCATCTCACCGGACGCCCGGTACCGGTGCAGCATCGGCAGCAGCGGTTCGGTGCGGGTGACGACGACCAGGCGCATCCCCTTGCCCGCGTGGGACAGCACGAACTGCAGTTGCTCGGCCGTCTCGGGCGTGGTGACGCGGCTGGACTCGTCGAGTACGAGGACCACGGGGCGCTCGCGACGCTCCAGTACGGCGGCGAGGCGCGACAGCGTGCGGCGGTCGACGCTGCCCGGCTCGGCGGGGCGGCCGACCTCCTCGGGCACGGACACCCCGGCGGCGTGCATCGCCTCCAGCACGTACGCCCAGAACAGTCCGGGTGCCTGGTCGGCCGCGTCGGCGGTGAGCCAGGCGACGGGGACGTCCAGGTGGGCGGCCCAGTCGGCGACCAGGAGGGTCTTGCCGGCGCCCGCCGACCCGTCGACCACGGTCAACGGAGTGCTCAACGCCTGGTCCAGTTGCTTGATCAGCCGTTCGCGGCGCAGGAACCCGTCGGGCCTGGACGGCAGCGCGAAGCGGGCTCGAAGAATCGGGACGCCGGAAGGATCCATCGATCCCGAGGACATCGGGAGTCGATCACGTTCATCGGTCACGGTCACGGTCATGGTCTTGGTCTCCATCACCACTGTCCGTCCAGACTGTGGGCAGCGTCCGCACGCCCAGCATCTCAGCCCGTACGCACCGGCGCGCGCCGATCATGAGTCACGTGAGCGCGAGGTCACCCGACGTGACTAAGGACCTCACCTAGGGAGCACCACTAGGGTGGCGGCCATCATGAATGACCTCCAGAGCCTCGCCGACCGGTCCGCCCTTCTCGCCGACTGGCCCGCCGACGAGGCCTCCGCCCGCGCGGTCCAGGACGAACTGCGGGGGCGCGTCGTCCTCGACGAGCCGGGACCGCGGCCCGGCACCGGACTCGTCACCGGGGTCGACGTGGCCTACGACGACGAGCGCGACCTCGTCGCCGCCGCGGCCGTCGTGCTGGACGCGGCGACACTCGCCGTCGTGGAGAAGTCCACGGCCGTCGGCCGGATCTCCTTCCCGTACGTGCCGGGGCTGCTCGCCTTCCGCGAGATCCCGACCGTCGTCGCCGCGCTGGCCGCTCTCAACTCCCGCCCCGGCCTTGTGGTTTGTGACGGATACGGCATGGCCCACCCGCGCCGCTTCGGCCTCGCGAGCCACCTCGGCGTGCTGACGGGGCTCCCCACGATCGGCGTCGCGAAGAACCCGTTCACCTTCACGTACGAGGAGCCGGACGCACCGCGCGGCAGCGCGGCCCCGCTGCTCGACGGCGACGAGGAGGTGGGCCGCGCCCTCCGCACGCAGCACGGCGTCAAGCCCGTCTACGTCTCGGTCGGCCACCGCACGAGCCTCGACACGGCGTGCGCCTGGACCCTGAGCCTCACCCCTGAGTACCGCCAGCCCGAGACGACCCGCAGGGCGGACGCGCTGTGCCGACGGGCGCTGGGTGAGGCGCAGGGAGTGGGGCCGGAGTAGCTGGGGCCCGCTCCGTACGGGGCGCCCGGCGCCGGGAGGCCCACCCCCTAGGGGCACCCGGCGCCAGAAGGTCCACCCCCTAGGGGGCGCCCCGGCGCACCCCGCTCGCCGCCCTACCTTGCGCCCGCCCTACCTCGCTCCCGCCCTACCTCGTCGCCGCCACCCGGAACCGGATCCCCGCCGCCCGAAGCCGGTCCGTCAGCGCGTCGCCCATCGCCACCGCCGTCGTGACCTGCCCCGAAGTCGGCGGCAGGTCGTCGAGGGCCAGGCACATCGCCGACTCACCCAGCATCTTCGCCGTCTCGCCGTACCCGGGGTCCCCGCCGGACACCTCCGTGAACACCCGGCGTCCGCCGCCCTCGCCGACGAACCGCACCGAGAACCAGCTCTTCGCCCGGCGCGCCTCGTCCGGCCCCTCACCCGGCTTGAGCCGGTCCGACAACCAGCGGCGCGCGGGCGGCAGTTGGGCCGCCGCGAACAGCGCGCCCGCCCCCACGACACCCCCGGCCGCGACGGACAGATGCTTCACCGCCGCGTAGTGCCGGTAACGGAAGTCGGGACCGTAACGCTCGAGCGCCCGCGCCGACCGCTGCACGATCTGCGGGTCGATCGTCGGGAGCGGGACCGCCCACGCGCCGACCTCCTTGGCGTACCGGGGTGTGCTCGTCGGCGCGTACGCCGTGCGCCCCACGAGGCGCGGCTGGTGGCGCCGGCGGTCCTGCTGTGCGGCCAGCATCTGCCGCCCCCGCGCGAACTGGTTGAGCGCGGACGCGAACGTGCCGCCCGAGAGCGTCGCGTTCGACCGCACGAACCCGTCGATCCGCAGCGGCACCCCCTCCGGGAGCTGCGCCACGGTGAAGCGCACGCCCAGGTCGTGCGGGATCGAGTCGAAGCCGCACGCGTGCACGAGCCGCGCCCCGGTCTCCCGCGCGCGGGCGTCGTGCCGCACGAAGGTGACGTCGACGAACTCCGGCTCGCCCGCCAGATCCGCGTAGTCGGTGCCGGCGTCGGCGCAGGCGGCCACCAGTTCCTGGCCGTGGGTGAGGTACGGGCCGACGGTCGTGGCGACCACGCGCGTGCGTGCCGCGAGGGCGCGCAGGGACGCCGGGTCGGCGACGTCCGCGTGGACGAGCGGCAGCACCGCGCACGCCGGGTCGATCTCGGTGAGGCGCTCACGCAGCCGCTCCAGCTTGCCGAAGTCGCGCCCGGCGACGGCCCAGCGCAGCCCCTCGGGCGCGTGCGCCGCCAGATACTCGGCGGTGAGCGCGCCGACGAACCCGGTCGCCCCGAAGAGCACGATGTCGAAGTCCCGGCCTGACCTGTCGGGCCTGTCCCGCCTGTCGGGACTCCCGTCCCGCGCCCTGTCCCGCCCGTCGCCCTGTCCGCTGTCCCGCCTGGTCATGACACCCCTCAGCCGTGTGGCCCGCGCCGTTGTCGGTGGCCGAGGCTAGCGTGAGGGGTGAGCGGCGGCTCAGGGGCCCCGCCGGAAGCGGAGGTCGCCGTGGCCGAGCCGAAGAAGCCGTCGCAGCGGGCGCGCAGGACGTGGGCGCGGGTACGGGAGTTCGCGCTGGGCCTGCCGGGTGCCACGGAGGACTTCCCGTGGGGCGAGACGGTCGCGAAGGCCGACAAGAAGGTGTTCGTCTTCCTCGGAGTCGACGACGGCAGCTACCCCATGGGCCTCACGGTCAAGCTCAAGGACGAGGAGGCGCACGCGCACGCCCTCACGTCCCCGGGCGCCGAACCGGCCGGATATGGCCTGGGCAGAGCGGGCTGGGTGCGGATACCCCTGGACGAGAAGGGCGCCCCGGGCGCCGAACTGCTCTGCGACTGGGTGGAGGAGAGCTTCCGGGTGGTCGCGACGAAGAGACGCGTGGCGGAGCTGGACGCGCGCTGAGCCACACGTCTGCTGAGCCGTGTGCAGGCTGAGCCGTACGCCCGTTGAGTGAGGCCCGGACGGACGGCAGGTGCGGTGTGCTCCTCAAGCGCGCGCCGACCTCTACCGAATCCATACGTGAACGCCCATGGCCCCGGAACGACGAGCCGGAAATTGCTAAGCGCTTGCTCGCCAGGGGTTGTGCTGAGTGGAACACGTTCTTAGCATCGCTGGTGTTACATCAGTTGTGTCACAGTGCTGGGGGCTCGATGGCAGTGGCAGGGATGGCGAACAGCGGCCCGCTCGCCGGGGTGCGCGTGGTCGAACTGGCGGGCATCGGCCCGGGCCCGTTCGCCGCGATGCTCCTCGCGGACCTGGGGGCCGACGTCGTACGGGTGGACCGCCCGGGAGGCGCCGGGCTCGGGATCGCGCCCGAGTACGACATCACCAACCGCAACAAACGCTCCGTGATCGTCGACCTCAAGGCGGCGGACGGCCCCGCGCGCGTCCTCGACCTCGTCGAAAAGGCGGACGTCCTCATCGAGGGCTACCGCCCCGGCGTCGCCGAACGCCTGGGCGTCGGCCCTGAGGCGTGCCACGCCCGTAACCCACGGCTCGTCTACGGACGCATGACCGGCTGGGGCCAGGACGGCCCCCTCGCGCAGCGCGCCGGACACGACATCGCGTACATCGCGCTCACCGGCACCCTCGGCATGATCGGCCGGCCCGACGAGCCGCCCACCGTCCCCGCGAACCTCCTCGGTGACTACGCGGGCGGCTCGCTCTACCTCGTCGTCGGCGTCCTCGCCGCCCTCCACCACGCGCGCGACACCGGCACGGGCCAGGTCGTGGACGCCGCGATCGTCGACGGCGCCTCGCACCTCGCGTCGATGATCCACGGCATGTTCGCCTCCGGCGGCTGGCAGGACCGGCGCGGCACCAACCTCCTCGACGGCGGCTGCCCCTTCTACGGCTCGTACGAGACGTCCGACGGCCAGTACATGGCGGTCGGCGCGCTTGAGCAGCAGTTCTACGACGAATTCGTGCGGCTCCTCGGCATCGCGGACACCGCGCCCCCGCGCCACGAACTCGCCCGGTGGGACGAGCTGCGCGCCGCGGTCGCCGCACAGTTCAAGACCCGCACGCGCGAGGAGTGGACCGCCGTCTTCGAGGGGTCCGACGCGTGCGTCGCGCCCGTCCTCTCCATGGCCGAGGCCCCCCGCCACCCGCACCTCGCCGCCCGCGGCACCTTCACCGACCACGGCGGCATCACCCAGGCGGCCCCCGCGCCCCGCTTCTCCGCGACCCCCACCGCCGTCCGGACGGGCCCCGCACAGCCGGGCGCCGACACCGAGGACGTGGCCGGCGACTGGGACGTACCGAGCCTGACGAAAGGCATCTCCAGCGAGACGGAGGAAGACAACTGATGGAGCTGTCCGTACCCCTCTCCTACGCGGCCGACCCCCGGCAGGCCGCCGACGAAGCCGCCGCGCTCGAATCGGCCGGACTGGACGCCGTCTGGGTCGCCGAGGCGTACGGCTTCGACTCGCCCACGATCATGGGCTACCTCGCGGCGCGCACCGAGCGCATGAAGATCGGCGCCGCCATCCTCAACGTCTACTCGCGCACTCCCGCGCTCATCGCCCAGACCGCCGCCGGGCTCGACGCCATCTCCGGGGGCCGCGCGATCATCGGCCTGGGCGCCTCGGGCCCGCAGGTCGTCGAGGGCTGGCACGGCAAGGCGTACGACAAGCCGCTCGGCCGTACGCGCGAGGCCATCGAGCTGACGCGCCGGATCCTGCGCCGCGAGGTCATCGACCACCACGGCATCACCGACATGCCGCTGCCGCCGGAGAAGGGCGGCACGCTCGGCAAGCCGCTGAAGATCCTCGCCAAGCCCGTACGCCCCGAAGTGCCGCTGTACGTCGCCTCGTTGGGCCCGGCGAACGTCCGGATGACCGCCGAGATCGCCGACGGCTGGCTGCCCACGCTCTTCATCCCGGAGAAGGCGCACGAGGTGTGGGGCGCCCCGCTCGCCGAGGGCGCCGCCAAGCGCGCTCCCGAACTCGGCCCGCTCCAGATCGTCGCCGGCGGCCTGCTCGCCATCGGCGAGGACGCGGCCGCCGCCCGGGACCTCGCCCGCCCGAGCATCGCCCTGTACGTGGGCGGCATGGGCGCCGTCGGCAAGAACTTCTACAACGACCTCGCCGTGGCCTACGGCTACGAGAAGGAGGCAAAGCTCATCCAGGAGCTCTACCTCTCCGGGCGCAAGAAGGAGGCCGAGGCCGCCGTCCCGGACGAGTTCTGCGAGCTCATGTCGCTGTGCGGGCCCGAGAGTTACGTACGCGAGCGTGTCGAGGCGTTCCGCGCCGCGGGAGTCACCATGCTGAACGTCATCCCGGTCGGCCCCCGGCCGGCCCGGCTGATCGAGACCGTCAAGAACTGGCTGTAGGGGGAACGCCGCATGACCATGGAACGGCAGATCTTCACCGAGGAGCACGACGCGTTCCGCGAGACCGTCCGCACCTTCCTCGCCAAGGAGGTCCTCCCGCACTACGAGCAGTGGGAGAAGGACGGCATCGTCTCGCGCGACGCCTGGCTCGCCGCCGGACGCCAGGGCCTCCTCGGGCTCGCCGTCGACGAGGAGTACGGGGGAGGGGGCAACACCGACTTCCGGTACAGCGCCGTACTCGCCGAGGAGTTCACGCGCGCGGGCGCCGCCGGGCTCGCGGTCGGCCTGCACAACGACATCATCGGGCCGTACCTGACCTCGCTCGCCACCGACGAGCAGAAGCGCCGCTGGCTGCCCGGGTTCTGCGACGGCACCCTGATCACCGCGATCGCCATGACCGAGCCCGGCGCCGGATCCGACCTCCAGGGCATCCGCACCAGCGCCGAGGACAAGGGCGACCACTGGCTGCTCAACGGCTCCAAGACGTTCATCTCGAACGGCATCCTCGCCGACCTCGTCATCGTCGTCGCGAAGACGACCTCCGAGGGCGGGGCGCACGGCCTGTCCCTGCTGGTCGTCGAGCGCGGCATGGAGGGCTTCGAGCGCGGCCGCAACCTCGACAAGATCGGCCAGAAGTCCCAGGACACGGCCGAGCTCTTCTTCAACGACGTCCGCGTCCCGAAGGAGAACCTTCTCGGCGAGCTCGACGGCGCCTTCATCCACCTGATGACGAACCTCGCGCAGGAGCGCATGGGCATCGCCGTCGCGGCCATCGCCGGCGCCGAGCATCTGCTGGAGATCACCACGGAGTACGTCAAGGAGCGTGAGGCGTTCGGGCGCCCGCTCGCCAAGCTTCAGCACATCCGGTTCGAGATAGCCGAGATGGCGACCGAGTGCGCCGTCACCCGGACCTTCCTCGACCGCTGCATCGTCGACCACTCGGAGGGCCGGCTCGACGCCGTGCACGCCTCGATGGCCAAGTGGTGGGCGACCGAACTCCAGAAGCGCGTCGCCGACCGCTGCCTCCAACTGCACGGCGGCTACGGCTACATGACGGAGTACCGCGTCGCCAAGGCCTTCACCGACGGACGCATCCAGACGATCTACGGCGGCACGACCGAGATCATGAAGGAGATCATCGGGCGCTCGCTGCTGTCCTGACCGCACCCTCCCGCACCATTTCGAAAGGCACCTCCCGTGACCACAGACGCGTACGTGTACGACGCGATCCGCACCCCGCGCGGCCGGGGCAAGGCCAACGGCTCCCTGCACGGCACCAAGCCGATCGACCTCGTCGTCGGCCTCATCCACGAGATCCAGGCCCGCTTCCCGGACCTGGACCCGGCCGCGATCGACGACATCGTGCTCGGCGTCGTCGGGCCGGTCGGCGACCAGGGCTCCGACATCGCGCGCATCGCGGCCATCGCCGCGGGCCTGCCCGACACGGTGGCCGGCGTCCAGGAGAACCGCTTCTGTGCCTCGGGCCTGGAGGCCGTCAACCTCGCGGCCATGAAGGTCCGTTCGGGCTGGGAGGACCTCGTCCTCGCCGGTGGCGTCGAGTCGATGTCGCGCGTCCCGATGGCCTCCGACGGCGGCGCCTGGTTCGCCGACCCGATGACCAACTTCGAGACGGGCTTCGTACCGCAGGGCATCGGCGCGGACCTGATCGCGACCATCGAGGGCTTCTCGCGGCGCGACGTCGACGAGTACGCGGCGCTGTCCCAGGAGCGGGCGGCCGCCGCCGTCAAGGACGGCCGCTTCGCCCGTTCCGTCGTCCCCGTCAAGGACCGCAGCGGCCTGACCGTCCTCGACCAGGACGAGTTCCTGCGCCCCGGCACGACCGCCGACTCGCTGGCCAAGCTCAAGCCGTCGTTCAAGGACATCGGCGACCTCGGCGGCTTCGACGCCGTCGCGCTGCAGAAGTACCACTGGGTCGAGAAGATCGACCACGTCCACCACGCGGGCAACTCCTCCGGCATCGTCGACGGCGCGTCGCTCGTCGCGATCGGCACGAAGGAAGTCGGCGAGCGGTACGGGCTGACGCCGCGCGCCCGGATCGTCTCGGCCGCCGTGTCCGGCTCCGAGCCGACCATCATGCTCACGGGCCCTGCGCCCGCGACGCGTAAGGCGCTCGCCAAGGCCGGGCTGACCATCGACGACATCGACCTCGTCGAGATCAACGAGGCCTTCGCGGCGGTTGTGCTCCGCTTTGTGCGGGACATGAGGTTGTCGTTGGACAAGGTGAACGTCAACGGGGGGGCGATCGCGCTCGGGCACCCGCTGGGCGCCACCGGCGCGATGATCCTGGGGACGCTCGTGGACGAGCTGGAGCGGCGTGATCTGCGCTATGGGCTCGCCACGTTGTGTGTGGGCGGGGGGATGGGGATCGCGACGATCGTGGAACGGGTGGTTTAGCGCCGCGCCGTCGCCGGGTGCGGGATTCGTCGTGGCTGGTCGCGCAGTTCCCCGCGCCCCTGAAGGCTTGCGGCTCCGCCGCGCCTTCATCGGAGAAATGCCGCCCGAAGGGCGCATTTCAGGGGCGCGGGGAACTGCGCGAACAACCCCCACCGGACCCGCACCCGGCAACGAGAGATCAGCCCACCCTCTCCTCACCCCGCCCGCACAAACTCCCGGAGTAACCCATGACCGCCAGCACAACCATCCGTTGGGAACAGGACGAGACCGGCATCGTCACCCTCGTCTTCGACGACCCCAACCAGTCCGCGAACACCATGAACCAGGCCTTCAAGGACTCGATCGCCGCGGTAGCGGATCGCGCAGAGGCCGAGAAGGACTCGATCCGCGGTATCATCTACACCTCCGCCAAGAAGACCTTCTTCGCGGGCGGTGACCTCAAGGACATGATGAAGATCGGTCCGGACAACGCCCAGGAGGCGTTCGACACCGGCACCGGCATCAAGAGCTCCCTGCGCCGCATCGAGACGCTCGGCAAGCCCGTCGTCGCGGCGATCAACGGCGCGGCCCTGGGCGGCGGTTACGAGATCGCGCTCGCCTCCCACCACCGCATCGCGCTCGACGCGCCCCGCTCCAAGATCGGCCTCCCCGAGGTCACGCTCGGCCTGCTCCCCGCGGGCGGCGGCGTCACCCGTACCGTGCGCCTCATGGGCATCGCCGACGCCCTGCTCAAGGTGCTGCTCAAGGGCACCCAGTACACCCCCAAGCGCGCCCTGGAGAACGGGCTCGTCCATGAACTGGCCGACACCCCCGAGGAGATGATCGCGAAGGCCCGCGCGTTCATCGACGCCAACCCCGAGGCGCACCAGCCCTGGGACAAGCCCGGCTACCGCATCCCGGGCGGCACCCCGGCCAACCCGAAGTTCGCGGCGAACCTGCCCGCCTTCCCGGCCAACCTCAAGAAGGAGCTCAACGGCGCTCCCTACCCGGCCCCGCGCAACATCCTCGCGGCCGCCGTCGAGGGCTCCCAGGTCGACTTCGACACCGCCCTCACCATCGAGGCGCGCTACTTCACCGAGCTGATCACCGGCCAGACGGCGAAGAACATGATGCAGGCGTTCTTCTTCGACCTCCAGGCCGTCAACTCCGGTGCCAACCGGCCCAAGGGCATCGAGAAGCGCCTCGTCCGCAAGGTCGCCGTCCTCGGCGCCGGGATGATGGGCGCCGGCATCGCGTACTCGTGCGCCCGCGCCGGTATCGACGTCGTCCTCAAGGACGTGACGGCCGAGGCCGCCGCCAAGGGCAAGGCGTACTCCGAGAAGCTGTGCGCCAAGGCCGTCTCGCGCGGCCGCACCACGCAGGAGAAGGCCGACGCGCTCCTCGCCCGCATCACGCCCACCGCCGACCCGCAGGACGCCGCCGGCTGCGACGCCGTGATCGAGGCCGTCTTCGAGAACCCGGCCCTCAAGCAGGAGGTCTTCCGGCAGATCCAGCACGTCATCGAGCCCGACGCGCTGCTCTGCTCGAACACGTCGACGCTGCCCATCACCCTCCTCGCCGAGGGCGTCGAGCGTCCGGTCGACTTCATCGGCCTGCACTTCTTCTCGCCCGTCGACAAGATGCTGCTCGTCGAGATCATCAAGGGCGAGCGCACCGGCGACGAGACGCTGGCCCGCGCCTTCGACCTGGTCCGCCAGATCAACAAGACTCCGATCGTCGTGAACGACTCGCGCGGCTTCTTCACCTCGCGCGTCATCGGGCACTTCATCAACGAGGGCGTCGCGATGGTCGCCGAGGGCGTCGAGCCCGCGTCCGTCGAGCAGGCCGCGGCCCAGGCCGGTTACCCGGCGAAGGTCCTCTCGCTGATGGACGAGCTGACCCTGACGCTGCCCCGCAAGATCCGTGACGAGACGAAGCGGGCCGTCGAGGAAGCGGGCGGCACGTGGGTCGGCCACCCCTCCGACCTCGTCATCGACCGCATGGTCGACGAGTTCGAGCGCCCCGGCCGCAGCGGCGGCGCCGGCTTCTACGAGTACGTGGACGGCAAGCGCGCCGGCCTGTGGCCCGGCCTGCGTGAGCACTTCACCAAGCCCGGGTACGAGATCCCGTTCAAGGACATGCAGGAGCGGATGCTCTTCTCCGAGGCGCTCGACACCGTGCGCCTCATCGAAGAGGGCGTCCTGACATCGGTCGCCGACGCCAACATCGGCTCCATCCTCGGCATCGGCTTCCCGGGCTGGACCGGCGGCGTCCTGCAGTACATCAACGGCTACGAGGGCGGAGTGCCCGGCTTCGTGGCCCGCGCACGCGAACTCGCCGACTCCTACGGCGAGCGCTTCCTGCCGCCGGCACTGCTGGTGGAGAAGGCGGAGAAGGGCGAGACCTTCACGGACGCGTGACGGTCCCTCTCCGAGTGGCACGTTCCGCGCCGGGGCTCCCCCCTCGGCGCGGAACACTTCCGCCACCCGTCACCGCCCCGCACACAACGCTCCCGCCGGATGGCAACATCACCCCTCCGCCCGGAACGCCTCCCCCAACTGCTCCTTCAGCGACCGCTGGAACGCCGTGACCAGCGCCTGCACCACCATCGGCTGCATATGGGCCGACAGCGACTTCATCGCCTGCACATGCGCGGGGTCCTCGGGGTCCGACTCCCGCTCCCGGTACGGCTCCCACACCTCGTCGCGGAACAGCCGCGTCAGCTCCTGTGCGGCGTCCCGCGTGTGCTCCATCAGGACCGTGCGCGCCGCGAGGATCGTCTCGTGCGCGATCGGCACCCCCAGCAGCTCCACCCCGAGCCGCAGCAGACCGGGATCCACCCGGAACGCGTCGCTGTCCTCCAGGTACGCGACCACGCCCATCGCGGCGAGCCGGTCCAGATCCTCCCCGGACAGCGCACGCCCCGCGCGCCGCTCAAGGTCGGCCCTCGTCATGTCCTCGGCGGCGTCCGGCGCCCAGCTCGCGACCAGGGCACGGTGGATCGCCAGGTCGTGCGCGCTCAGGTCCGTCGGCAGCTGCTCCAGATACCGCTCGATCGCGGAGAGCGTCATGCCCTGGTGCTGCAACTCCTCGATGAGCGCGAGCCGGGAGAGGTGGTCCCGGCCGTAGTGCCCGACCCGGCGGGGCCCGATCACGGGCGGCGGAAGCAGACCCTTCGTGCTGTAGAAGCGGATCGTGCGGACCGTGACGCCCGCGCGGGCGGCCAGTTCGTCGACCGTGAGCGTCGGCTCCCCGGTGTCCGTCGTCATCTTCCGCCTCACTTCGCTTCCACGCCGTCCTGATTTAACAGTATTGCTGACACACCAATCTTGTGAAAGCGCTCGGGACCCTGAAACCGGGGCTTCTACACCCCTAGGGGGTTCATGTACAGATGGTGCTCAGTATGTGAGAAGTTCCGCTATGTGATCTACATCGCTTCGCGCAACTTGCCTTGTGCGGGAAGGTGCAGAGTCGGCCCGCGCCATGTCAGGAGTGTCGTGGGACCGAGCACCATCCGGACCCCGGAGAGATCCGGGCACCACAGAGTGGATCCCCCCACGTGAGCAAGGAAGCCGCCAACACGGCTCTGGACGCGTCCCGCACAGACGTGTCCAAGGCGCCCGCCGACGCGGGTGACGCCGGCTACAGCAAGGACCTCAAGGCCCGCCACGTCAACATGATCGCGATCGGTGGCGCGATCGGCACAGGACTGTTCCTCGGGGCGGGTGGCCGCCTCCACACCGCGGGCCCCGCGCTCGCCGTCGCCTACGCCATCTGCGGAGTCTTCGCGTACTTCGTCGTGCGCGCCCTCGGCGAGATGGTCGTGTACCGCCCGTCCTCCGGTTCCTTCGTGTCGTACGCGCGTGAGTTCCTCGGCGAGAAGGGCGCGTACGTCGCCGGCTGGATGTACTTCCTCAACTGGTCGATGACCGGGATCGCGGACATCACCGCGATCGCCCTCTACACCCAGTACTGGAGCGCCTTCACCACGATTCCGCAGTGGGTGCTCGCACTCATCGCCCTCGCGGTCGTGCTCGGCGTGAACCTCATCTCCGTGAAGTACTTCGGTGAGATGGAGTTCTGGTTCGCGATCATCAAGGTGGCCACGCTCGTCGCCTTCCTGTTCGTGGGCATCTTCCTGGTCGCCACGCAGCACCCGATCGACGGCCACACCCCAGGCCTGAACATCATCACGCAGCACGGCGGATTCATGCCGGGCGGCATGATGTCGGTGGTCCTCGTGATGCAGGGCGTCGTCTTCGCGTACGCGGCCCTGGAACTGGTCGGCGTCGCGGCGGGCGAGACCGCCGAGCCGCAGAAGCTCGTCCCGCGCGCGGTGAACTCGATCATGTGGCGCGTCGGCCTGTTCTACGTCGGCTCCGTCGTGCTCCTGTCGCTGCTGCTCCCGTCCTCGGTCTACAAGGCCGGCGAGAGCCCGTTCGTCACGCTGTTCAGCAAGCTGGGCGTCGGCGGCATCGGCGACATCATGAACCTCGTCGTGCTGACGGCCGCCATGTCGTCGCTCAACTCCGGCCTCTACTCCACGGGCCGCATCCTGCGCTCCATGGCGATGTCCGGCTCCGCGCCGAAGTTCACCGCCCGCATGAACCGCAGCCAGGTCCCCTACGGCGGCATCCTGCTCACCGCCGGCGTCGGCGTCCTCGGTGTCGGCCTGAACTACCTGCTTCCGGCCGAGGCCTTCGAGATCGTCATCGAGGTGTCCTCGATCGGCATCATCGGCACCTGGGTCATGATCATGGTCGCCCACCTGGCGTTCGTCCGGAAGGCCAAGAAGGGCCTGGTCCAGCGGCCGTCGTTCCGTCTGCCCTGGTCCCCGGTCACCGAGATCGCCACGATCGCCTTCCTGGCGCTGGTTCTCGTCCTCATGTGGAACGACCCGGCGGTCGGCCGCAAGACGCTGATGCTGCTTCCGGTCATCGCCGTGATGCTCGTCATCGGCTGGTTCGCCGCCCGCCGCGGCATCCGGCGCCGGGCCGACGAGGAACTGGCCAAGCTGACCGACGGCGAGTAACACCGCCTTCCCCCCCACTGTCAGTGGCAGCCCCTACGGTGGCGTCATGTCGGAGATCACGTATGTCCGAGGTGACGCCACCGTGCCGTTGGTACGGGCCCTGAGCCCGACGTTGCGGTGCGGCGGCGGGCGGGTACGCCGACGTCATGACCTACGTATCGCAGCCTCCGGCATCCCCTCTCAAGGTGGGGCGAATCGGCGCATCGGTCGCCCTGCTCACCGTGGGGGTCCTCGGCTGGGCGCGGCACGGGTTGCCGCGACTCCTCGCACGCGCGCACGGCGGCCCGCCCGGGACCTGCGGGCTCGTCGCGGTCAGGCCCGGTCCGGATGTCACTGCGGACCCCGGAGACCCGGTGGCCGCCGCCGAGACGGAACTCCGTAACCGCGTCTCGGAGCTCGCGTCCGACCTGGCGTCCCGCATCGGCCACGAGGCGCAGGGCTACGGAGGCCCGGCGCACTCCTGAGGACCGCCCCGCAAGATCACCCGTTCCTCGCCGTCGCATACTGGATCACGTATTGCCCGGGAACCGCTGGGGAGCCGTATGAAGCAGCACGAGCCCGATCCGGAGCCGCCCCCGCCCGGCGGCATCCTGTGGGACATCGCCGGCGAGGTGCGCTCCCTGCTCGCGCTGCCCGCCGCGCTCACCCTCCAGGTCGCCCACCCGGCGGTCGGCGCGGGCGTCGACGAGCACTCGGTGTTCCGGACCGACCCCTGGGGGCGCGGCGAGCGCTCCCTGCGCTCGGTGATGCTGTGGGTGTACGGCGGAGACGCCGCCGCAGAGGAGGGCCGGCGCCTGCGCCGGCTCCACAAGACGATCAGCGGCACCGACACCCGGGGCCGCAGCTACCACGCGCTGACCCCGGCGTACTACGCCTGGGTCCACGCCACCGGATTCCCCGTCTACCGGCAGGCGCAGCGCTACCTCGGCAACGCCCCCTTCACCGAGGCGCAGGAGCGCACGCTCTACGCCGAGTGGCTCCAGGTCGGCCGTATCCTCGGCCTCCACGACCGGGACATGCCGCAGACGATCGAGGAGTTCTGGCCGTACTACCGCAAGGTGCTGGCCGACGAGATCGAGCTGACGACCGTCGTGCGCGAGCTCGTCGCGGTCGACGTCCCGGTCCCGCCGCCCGACCGCGGGCCACGGCCGGTGCGGCTCGTGCTGCGCGCGCTGTGGCCGGTCCTGAAGCCGCCGCTGGCCCGCTTCCGGCGGTTCCTCACGATCGGCCTGATGCCGCCGGACGCCCGCGAGGCCATCGGCCTGCCGTGGACCCCGGCCCAGGAACGCCGGCTCAGACGGTTCGGCGCGGTCGCGCGCCGGGTCGTCCCGCTGCTGCCCGAGCGCCTGCGCTACCTGCCGATGGCCAGACGGGCGCGAGCCGCCGAAACGGCGGCCCGCGCCCGGTAAAGCGTCAGTGAAGCGTCAGTGGTCGTGCAGCGAATTCGTCGCCGCGATCTGCTTCCACGACTTCGGCTTGGCCGTCGCCACCCCGGCCGGAGCCACCCGCTCCCGCTGCGCCGCGGCGGCACCCGGCTTCGACGGCTGGTACAGCCACGTGTCGAACAGCCCGGCCAGCCGCTTGCCCGAGACCTTCTCCGCGAACTTCACGAAGTCGGCGACCTTCGCGTTCCCGTACGCGTGCTCCTGCGGCCAGCCCTTGAGGATCGCGGCGAACTTCTTCTCGCCGACCTCGTTGCGCAGCGCCTGGATCGCCAGCGCGCCACGGTCGTACACCGCGAGGTCGAACTGGTTCTCCGCACCCGGGTCACCGGGCTTCACCTTCCAGAACGCGTCGTCCGCCGGGTGCTGGGCGTACACGTAGTCCGCCAGCTCCTGGGCCGTGCCCTCGCCCTCCTTCTCCGACCAGAGCCACTGGCTGTAGCGGGCGAAGCCCTCGTTGATCCAGATGTCCTTCCAGCCGTCCACGGAGACGCTGTCGCCGTACCACTGGTGCGCCAGCTCGTGCACGATCACCGACACGTTCGAACCGTTCGCGAACTGCGCGGGCGAGTAGAAGGGCCGCGTCTGCGTCTCGAGCGCGAAGTGCGACGGCACGTTCGGGACGTACCCGCCGAGCGCGTCGAACGGGTACTTCCCGAACTTCGTCTCCAGCCATTCGGCGACCTCGGTCGTCCGCTCCACGCTGGCGCGCGCGGCGCCGTAGTTGGCGCCGAGATCCTTGCTGTACGCGTTCACGACCGGCAGGCCGTCCGCCGTCTTGTCGGTCGTGATGTCGAAATTGCCGATCGCGAGCGTGGTCAGATACGTCGCCTGCGGCTTGCTGGAGCGCCAGTTGAAGCGCGTCCAGCCGAGCTGCGAACTCTGCGACTGGAGCACGCCGTTGGAGATCGCCTGCGTCCCGTCGGGCACCGAGACCGACACGTCGTACGTCGCCTTGTCGAGCGGGTGGTCGTTCGACGGGAACCACCAGGCCGCCGACTCCGGCTCGTTGGCGAAGACGGCGCCGTCCGGCGTGCGCTGCGGGGACGTGAAGCCGTACAGCTTCACCTCCGACGGCTTGCCCGAGTAGCGCACGACGACCGTGAACGACGATCCCTTGGGCAGGCCCGCCGGCGGAGTGACCTCGAGTTCCTCCACGCCGGACGTGGCGAACTTGGCCTTCTTGCCGTTGACGAGGACCTCGCTGACCTTCAGGCCGAAGTCGAGGTCGAAGCGCGAGAGGTCCTGCGTGGACGTGGCGAGGATCGTCGCCGTGCCCTCCAGGAGGTCCGTCTTCGGCTGGTACTTCAGCCGCAGGTCGTAGTGGGAGACGTCGTAGCCGCCGTTCCCGTAGTCCGGGTAGTAGGGATCACCGATGCCCGGAGCCCCGGGTGTGAAGTCGGCGGCCGATGCCGGGATCGCCAGCATCAGAGCGGCCGCCATGGCGCCCGGGGCGATGAGTCTGCGGTACACGAAAACTCCAAGTCGTAGGGCTGCGAACGATGTTGTGACCCTATTCAGCCCCCGCCTCCCCGGTCATGTCCATGGCCCCACACGTCACACGACTGCCATTCGGACGACATGTGCCATTCCGCCCCATGCGCCTTTCATCGCCGCGTAAGGCCCTCTTTTGCAAGGGAGTTGAACGGGATACCTTCCGCCCCATGCCGATACCTGAGAGACGCACGCGCCCCCTGTGGAGGACGTTCGCGACCGCGGTCACCGCCGCACTGCTCGCCGTCCTCGTCTCTCCCGGGGCCGCCCAGAGCGCCGCGCCCCGCGAGTCGAAGCCCGTCTACTCGTACGACGACGCCATCCGCGAGTCCGTCTGGGTCGACACCCGGCTCGACGGCGACGGCGACGGGAAGACCGACCGGGTCGCCGTCGACATCGTCCGGCCGCGCGAGCCCGCCCAACAGGGCCGCAAGGTCCCCGTGATCATGGACGCCAGCCCGTACTACTCCTGCTGCGGACGCGGCAACGAGAGCCAGAAGAAGACGTACGACGCGAACGGGAACGTCGTCCAGTTCCCGCTGTTCTACGACAACTACTTCGTGCCGCGCGGCTACGCCTTCGTGGCCGTCGACCTCGCCGGAACCAACCGCTCCGACGGCTGCGTGGATGTCGGCGGCCGCTCCGACATCCAGTCCGGCAAGGCCGTCGTCGACTGGCTGAACGGCCGCGCGAAGGGCTACACCACCCGCACGGGCACCCAGCCCGCCAAGGCCGGCTGGACCAACGGCAAGACCGGCATGATCGGCAAGAGCTACGACGCCACGATCGCCAACGGCGTCGCCGCCACCGGAGTCGAGGGCCTGAAGACGATCGTCCCGATCGGCGGCATCTCCTCCTGGTACGACTACTACTTCCAGCAGGGCGCGCCCCTCTACGACAGCGGCCCCGAGTGGCTGTCCGACTACGTCGAGAGCCCCGCGGCCCGCGCCCGCTGCGCCGCCGTCCAGAAGCGACTTGTCGACGAAGCGCCCCGGACCGGCGACTGGACCAGCCTGTGGAGCGAGCGGAACTACGTCCCCGACGCCGGCAAGGTCAAGGCCAGCGTGTTCGTCGTGCACGGTATGCAGGACCTCAACGTCCGGGCCAAGCACTTCGGCCAGTGGTGGGACGCCCTCGCGAAGGCGGGCGTCGACCGCAAGATCTGGCTGTCGCAGACCGGCCACGTCGACCCGTTCGACTTCCGCCGCGGCGCCTGGGTCGACACCCTGCACCGCTGGTTCGACCACGAACTCCTCGGCTACGACAACGGCGTGGACCGCGAGCCGATGGCCGACATCGAGCGCACCCCCGACCACTGGACCACCGACCGCGTCTGGCCGCCCCGCACCACCGACACCGTCCGCCTGAACCCCGGCAAGGGCAGCGCCGCCGGCGTCGGCACGCTCGGCCTGAAGCGCGGCTCCGGCACCGAGTCGTTCACCGACGACCCGAAGCTGAGCGAGACCGACTGGGCCGCGCGGATCGACGAACCGACCCCCGACAAGGCCGGGTTCGTCACCGCACCGCTCGGCAAGGACCTGCGCCTGTCCGGTTCCTCCACGGTCACCGTCACCGCGACCCCGTCGACCACGACCGCCCACCTCTCCGCCGTCCTCGTGGACCTCGGCCCGGCCACCATCCGCGACTACGCGGGCGCCGGCGAAGGCATCACCACGCTCACCGACCGCACCTGCTGGGGCGCGAGCACCGCCGGTGACAGCTCCTGCTTCAAGAACACCCAGGCCGTCGCGACGGACGTCAACCAGACGGTGTTCAGCCGCGGTTGGGCCGACCTCGGCACGTACGCGGACCCGGGCAAGGAGCGCCCGCTCACCCCGGGCAAGGCGTACAGCCTCACCATCAAGCTCGCCGCGAGCGACCACGTCGTCCCGGCGGGCCACCGCCTCGCGCTGATCGTCGCGGGCACCGACAAGGACCTCATCGACCCCCCGTCCACCACACCCACCCTCACCCTCGACCTGGCCAGGACGTCCGCGAGCGTGCCGCTCGTCGGCGGTTCCACCGCGTTCGCGTCCGCCCTGACCCGCTCCGCCAAGGCCACCCCCCGAGCCACCGCACCCGACGGACTCAGCCCCTTGAGCCCGTCCCGTCCGATTCCCGGAGGAGCACACTGATGGCCCCGCACACCACACGCGCCCCGCGTCTGCGCACGGTCGCCCTGGCCGCGACCGCAGCCGCCCTCGCCGCACCCCTGCTCACCGTCCCGGCCCACGCCGCGCCCCCGGCGCCGCGCACCGGCTTCGAGCAGAGCGACGGCGCCCGCTGGACCAGCCAGCCCGAGGAGCAGGACTTCCTCGCGGCCGTCGACAAGGGCAGCGACAGAGTCGACGTCACGAGAATCGGCACCACCAAGCAGAACCGGCCGGTCCAGCTCGTCCGCATCGGCGAGCACCCGAACCAGAACACCGTGCTGCTCATCTGCAGCCAGCACGGCAACGAACCGTCCGGCCGCGAGGCCTGTCTCACCACGATCCGCGACCTCGCGTACGCCAAGGACCAGAAGACCAAGGACTTCCTGTCCCGGCACACGCTGCTCGTCGTCCCCACCGCGAACCCCGACGGCCGCGCCGCCAACACCCGCGGCAACTCCGACGGCATCGACATCAACCGCGACCACGTGGCCCTGGACACCGCCGAGGCACGCGCCATGGCCGCCGTCATCCGCGACGACAAGCCGGACGTGATCTACGACCTCCACGAGTACGGCGCCACACCCCAGTACTACGACAAGGCCCTCTTCGACCTCTGGCCGCGCAACCTCAACACCGACTCCCAGGTCCACGACGAGGCGCAGACCCTCTCGCTGAAGTACGTCCGTCCGGCCGCCAACGCGGGCGGCTACTCCACGGGCACGTACGGCATCTGGACCGACCCGGTGAGCGGTGACCCGATCAAGCAGACCGCGGGCGACGGGCAGGAGCGGATCCTGCGCAACGTCTCCGGCGTGAAGCACGCGGTCGGCCTGCTCATCGAGAGCCGCGTCGACCCGCAGACGGCCGCCGAGAAGGCCGACCCCGCGCTCAACAACCGGCGCCGCGTCCAGAGCCAACTCTCCGCCCTGGGCGGCCTGTTCAAGTTCACGGACGACCACCGCGCGAAGATCGAGGCGGCCACCGGCGCGGCCCGCGTCGCCGGTTACCGCGACAGCGGACCGGTCTACTTCGGCGGCGCGGACAACGAGCCGGCCGACCCGTCGGCGGTCATCCAGAACCCGCCGTGCGGCTACCACCTCGACGCGGCCCAGTACGCGTCGGTCAAGGACAAGCTGGCGCTGCACGGCATCAAGGTCCGCAAGGACGACGAGGGGAACGGCGTCCTCGTGCCCCTGCGCCAGTCCGAGCGAGCGCTCGTGGCGCTGCTCCTCGACGCCCGCGCTCCGTACCACCTCATCGAGGGGAAGCCCGAAGCCACGTGCTGAAACCGGGGCGATCAGCGCGTGGGCGGTAGGCCCTGAGACCAAGGGCTGATCCGCGACGGCGGCCGGGCGCTCAGAGATGACCTCTGGGCGCCCGGCCCCGACGTGCCGTGTTCCGAGGAGGCTCGGTCCGTCAGGCGGCGGCCGAGGGGGCTCAGCTGGTCGGGCGGTGCCCGTCGGCGCTCAGCCGGTCGCGCCCTGGCCGGCGGGGCTAGCCGGTGACGAGACCGGCCGTCTCCTGGGCGCACACCCACGCCACCGTGACGCCCGCCCCCACCGTGCCGTGTTTCGAGGGAGCTCAGTCCGTCGGGTGGTGGCAGAGGGAGCTCAGATGGCCGGACGGTGCCCGTCGGCGCTCAGTCGGTCGCGCCCTGGCCGGCGGCGCTAGCCGGTGACGAGTCCCGCCGCCTCCCTCGCGCACCCCCACGCCACGGTCACACCCGCCCCGCCGTGCCCGTAGTTGTGCACCAACTCCCCGCCCCAGGGCTCCCGTTCACGCTCGATGCGTACAGCGGGGCGCGTCGGCCGCAGTCCCACGCGGTGCCCGATCACCCGTGCCCCCGCGATCTCGGGCCGCACCGCCGCACACCGCTCCACGATCGCCCGCGCCACCTCGGGATCCGGCGTGAGCGACCACGCGTCCTCCTGCGCGGTGCCACCCAGGACCAGCCGTCCGGGCTGCGGGAAGAAGTACGTCGACGTCGCCTCGGAATGTCCCGCGGCCACGAACCAGGTGGTCACCCCGGAGTTCTCGACGAGGACGAGCTGCCCGCGCAGCGGACGTACCGACGGGTCGGGTACGAGCGTGCGGGCGTCGAGGCCGGTGCAGTTGATCACGACCGGCGCCTCCGCTCCCGCCTCTGCGAGGTCCGCCACCTCGCGTATCTCCACGCGGCCGCCCGCCGCGACGAACGACTCCCGCAGCCACTCCAGATGCACCGGCATGTCGATCAGCGGAAGCCGCGCCCACAGGCCGTCGCCGCCCGCGTACTCCGCCCGGGTCGCCGGACGCAGCCCCGCCACCTCGGCCGCCCACGGCCCGAGCTCGTCGAGCCGGGTGTCCGCGTGCACACCCTCGGCCATGCGCACCCCGGTACCCGGCCGCCCCGCCAGCTCCTCGTACACCCGCAGGGACCGCACCGACCACGCGCCCACGCGCTCCACCGGGTCGATCCGGTACGGCCACCAGAGCGCGCCCGCGACCGCCGACGTCGTCAGGGCGGTGGGATCCCGCGTCCAGACGCGCACGCGCCGCCCCATGCGTACGAGTTCGAGGGCCGTCGTAAGGCCGACGACCCCGCCACCGACCACGATCACATCGCCGCTCGCGTCACTGTCCACGGGGCGGACGGTAGCGGACGGGATGCGCTGCCGTGCTCACATCGGTGTGCTGCCGTGCTCACATCAGGGAGCGTGGGCTCACGCGGCCGGCAGGTGACGACAGGCTCTAGGATCGACGATCTGATGACTGCCACTCTCGTAGCCAAGAACCTCGCCGCCGGGCACGGCGACCGTTCCCTGTTCTCCGGGCTCGACCTCGTGGTCGCGCCCGGCGACGTGATCGGGCTCGTCGGCGCCAACGGCGCCGGGAAGTCCACCCTCCTCAAGCTCCTCGCCGGGCTCACCACCCCCGAGCAGGGCGAGCTGCGCCTGTCGCCGCCCGGCGCCACCGTCGGGCACCTGCCCCAGGAGCCGGAGCGCCGGCCCGGCGAGACCGTGCGCGAGTTCCTCGCCCGCCGCACCGGCGTCGACGCCGCACAGCGCGCGATGGACGAGGCCACCCAGGCACTCGTCGACGGGGCACCCGGGGCGGACGACGCGTACTCCGTGAGCCTGGAGCGCTGGCTCGACCTCGGCGGCGCCGACCTCGACGAGCGCGCCGAGGAAGTCACCGCGTCCCTCGGCCTCGGCGTCGGACTCGACCAGGAGATGACGTCCCTGTCCGGCGGCCAGGCCGCCCGCGCGGGCCTCGCCTCCCTGCTGCTCTCCCGCTACGACGTGTTCCTCCTCGACGAGCCCACGAACGACCTCGACCTGGACGGCCTGGAGCGCCTGGAGTCGTTCGTGCGCGGGCTGCGCGCGGGCACGGTCGTCGTCAGCCACGACCGCGAGTTCCTGACCCGCACCGTCACCAAGGTCCTGGAGCTGGACCTCGCCCAGCAGCAGATCAACCTCTACGGCGGCGGCTACGAGGCCTACCTTGAGGAGCGCGACACCGCCCGCCGGCACGCGCGCGAGGAGTTCGACGAGTACGCCGACAAGAAGGCCGCCCTCGAAGGCCGCGCCCAGATGCAGCGCGGCTGGATGGACAAGGGCGTCAAGAACGCCCGCCGAAAGGCCACGGACAACGACAAGATCGGCCGCAAGTTCCGCAGCGAGGCCAGCGAGAAGCAGGCCGCGAAGGCCCGCCAGACGCAGCGCATGATCGAGCGGCTCGACATTGTGGAGGAGCCGCGCAAGGAGTGGGAGCTGCGCATGGAGATCGCGGTTGCGCCGCGCTCCGGCTCCGTCGTCGCCACCCTGCGCGACGCGGAGGTGCGGCGCGGGGACTTCACGCTCGGACCGGTCTCGCTCCAGATCGACTGGGCCGACCGCATCGCGATCACCGGCGCGAACGGCGCGGGGAAGTCGACGCTGCTAGGCGCGCTCCTCGGCCGGGTGCCGCTGGACGCGGGCAACGCGACGCTCGGTTCGGGTGTCGTCGTCGGCGAGGTCGACCAGGCCCGCGCCCTGTTCCACGGCTCCGAGGCGCTGCTCGAAGCGTTCTGCGCGGCCGTACCGGACACGGAACCGGCCGACGTACGCACACTGCTCGCGAAGTTCGGCCTCAAGGCCGACCACGTGCTGCGGCCCGCGGTCACGCTGTCGCCGGGCGAGCGCACGCGCGCGGCGCTGGCCCTGCTCCAGGGCCGGGGCGTCAACCTGCTCGTCCTCGACGAGCCGACCAACCACCTTGACCTGCCCGCGATCGAACAGCTGGAGTCGGCGCTCGACTCGTACGAGGGCACGCTGCTGCTGGTCACCCACGACCGCCGAATGCTGGACGCCGTCCGCACGCAGCGGCGCCTGGAGGTGGCTGAGGGCAGGGTGAAGGAGCTTTCGCCGTGAGGTCGGGGGCCGCCGGACGTGGGTCTCCCTGACGGGGGTCGCCCTGACGGGTGGGCGTGCTGACGGGGTTGCGGTGACGTGGGGTCGCGGCTGACGGGTGGGCGCGCTGACGTGCGCGTGCTTACGTGGGGTCGCGGGTGACGGGTGGGCGCTGACGGGGTCGCGCCGATGGGCGGCGGGTGCTGACGGGGTTGCGCCGACGGGTGGGCGCTCTGACGCGCGGGCGCGTTGACCTGCGGGCGTGCTGTCGGGGTCGTGCTGACGTGGGGGTGCCCTGACGTGGGGTTGCGCTGACGTGGGCGTGCTGTCGGGCGGGCGCGTTGACCTGCGGGCCCTCTGACGGACGGGCGCGCTGTCGGGGTCGCGCCGACGCGCGTGCCCTCCGACGCGCGCCCCCTCCGACACGTGCCGGCCGGGGCCGGTCACCCGCGGTGTCATCCGCGTGGTGACCGGCCCCGAGCGCGTCAGCGTCCCTTCGGGTCGAGCAGGCCCGCGCGGCGCAGTGCGTCGGCCATCTCGCTGTTGGCGGGCGCGGGGGCGGACGCACCGCCACGCCGCTGGCCCTGGCCCTGGCCCTGACCCTGCCCCGAGCCCTGCTGGCGTCGGCCCTGGCCTTGTCCCCGGCCCTGGCCCGAACCCTGCCCCTGACGCTGCTGGCGCTGCTGGGGCGGGCGCCCGCCGCGCTCCCTGCGACCGCCGCCGGCACCCGAGCCGGAGCCCTCGCCACCGGCCGCCGCCGCCTCGTCGTCGAGACGCAGCGTCAGCGAGATCCGCTTGCGCGGGATGTCCACGTCGAGGACCTTCACCTTGACGATGTCACCCGGCTTCACGACGTCCCGCGGGTCCTTCACGAACGTCTTCGACATCGCGGACACGTGCACGAGCCCGTCCTGGTGCACACCGACGTCCACGAACGCGCCGAACGCCGCCACGTTCGTCACGACACCTTCGAGGACCATCCCGGAGGCCAGGTCGGAGATCTTCTCCACGCCGTCCTTGAACGTCGCAGTCTTGAAGGCCGGCCGCGGGTCGCGCCCCGGCTTCTCCAGCTCCCTCAGGATGTCCGTCACCGTCGGCAGACCGAACTTGTCGTCCACGAAATCGGCCGCGCTGAGCGACCGCAGCGCCGCCGCGTTCCCGACCAGGGACGCGACCTCGCCGCCCGTCGACTTCACCATCCGCCGCACCACGGGGTACGCCTCCGGGTGCACGGACGACGCGTCCAGCGGGTCGTCACCGCCCCGGATCCGGAGGAAGCCCGCGCACTGCTCGTACGCCTTCGGGCCGAGCCTGGCCACGTCCTTGAGGCCCTTGCGGGACGTGAACGGGCCGTTGGCGTCGCGGTGCGCCACGATGTTCTCCGCGAGGCCCGAACCGATGCCGGACACCCGGGCGAGCAGGGGAGCGGACGCCGTGTTCACGTCCACGCCCACGCCGTTCACACAGTCCTCGACGACCGCGTCCAGGGAGCGCGACAGCTTCACCTCGGACAGGTCGTGCTGGTACTGGCCGACGCCGATCGACTTGGGGTCGATCTTCACCAGCTCCGCGAGCGGGTCCTGGAGACGGCGGGCGATCGACACGGCGCCGCGCAGCGACACGTCCATGTCGGGCAGCTCCTGCGAGGCGAAGGCCGACGCCGAGTACACGGAGGCGCCCGCCTCCGACACCGTCACCTTGGTGAGGCTCAACTCCGGGTGCTTGGTGATCAGTTCACCCGCGAGCTTGTCGGTCTCACGGGACGCCGTGCCGTTCCCGATCGCGATCAGGTCGACCTTGTGCTCCTGGGCGAGCCGGGCCAGCTTGGCCAGCGCCTCGTCCCACCGGTTCGCCGGCACGTGCGGGTGGATGACGTCCGTCGCGACGACCTTGCCCGTCGCGTCGACGACGGCGACCTTCACGCCCGTACGGAAACCGGGGTCGAGGCCCAGCGTCGCGCGCGTGCCCGCCGGGGCGGCGAGCAGCAGGTCCCGCAGGTTCGCCGCGAAGACCTGCACGGCCTCGTCCTCGGCTGCGGTACGCAGACGAAGGCGCAGGTCGAGACCGAGGTGCACGAGGATGCGGGTGCGCCAGGCCCAACGCACCGTGTCGCCCAGCCACTTGTCGCCGGGCCGCCCCTGGTTCCTGATCCCGAACCGGTCCGCGACGATGGCCTCGTACGAGGACGGAGTCCCGGCCTCCGTCGGCTCCTCAGGCTCTAGGTTCAGTTCCAGAATCTCCTCCTTCTCGCCGCGCAGCATCGCGAGGATGCGGTGGGAGGGGAGCGCGGTGAAGGGCTCGGCGAAGTCGAAGTAGTCGGCGAACTTAGCGCCCGCCTCCTCTTTGCCCTCGCGGACCTTGGCGGCGAGCTGGCCGCGGCCCCACATGCGCTCACGCAGCTCGCCGATCAGGTCGGCGTCCTCGGAGAAGCGCTCGGTGAGGATGGCGCGGGCGCCGTCGAGCGCGGCCTGCGCGTCGGCGACACCCTTGTCGGCGTCGACGAACGCGGCCGCAGCGGCGGCCGGCTCCACCGACGGGTCCCCGAGCAGCCCCTCCGCCAGCGGTTCGAGGCCCGCCTCGCGCGCGATCTGCGCCTTGGTGCGGCGCTTCGGCTTGAACGGCAGGTAGATGTCCTCGAGGCGCGCCTTCGTCTCGGCGGCGTTGATCTGGGCCGCCAACTCGTCGGTGAGCTTGCCCTGTTCACGGACCGAGTCGAGGATGGCCGCGCGCCGGTCCTCCAGCTCCCGCAGATACCGCAGCCGCTCCTCGAGCGTGCGCAGCTGCGCGTCGTCGAGCATCTCGGTCGCTTCCTTGCGGTAGCGCGCGATGAACGGGACGGTCGAACCGCCGTCGAGCAGCTCGACGGCAGCCTTCACCTGCCGCTCCCGTACGCCGAGCTCCTCGGCAATCCTGCCTTCGATGGACCCCGTGATGGGACCTGCGCTGGATGTCGCCACGATGCCGTACCGCCTTCTCAACTGAGGGTGCGCGGCAATTGTGGCAGGTGGCGGTGACAAGTGTGGGGAGCGCACCGGCCTGAGCGCCCGGCCCACCACCTGGCCCGTCGCACGGTCCTGCGCCCGGCCCGGCGCACAGGCCGCCGCATGGGCCGGCGCCGGGACTGGGCTCGGGCGACCACTCCGCCGGGCGGCTCCCAGGTGACGAATCAGCCGGGCGGCGACTCGGGCGGCCTCGCCCGGCCGCACTCGGATAACCCTCCCGCCCGGCCGACTTCCCGCCTAGCGGCGCTCAGCCAACCTTTCTCGCCGGGTGGCTCCCAGGCCGCAGACCCGGCCTCAGGCCGCCTTGCCGATCAAGTCCGCCGGGAACGCCCCCGCGCGCAGAGCCGCGACCGTGAAGCCCGTCGCCAGCTCCGTCAGTCGGGTCACGGCCGCCTCGCCCAGGTGGGCGTACGGTGCCAGGTCGAGGCGGTCGGTCTCCGCCTCCAGGTTGTGGCGCAGTGCCACGCCCCGTTCGGTCAACTCGCCGTCCGCGTCCAGGATCTTGCGCTCGCGGAGCCGGTCGGCGGCCGCGTCGAACTCCTCGCGGGTCCAGCCGCGCGTGACCAGCAGCCACTTCGGGGCCATGCCCTTGCCGGTCGCCACATGGCTCACCAGCGCCTCGACGGGGTCGAGATCGGCGGCGATCAGCGCGGCGATGTGCCCGTCACCGCGGTGTTCCCGCAGCAGCGTGGCCGCGTGCCAGTACGCGAGGTGCGGTTCCTCCGGCACGGGCAGGTCGGCGTGGGCGGCGTACAGCGGCCGGGCGTGGCGCGTGCACGCCTCCGTGGCGCGCAGTGCGAGCTCGGCGGCCTCCGCCATCTCGGGGGAGGCCAGCACCTCGTCACCCAGGAGCCTGCGCAGCGTCGAGTCGACGGCACGCGCGCGTGCCGCGAGGACGGTCTCCGGGGAGGCCGCCTCCCACACGGCCGGCACATGCCGGGCGACGAACTCGTGCTTGAAGTTGTAGAACGTCGCCGTCACGGTCCCGGCGCCGACGGCCCCCATCGCCGCCGCACGCACGGCGAAGTACGCCGCGTTGCCGTCGGTGACCCCGACGGCGGCCAGCTCCTTGCCCAGGTCGGGCGAGAAGTAGTGCGTCGAGTGGAAGGGGTTGAGCATGTCGTGACAGCGCCGGGCGGCACGCGCCCCGGACGACGGGTCAGTAGTCATACGCGTACGTTACCGACTGGTTGGTACGCCGGGAAGTCGTGAGGCAGGGGAGCCCATCGCCCTACACAGTCCACGTGAACCGAGGCTTCCGCCGCTCCAAGAACGCCGCCACCCCCTCCGCCGTATCCGCACTGCCGCGCGCTTCCTCGGCCCAATGTGCGGCCCGGTCCACGTGCCCGTCGATGAATTCCTTCGCCGCCGCCTGCGTCAGCTGTGAGCGCTCGCCGAGGATTCGGGTGAACTCCCCGACGCGCTTGTCCAGTTCGGCCTCGGGGAGCACCTCGTCCACGAGTCCGGTCCGCTGGGCGCGTTCCGTGCCGATCAACTCGCCCGAGAACAACAGGTACTTGGCCGTCGCGGGGCCCACCAGGGACGCGAGGCGACGCGTCGAGCCCGCCGGGTAGACGATCCCCAGCTTCGACGGGGTGACCCCGAACAGCGCGGTCTCGGCCGCGAAGCGCAGGTCACAGGCCGCCGCGAGCTGGCAGCCGCCGCCCACGCAGTACCCGCGCACCGCGGCGAGCGTCGGCTTGGCGAAGGCCGCGAGCGCCTCCTCGGCCGCGACGGCGAGTTCCTGCGCCTGCGACCCGGACGAACCGAGCGTCGAGATGTCGGCGCCCGCGCAGAACGTCCCGCCGGCCCCCGTCAGCACGAGCACCCGCACCGCCGGATCGGCTTCCAGCGCGGCGAGCAGCGGCGGCAGCGAGCGCCACATGTCGTCCGTCATGGCGTTCCGTTTGGCGGCGTTGTCGATGACGACGGTGGCGACGCCGTCCGTGACCGTGTGCGTGAGCTGCGGCGATGAGTGCGACATGGGCGGATGCTATCCACCGGTCTCGAACGTACGATCAGCAAGGGGGCGGTCACGAGGAGGCGTTGATGGCACGGTCCCACCACAAAGACCCTGACCCGGCCCGGACGTCGAAGCAGCTGCTGCGCGGCTTCGGGTGGCTCGCGGGCCTCGGCTGCATCCTCGTACTTGCCGGACTCGTGGGCCTTGTCTATACGGGCCTGGCCACGCTGACGTCGATGCTCCTCTTCGGCTGGCTGCTGCTCGTCGGCGGGATCGTCGGCCTGCTGCACGCCGTGCAGGCGCGCGGCACCAGCTTCTTCTGGCTGAGCATCGTCGTCGCCGCGCTCAACCTCGCCGCCGGCACCGTGGTGATCCGTCACCCGGAGGGCTCGGCCGAGGCGCTCACGATGTTCGCGGCGCTGCTTTTCCTGACGGGTGGTGTGTTCCGGCTCGCCGGCGGGATCGTGGTGCGCGGGCCGCAGTTCGGCTGGACGCTGGTGCAGGGCGCGTTCGACCTGCTGCTCGGCGTCCTGGTCCTCGGCAACTGGCCGAGCAGCAGCCGCTACGTCATCGGCGCCTTCGTCTCGCTCGCCCTGCTCTTCGACGGCCTGGGTCTGCTGGCCACCGGGCTCGGCGGCCGGCGCGTGGTCGGCCTTATGACGCCGCAGGAGGCCCCCAAACCCGTACAACCTGAAGAGCCATGGAAGACGGCACAAGACGGCCAGGATCGGTCGCACACCTGACGGCGTTGTACGTCAGTGGTCAAAAAGCGTCGATAGTCGATGAGTTCTGATCAGTCTGGCGGTACGGACCAGCGGAGTCCCAACACTCTTTGCGTGGTGACAATCGAGCGCAAGGGCGGCGACCGGACGATGAGCGGTCAGGGGGGCGGGCCTCCCGATCAGCCATCGGGCGGGCCGCTGCCGTACGAGGGGGTCTGGCGCTTCACCGCGCAGGCCGTCGACGCGTCCGTGCCGCAGGCCCGGCACGCCGTCCGCGACCTGCTGGTCCGCCAGGGCGTACCGGTCTCGGACGACCTCGTCCAGGGGCTCCTGCTCATCGTCTCCGAGCTGGTCACCAACGCGGTACGGCACGCAGCCCTGCTGTCACCCGTCCTCGCGGTGGAGGTCGCGGTCGGCGCCGAGTGGGTGAGGGTCTCCGTCGAGGACGAGCACCCCTACCGCCCGACCGCCCTGGAAGCCACCGACGGGCAGACCGGCGGACGCGGCCTGCTCCTCGTACGGGAGATCACCAGCGAGGCCGGCGGGGTGTGCGACGTCGAGCACACCGCGAGCGGGGGCAAGGTCATCTGGGCCGCCCTGCCCCTCAAGCCCGCGGGCACGTTCTAGGGCCTGTCGTCAGGTTCCCGCCTGTGTGGCGAGGCGACGACAGGCCCTGGTCGGTCACCAGCCCGCGGACGGCCCCGTCAGCTCCCTGACCGCGGGCCGCGCCGCGTCGAGCACGGTCATGAACCACGCCGAGAACGGGTCCTTCTCGTGCCGCTCGGCCAGCTCCTGCGCCGTCACGAACGCCGTCTCACCCACCTCGGAGGGGTCCGGGCGCAGCTGAGCCTGGACCATCCCCACGAACAGGTGGTTGAACTCCTGCTCCACAAGCCCCGAGTCGGGGTCCGGGTGGTTGTAACGCACCGTCCCCGCCTCGGCGAGCAGCGACGGCGAGATCCCCAGCTCCTCATACGTCCTGCGCGCGGCCGCGGCGAACGGCGCCTCGCCGGGGTACGGGTGCCCGCAGCACGTGTTCGACCACACGCCGGGGGAGTGGTACTTGCCCAGGGCGCGCTGCTGGAGCAGCAGCCGGCCCTTCTCGTCGAAGAGGAACACGGAGAACGCTCTGTGCAGCTGACCGGGCGCCTGGTGCGCGGCCAGCTTCTCCGCGGTGCCGATCGTCCTGCCGTCCTCGTCCACGAGTTCCAGCAAGATCGCTTCTCCGGTGCCGTTCGACGAAATGTTCGCCGTGGTGGCAGGTGTGGTCGGCATACCCATCCTTCACTTCGGTCCTCGAACCTCAAGTCTGCCGTACATCGCAGACACTCCGGGCACTTCGAAAGAGGCCGGAAAGGTGATCGTGCCCCGCCGGACCGGAGTGGAATCGTCCGCCGCGCCAGGGAGAATCAGTGGCAGAGCTTGGCCTCGTGCTCGGCGTGGCCCACCGGCTCCAGCTGGAACGTGCAGTGCTCGACGTCGAAATGGACGCCGAGGCAGCCCTGGAGCTCGTGCAGCATCTTCTCGTGCCCGATCGTGTCCAGGGCCTCCGAGCTGACGACCACGTGTGCGGACAGGACCGGCATACCCGAAGTGATGGTCCAGGCGTGCAGGTCGTGGACGTCCAGGACGCCCGGCAGCGCCACGATGTGCGCCCGCACCTCCGCGATGTCGACGTCCTTGGGGGCAGCTTCGAGCAGCACGTTCAGCGTCTCCCGCAGCAGCTTCACGGTCCTCGGCACGATCATCAGGCCGATCGCGAGCGAGGCGATCGGGTCGGCGGCCTGCCAGCCGGTGGTCAGGATGACCGTCGCCGAGATGATCACCGCCGCCGAGCCGAGCGCGTCCGCCGCCACCTCGAGGAAGGCGCCGCGTACGTTCAGGCTCTCCTTCTGGCCGCGTACCAGGATCGACAGCGAGATCATGTTCGCCACGAGGCCGATCACGCCGAAGACGATGGTCAGGCCGCCCTCGGTGTCGGCGGGAGTGATGAACCGCTGGATCGCCTCGACGAGCACATAGCCGCCGACGCCGAGCAGCAGCAGGCAGTTGGCGAGGGCCGCCAGGATCTCCGCGCGGGCGAAGCCGAAGGTGCGCTGGTCGCTCGCGGGCCGGTTCGCGAAGTGGATCGCGAGGAGCGCCATGCCGAGTCCGAGCGCGTCGGTGGCCATGTGGGCGGCGTCCGCGACCAGGGCGAGGGAGTCCGCGAGGAGACCGCCGAAGATCTCGACCACCATCACGGTGAGCGTGATGCCCAGCGCTATGCGCAGCCGGCCCACATGGGCGGCCGATGCCGTACCCCCCGTGGGTCCGTGGCTGTGCCCGTGATCGTGTCCGGCCCCCATGGAAACCGCCCTCCGTAAGTTCGTCGGCGCACCCGGAAACGGGTCACACCCGCCCCCGCGGTCACAGTGAACTACGGGGAGGGGGTATCCGCAAACACTGCACTGAACACCGTTGTCATGTGCCCTGACCTGCGGAAATGGGTGCAGGTCAGAGAGGTGTGGCCCCTGGGTGCGCTGCGGACGCAGGCCCGCCCACGCCGACCGTCACCCGGCGACTGCTACGGCCGCCGGCCCGCCCACGCCGGCCGTCACTCGGCGGCAGCCGCGGACGCCGGCCCGCCCACCCCGCCAGTCACCCGGCGTCAGCCTGAGGGTGGCGCAGGCACCAGCCCGCCCACGCCGACTCGACCATCTCGCGCACCCCGCGCGTGGTCGACCAGCCCAGCTCCTTCGCCGCGAGTTCGGCGGACGCCACCGCGCGCGGGGAGTCGCCCTCCCGGCGCGCTTCGACGACGGCGGCCCGCGGGTCGCCGGTGACCTCCGAGATCACGTCGACGAGCTCACGCACGGAGACGCCCGTGCCGGAGCCGATGTTCACCGTCAGATCACCCGTCGCACCCGGAGCGCCGATCCGCCGCGCGGCCGCCAGATGCGCCTCGGCGAGATCGGCGACGTGCAGATAGTCACGTACGCACGTGCCGTCCGGCGTCGGATAGTCGTCGCCGAAGATGCGGGGGGCCTCTCCGTGGCTCAGGCGGTCGAAGACCATCGGGATCACGTTGAAGACGCCGGTGTCCGCGAGCTCGGGGGAGGCGGCGCCCGCCACGTTGAAGTAACGCAGGCACACGGTCGCCATGCCGTGCGCGCGGCCCGCCGCCCGCACCAGCCACTCGCCCGCGAGCTTCGTCTCGCCGTAGGGGCTCATCGGCACGCAGGGGGTGGTCTCCGTGATGAGGTCCACATCGGGGTTGCCGTACACGGCCGCAGAGGAGGAGAAGACGAAGCGCCGGACTCCGGCCTCGGCCACCGCGTCCAGGAGTACGGCGAGGCCGCCCACGTTGTCGCGGTAGTAGAGCTCGGGCCGCTCCACGGACTCACCGACCTGCTTGTGCGCCGCGAGATGCACCACACCGGTCACCGCGTGCTCCGCGCACACCCGCTTCAGCAGAGCGGGATCGTTGACCGACCCCCTGACCAGCGCGACGCCCGCCGGCAGCCGCTCGGACACCCCGGTCGAGAGGTCGTCGAGGACGACCAGCTCCTCCCCGGCACCGGCCATCGCCCGCGCCACGTGTGCTCCGATATATCCCGCGCCACCAGTGATCAGCCATGTCATGGGGGACCACCCTAGGGCCTCTCGTTCGGACCGGGCCGGGCTCGCGAGGGCCTGGCACCACACCTCGCGGCGTTGGCGGCGGTCGCCGAATCGCCCAGCTCTCGACCGAGCCCGAGCCGGGGGCACCCCCATCGCGCGGGGCCCCTCCTCCGCCTTGCGACGCACGGCACCAGACCCCGCCAAAGACAGGCCCCAGGCACTGCGCCGCACCCCCCGGGACGGTGGCGGTTTGTGGGCCGGGGCCTTGATCGACAATGATGTGCCGGGCGGTCGCGCCGACGCAGACCGCGCTTATCGGGCCGTAAACGGGCGGTGAACGTCCGCTTCTCATCATCCGATAGCCTCTGCCGACGAGCCGCCCGGCCGCTCTCGGCCCGAGGCGCCCCCACCACGCCTGTGCCCTGCCGCGCCGGCGTGCAGCAGGCAATCCAAGGAGTGAGTTCGTCTGTCGACCGCCATCGTCACCGGCCAGCCGGTACCCGGGTCGTCGCTCGAGGGCGATCTGCGGTCACTCGGCTTCGACGTGCGGCTCGCCCCCGACGCCGCGCAGGCGGGGACGGCGCTCGCCGCGGTCCCGGCCGGAGAGCGGGTCGCACTCGTCGACGCGGGCTTCGTGGGCCACACCCACTCCCTGCGCCTCGGCCTCACCGACCCCCGCTTCGCCGCCTCGGCCGTCCCCGGTGCCGTCTCCGTACAGCCCGCCGCCCGGGAGGCGCTGACCGCCGCCCTGCGCGACACCGCCGCCGAACCGGCCGCGGAGTCCGGCATACGGGCCGGCACGCTGACCGGCGCCCTCGCCGACCGCGTCGCCGAGCGCCTGATCACGTCCGGCACCGACGTGCACCGGCCCGAGCTCGGTGAGCTCGTCGCCGCCGTGCCCGCCGACCCCCAGTCCCGCAACGAGGCCCGCCAGGCCGTCGCGGCCGTCGACGACGAGGCGATCCGGCTGCGTACGGCGGTCAAGGCCCGCGACGGCTTCTTCACGACCTACTGCATCAGCCCGTACTCCCGCTACATCGCCCGCTGGTGCGCCCGGCGCGGACTCACCCCGAACCAGGTGACGACCGCCTCGCTGTTCACCGCGCTGATCGCGGCGGGCTGCGCGGCCACGGGCACCCGCCTCGGGTTCGTCGCGGCGGGGCTCCTCCTCCTCTTCTCCTTCGTCCTGGACTGCACGGACGGGCAGCTCGCCCGCTACTCGCTGCAGTACTCGACGCTCGGCGCCTGGCTCGACGCGACCTTCGACCGCGCCAAGGAATACGCCTACTACGCGGGCCTGGCGCTCGGCGCCGCCAACGCGAACGGCGACGACGTCTGGGCGCTCGCGCTCGGCGCGATGGTCCTCCAGACCTGCCGGCACGTCGTGGACTTCTCCTTCAACGAGGCGAACCACGACGCGACCGCCAACACCAGCCCCACCGCCGCCCTCTCCGACCGGCTCGACAGCGTCGGCTGGACGGTCTGGGTGCGGCGCATGATCGTCCTGCCGATCGGCGAACGCTGGGCCCTGCTCGCGGTGCTCACCGCGTTCACGACGCCCCGCATCACGTTCGTCGTGCTGCTGATCGGCTGCGCCCTCGCGGCGACGTACACGACCGCCGGCCGCGTCCTGCGCTCGCTCACCCGCCGGGCCACCCGCACCGACCGGGCCGCGCGGGCCCTCGCGGATCTCGCCGACAGCGGGCCGCTCAGCGAGCTCCTGCGGCGCGCGGTACGCGGTGTGCCTCGTCACATGGGACCGTCGCTCGGCGCCGTGGGCGCACTCGTCGTCGTCCTCGCCACGTCCCTGTCCGGCTACGGCAGCTGGTGGCCCGTCCTCGGCGCCGCCGTCTACGCGCTGACCTCCGCCGCGGCCGTCGCCCGCCCGCTCACGGGCCCGCTCGACTGGCTGGTTCCGCCCTTCTTCAGGGCCGCCGAATACGGCACGATCCTGCTCGTCGCCGCGAAAGCGGATGTGCACGGAGCGTTGCCGGCGGCTTTCGGACTGGTTGCCGCAGTCGCCTACCATCACTACGACACGGTGTACCGCATCCGCGGTGGCACCGGCGCGCCCCCGCACTGGCTGGTCCGTGCGATCGGGGGACATGAGGGCAGGACGCTGGTGGTCACCGTGATCGCCGCGCTGCTCACCGCCACAGATTTCACTGTCGCGCTCACGGTCTGCGCCGTGCTCGTGGCGCTGGTGGTGCTCGTCGAGAGCATCCGCTTCTGGGTCGTCTCCGCCCGCCGCGGGGCGCCCGCCGTTCACGATGAAGGAGAACCCGCATGATCGGCCTCGTCCTGGCCGCCGGCGCAGGCAGCCGGCTTCGCCCCTACACCGAGACGCTTCCCAAGGCGCTCGTGCCCGTCGTGGGCGAGGGCACCGAGAACGAGCTCTCCGTCCTCGACCTCACCCTCAAGAACTTCGCCGAGATCGGCCTGACGGAGGTCGGCATCATCGTCGGCTACCGCAAGGAGGTCGTCTACGAGCGCAAGGCCGCCCTCGAGGCGAAGTACGGGCTGAAGCTCACGCTGATCGAGAACGACGTGGCCGAGAAGTGGAACAACGCCTACTCCCTGTGGTGCGGCCGTGACGCCATCAAGCACTCGGTGATCCTCGCCAACGGCGACACCGTGCACCCGGTCTCCGTCGAGAAGACCCTGCTCGCCGCCCGCGGCGACGGCAAGAAGATCATCCTCGCGCTCGACACGGTGAAGAACCTGGGCGACGAGGAGATGAAGGTCGTCGTGGACCCCGAGAAGGGCGTCCAGAAGATCACGAAGCTGATGGAGCCGGCGGAGGCCACGGGCGAGTACATCGGCGTGACCCTCATCGAGGGCGAGGCGGCCGACGAGCTCGCCGACGCCCTGAAGGCCACGTACGAGCGTGACCCGCAGCTGTACTACGAGGACGGCTACCAGGAGCTCGTGAACCGCGGCTTCCAGATCGACGTCGCGCCGATCGGCGACGTCCCGTGGGTCGAGATCGACAACCACGAGGACCTCGCCAAGGCCCGGGAGATCGCGTGCCAGTACTGACCCGGCTCATGCCGAGCCCGGTCGTCGTCGACATCCGGGCCGGCGCGCTGGACGACCTCGCCACCATCCTCACCGACCAGCGCATCGCCCCCACCGGCAAGCTCGCCTTCGCGATCAGCAACGGCGCTTCCGGCGGTGTCCTCAAGGAGCGGTTCGCCCCGGCCTTCCCGGGCGCGGACTGGTTCGACGACGCCGACGGCACCATCGACGGCGCGGTCAAGCTCGCCGACTCGATAAAGAAGGCGGGCCGCTACGACGCGGTGGTCTCGCTCGGCGGTGGCAAGGTCGTCGACTGTGCGAAGTACGCGGCGGCCCGGGTGGGCCTGCCGCTGGTGGCCGTCGCCACCAACCTCGCGCACGACGGTCTGTGCTCGCCGGTCGCGACGCTGGACAACGACGCGGGCCGCGGCTCGTACGGGGTGCCGAACCCGATCGGCGTGGTCATCGACCTCGACGTCATCCGGGACGCCCCCGCGCGGTTCGTCCGGGCCGGCATCGGCGACGTGATCTGCAAGATCTCCGCCGTCGCGGACTGGGAGCTCTCGCACGAGGTCAACGGCGAGCAGGTCGACGGCCTGGCCGCCGCCATGGCCCGGCAGGCCGCGCACGCGGTGCTCCGGCACCCGGGCGGCATCGGCGACGACGACTTCCTCAGCGTGCTCGCCGAGTCGCTGGTGATGTGCGGTCTCGCGATGTCCGTCGCCGGTGACTCGAGGCCCGCCTCGGGCGCCTGCCACGAGATCTGCCACGCCTTCGACCTGCTCTTCCCCAAGCGCAACGCGCAGCACGGGGAGCAGTGCGGGTTCGGCGGAGCGTTCGCCACGTTCCTGCGCGGTGATCACGACACCGCGAAGGAGATGGTCGCCACGCTGCGCCGCCACGGGCTGCCGGTTCTCGCCAAGGAAATGGGCTACAGCGACCAGGACCTCGTGGACGCGGTGCTCTTCGCCCCGCAGACGCGCCCCGGCCGCTACACGATCCTCGAACATCTCGACCTCAATGCCGATCAGATCAGGGACGCATACGCCGACTATGCAAAAACCATCGGTAGCTGAGCTCCGCCCGGTCGTTCACCCCGCCGGGGTGAAGGACCGGCGGAGCGGCGAGCACTGGGGCGGCCGGCTCTACATGCGCGAGATCTCGCTGCGTGTGGACCGGCACCTCGTGAACACCAAGGTCACGCCCAACCAGCTGACCTACCTGATGACCGTGTGCGGAGTCCTCGCGGCTCCCGCGCTGCTGGTCCCGGGTGTCTGGGGTGCCGTCCTCGGCGTCGTCGCGGTGCAGCTGTACCTGCTGCTCGACTGCGTCGACGGCGAGATCGCCCGGTGGCGTAAGCAGTACTCGCTGGCCGGTGTGTGGATGGACCGCGTCGGCGCGTACCTGACCGACGCCGCCGTCCTCGTCGGCCTCGGTCTGCGCGCCGCCGACCTGTGGGGCACCGGCCGGATCGACTGGCTGTGGGCCTTCCTCGGCACGCTCGCCGCGCTCGGCGCCATCCTGATCAAGGCGGAGACGGACCTGGTCGGCCTCGCCCGTGCGGCCAGCGGCAAGGAGCAGGTCAAGGAGGCCGCGTCCGAGATGCGCTCCTCCGGCATGGCGCTGGCCCGCAAGGCCGCCGCCGCGCTCAAGTTCCACCGCCTCATCCTCGGCATTGAGGCGACGCTGCTGATCCTGGTCCTCGCGATCGTCGACCAGATCCGGGGCGACCTGTTCTTCACGCGTCTCGGCGTCGCGGTGCTCGCCGGCATCGCCGTGCTGCAGACCCTGCTGCACCTGGTGTCCATCCTCGCTTCGAGCAGGCTCAAGTGAGTACGCCGATGAAGGTCGGCGCGGTGATCATCACCATGGGCAACCGCCCCGAGGAGCTGCGCGCCCTCCTCGACTCCGTCGCCAAGCAGGACGGCGACCGGGTCGAGGTGGTCGTGGTCGGCAACGGCTCCCCGGTTCCCGACGTACCAGCCGGAGTCCGTACCGTCGAACTGCCCGAGAACCTGGGCATCCCGGGCGGCCGCAACGTCGGCATCGAGGCGTTCGGGCCCGGTGGCACCGACGTCGACGTGCTGCTGTTCCTCGACGACGACGGCCTCCTGCCGAACACCGACACCGCGCAGCTGTGCCGCGAGGCCTTCGAGGCCGACCCGGAGCTCGGCATCATCAGCTTCCGGATCGCCGACCCGGACACTGGCGTCACCGCGCGCCGGCATGTCCCACGGCTGCGCGCCGCCGACCCGATGCGCTCCTCGCGCGTCACGACGTTCCTCGGCGGCGCCAACGCGGTGCGCACCAAGGTCCTCGCACAGGTCGGCGCCCTGCCCGCCGAGTTCTTCTACGCCCACGAGGAGACCGACCTCGCCTGGCGTGCCCTCGACGCGGGCTGGCTGATCGACTACCGCGCGGACATGGTGCTGCACCACCCGACGACGGCTCCCTCGCGGCACGCGGTCTACCACCGCATGGTCGCCAGGAACCGCGTCTGGCTCGCGCGCCGCAACCTGCCCGCGCTCCTCGTGCCCGTGTACCTGGGTGTCTGGCTGCTGCTCACGCTGGCCCGCAAGCCTTCCGGACCCGCCCTCAAGGCATGGTTCGGCGGGTTCAAGGAGGGCTGGACGAGCCCCTGCGGCCCGCGGCGCCCCATGAAGTGGCGCACGGTGTGGCGCCTGACCCGACTGGGCCGGCCTCCGATCATCTGACAAGCTCGTGTCCGTGAGCATCCGGCCCATACCCGGTCCCTGACTGCCGCGGCCGGTGACCAGGCCGCGCACTTTGAAGACGGAAGTTTCCACCAGTGAGTGACACAACGCACGACGGCGGTGTCGCGGTGACCCCGCGCCCGTCGCCCGACGACGGGCTCTCCCCGGCCGACCTGGCCGCCAAGTACGGTCTGACCGTCAGCGGCGCGAGGCCCGGCCTGTTCGAGTACGTCCGCCAGCTGTGGGGGCGGCGTCACTTCATCATCGCCTTCTCGCAGGCGAAGCTCACCGCCCAGTACAGCCAGGCCAAGCTCGGCCAGCTCTGGCAGGTGGCGACGCCGCTGCTGAACGCGCTCGTCTACTACTTGATCTTCGGCCTGATCCTGGGCGCCGACCGGGGCATGGGGAAGGACGTCTACATCCCGTTCCTGGTGACCGGGGTCTTCGTCTTCACCTTCACGCAGTCCTCGGTGATGGCGGGCGTTCGGGCGATCTCCGGCAACCTCGGCCTGGTGCGCGCGCTGCACTTCCCGCGCGCCTCGCTGCCCGTCTCGTTCGCGCTGCAGCAGCTCCAGCAGCTGCTGTTCTCGATGATCGTGCTGTTCATCGTGGCGGTGGCCTTCGGCAGCTACCCGAGCCTCGCGTGGCTGCTGATCATCCCGGCCCTGGCGCTGCAGTTCCTCTTCAACGTCGGCCTCGCCCTGATCATGGCGCGGGCCGGTTCCAAGACCCCGGACCTCGCGCAGCTGATGCCGTTCGTGATGCGTACGTGGATGTACGCGTCGGGCGTCATGTTCTCCATCCCGATCATGCTCAAGGGCAAGCCGGGCTGGATCGCCGACGTGCTGCAGTGGAACCCGGCGGCCATCTACATGGACCTGATGCGCTACGCCCTCATCGACGGCTACCCGCGCGAGAACCTGCCGCCGCACGTCTGGGCGGTCGCGCTCGGCTGGGCGGTCCTCGTCGCACTCGGCGGCTTCGTGTACTTCTGGAAGGCTGAGGAGCGCTACGGCCGTGGCTGACGACAACACCAACCTCTCCGGGGCGCACATCCCCACCGTCATCGCCGACGGGCTGCACATCGTCTACCGCGTCAACGGCGCGAAGACGGGCAAGGGCAGCGCCACCTCCGCCCTGAGCCGCATCATCAAGCGCGGCGACGAGCGCGGCGTCCGCAAGGTGCACGCGGTCAAGGGCGTGTCCTTCACGGCGTACCGCGGCGAGGCGATCGGCCTGATCGGTTCGAACGGCTCGGGCAAGTCGACCCTGCTGCGCGCGATCGCCGGGCTGCTGCCCGCAGAGAAGGGCAAGGTCTTCACCGACGGCCAGCCCTCGCTCCTCGGTGTGAACGCGGCGCTGATGAACGACCTGACGGGCGAGCGGAACGTCATCCTCGGTGGACTCGCGATGGGCATGTCCCGCGAGCAGATCAAGGAGCGTTACCAGCAGATCGTCGACTTCTCGGGCATCAACGAGAAGGGCGACTTCATCACGCTCCCGATGCGTACCTACTCCTCCGGCATGGCGGCCCGTCTGCGCTTCTCCATCGCGGCCGCCAAGGACCACGACGTCCTGATGATCGACGAGGCCCTGGCGACCGGTGACCGCAAGTTCCAGAAGCGGTCGGAGGCGCGCATCCGTGAGCTGCGCAAGGAGGCCGGCACGGTCTTCCTCGTGAGCCACAACAACAAGTCGATCCGCGACACCTGCGACCGGGTCCTGTGGCTGGAGCGCGGCGAACTGCGCATGGACGGCCCGACGGCCGAGGTGCTCAAGGAGTACGAGAAGTTCACGGGCAAGTAGCCGGGCTGTCGGCGGGGCATCGGGGGAGGTCCGGGGTGTCCCGGGCAACCCTCCCCACCCGTTCTGCGTCTCAAGGCCCCGCCGGGCTGTCCTCGGCGGGGCCTGGACGCATGTAGACGGCAATTGATTCGGACCCCGGCGGTCCGGGGGTGGTTGTACAACGTAAGCTGTACCGGTCCCGATTCGCGGCAAAGGGGCGATAATGCGCGACACTCTGACCCAGGGGCCGGTATGCCCTGCATAAGGCCGAGCGGCGTGTCCGAAATAGGATGTTTTAGGTCAGCGGTGTAGAACGGGAGATGTGACGGCAATGGCTATGGAAACTCTCCAGCTCCACGATGCTTTCGCCGTCCTCGTACTGGGCAGCGCGTGGTGACGGGGCGCTCCGGGGCGCCCGCCGGATCCCCGGCCGGGGCGACGCTCGACAAGGCCGCCGACGAGAATTTTCCGGTGGCCCCCTTCTTCCTGCCGCGCGACTGGCGCGACGACCTGATGGCGGTCTACGGCTTCGCCCGGCTCGTCGACGACATCGGTGACGGCGACCTCGCACCCGGCGGCGCGGACGCCCGCCTCCTGGGCGTGTCACCCGAACGGGCCGATGCCGACCGTCTCGCGTTGCTCGACGCCGTCGAGGCCGACCTGCACCGCGTCTTCGACTCGACCCCGCACCACCCGCTCCTGCGCGCACTCCAGCCCACCGTGCACCGCAGCGGCCTCACACCCGAACCCTTCCTCGGCCTCATCCAGGCCAACCGCCAGGACCAGCTCGTCACGCGCTACGAGACGTACGACGACCTCCTGGCCTACTGCGAGCTCTCCGCCAACCCCGTCGGGCGGCTCGTCCTCGGGGTCACCGGCACCTCGACCCCGGAACGCGTCCGGCTCTCGGACGCCGTGTGCACCGGCCTGCAGATCGTCGAGCACCTCCAGGACGTGCGCGAGGACCTGCGGCGGGGGCGCATCTATCTGCCCGCCGAGGACATGAAGCGTTTCCACGTCCAGGAGTCCGACCTCGCCGCCGCCACGACCGGCGCATCGGTGCGCGCCCTGGTCGCGTACGAGGCCGAACGCGCCCTCGGACTCCTGAATGAAGGGACCCCCCTGGTGGGTAGCGTCCACGGCAGGCTGAAGCTGCTGCTCGCCGGGTTCGTGGCCGGGGGGAAGGCGGCGGTCGCGGAGATCGCCGCCATGATGTACGACGTACTTCCTGGACCGCCCAAGCCCACCAAGCTCCGGTTGCTGCGTGAGGTGGGAGCGACTCTGCGAGGAGAGGGGTGAGCCGCACCGTGGAGTCAGACCAGCACGTGTCGGCAGCGGTACTCGCCGCGTACAGCTACTGCGAGACCGTCACCGGACAGCAGGCACGCAACTTCGCCTACGGCATCAGGCTGCTGCCGACGGACAAGCGCCGCGCCATGTCGGCCGTGTACGCGTTCTCGCGCCGTGTCGACGACATCGGCGACGGAGCGCTGCCGCCCGAGGTCAAGGCCGAACGGCTCGACGAGACGCGGGCGCTGCTCACCCGCGTCCGCGAGGGCGGCGTGGCCGAGGACGACACCGACCCGGTGGGCGTCGCCCTCGCGCACGCCGCGCGCCGCTTCCCGATCCCGCTCGGCGGCCTCGACGAACTCATCGACGGCGTCGTCATGGACCTGCGCGGCGAGACGTACGAGACCTGGGACGACCTCAAGGTCTACTGCCGCTGCGTCGCGGGCGCCATCGGCCGCGTCTCCCTCGGCGTCTTCGGCACGGAACCCGGCGCACGCGGTGCCGAGCGCGCCGCCGAGTACGCCGACACCCTGGGCCTCGCGCTCCAGCTGACCAACATCCTGCGCGACGTGCGCGAGGACGCGGCCAACGACCGCACCTACCTGCCCGCCGACGACCTCGCCAAGTTCGGCTGCTCGGCCGGGTTCGACTCACCCACGCCGCCGCCCGGCTCCGACTTCGCGGGCCTCGTGCACTTCGAGGTGCGCCGCGCCCGCGCCCTGTTCGTCGAGGGCTACCGGCTCCTGCCGATGCTCGACCGGCGCAGCGGCGCGTGCGTCGCCGCCATGGCAGGGATCTACCGGCGCCTCCTCGACCGCATCGAGCGCGAGCCCGAGGCCGTCCTGCGCGGCCGCGTCTCCCTCCCCGGCCGGGAGAAGGCGTACGTCGCCGTGCGCGGACTGTCCGGACTGGACGCCCGCAGCGTCTCCCGGCAGCACCTCAGGAGGCGCGCCTGATGGGCGTCCCGGACAGAGTGCGCCCTGTGGGTGCCCACGACGCGACCGGAGGGGAGGGCGTATGAGCGCCGGGAACATGCCCGACGGGCCGGCCGGCTCCGGTCGGCAGAGTGCCGTGGTCGTCGGCGGAGGCCTCGCCGGGATCACGTCCGCCCTCGCGCTCGCCGACGCGGGCCTCGACGTCACGCTGCTCGAAGGGCGCCCGCGGCTCGGCGGTCTCGCGTTCTCCTTCAAGCGCGGCGACCTGACCATCGACAACGGCCAGCACGTGTACCTGCGCTGCTGCACCGCGTACCGCTGGTTCCTTGACCGGATCGAGGGCACGGAGCTGTCGCCGCTCCAGGACCGGCTCGACGTCCCCGTCCTCGACGCCGACCGGAACCGGCTCGGCCGGCTCCGGCGCAACGCTCTGCCCGTGCCGCTGCACCTCGCCGCCAGCCTCGCCACGTACCCGCACCTCTCGCTCGCGGAGCGCGCCAACGTAGGACGCGCCGCGCTCGCGCTCAAGGGGCTCGACCTGGCCGACCCGGCACTCGACGAGCAGAACTTCGGGAGCTGGCTCGCCGCGCACGGGCAGTCGCCGCGCGCCGTCGAGGCGCTGTGGGACCTCGTCGGCGTCGCCACCCTGAACGCCCCCGCCGGCGAGTCCTCGCTCGCCCTCGCCGCCATGGTCTTCAAGACCGGGCTGCTGTCCGAAGCGGGCGCCGCCGACATCGGCTGGGCGCGCGTCCCCCTCGGCGAACTCCACGACACCCTCGCCCGCAAGGCCCTCGACGACGCGGGCGTACGCACCGAACTCCGCACCCGCGTCAGCTCCATCTCCCGTACGGAGAACGGACGTTGGACCGTCGAGATCCCCGGCGAGCACATCACGGCCGACGCCGTCGTCCTCGCCGTACCCCAGCGCGAGACGTACGACCTGCTGCCCGACGGCGCGCTCGACGACGCGGAGCGGCTGCTCGCCATCGGGACCGCGCCGATCCTGAACCTGCACGTCGTCTACGACCGCAAGGTCCTCAAGCGGCCCTTCTTCACGGCGCTCGGCTCGCCCGTGCAGTGGGTCTTCGACCGTACGGAGGCCTCCGGGCTCACCGAGGGCCAGTACCTCGCCGTGTCCCAGTCCGACGCGCACGACGAGATCGACGAGCCCGTCGCCGTGCTGCGCGAGCGGTACCTGCCCGAGTTCGAGCGGCTGCTGCCCGCCGCGCGGGGCGCCAAGGTCCTCGACTTCTTCGTCACCCGGGAGCGCACGGCGACCTTCGCGCCGGCCCCCGGGGTCGGCGCCCTGCGGCCCACGGCCCGCACCAACACCCCCGGCCTGTACCTGGCCGGCGCGTGGACCGCCACCGGGTGGCCCGCGACCATGGAAGGCGCGGTGCGCAGCGGTGTCAGTGCCGCCGACGCCGCGCTCGCCGCACTCGACCGCCCACGCGGTCATCTGTTCCGGGAGGCGGCATGAAGCTCGATCTCCAGGGGGCGGACCAGCCGGCCCCCGGCGACGCAACAAAAGGAGACCCTGTGCCCGCTGTGCCCTCGGCCCAACCGGCCGCCGACGCGGTGGACGTGACCGCGCTGCTCGAGCGCGGCCGGACCCTGTCCACACCGGTGCTGCGGGCCGCCGTGGACCGCCTCGCGTCCCCGATGGACACCGTCGCCGCATACCACTTCGGCTGGATCGACGCGCAGGGCAACCCGGCGGCCGGCGACGGCGGCAAGGCCGTACGCCCCGCGCTCGCAGTGCTGTCCGCGCAGGTCCCGGGCGCGGCACCCGAGGTGGGCGTGCCCGGCGCGGTCGCCGTCGAGATGGTGCACAACTTCTCGCTGCTGCACGACGACCTGATGGACGGCGACGAACAGCGCCGGCACCGGGACACCGTGTGGAAGGTGCACGGCCCGGCGCAGGCCATCCTCGTCGGCGACGCCCTCTTCGCCCTGGCCAACGAGGTGCTGCTCGAACTCGGCACCGTCGAGGCGGGCCGCGCCACGCGCCGCCTGACCGCCGCGTCGCGCGCCCTGATCGACGGTCAGGCGCAGGACATCAGCTACGAGCACCGCGAGCGGGTCACCGTCGAGGAGTGCCTGGAGATGGAGGGCAACAAGACCGGCGCCCTCCTCGCCTGCGCCTCCTCCATCGGCGCCGTCCTCGGCGGCGTCGACGACCGCACCGCGGACCAGCTGGAGAAGTACGGCTACCACCTCGGCCTCGCCTTCCAGGCCGTGGACGACCTGCTCGGTATCTGGGGCGACCCGGAGGCCACCGGCAAGCAGACCTGGAGCGACCTGCGCCAGCGCAAGAAGTCCCTCCCGGTCGTCGCCGCGCTCGCCGCGGGCGGCCCCGCGTCCGAGCGGCTCGGTGAACTGCTCGCCGCCGACGCCAAGAGCAACGAATTCGACAGCTTCTCCGAGGCGGAGTTCGCGGCCCGCGCCGCCCTCATCGAGGAGGCGGGCGGCCGCGACTGGACCGCCGACGAGGCACGCCGCCAGCACGCGATCGCCATCGAGGCCCTGGACTCCGTCGAGATGCCGGAGCACGTGCGGGCCCAGTTCGTGGCGCTCGCCGACTTCGTCGTCGTACGGAAGAGATGACGGAAGAGATGATCGTGATCGGCCACATACCCGCGCCTTCTGGGGGGTGAGTCACCAACCCCCAGCGCAGTCGCCGGCCGGTGTCCATCCAGGCATCGGCCGACGGCGGACCCAGCAGAGAACGAGCACTGCTATGTAAGGGGAAGCCATGACAGCGACGACCGACGGAAGCAGCGGAGCGGCAGCTCCCCGCGCGACCGCGGCCAGCACTGCCCGATCGACCGACACGACCACCGAGACGGCCGGCCCGCGCGAGGCCGCGGACCGGGCCGCCCGGCGCGCCACCGAGTACCTGCTCGACCGGCAGGACGCCCAGGGCTGGTGGAAGGGCGACCTCGAGACGAACGTCACGATGGACGCCGAGGACCTGCTGCTGCGCCAGTTCCTGGGGATCAGGGACGAGGCGACCACCCGCGCGGCCGGCCTCTTCATCCGCGGCGAACAGCGCGAGGACGGCAGCTGGGCCACGTTCTTCGGCGGCCCCGGCGAACTCTCCACCACCGTCGAGGCGTACGTCGCCCTGCGCCTCGCCGGGGACGCCCCCGGCGACCCGCACATGGCGAAGGCATCCGCCTGGGTCAGGGAGCGCGGCGGCATCGCAGCGAGCCGCGTCTTCACCCGCATCTGGCTGGCCCTGTTCGGCTGGTGGAAGTGGGACGACCTGCCCGAACTCCCGCCGGAACTCATCTACTTCCCGAAGTGGCTGCCGCTCAACATCTACGACTTCGGCTGCTGGGCCCGGCAGACCATCGTGCCGCTCACGATCGTCTCCGCCAAGCGCCCCGTGCGGCCCGCGCCCTTCCCCCTCGACGAACTCCACACCGACCCGCGAAACCCCAGCCCGTCCAAACCCCTTTCCTCACTGGCCAGTTGGGACGGCGCCTTCGAGCGGCTCGACAAGGCGATGCACCTCTACCGCAAGGTCGCGCCCCGCAGGCTGCGCAGGGCGGCCATGAACACCGCCGCCCGCTGGATCATCGAACGCCAGGAGAACGACGGCTGCTGGGGCGGCATCCAGCCCCCCGCCGTGTACTCCGTCATCGCCCTCCATCTCCTCGGCTACGACCTCCAACACCCCGTGATGAAGGCGGGGTTGGAGTCCCTGGACCGGTTCGCCGTGTGGCGCGAGGACGGGGCCCGGATGATCGAGGCCTGCCAGTCCCCGGTGTGGGACACCTGTCTGGCCGTCATCGCGCTCGCCGACGCGGGCCTGCCCGCCGACCACCCGGGACTCGTCAAGGCCGCCGAGTGGATGCTGCGGGAACAGATCGACCGGCCCGGCGACTGGTCCGTACGCAAGCCTCAACTCGCCTCCGGCGGATGGGCGTTCGAGTTCCACAACGACAACTACCCCGACATCGACGACACCGCCGAGGTCGTCCTCGCCCTGCGCCGCGTCCGGCACCCCGACATCGCCCGCATGGAGAAGGCCATCGGGCGCGGGGTGCGCTGGAACCTCGGGATGCAGTCGAAGAACGGCGCCTGGGCCGCGTTCGACGTCGACAACACCAGCCCCTTCCCGAACCGGCTGCCGTTCTGCGACTTCGGCGAGGTCATCGACCCCCCGTCCGCCGACGTCACCGGACACGTCGTCGAGATGCTCGCCGTCGAAGGCCTCACGCACGACCCCCGCACCCGGCGCGGCATCGACTGGCTGCTCGCCGAACAGGAGCCGAACGGCGCCTGGTTCGGCCGCTGGGGCGTCAACTACATCTACGGCACAGGGTCGGTGCTGCCCGCCCTGACCGCCGCAGGACTGCCCACCTCGCACCCCGCGATCCGCCGCGCCGCCGACTGGCTCGCGTCCGTCCAGAACGACGACGGCGGCTGGGGCGAGGACCTGCGCTCCTACCGCTACGAGGACTGGAAGGGCCACGGCGCCTCCACCGCGTCCCAGACCGCCTGGGCCCTGATGGCGCTCCTGGCGGCGGGGGAGCGGGACTCGAAAGAGGTCGAACGCGGAGTCGCCTTCCTGACCGGGACCCAGCTGGCCGACGGCACCTGGGACGAGCCGTACTTCACCGGCACCGGCTTCCCCTGGGACTTCTCGATCAACTACCACCTGTACCGCCACGTCTTCCCCCTCACCGCACTGGGCCGGTACGTCCACGGGGAGCCGTTCTCCGACCGGCCGGCACTGCCGGGCAAGGGGGGCTGATGGCCGCATCCCCGGCGGCACCGAGACCGCCGGAACCCGTCCCGCTGCTGGTCGCCTGCGCGCTCGGCATCGAGCACCTCGCCCTGCGCACCGGCGCCCGAACGCGGGCCCCGGCCGCCGTGACCGTACTGCGGACGGGCATGGGCCCCAAGGCGGCCGAGCGGTCCGTGACCCGGGCCCTGGACGGGCCGCCGCTCATGGACGCGGCCGTCCTCGCGACCGGCTTCTGCGCGGGCCTCGCCCCCGGAATGCACCCGGGTGACCTGGTCGTCGCCGAGGAGACCCGCGACCCGTACGGCTCCACGCCGTGCACCGGTACGGAGCTCCTCGTGCGGGAGCTGGTCAGGGCGGTCCCCGGCCGGACCGTGCACACCGGGCCGCTGACCGGGTCCGACCACGTCGTGCGAGGTCAGGAGCGCGGGGACCTGCTGGCCACCGGCGCGATCGCCGTCGACATGGAGTCAGCCGCCACGCTGCGCGCGGCGACCGTGCACGGCCCACGTCCGGTTGCGGCCGTACGGGTGGTCGTGGACGCTCCAGAACATGAACTCGTCCGTATCGGCACGGTGCGCGGTGGAATATCAGCTTTCCGTGTTCTTCGTGCCGTACTTCCCGCATTCTTCGAATGGCACCGTTCTTTGCTGCTCCCCCGGAGGTGAGCCAGATGGCCATGCCGCTGCGTCAGTCCATCAAGGTCGCGACGTACCTCTTTGAACAGAAGCTCCGCAAGCGCGACAAGTTCCCGCTCATTGTCGAACTGGAGCCGCTGTACGCCTGCAACCTCAAATGCGAGGGCTGCGGAAAGATCCAGCACCCGGCCGGTGTGCTCAAGCAGCGGATGCCCGTGGCGCAGGCCGTGGGCGCCGTCCTGGAGTCCGGTGCGCCGATGGTGTCCATCGCAGGCGGCGAGCCCCTGATGCACCCCCAGATCGACGAGATCGTGCGGCAGCTGGTCGCGCGGAAGAAGTACGTCTTCCTCTGCACGAACGCGCTGCTGCTGCGCAAGAAGATCGACAAGTTCAAGCCGTCGCCCTTCTTCGCCTTCACGGTGCACATCGACGGGATGCGCGAGCGCCACGACGAGTCGGTCGCCAAGGAAGGCGTCTTCGACGAGGCGGTGGCGGCCATCAAGGAGGCCAAGAGGCGCGGCTTCCGGGTCACCACGAACTCGACCTTCTTCAACACGGACACCCCGCAGAACATCATCGAGGTGCTGAACTACCTCAACGACGACCTCCAGGTCGACGAGATGATGCTGTCGCCCGCCTACGCCTACGAGAAGGCGCCCGACCAGGAGCACTTCCTCGGCGTCGAGCAGACCCGCGAACTCTTCAAGAAGGCGTTCGCGGGCGGGAACAGGCGGCGCTGGCGGCTCAACCACTCGCCGCTCTTCCTCGACTTCCTCGAAGGGAAGATCGACTTTCCGTGCACCGCGTGGGCGATCCCGAACTACTCGCTCTTCGGCTGGCAGAAACCCTGCTACCTGATGGCGGACGGATACGTCACCACGTACAAGGACCTTGTCGAGAAGACCGACTGGGACGCCTACGGCCGGGGCAAGGACGACCGCTGCAACAACTGCATGGCGCACTGCGGCTACGAGCCGACGGCCGTGCTCGCCACGATGGGCTCGCTCAAGGAGTCCATCCGTGCCGCCCGTGAGACCGTCTCGGGGAATCGGGGCTGATACACCATGAGTTCAGGAGAGCCTGTCGCACTCGGGCTCCCTTCGCTTCCGGTCCGGCCGGTCGCCGCTCGCAGGACGAGCAGGCTGATCCATGTCGGGCCGGTGGCCGTGGGGGGCGGAGCGCCGGTGTCCGTGCAGTCGATGACGACGACGCGGACCTCGGACGTCGGGGCCACGCTGCAGCAGATCGCCGAACTGACGGCGGCCGGCTGCCAGATCGTGCGGGTGGCGTGCCCCACGCAGGACGACGCGGACGCGCTCGCGGCGATCGCGCAGAAGTCGCAGATCCCGGTGATCGCGGACATCCACTTCCAGCCGAAGTACGTGTTCGCGGCCATCGACGCGGGGTGTGCGGCGGTGCGCGTGAACCCGGGCAACATCAAGCAGTTCGACGACAAGGTGAAGGAGATCGCGCGCGCCGCGAAGGACGCGGGCACCCCGATCCGCATCGGTGTGAACGCGGGCTCGCTGGACGCCCGGCTCCTGAAGAAGTACGGCAAGGCGACGCCTGAGGCACTGGTCGAGTCGGCGCTGTGGGAGGCGTCGCTCTTCGAGGAGCACGACTTCGGCGACATCAAGATCTCGGTCAAGCACAACGACCCGGTCGTGATGGTGAACGCCTACCGGCAGCTCGCGGCCCAGTGCGACTACCCGCTGCACCTGGGCGTGACGGAGGCGGGTCCGGCGTTCCAGGGCACCATCAAGTCCGCCGTCGCCTTCGGGGCGTTGCTCAGTGAGGGGATCGGCGACACGATCCGCGTCTCGCTGTCCGCGCCGCCCGTGGAGGAGGTCAAGGTCGGCATCCAGATCCTGGAGTCGCTCGGCCTGCGGCAGCGGCGTCTGGAGATCGTGTCCTGCCCGTCGTGCGGGCGGGCTCAGGTCGACGTCTACAAGCTGGCCGAAGAGGTGACAGCGGGTCTGGACGGCATGGAGGTGCCGCTCAGGGTCGCCGTCATGGGGTGTGTGGTGAACGGGCCCGGCGAGGCGCGCGAGGCGGATCTCGGTGTCGCCTCCGGCAACGGCAAGGGTCAGATCTTCGTGAAGGGCGAGGTCATCAAGACCGTCCCCGAGTCGAAGATCGTCGAGACGCTCATCGAAGAGGCGATGAAGATCGCCGGGCAGATGGAGAAGGACGGCGTGGCCTCGGGCACGCCGGACGTCACCGTGAGCCGATAACAACCGGAGAGGGGGCCCGAGCGTGCCGATCTTGGAAAACGTCCGGGGACCGCGCGACCTGAAGGCGCTGAGCGAGGAACAACTCGCCGAACTGGCCGCGGAGATCAGGGAGTTCCTCATTCACGCCGTGTCGAGGACCGGAGGTCACCTGGGACCCAACCTCGGGGTGGTGGAACTCTCCGTCGCCCTGCACCGCGTCTTCGAGTCACCGGTCGACCGGATCCTGTGGGACACCGGCCACCAGAGCTATGTGCACAAGATGCTGACGGGCCGTCAGGACTTCTCGAAGCTGCGCGGCAAGGGCGGCCTGTCCGGCTACCCGTCGCGCGAGGAGTCCGAGCACGACGTCATCGAGAACAGCCACGCGTCCACCGCGCTCGGCTGGGCCGACGGCCTCGCCAAGGCCCGCCAGGTCCTGGGGGAGCGCGGCCACGTCGTCGCCGTCATCGGCGACGGGGCACTCACCGGCGGCATGGCCTGGGAGGCGCTGAACAACATCGCCGCCGCGAAGAACCGCCCGCTCATCATCGTCGTGAACGACAACGAGCGCTCGTACGCACCCACGATCGGCGGCCTCGCCAACCACCTCGCCACCCTGCGCACCACCGACAACTACGAGAAGGTCCTCGCCTGGGGCAAGGACGTCCTCCTGCGCACCCCCGTGATCGGACGCACGGTGTACGAGTCCCTGCACGGCGCCAAGAAGGGCTTCAAGGACGCCTTCGCGCCGCAGGGCATGTTCGAGGACCTGGGGCTCAAGTACGTGGGCCCCATCGACGGGCACGACATCGGCGCCGTCGAGTCGGCGCTGCGCCGCGCCAAGCGGTTCCACGGGCCCGTACTCGTACATTGCCTCACCGAGAAGGGCCGCGGTTACGAGCCCGCGCTCGCGGACGAGGCCGACCACTTCCACACCGTCGGCGTCATGGACCCGCTCACCTGCGAACCGCTCGCACCGTCCAACGGGCCTTCCTGGACCTCGGTGTTCGGCGACGAACTCGTCCGCATCGGCCGTGAGCGGGACGACGTCGTCGCGATCACCGCGGCGATGCTGCACCCCGTCGGACTCACGAAGTTCGCCGAGGAGTTCCCGCAGCGTGTGTGGGACGTGGGCATCGCCGAGCAGCACGCGGCGGTCTCGGCGGCCGGCCTCGCGACGGGCGGCCTCCACCCCGTCGTCGCCGTCTACGCCACCTTCCTCAACCGCGCCTTCGACCAGCTCCTCATGGACGTCGCCCTGCACAAGTGCGGCGTCACCTTCGTCCTCGACCGGGCGGGCGTCACCGGTGTCGACGGGCCCTCGCACAACGGCATGTGGGACATGTCCGTGCTCCAGGTCGTGCCCGGCCTGCGCATCGCCGCCCCGCGCGACGCCGAACAACTGCGCACACAGCTGCGGGAAGCCGTCGCCGTCGACGACGCGCCCACGCTCGTACGCTTCCCGAAGGAGTCCGCCGGACCCGAGATCCCGGCGGTCGACCGGATCGGCGGCCTCGACGTCCTGCACCGCGCCGACGACGCGGAGGTGCTCGTCGTCTCCGTCGGCGTGATGGCCCCGGTCTGCCTCAAGGTCGCCGAACTCCTCGCGGCACGCGGCATCAACTGCACGGTCGTGGACCCCCGTTGGGTCAAACCCGTCGACCCCGACCTCGCGCCGCTCGCCGCCCGGCACAAGCTGGTCGCCGTCGTCGAGGACAACAGCAAGGCGGCCGGCGTCGGTTCCGCCGTGGCCCTCGCGCTCGGTGAGGCCGAAGTCGACGTGCCGGTACGGAGGTTCGGGATCCCCGAGCAGTTCCTCGCGCACGCCAAACGCGCTGAGGTGCTCGCCGACATCGGACTCACGCCCGTCGAGATCGCCGGGCGGATCGGTTCCAGCATGGCCCAGAGGGCCGTGACCGAGGCCCCCGCGGCCGGCAAGGAGAGCGACGACGTATGAGCAAGGAGTTCGATCTCGGCCGGCTCCTGGCCGAGCGCGGCGCCGAGCGCTACGAGCTGCACGAGAAGTACCTGAACCACCAGCTCCCGCGCATGTTGCACACCATCGGCTTCGACAAGGTCTACGAGCGGGCCGAGGGCGCGTACTTCTGGGACCGGGACGGCGACGACTACCTGGACATGCTCGCCGGATTCGGCGTGATGGGACTCGGCCGGCACCACCCCGTCGTCCGCAAGGCCCTGCACGACGTCCTCGACGCCTCGCTCGCCGACCTCACCCGCTTCGACTGCCAGCCGCTGCCGGGCCTGCTCGCCGAGAAACTGCTCGCGCACAGCCCGCACCTGGACCGCGTCTTCTTCGGCAACAGCGGCACCGAGGCCGTCGAGACGGCGCTGAAGTTCGCCCGGTACGCGACCGGCAGGCCACGCATCCTGTACTGCGGGCACGCCTTCCACGGGCTGACCACCGGGTCTCTGTCAGTGAACGGCGAGTCCGGATTCCGGGACGGCTTCGCGCCGCTCCTGCCGGACACCGCGGTGCCGCTCGGCGACCTCGACGCCCTGCGCGCGGAGCTGGCGAAGGGCGACGTCGCCGCGCTGATCGTCGAGCCCATCCAGGGCAAGGGCGTCCACGCGGCGCCGCCCGGCTATCTGCGCGCCGCCCAGGAACTGCTGCACCGGCACAAGGCCCTGCTCATCGCGGACGAGGTCCAGACGGGCCTCGGCAGGACCGGCGACTTCTACGCCTACCAGCACGAGGACGGCGTCGAACCCGACCTCGTGTGCGTGGCGAAGGCGCTGTCCGGCGGCTATGTGCCCGTCGGCGCGACCCTCGGCAAGGACTGGATCTTCAAGAAGGTCTACTCGTCCATGGACCGGGTGCTCGTCCACTCGGCCAGCTTCGGGTCCAACGCCCAGGCCATGGCCGCCGGTCTCGCGGTCCTGGCCGTCATGGAGGACGAGCAGACCGTCGCCAACGCGCGGGCGACCGGCGAACTCCTGAAGTCCCGCCTCGCCGCACTCGTCGACCGCTACGAGCTGCTGAGCGACGTACGCGGCCGGGGCCTGATGATCGGCATCGAGTTCGGGCGGCCCAGATCCCTGAAACTGCGCAGCCGCTGGACGATGCTCCAGGCCGCGCGCAAGGGACTCTTCGCGCAGATGGTCGTCGTACCGCTGCTCCAGAAGCACCGGATCCTCACCCAGGTCTCCGGTGACCACCTGGAGGTCATCAAGCTGATCCCGCCGCTGATCATCGGGGAGCGCGAGGTGGACCGCTTCGTCGACGCGTTCACCGCCGTCATGGACGACGCGCACTCGGGCGGCGGACTGATGTGGGACTTCGGCAAGACGCTCGTGAAGCAGGCGGTCGCCAACCGCTGAAGCCTTTGCGTGAGGTTTGCGCGAGGTGCTTTTGCCTCTGGGGCAAGAAATTTGCCCTAGAGGCACGGCTCTGGCTCAATCGACGGTATGAGCCCTGCCCTGCCGGAGCCGGCTCCGGACTCCTCGGAGCCCGGCCCCGAGCCCACGGAGCTGCCTGTCGTCGCGCCACAGCTGCGCGAACTGCGCCGCCGCGCCGCCCTCACCCTGGAGGCCGCCGCCCGCGCCGCCGGACTCTCGCCGGCCCATCTCTCCCGCCTGGAGACGGGGCGCCGCCAGCCCTCGCTCCCGATGCTGCTCGCCCTCGCCCGCACCTACGGTACGACGGTCTCGGAGGTCCTGGGGGAGACTCCGGCGGACCAGAACTCCGTCGTGCGCGCCGGTGACATGGAACCCAACGAGGCGGGCGGCTGGATCTATCGCCAGGCCGGTTCCCCCGGGCGCGGGATGCAGGCCCTGCGCGTCCATGTGCCGTACGGCGCCCAGGGCGACATCGTGCGGGTCCACCCCGGCGAGGAGTGGCTGTACGTCCTCGAAGGGCGGCTGCGGCTGCGCCTCGGGGACACCGCGTACGGGCTCGAGGCGGGGGACAGCGCGCACTTCGACTCGCTCACCCCGCACCGGATCGCCGCCGCCGACCGCGGCGGCGCCGAACTGCTCTTCGTCCACACCCTGCTGCAGAGCCCGTCCGCCGCGCTGTGTCTCGGACCGGCGGCCGGCGGCGGCGAACCGACCCTGGGAGGCCCGCGATGAACGCGGAGACCAACGACGTGACCGGCGACGTGACCACCGGCGTGACCGGTGATGTGACCGGGCCCGTGAACCCCGTCCGCCGGCGCGACGTGGAGGACAGGCTCCCGCGCGGCATCTGGGTGCGGCTGCTCGTCTACGTCTTCGCCGGGCACATCGTCGCGGCCTTCATCTACCTGCTGTTCACGCTGGGGGCCTCGCGCGGGTGACGCCGTGAGGCCAAGAGCCGGTTCCGGTCCCGATCCCGGTCCTGGTCCTGGTCAGTCGAGGAGGTGCTCGCGCAGGCGATCACGCTCGGCCGGGGTCAGCTCGAGGCCTTCCTCCAGGTAGCGGTCGACCGAGCCCCACGTCTCCTCGATCGTCTCGAAGGCGGCCGCCAGATAGCCGGCGCGCGCGTCGAACAGAGGGCTCAGCAGCTCCATGACCTCGGGGGACATCGCGTCCTCGTCGGCGCTGGAGCGGTGCACCTTGTAGCGGCGGTGCGCGGCGTTCGACTCCAGGTAGTCCGCCTCGATCGCGTCGCGCTCCACGCCCACGGCCAGCAGCGTGACCGCTATCGAGAGACCCGCGCGGTCCTTGCCCGCCGCGCAGTGCATGAGCGCGGGCACGCTGTCCTCGGCCATGGCGTGCAGCACCTGGCTGTGCTCGGCGGTCCGCTCCTTGATGATCGCCCGGTACGACGTGATCATGCGGTCCGCCGCCTGGCCCTCGGACAGGGCCGCGCGCAGCTCGTCGATGTGGCCGTCGCGGACCATCTTCCAGAACTCGGCGCCGTCCGCCGGGTCGGTCAGCGGCAGATTCACGTTCCGCACGCCGGGCAGCGTGACGTCGGGGCCTTCGAGGCGCTGGTCGGCGGCGTTGCGGAAGTCGAAGATCGTGTGCAGCCCGAGCGAGGCGAGGAACTCGGCGTCCTCCGGCGTCGCGTGCGCGAGGTGACCGCTCCGGAACAGCACGCCCTGCTTGACCCGACGGCCGTCCACGGTGGGGAGGCCGCCCACATCGCGGAAGTTGCGCACTCCGGCCAACTCGGGCTCGGTGGACGGGACCTGCTGCGTCACGGGGGCTCCTCCCGGTCGGCCGCGGCGCTGTTCGCCTGCGGGCGTTCTCGACGATACGACATGGATTCCAGGGGCAACCATGTGCGACGCGACGGGTCAGAAGGGGGCCGCCATTGCGCCCTGAATGACCTAAATAAACCAGTAAGTCATTGAATGACTCGTTAGTCATAAATAGACCTGAAATGACGTGACATGGCGTGTCATATGTGAGCAGCCTCATAGCCGTGACCGGGCGTGACGGGCGCGCCGAGTGAACTCCCTTGAACTCCCCTTAGGAATAACAGTTGCAAAGATCGGGAGTCCACGGAGTGTGACGGCGTGCTCCGGAGTGGATCAGCAAAGGATCAAGACCCGGGCCGCGCAAGGGCGTTCGGGCCTTGTCGTGGCGCTCCCCGCTCGCTTACGTTCACCGCAATCCGGACGGAACGCCTAATCCTGCCGCCGACCGGAATCCGCATCCAGATCCGTGCCGGCAGGAGCGGGGGACCCAGGTAGAACGCCGTTTCCGGGACACCGGCGACGGCTCGGGGTGAAGCCGTGCCCGAACAGGGCCCGGCCGGGCATCTCCAGCCCGAACCCGACAGCTCACCTCGCAGGCGACGGAGAGGAATCCGCCATGCCCGCGAAGGGTAAGCACCGCCGTCCGAAGTCCCTGAACCTCACCCGCACCGCCGCCCTGGTCGTCGCCGGTGGCGCCGCGATCGCGCTGCCCCTGCTGGGTGCCGCCGGCGCCCACGCCGCGACCCCGGCCGCGGCGCCCGCGCTGGCCATCCAGGCCTCCGCCAGCGCCGGCTACCAGCTGCCCGTCCAGGGCGCCAAGATCGGCACGGCCTACAAGACCCCCGGCCCCATGTGGTCCAGCGGCTACCACACCGGCGTGGACTTCCTCGTCCCGACGGGCACGTCCATCAAGGCCATAGCCGCCGGCACCGTGGTCTCCGCCGGCTACGACGGCGCGTACGGCAACGAGGTCGTCGTCCTGCACCCCGACGGCAAGTACTCGCAGTACGCCCACATGTCGGCGCTGTCCGTCTCGACCGGCCAGAGTGTGACCGAGGGCCAGCAGCTCGGCCTCTCGGGTGCCACTGGCAACGTCACGGGACCGCACCTGCACTTCGAGATCCGCACCACCCCGTACTACGGCTCGGACGTCGACCCGGTCGCGTACCTCAACGCCCACGGGGTCTCCGTCTGACCCGGGCAGCGTGACACCGAAGGGGCGGGCCCGGCGCGGGCCCGCCCCTCCGGGCGTACTCCGGGGGCCGTATTCCTGGAATGCCGAAACTGACCGGGTGGTCTATGTCACCACTCGTCAACCCCTCCTTACGGTCGCGTAGGTCACATCCCCGGGTGAAAGATGTGTGGTTGTGGCAAACGAATCGAGATCACTCAGCGGCGGCACGATTCGGTCCTACGCGGCGGTGGGGGACAGCTTCACCGAAGGCGTCGGGGACCCCGGCCCCGACGGCAGCTTCGTGGGCTGGGCCGACCGCCTCGCCGTCCTCCTGGACGACCGGACCCCCGAGCACTCCTTCCGGTACGCGAACCTCGCCGTGCGCGGCAAGCTCCTCGACCAGATCGTGGAGGACCAGCTCCCGCGCGCCATGGAGCTCGCCCCCGAGCTGGTGAGCTTCTCCGCCGGCGGCAACGACATCATCCGGCCCGGCACCGACCCCGACGACGTCGCGGAACGCTTCGAGAAGGCCGTGGCCAAACTGACCTCCGCCGTCGGCACCGTCATGGTCACCACGGGCTTCGACACCCGTGACGTCCCGGTCCTCAAGCATCTGCGCGGCAAGATCGCGACGTACAACGGACATGTGCGCGCGATCGCCGACCGCCATGGTTGCCCGGTGCTCGACCTGTGGTCGCTGAAGACGGTCCAGGACCGCCGGGCCTGGGACGACGACCGGCTGCACCTCTCGCCCGAGGGGCACACGCGGGTCGCGCTGCGGGCGGGCCAGGTGCTCGGCGTCGACGTGCCCGCCGACCCGGACCAGCCCTGGCCGCCGCAGGCGCCGCGCGGCACGCTGGAGGTCCGGCGCGACGACATCCACTGGGCCCGTGAGTTCCTGGTCCCGTGGATCGGGCGACGGCTGCGGGGCGAGTCGTCCGGGGACCACGTCGAGGCGAAGCGGCCCGATCTGCTGCCGCTCTGACGGGAGTTGATCTTCAGGGGAGCCGGCCCTCGGGACGGCTCCCCACGTCTGTATCCCGGGGCGGGCGCGTCAGCCCGGCATCCCGAGGCAGGCGCGTCAGCCCGCCGTCGTCGCCGTCAGGTCTTCGCGTGCGAGGCCCAGCTCGCGGGCCAGCGCCTCGTCCACCCACTGCTGCATCCGCGTTCGGGACACCGTCCCCGTGTACGCCGTCATCTGCACCGCGAGCCCGTCCAGGAGGGCCGTCAGGCGCAGCGCCGCGCCCGCCGGATCCGGGCACTGGAACTCGCCCGCGGCCACACCCTCGGCGACGACCTCGGTCAGCGCGGCCTTCCACTGCTTGTCGAGATCGCGGGTGACCTCCCGCAGCGCGGGTTCGCGCAGCGCCGCCGCCCAGCCCTCGATCCACAGCCGCCAGCCCTTGGCCTGCCCGGTGGGCGCGTACCAGCGCACCGCCGAACGCAGTCGGCGCACCGCCGTCGTCCGCTTGCCGAGGAGCTTGCGCAGATGCGCCAGGTCGCCCTCGGCGGCGTGTGCGAAGGCGGCGGCGACGAGCTTCTCCTTGGTCGAGAAGTGGTACAGCACAAGCGCGTTGCTCACCCCGAGCGCCGCGGCCACGTCGGCGATGCGCACGGCAGCCACGCCCCGCGCCTCGATCTGTTCGATGGCGGCCCCCAGCAGCTCTTCACGCCGCTCGGCCACGCTCAACCGGACTCTTGCCACGCGGTAACCCTACACACGGGGTCCGCCGTTCGGGGCCGGGTGGTGAACCTCGTGAGACCGGCTCGTGCACGACTCTTGACAGTGTCCGGTGAGGGCCGTCACAGTCTCGCTTACTGACTGGCTGTTCAGTCAATAGCTGATCGGGAGACCGCTCGAAGGCCGGTGCGAGCACCGTCCGGGCAGACCGGTCCCGTAAAGCAGCGTCGAGCCCCGTGCCCCGCCGTGCAGCAGGAGTTTCCCCGTGACCCAAGCGCCGCCGATTCCGCCGACCGAGCAGCCCGCCTCGGGCGAACCCGACCTGTCAGAAGGCTGGGGTGAACAGCGATCCAGGCTCAAGAAGGACCTCCGCAGGCTGGACGTGCTGTTCTTCCTGATCTGCACCCTCGTCGGGCTCGACACCATCGGCTCCGTGGCCGCACAAGGCCCCCAGGGCCTCACCTGGATGGCCATCCTCGCCCTGGTGTTCTTCCTCCCGTACGGCCTGCTCGTGGCCGAACTCGGCTCGGCCTTCCCCGTGCAGGGCGGCCCCTACGTGTGGACGCGGCTGGCGTTCGGACGGCTCGTCGCCGGTGTCAACCAGCTCCTGTACTGGATCTCCAACCCCGTCTGGGTGGGCGGCAGCCTCTGCATCATCGCCCTCACCACGTGGGAGGAGTTCTTCACCCCGCTGCCCGGCCTGTGGAAGTACGCGGCCGGTCTCGTCTTCATCTGGGGCGGCGCGCTCGCCGTCGTGCAGTCCGTGCGGATCGGCAAGTGGGTGCCCATCGCCGGTGCCGTCGCCCGTATCGTGCTGCTCGGCTTCTTCCTCGTCTCCGTCGTGGTGTTCGCCGTCCAGCACGGCGTGCACGCCCTGCCCTCGGGTGAGTTCGTCCCGACGTACGCGGGCTTCGTGGCGCTCGTCCCGGTCCTGATCTTCAACTACGTGGGCTTCGAGCTGCCGAGCTCCGCGGCCGAGGAGATGAAGAACCCGCGGCGCGACATCCCGCTCTCCATCCTGCGCTCCGGCCTCGCCTCCGTCGTCCTCTACGGCGGACCGATCCTCGGCATCCTGTTCGTGCTGCCCAGCAAGGAGATCGGCAGCCTCGGCGGCTTCATCGACGCGTGCAAGGCCGTGTTCACGGTCTACGGCGGATCGGTCGCCGCCGACGGAACGGTCACTCTCACCGGCATGGGCTCCGTCTTCGGCGGTGTCGCCGCGGCCGGCCTCATCATCGGCCTCCTCACCTCGGGCGTCACCTGGGCCATGGGCGCCCACCGCGCGCAGGCCGTCGCTTGTGCGGACGGCGCCGGCCCGGCCTGGCTCGGCAAGATCTCGGAGAAGCACGGCACCCCGGTCCGCGTGAACCTGCTCTCCGCGGTCCTCGGCTCCATCCTCTTCGTGGTCGCCCTCAACCTCACCGACGGCAACGGCGAGAAGTACTTCGCCGCCGGCCTCGGCCTGACCATCTGCACCACGTTCATCTCGTACGTCATCACCTTCCCGAGCCTCGCGGTCCTGCGCCGCAAGTACCCCGACCAGCCCCGGCCGTACGCCGTCCCCGGCGGTCGGGTCGGTACGTGGATCGTGAGCGCGCTCGCCACCGGCCTCGTGGCCTTCACCGTGGTCGTCCTGATCTGGCCGGGCTTCGGCGTCGGCTGGTTCGGCACGGCGGGCAACGCGGCCGACTCGCTCCCGGCGTCGTTCGCCGGCCAGCGCCTGGAGTACACGCTCAGCCAGGTGGTGCCGCTGCTGCTCTTCGTGGGCATCGGGATCGTCTTCTACGCGATGGGCGCGAAGACGCGACGGCGTGTGGACGTATAGACGTAGACGCTTGATTCGTGAAGAGGGCCTTCCCCGGGTGGGGGAGGCCCTCTTCACGTGTCAGCCGGTGGTGGGTTCGGTGTCGAGCTGGTGGTCGTGCCAGACGTAGCTCTCGGGGAGCAGGTCGGTGACGGGGACCGCTCGCAGGCGGTCGCCCGCGCCGACGATGACCTTCAGGGCGGGGAAGTAGTCGAGCAGTGCCTGACGGCACCGGCCGCACGGCGGGATGACACCCCGGTCGCGGTCGCCCACGGCCACCATCGTCTCCAGCTCGTACGCGCCCTGCGCCGCCGCCGTGCCGATGACGACCAGCTCGGCGCAGGGGCCGCCGGTGAAGTGGTAGGCGTTCACCGCGGTGACGATCCGGCCGTCACTGGCGCGGGCCGCGGCGGCCACGGTGTGGTTGTCCCCGCGGCAGCGCGTGCGAGCGACGTGGGTCGCCGCCTCGACGAGTTCGTGGTCGACGGGGTGGGGATGGGTGCTCATGACCTCTGCCTTCGTCGGGATACGGGCGATGTTATGGCGCCGGCGACTGCCTCGCGCCGTACGGCAGCGAAGCGCCGCCCGGGACGGATCCCGGGCGGCGCTTCACATGTCACTCAGAGGCTAGTTGTCCTGGCGGAGCACCCCGTGCGCGTCCAGGGCGATGGCGCCGCCCGGGTGCACGAGCAGGGGGTTGACCTCCAGTTCGGTCAGCTCGGGGTGGTCGACGGCGGCTCGTGCCACCGCGCACACGGCGGCCGCAGCCGCGTCCAGGTGGACCCCGGGCGCACCCCGCCAGCCCGTCAGCAGTGCAGCGTGCCGCAGCTCCAACAGCAGTGCACGCGCGCGTGCGTGTGTCACCGGCGCGAGCGCCAGCGCCGTGTCCGCGAGCAGTTCGGCGGTCACACCACCGATGCCCACCATGACGACGGGCCCGAACGACGGGTCACGCCGCACACCGACGATCAGCTCGTGTCCGTACGGCGGTGTGGCCATCGCCTCCACGGCGTAACGGTCCGCGCCTGTCGCCGCCTTCATGCGCGCGAACGCGGCCCGCAGGGCGTCGGCGTCACCGATCGAGAGGGCGACCCCGCCCGCCTCGGTCTTGTGCGCGAGCCCCATCGCCTTGAGGACGACCGGGTACCCGGTCCGGCGCTCCGCGGCCTCGACAGCGGAGTCCGCGTCGGTGACGAACTCTGCTGCGGGAAAGGCGAGTTGATAGGACGCGAGCAGTTCGCGTACCTGCTCGTAACCGCCGTCCGTCAGCTCGTACGCCGCTTGGGTCTGGGGTTCCTCCGGGAGGAGTGGCCGGCCGGTGAGGCGGGCGGCGCCCGCGATGGCGGTGGCGGCCTGCTCGATGCGCTCGTAGACGGGCACACCGCGCTGACGCAGGACCGACAGGGCGGGGGTGTCCCGCGCCATCGTGTGCACCACGAGGGCGCGTCCCGAGTCGACGGCGGCGTCCGCGAGGGCGTGCGCGACCTGGCACTCCTCGTCCGCCTGGGCCGGGTTGGCGGTCGCGTAGTCACCGAAGTAGCCCGTGAGGACCACCGCGTCGGCGTCGCCCGAACGCAGCAACGTACCCGCCACGCGCGCGTAGCTGCCGAGATCGGCCTCACCGGCGCCCGCCAGGTCCACCGGATTGGCGCACCCCGCGCCGCCCGGCAGCTGCTCCGCCACGGCCTCCCGCGTACCGGCCGAGAAGGCGGGCACGTCGAGCCCCTGCGCGGCGAACGCGTCGGCGGCGAGGGCGCCTTGGCCACCGCTGTCACCTACGACGGCGACGCGACGGGGGCGCGGGCGGGGTGACGCTGTTGCGGTCGCGCCCGCGTCGGCAAGGTCGGCGGGCGTGGTGCCCTCCGCGCCGCCGGGTTGACGTGCCGCCGGGGCATCGCGCGTGCCGTCGTCCAGCCCCTGGGCAGTGAACCTGTCGGCGGCTAGGGCGTCTTGGCCCTCGCTGTCACCCACGATGGCGACGCGGCGGGGGCGGGGTGATGTAGTCGCGCCCGCGTCGGCAGGGTCGGCGGGCGTGGTGCCGCTCGCGCCCGCCAGGGCATCGCGCGTGCCGTCCGCGGAGACGGGAACGTCCAGACCCTGGGCCGCGAACGCGTGGGCGGCCAGGGCGTTTTGGCCCCTGCTCTCGCCCACCACAGCGACGCCGTGCAGGAGCGGTGAGGCCCCCTCCGTACGCCCCGCCTGGCGGTGGCGTGTGCCCTCCGCCAGCAAGTAGACCGCCGTGTCGACCAGTTCGCCTGCCGTGTCGAGGAGCAGGGCGCCGGCGTCGCGGCACACCGCCTCCACGGTTGCGCGGGCGCTCACCAGGGCGCCCGTGTGGGACGCGGCGGCCCGCCCGGAGGCGGCACTGCGCCCGACGGTCAGGAGCAGCACCGGCTTCCCGGCCGCGTGCGCCGCCGCGAGGACCTGCGCGAGGCGCCGGCCGTCGCGGAAGTCCTCGATGTACGCGGCGAGCGCCTTGGTCGGCTCGTGCGAGATCAGCGACTCCAGGGCGTCCGCCGCGTCGATATCCCGCTGGTTGCCCAGCGACACGAAGCGGGAGAAGCCCTGCCCGGCGCGGGCGAGGAGGCGGCCGATCTCCAGGGCGAGGTTGCCGCTCTGGGACACGAGACCGAGGCCGCCCGAGGGGAACTCGCCCCAGCTGAGCCGGAGTTCGCTCGTCGTGTCCACCACGCCCATGCAGTTCGGGCCGAGCAGCCGGGCCCCGCCCGCCTTGACCAGCTTGGCGAGCGCGCGCTCTTCGTCGACGGTGGCACCGCCCGACGTGATCACGGTGAAGCACCGGGCGCCCGCCGCGAGACCGTCGGTGACGACCGGCCGCACATGGCGCGGCGGCACGGCGACGACGACGTGCTCGGGGGGCACGGGCAGCGACGCCAGATCAGGCAGGAACGGTTCACCGTCCAGGCTGCCGCCGCGGTGGTTCACCAGGTGGACGGACCGGCGCCCGCGGCCCGAAAGGGCCCCCGACGCCAGCCAGTAGCCCCACTTCTCGGGGTTGTCCGACGCCCCGACGACCGCGACCGACCGGGGGTCGAAGAGCGCGTCGAGACCTACGCGCGCGTGCGTACCGGCGTCCGGCAGCCGGGTCGTCACCGGTACCACCCGAACCGCTCCGCGATCACCGGAAGACGGTCCGCCACGATCGCGTGCGCGGCGGCGCGCGGCGTCGTACCGTCCGCCTCGGCACGCGCCAGCATCTGGTCGATCAGCGCGCGCATGGAACGGCGCGTGTACGCGAACGCCTCGTCCGCGTCGGCGTCGATGTCCCCGAACAGGGTCCACCACCACCACGCGTTCGTACCGGAGTTGACGACGACGTCGGGCAGCACGGGGATGCCGCGTCGCGCCAGCAGTTCCTCCGCGTCGGGCAGGACCGGCATGTTGGCGGCCTCGACGATCCAGCGCGCCGTGATCCGCTCCTGGTTCGCCGCGTCCACCGCGTACGACACGGCGGCGGGCACGAGCACCTCGGCCTCCGCCGACAGCCAGGCGTCGCCCGGGAGTTCGCGGTCCTCGGCCCGCAGCGCCGAGCGGTCAACGGTCCCGTAGGAGTCACGGGCGGCGAGCAGGGCCTCCACGTCCAGGCCCTCGGGGTTGGCGATGGTCCCCTTCACATCGGCGATCGCCACGATCAGCAGCCCCGCTCGGGACAGGAACCGGGCGGTCGCGCCGCCCATGGTGCCCAGACCCTGCACGGACACACGGGTGCCCTCGTACGGCACGCCCGCGCGGTCGAGGGTCGCGAGCACCGACTCGGCGACGCCGCAGCCGCCGACCAGCTCGTCCAGGCCGATGCCGTCGACCTCGACCTCGAAGGCGTCCGCGAGGCGCTTGCGCGCCACCGCCTCGTCGTCGAGCAGCGGGTACACGGCCTGGATCGACGAGACGAGCCCGGCCTCCGCGGCCGCCCGGTCGACGAGGTCCTGGGTGAGCCCGAGGTCCTCACCGGTCGTCCAGAACGACTCGATGTAGGGCCGCATGGCCCGCAGATACCGCACGAGGACGCCGTACGCCTCCGGGTCCTGCGGGTCGCAGTCGATGCCGCCCTTGGCGCCGCCGAGCGGGATGTACTTGCCCTGCGGGTTGTAGTGCAGGGCCTCCTTCATCGTCATGCCGCGCGCGAGGCCGGCGACCTCGTCGAGCGTGCATCCCTGGCGCATCCGGAGCCCGCCGCTGGACACACCGCGCACCAGCCGGTCGACGACGAGGTAGCCGTTCCTGCCGGTGATGTGGTCCGTCCAGGAGATGGACGTCAGGGGAGTGGCGGACGCGGTCATGCGGTCTCCTCGGGGACGATGATCAGGGTGGGGCCGGGGGTGGTCAGCGCGCGGGTCAGGAGCTCGGCGAGTTCGCCGGGGGAGTGCGCGGCAGCGCCGGCGCCCCCGAAGGCCCGCGCGAGGCCGGGCAGGTCCACGCGCGCGTGGTTCACGGCCTCCGGTGCGTCGCCGCGCGCCACCATCTCGTCGCGGATCTCGCCGTACCCGCCGTTGTCGAACACCACTACGGGCAGCGGGAGTTGGAGCTGCGCTGCGGTGGCCAGTTCCTGTACGGAGAACTGGAGCCCGCCGTCCCCGCTGATGGCGACCACCTGCCGGTCGGGGCAGGCGGCCTTCGCGCCGATCGCGGCGGGCAGCGCGTAGCCGAGCGTGCCGAATCCCGTCGGGTGCAGATAGCGGCCTCCGGGACCGACCGGGAGGTGCGGGATCGCACCGTAGTAGCAGCACTGCGCGCTGTCGGAGGTGAGCACGGCATCGGCCGCGAGCACACTCCTGATCGCCTCGAGATACGGCACCCAACGGGCGTCACGCGCGCGTGTCTCGTCGTCGCGGGCGATGCGCACGGTGGCGGTGGTGCGTGTGGCCTCGGCCCCGGACGTGGTGGAAGGCACGTTCGCGAGGCGTTCCGTCAGGGCCCGCAGGGTGGCCCCGGCGTCGCCCACCAGGGAGACGTCGGCGGGGACTCCCGCGTACATCTGCGCCGGGTCGATGTCCACGCGGACCAGCTTGCCGTCCAGGACGGGCGGCGCGGACCACAGGTCGGACTCGGCGAGTTCCGTCCCGACGGCGAGCACGACGTCGCAGCCGGACAGCCACTTCTGCACGGACGGGCTGTGCAGGGACACGCCCAGGGACAGCGGATGCCGTTCGTCGACGATGCCCTTGCCGTTCGCGCTGGTCGCCACCGGAGCGCCCAACTGCTCGGCCAGCGCCAGGCATTGCTCGGCAGCGCCGCGCGCGCCACCGCCCAGGACCAGACCCGGCCGCACGGCGCCCGCGAGCAGCACGGCCGCCTCGTCGAGCGACGGCGCGTCGGCCGCGCGGGGCGCGGACACGGGCGCGAGCCGCACGGGACCGGCGGCCTCCACGGCCTCCAGGAGGTCGAGCGGCACCTCGATGTGCGCGGGCCGCGGCCGCTCCGTACGGAACAGGCTGAAGGCCCGCGCGACCGCCGCCCCGATCTCCTCCACCGAGGACACACGGTGGCTGAACGCAGCCACGTTCCGCAGCGCCTCCGTCTGGCTGCGCATCTCGTGCAGCAGACCGGTCGACTGACGCGGGTGGCGCAGCGGCATACCCGGCGACACCACGAGCAGCGGCACGCTGTCCGAGTAGGCCTGGCCCACGGCGGCCGCGATGTTCAGGAGAGCGGGACCCGTCGTCGTGATCGCCACGCCGGGCTCGCCCGTCACGCGCGCGTAGGCGTCGGCCGCGTACCCGGCGCCCTGCTCGTGACGCGGCGCCACATGCGTGATGCCGTACGCCGCCAGGTGACGGTAGATCTCCAGGTTGTGGGTGCCCGGAATGCCGAACGCGGTGGAGACACCGTGCGCGGCGAGCGCGCGGACGAGCGCCTCGCCGCCGGTCGACATGGGCTCCGCCCCGGTCACAGCGACCTCGAGATGACCAGGCGCATGATGTCCGAGGTGCCTTCCTCGATCTCCTCCAGCTTGGCGTCACGCATCCACTGCTCGACCGGGAACTCCCGCGAGTAGCCCCAGCCGCCCAGCGTCTGCACGGCCGCCCAGGTGCAGAACGCCGCCGTCTCCGAAGCGGTCACCTTGGCCATCGCGGCCTCGGCGGTCGCGTCGAGACCCGCGTCGAGCCGCTTGGCCGCGCGCCACGTCATCAGGCGTGCCTGCTCGATCCGCGTCCGCATGTCCGCGAGCCGGAACGCCACGGCCTGGTGCTCGATGATCGGCTTGCCGAACTGCACGCGCTCGCGTGCGTAGTCACGGGCGTACTCGTACGCGGCCCGCGCCACACCCGTGGCGGCGGCGCCGAGCACGGTGCGCGAGATGTCGAACGTCCGCATGAGGCCCGCGAAGCCCTGACCCTCCTCGCCGAGCCGGTCCTCCTCGGGCACGAACACGTCGGAGAAGAACATCTCGCGGCACACGATGGCGCGCTGGCCCATCTTGCGCATCGGCTCACCGAAGGTCAGCCCCTCGACGCCCTTGCGCAGCAGGAACGCCGTGACACCGCGCGAGCGCTGCGACGGGTCGGTCTTGGCGAACACGACGTACTGGTCGGCCTCGCCGGCGTTCGAGATCCACGCCTTCTGGCCGTTCAGGAGGTAGCCGCCCGAGGTGCGCGTCGCCGTCGTCACGATCGACGCCGCGTCGGAACCCGAGCCCGGCTCGGTCGTCGCGAGCGAGGTCATCGGGGTGTCGGGGCCGGCCAGCGGCGTCAGCCACGTGCGCTTCTGCTCCTCGGTGCCCAGCTCCATGACCGGGTCGGCGAAGAACCCGTTCGAGCACATCAGGTTCCCGATGCCCAGGTCGCCGACGCACAGCTCCTCCTGGACGAGGACCTGGGTGAAGATGTCGGTGAAGCCGCCGCCCCCGTACTCCTCGGGCAGCATGAAGCCGGTGATGCCGACCTTCGCGGCGGCACGCCACAGATCCCAGGGCGTCTCCACGTCCGCCTCGTCCACGGCACGGCCGCGCGGGCGGATCTCCTCACGCGCGAACGTCCTGGTGAGGTCGACGATGTCGCGCTGCTCCGGGGTGAGGGGAACCAGCTCGACGGGGAGCTCTGACACGGTGCCTCCTGAAACTGACGGGCCTGACCGGCGGCGCGGCCGGACGGCACGGACCGACGCGCCGACCGGCGGCTCGCGGAACCGAATTACTGAATCGCCAGTCAGTATTGGAGCCCGCGAAGACCCGTGTCAACGGAGCTGCTACTGAATGATGGATCAGTTTTGGACGCGCCTTCGCGGGCAGGGACGCAGGGCGGGCCGGCCGGCGGACCGAGCCGGTGGATCGAGTGTGGTGTGCCGGGCCCGTGTGTGCCGGGCGACAGGCGGGTGCGGCCCGGAAATCCGGTGCGTCAACGGCCCGCTCCGGGCAGTGTCGGTGGGGGCGCACATAATGGAATTCCGTGGAGTCCCCGACCGGGAATTCCCGACCGACGCACCGGGAGGCGCTGTGTCACGTTCCCTGAGTTCCGGGCTCCGCCCGCTGCGGCCGGCCGCCTTCGGCGCGGACCCGGCAGGAGAGCGCCTCGCGCGGATCCTGAGCTCGCCGAACTTCGAGGACGGCAGCTTCCGGAACCCGGTGGGTGCCCGCACCAGACCCACGGGCTCCATGGTCGAGTTCGCGAAGGTCTTCCTCGCCAAGGAGGGGCGCGTCCGCCGCGCGCCCACGGGCAACGTCCCCGTCCACCCCACGACCCTCGCCGATCTCGCCAAGCCCCCGGTCAGCGGGCTGCGGCTCACCTGGATGGGGCACTCCAGCGTCCTCACCGAGATCGACGGACGGCGCGTCCTCTTCGACCCCGTCTGGGGAGAGCGCTGCTCACCGTTCGCCTTCGCGGGCCCCAAGCGCCTGCACCCCGTACCCCTGCCGCTCGCCGCGCTCGGCCCGGTCGACGTGGTCGTCATCTCCCACGACCACTACGACCACCTGGACCTCCCCACCATCAAGGCCCTGGCCGGGACGGACACGCTGTTCGCGGTGCCGCTCGGCGTCGGCGCCCACCTGGAGCACTGGGGCGTCCCCGCGGACCGGCTCCGCGAGCTCGACTGGAACGAGTCGACGGAGGTGGCCGGGCTGACCCTGACGGCGACCCCCGCGCGCCACTTCTGCGGCCGCGGGCTGCGCAACGAACAGCACACCCTGTGGGCGTCCTGGGTCGTCGCCGGCCCTGAGCACCGCGTCTACCACTCCGGTGACACCGGCTATTTCCCCGGCTTCAAGGACATCGGCGCCGAGCACGGCCCGTTCGACGCGACGATGATCCAGATCGGCGCGTACAGCGACTTCTGGCCGGACATCCACATGCGTCCCGAGGAAGGGATGCGGGCCCACCTCGACCTCCAGGGCGGACCGGGCGGCGGGCCGATGCTGCCTATCCACTGGGGCACCTTCAATCTGGCCCCGCACCCGTGGGCCGAGCCGGGCGAGGGCTCGCTCGCGGCGGCGCGGCAGGCCGGTGCGGGGATCGCGCTCCCTTGCCCGGGCGAGCCGTTCGAACCGGGGGCGGAGACGCTGCCTTCGCGGGCGTGGTGGCGGGGGATCGCTGCGCGGCCTGAGGGCGGCTGGGTCGCGGAGGAGGGGCGTACGGGTGCGGCGGCGTCCGGCGGTGGTGCTGGGACTGGCGCGGGCGCGGCCGGTGGCGCCGGTGCGGGGTCGGGGGAGCAGGCGGCTGTGGGGGCGGTGTAGGGCGGGGGTCTGTCCGGCTTGAGGGCTTGAGGGCTTGGGGGAGTGGCGAGGCTGGGGCGGGTGGAGTGAGGCGGGACGGGCCTGGTGGCCGGGAGGCCGTGCTGCGTTGTGGGGCGGGGCCGCGGCGGTGTGTACGTGCTCGCCATCCCTTCTCCTTGGTCGCCTTGTCCTGTGCCCGGGGAGTGGGCTTGTGTGCTCCGCGCGCACACACCGCCACGTCCCCTCTGGCGCGCGGGCGGCTGCGGGGGCGTCTCGGTCTCGGTTGCTGCGAGCCCCTCGTGTGCTTCAACGCGCCGTGCCCGGTTTTGAGGCGGGGCCCCGGATGTCCGGCGTGATCCCCGTCTGACGTCGGTTGATGGCCGTTGTGGGCCTGTGCAGCACGCGTTCCCGTGCGTGTCCCGCGTTGCCACGCGGCCCTGCTCTCGCGCATCCGAGGGTGCGAATTTTCGAGCATGGGAACACATGTACCCGTAGCCTCGCGGCCCGGTGGCCCTGTTATCGGCCTTTCGTACGAAGCCTCATACCAGAGCGGGACCTCCGGCGCCGGACTTTGGCAACTGCCCACCGCATGTGAGGCGTCCGCGACTACCGTGTGTGCTCGCTGAGCGACAGAGCGACGGCATTCCCATCCGTTCCCCGCCGGGAGCGCCATGCCGCCTGCCCGCGTCGCGCGACCCGCAGGAGCCCCCACGTACGAGGACGCCGAATGTCTCACCTTCGCCCGCCGGCCGCCCGCGCAGACCGCCGAGAGGGCGGTCGGCACGGCAGGCCGGGCGGCAGGTCAGTCCCCCCGCAGCCCGAGACCCACATACGGCCCCAGCTTCTGCGCCTAGCCGTACTGCCCCCGCTCGCCGTCGCCCTGAGCGCCAGCGCCGCGGTGATCTTCACCGTCCGCTCCACGGCCGCCCGCCCCGGTCCCGCACTGTGGGCCGTCCTCGCCGGAGCCTGTTTCGTGACCCTCGCCGGCATCGTCATCGCGGCCGTCGCCGCCGACCGCGCCGCCAGGTCCGTACGCGAACGGGTCGGCGTCCTGCGCCGGGTGAGCGCGCGCGGGCAGGGTGAACTGAGCGCCCTCGTCGAGCAGTTGCGCAAGGGCGAGGGGCCGCCGCCCCGCAGGGCACTGCCCCCGGCAGCCTCCGACGGCGACGAGTTCGACCAGCTGGCCGCGGACATCACGCGCGCCCAGGACGTGGCCGTCGCCGCCGTCGTGCAGGCGTCGCAGCTCTCCAGCCACGCGGGCAGCGAACAGAAGGTCGAGGTCTTCGTCAATCTCGCCCGGCGCCTGCAGTCCCTCGTACACCGCGAGATCTCGATCCTCGACGAACTCGAGAACGACGTCGAGGACCCTGACCTGCTCAAGGGCCTGTTCCACGTCGACCACCTCGCCACCCGGATCCGTCGCCACGCGGAGAACCTCGCCGTACTCGGCGGCGCCGTGTCCCGGCGCCAGTGGAGCCGCCCGGTCGCGATGAGCGAGGTCATGCGCTCCGCCATCGCCGAGGTCGAACAGTACGCGCGGGTCAAGCTCGTCCCGCCGGTCGACGGCACCCTGCGCGGACACGCAGTCGCCGACTGCATCCACCTGCTCGCCGAACTCGTCGAGAACGCCACCGTGTTCTCCGCCCCGCAGACCCAGGTCCTGCTGCGCGCCAACATCGTGACGTCCGGGCTCGCCATCGAGGTCGAGGACCGCGGCCTCGGTATGCCGGTCGCCGAGCAGGACAAGATGAACGGGCTGCTCGCCGACCCGGACCAGGTCAACGTCGCGAGCCTCCTCCAGGACGGGCGCATCGGCCTCTACGTGGTCTCCCAGCTCGCCCGCAGGCACGGCATCACCGTTCAGCTCCAGAGCAATATCTACGGCGGCGTCCAGGCGGTCCTCGTCGTACCGCAGAGCCTGCTCGGCGACGACGAGAACGAGCCGGAACCGAAGGCGCGGGGAGCGGCGTCCGCGACGGACGACAGCGCGCAGAGTATGCACCAGCGGCACCAGGCGCACGAGCGCCGGCTCTCCCAGCACCAGGGCCGACCGGGCCGGCAGCCCGCACTCGAACAGCAGCCACAGCCACTGCCGCAGCAGGCGGGGGAGGCGCAGACGTACGACTCCCAGTCCTACGACCTCCAGCCCGTCGAGGCGCAGCACCAGGCGCCCGCGCCCCAGGAACCGCCACCCGTCCCGCGCGCGCCGCACGCCGGTGTCGCCGTCGTCCCGCGACAGCCGGACAACGGGCACCCCGGGGTGAACGGGACCGTGCCGCCCCTGCCCATGCGTACGGCCAGGAACGACCGGCGGACACCGGCCGACGCCCTGCCCGGCATCCGTGCGGAGGACCGGCAGGCCCCCGACGAACCCACGCCGCTCCTGCCGGGCCCGCTCGACGGAGCCGTGCGCGGCACGATGGGGCGGCCCCAACTCCCCAAGCGGCGCAGCCAGGAGAACCTGGCACCGCAGCTGAGGGGCGGTCCGGCACCGCGGCAGGAGCGTCCGGAGGACGAGCCGGTGCTGCACGACCCCAACCTCATGGCGTCGTTCCAGCGTGGCATCGGGCTCGCGGAAGCGGCCGAGGCACGGGACCTCAGACTCGGGATGCGGGACACGGCGGACGGCGGGGCGGACTGGACCGGCGGCCCCGTTCCCGGACCGCTCGCCGTGTACGGGCCCGACGGCCCCTACGAAGTCGCGACCCATGACCTCGGCGTGAGGGACGACGGGGGCGAGTCGGCCCGATGACCGGCCGGACGCCCCTCGCCCGCCACCTCGGCCTACTCCCCGTCAGCCCATGCCCCCTCAGCTCACCCCCTCTCAGCCGAGACCCCTCAGCCGACACCCCATCAGCCCACATCCCGTCAGCCCACGCCCCCTCACCCCACGCCCCGATCCCCGCCCTCCCCACCAGAACCTCACGCCCCAGCCCCCCTTCCTCGTACAACCTCCCGCAGTCCACCAAGGAGTCGATCCCCATGGCGAGCGATGTGCCGACGGGTCATGTGTCCGATCTCGACTGGCTGATGAGCGGCCTCGTCCAGCGGGTGCCGCACACCCGCAGCGCCGTGCTCCTGTCGTCCGACGGACTGGTCAAGTCCGTGCACGGCCTCGACGCCGACAGCGCCGACCACATGGCGGCGCTGGCGTCCGGCCTGTACTCGCTCGGGCGCAGCGCGGGCGTCCGGTTCGGGGACGGGGGTGAGGTCCGGCAGGTCGTCGTCGAGCTGGACTCGACCCTGCTGTTCGTCTCCACGGCCGGTTCCGGCACCTGCCTGGCGGTGCTCGCCGGGCGGGAGGCCGACGCCGCGGTGCTCGGCTACGAGATGGCCATGCTGGTCAAGAGCGTGCGCCCGTACCTGATGACCGCGCCCCGCCAGCACGCGGACCGGCCCACGGCGATGAGGACCTGAGCATGACGGCCCCGCAGGACGGGCCGTGGCTGGACGGCGCCGCCGGCCGCCTCGTCCGCCCGTACACCGTGAGTGACGGGCGGACGCGGCCGACCACTTCGCTGGATCTGCTGTCGCAGGTGATGGCCACGGGGGTCACCCCCCTCGGCTACCTGGGGCCGGAACACGGCGACGCGCTCAAACTGTGTGCTCACCCCACATCGGTCGCGGAGCTCGCGGCCCATCTCGAACTCCCCGCCGCCGTCACGAAGGTCCTGCTGTCCGACCTCGTCGACTGCGGGGCGATCACCACCAAACCCCCCACGTTCCATGACAACCCCACTGACCGGTCCCTACTGGAGGCAGTGCTCGATGGACTACGACGACAGCTCTGACGCCTTCCCCACCGCGCTGAAGATCCTGGTCGCGGGCGGATTCGGTGTCGGCAAGACGACCTTCGTCGGAGCGGTCAGTGAGATCGCCCCGCTGAGCACGGAGGAGCTGCTCACCACGGTCAGTGAGGACACCGACAGCCTCGAAGGCATCGAGAACAAGGTCGAGACGACGGTCGCCATGGACTTCGGGCGGATCACCCTCAGCCCGGAACACGTGCTGTACCTGTTCGGCACGCCAGGACAGGAGCGCTTCTGGTTCATGTGGGACGAGCTCTCCGAGGGGGCGCTCGGTGCGGTGATCCTCGCGGACACCCGGCGTCTGGAGGACTGTTTCGCCGCCGTCGACTTCTTCGAGGAGCGGGGCATGGGGTTCATCGTCGCCGTCAACGAGTTCGACGGCGGCTACCGTTACGACCCCGAAGAGGTGCGGGCGGCCATAGACCTGGACCCGCAGGTGCCCGTCGTGCGGTGCGACGCCCGGATCTCCAGCTCGGGAATCCAGACGCTCCTCACCCTCGTCAAACACCTGCTGGCCCACACCCCGGCCCAGCCGACCTACGGGGCCCACATGTGACCGGCGTCAGACGGTGACCGTCTCGCCGTCGGGGAACGTGATCCGCACCTGGTCCCGCTCCCCGGCGGCGTCCCCGTAACCGGCTTCGACGACGCACGAGATCGATTCCCGCAGCGCCCGCGGATGCACGACGTCCCGGGTCAGGACCGCGAGGGTGACATGCACGCTCGGCCCGCCCGGGTGACCGGTCGAGCGGAGGAACGGCGTGGCCGAACGCGGCCCGTAGGCGTTGGCCTCGACCTCGCGGGCGATGCCGGACTCCTCGTCCCAGCCGTGCAGCGCCACGACCGCGCTGGTCAGCCCGGCTTCCGTACGCGTCAGGGCCCAGCCGGGTCCTTGTTCGTCCTGGATGCAGCTCTCGTCGGCGACCGCGTAACCGCCCTCGCGCACGGTCACGCCCGCCGGAGCCTGCACGCGGTGGACGCGGATCTCCCACGGGCCGTGCAGCACGGTCGTCGACTCGATGGGGAACTCTTCGTCCCGTCCGGGGAGTTGGGCATGGTGAAGGGAGGAGGCGACGCGTCCCTCACAGGTGAGGGGATGGATGCGGCAGCGGCGGGAGGCGGTGCCGTCCGGGGCGAGCAGCGCGATGTGGTTGTCGACGTCGCGGTCCCAGGCGTGCGGGGCCGACTCGGGCGCCGTGGCCGTGGAGTAGGCGAGCTTCGCGTAGTGCGGGTCGTCGGCGGCGGGGCCTTCGAGCGGGTTGTGGTCGCTGCCGTGGTTGATGAGGCGGACGATCCCGTCGTGGGGCGTGCCGTGGAGCAGCCAGCCGGGCGCGGGCAGCGCCATGTACTGCTCGGACTTCTCGACGGGGAGTGACTCTTCGCGCGCCGTCCACACAGGGTGATCGGCGGGCAGCAGCAGCCCGAGGAATCCCTTGCTCGCCCAGTACGGCGACGCGGGTCCCGAGTACGCCTGCGTGGTGGGCAGGAACGTGCCGTACCAGCCGAGCGGCAGGAGCCCGCGCTCGTCGGGGACGCCGCGCTCCACGAAGTGCCGTGCCGTGCCCGACGCGAGACGGCGGGTGAGGCCCGGCTCCAGCGGGGAGCAGTCCGCGAGCGCACCCATCCAGACCGGTGCCGTCGCGGCGAACCGGTACGTCAGTGACCGGCCCTGGTGCACCGGCGCCCCATCGGCGCCGAAGAAGTGCGGGTAGGTGGTGAGGAATTGGGACAGGCGCTCGCGGTACACCTCCGCGCGGCCGCCGTCGCCGTCCGGGCCCGCCATCCGCGCCCACAGGAGCGGGTACAGATGCATGGCCCAGCCGATGTAGTAGTCGAAGTTGCGCCCGTCGCCGTCGGTGTACCAGCCGTCGCCGACGTACCAGTCCTCGATGCGGTCCAGGCCCCCGTCGATGTCCTTCTGGCTGTACGGGGCCCCGACGGAGGCCAGGAACTGCTCGGACACCACCTGGAAGAGCCGCCAGTTGTTGTCCCAGGTGCGGCCGCCCACGAAGCCGGAGAACCAGTCCACGATCCGCTCCTGGACCCGGGAGTCCAGCTTGTCCCAGATCCAGGGGCGGGTCTCGTGCAGCCCGATGGCGATCGACGCGGCCTCCACCATCTGCTGGGAGCAGTCGGTGAGTTGAGGCCACGCCTCACCGCCGAGGCCCGTGCCGCGACCGCGGTCGGTGCCCGTTGTCAGACCCGCCGCGTAGCGTTCTACGAGTCGGGGATCGACGTCCCCGCCCGCACCCGCGATCCGGAAGGAGGCGAGCAGGAATGACCGCGCGAACCCCTCGAGTCCGTCCGACACGACCCCCGACCAGCTCGCCCGCCCCGGCAGCCGGTACTGCGCGAAACCCGGCGTCGCGTACGGGACGAGCGCCTCCAACTGCCGGTCGGCGAGCGCCTCCCAGTGAGCCCGCGTCCAGCCCGTGAGCGGGGACAGGACGCGATCCGTGGGCGGCAGCGAGAGATGCGGTGCGGGCATGGGCTCGTGTTGCTCCTTGTTCGGAAATGGTGGGTCGGGGTGACCCTATGCGCGCCCGGGGCGCACGTCGACGGTCCGGACACGCGGACCTGCGCTCACCCGCGCGCTCACGCGAGCTCCGCCGTGTGGGTGTGCCCGCGCGAACCCCCGACCTTGACGGTCACCACGGGTCGGCGGCCCGGAGTGACGGTGACCGTGTCGTCGGTGCGGACCACCGAGGTGACGGGGAAGGGGAGTTCGACGGTGAGCGTGGTCGCGGTGCGGCCCGGGTCGGCCACGGCGACCGAGATGCCCTCGTCGCGCCGCCGGACCAGGACGGTGCCGGGACCGGACGAGGTGAGTCCGCCGGCGCTGCCCGCGCCCCAGAAGTGCGCGGCGACGATGCCCAGGCGGCGCACCTCGATGGCCTGGACCGTGGAGTCGTTGGCCACGATCTGGACGGGCCGCGACTGTGCCCACGCCCCGGTCGACGCGGCGCTGGCACCAGGGAGGAGCACATAGGCGTACGAGGAATCGGTGGGGGAGGTGCCGTGGTCGAACCACATGGTGACGTAGCGGCGGGTGACGGGTTGGGCGTCGCCGCCGGTGTCCGCACCGGAGTTGAGGTCGCCCCACTTGCCGGTGCGCTCCTCCCGCAGGGCCCGCAGCGAGGTGCCGGCCTGCGCGCGGCCGGGATAGTCGGGGAACACGTAGCCCCCGGTCCCGTCCAGGTGTGCCCAGCCGGCGCCGGACAGCGTCTCGGACCAACCGAGTCGGTCGGGCTGCCGCTGCGCGTCCACGAGGAGCGGAGACGTGCCGTCGGCGTGCAGGCTGCGGTTCTCGACGACGGTCTCGATCGTGCGGCCGTCACTCGCGGTGATGCCCGTGCCGAGCGCGACGACCGCGTTGTCCAGGGAGAACCACGCCTTGCGGGCGCGCAGGGTGCTGCCGTCGGCGATCAGTTCCATCGCGGACGCACCGTACCGGCCCTGGAGGACGGCGCCGCCGGCCACGGCGTTCTTCGGGCGGAAGGTGCTGGTGCCGCCGGCCGTTCCGAGGTCCGTCCGCGGGCGCGTGTCCACCGTCGTGCCCGGCAGCCGGTACGGGTCGACGGTCGGCCAGAAGCCGTCACCGAACTGGCCCAGGTCGTCACCGTCGTAGAGATAGACCATGCCGTCGCCGGTGTACCAGCCGTGCAGGTTCTCCCCGTTGCCCGCCTCGTACGCGGAGATGCGCTTCGAGGAGAGCGCGAGGGCGAGCGCCCAGCCGGGCCGCCGGTGCACGACGCGGTCCATGTCGGCGAACGCGAAGTGACCGGTGAGGCGCTCGCCCGCCGGGACCGAGGCGTCGACGAGGAGCGCCTTCGCGCGCGCCAGGGCGGGCACCCCGACGAGCCCCGTGTACGGGTTGGCCTTGTTGCGGCTCACCCACCCCTTGGCGAGCGCCCGCCAGCGGTCGGCGTACGGGGCCGGGGCGCCCGCGGCGAGCTGGAGGATGTTGCTGACGGTGACGGCACCGTCGTTGTAGTCGCGGGCCCGCTCGCGGGAGATGGCCCGCCCGCGCAGCGCGTCCATCATCAGCCCGTCGAGGACGACGGGGGAGAACGTCCGCTCCACCGCCTCGTAGAGAACCGACACGTTCGGGTCGGTCACGGCCCAGTCGGACCCGGCGAGCAGCGCGATCAGCTGCCCCGCGCTGCCGAGCAGGATGCTGCCGTACGTGCCGGTGTAGGCGACGTAGTCGTGCTGGATGAACGAGCCGTCCTCGTAGAAGCCGTCGCCGGACTTCACGTAGGCGAAAAGGCTGTGCTTGCCGCTGTCGCGGACGTCGGAGAGGCCGTCACGGGCCAGCGCGACGATCGCCGCGTCACGCGCGAGCAGCCCGCGCAGGGCCACGATGACGGCCTTGTCGGCACGGTTCGCGCCGGTCTCCGCGAGGGAGGGGGAGTTGGTGCGGCGGTCGGGGTTCGCGCAGAACTTCCCGACGACCGCGAGATAGGCGGTCAGGTCCGCGGCAGGCAGCTGCGAGCGCAGGAGCACGCAGGTGTCCATCAGGGCCCGGGGCGCGCCGATCTCCCAGAACCACCAGTTGCCGGACTCGCCGCGCGCCGGGTTGTAGCCGGTGGTGTTCAGGAAGCGCAGCGCCGCGAGGAGCGTGTCCGTGACCTCGGCGCTGCCGGTCAGCGAGGTGCCCGGGGTGGCCCAGGCGGTGGCAAGGGTGCGGATCCGGGTGTAGCTCTGCCCGAAGTTGCCGGGGTCCGACGCGGGGGAGAGGTCGGCCCACAGGGCCTTCCTGCCCGCGCTCCGGTCGAGGTCCTGCCACCAGGCCGAGGCCTGCGTGTCGAGGGCGTCGACGGCGGCGGTGAAGTCCGGGTCGGCGGTGTCGAAGGCGCCGCCGGTGAGCTGCTCCTCGGCGCGCGCGAGGAGCGCGTCGAAGGCGTCGGACGCCGGGGCGTCGTCAGCTGCCGCGATGCCCGCCACGAGCGGGATCGCAGCGGCGGCGGTCACGCCCGCGAGCGCCAGGGTCTGTCTGCGGGTGAGGTCCATGAGCGGTGGGTCCCCTCCAGGTCAGTCGGACAGCGTGGCCGGGTCGACGGGCGGCTTCGGCAGGTTGAGCGCGGCGATCTCGGCGCGGCCGGTCGCGTCGATGGGGAAGGCCCAGTCGCGGATGAAGAAGTCCGTGAGGTCGTAGCCCGAGACACGGCTCGCGTAGGTGGAGAGGGCGCGGTACCGCTTGTCGGTCTCCGTGTAGTCCGACTGCGGGTTCTCCTCGCGCACCAGCTTGTGCATCCGCGGCCAGAAGTCGTCGCCGAACGCCAGCTCCAGCTGACGCAGCGGCACGAGCTTCTCGTAGGCGCCGAAGGACCTCTCGTAGTTCAGGCCGGCCGTGCCGAGCTTCGGTCGCGAGGACTGGAAGGGGTTGAGGCCGGTCTTCGAGTCGATGGTGGTCAGCAGGTTGGACCGCTCGCCGAGCGCGCGCTGCACGGCCAGCGAGTAGATGTTGACCGTGACCTCGGTCAGCCCCGTCGGCTTGTACGCCATCTGCTGGTGCAGGTGGCCGAGTTCGTGGTACAGCCCCCAGCCCCGGGTGCGCAGCAGGTCGACGGTGGTGGCGCGGTCGAGATACGCGCGCGGGAAGCCGTTGTAGCCGTGCGTGGCGAAGGCGCCGACCCCGGACGGGACGACGGACACCTCCGTGAAGTGGTAGCCGCCCGCCTTCGGCCGGTGCACCGGCTTCGAGCTGTCGAGGCCGCTGATCGCAGACTCGGCGTCGATGATCTCCTCGACAAGCCGCAGCAGCGCCGCGTGGTCCTGGTCCCGGTACAGCAGCGCGCCGTCACGCGTCAGAGTCATGATCGTGCGCGGCCCGTGCAGCTCGACCACGGGGACGTCGGTGTACGCGTCCAACTGCCGCTGGTATTCGGCTTCGGAGGTCTTGCCGAGCGCGAAGACAGCCATCGGGGTGGACCCCGACTTGAGCCGCACTCCGGCGCGCTCGCCGTTGCCTTCGAGCGAGAAATAGACGGGGCCGCCGTGCGGGTCCGTGACGGTGTTGGACCCGGGCTTCAGCGCGTACTTACGGGGTTCCGCCACTTTGCCGTAGTAGTCCCACTGGCCGATCCACAGCGTGGGGAGCACGTCGTCGTACGGCAACACGTCGAGGCGGAGCGCGGTGTCGGCCGGGACGTACTGTCCGGTCGGCTGGAACTCGGTGGCGCGCAGGGCCTGTCCGAGCCGGAGGCGTTCGGCCTCGGCGGAGGGGCGTGCGGTGAGCGAGACGGTGACGTCGCCGCCGTCGGCGTGGGCGGTGCCGGTCGTGGCGCCGAGGAGAGTGGCGGCTCCCGCGCCGGCCAGCGTCGCGAGCACCCCGCGCCGGGAGAATCCCGGGGCGGAGTCAGGCGTGGCGGTGGCGGTGGCGTCGGCCGGGGCGGCGTGGGACATACGGGCAGGGCGCATCCAGAAACTCCCATGGGGATCAACAGCATCGGAGTGATGTGCGGGCTGCGCGCCAGCATGTAAGCGTTTGCTATGCCGCCGCAAGAGGTCTAGTCAAGTTTCTGTCTGTTACTACGGCTTTCCTGGCTGTTACTGCGGTGGGGCGAGCGTTTCGAGCAACCGGAACAGCACGTGCGGGCACCCAGAACGGCCCGTGCGGGCGCCCGGAACGGCCCGTGCGGGCACCCAGAACGGCCCGTGCGGGCGCCCGTAACGCCCCGTGCGGGCGACCGGAATGCCCCGCGCGAGCGACCCGGCGCCGCCAGAACCGGCACCGCCCCGGCACCGGCGCCCCCCCCGCATCACCCCCGCCGCCAACGCCCCGTCGCACGCGGCGGCGCCACCGAATCCCGCACGACGAGATGCGTGCCGAGCCGGAGCGTGCCCGTCGTCGGGGCGCGCCAGTCGTCCTCGTCGCCCCCGGACAGGGCGACCCGAACCGCCTGCCGCCCCATCTCCTCCAGCGGGATGTGCACCGTGGTGAGGCGTGGCCGCAGCTCCTGGGCAACCGGCACATCGTCGTAGCCGACCAGCGAGATGTCGTGCGGCACCCGCAGCCCGGCCTCCTCCAGGGCCTGCATCGCGCCCGCCGCCACGATGTCGTTCGCGGCGAAGACGGCGGTGAACTCCGGCCCGTCGGCCAGCAGTTCAGCCATTCTGTGGTGGCCGAACTGGCGGCTGAACGCGCCGGGCTGCACCAGTTCGGGGTCGCGCGGAAGCCCGCGCTGCTCCAGGGCGCGCCGGTGCCCGGCGATGCGTTCCCTGGTCGTCGAGAGCCCCGGCGGACCGCCCAGGTAGAGGATGCGTTCGTGGCCCTCGGACAGCAGGTGGTCGGTGATCGCGAAGGCGCCGCCCTCGTTGTCGTACTCGACGCCGACCGTGGGCGCGTCCTTGCCGAGCGGGGGGCGGCCGCAGAGCACGAGCTTGGAGCCGCTCGCGTCCAACTCGCGGGCGCGGCACTCCAGTTCCGCGCGGTAGCCCCGGTCGGTGGCGCTGCCGCCGACGAGGATCACGGCGTCCGCCCGCCGCTCGTGCATCAGCTCGATGAAGGCCAGCTCGCGCTGGGGGTCGCCGCTCTGGGTGCTGCAGACGAGACAGAGCCTGCCGCCGGCGGACGCCTCCCGCTCCACCCCGCGCGCGATGTACGCGTAGAACGGATCGACCACGTCGCTGATGATGATGCCGACCGTCCGCCCCGAGGCGCCGGCGAGCGCGCGGGCGTGGGCGTTGACCACATAGCCCAGTTCGCGCATGGCCTCCTCGACGCGCTCGCGCGTGGCGGCGGCGACCGGGTAGTTGCGGTTCATCACGCGGGACACGGTCGCGGTCGACACACCCGCGTGCCGTGCCACGTCCACGACGGTCGCGCGCCGTCCGCCTGCCGTCGGGCCCTGCCGGGGCATCGGGGCCACCCCCTGGTCGTTCTCGTCGTCGGTGTGCGCGGCGGGTCGCGGGACCCTGCCGTGCGCAGAGCCTATGGGGTCCCTGGACCGCCCGCTCACGCGATCCGCTCCAGCTCTTCCAGCAGCACCGGGTGGTTGAGCGGCACCCCACGCGCGTAGCGGGCGAGTTCGTCGACGGCGAGCGAGCCGAGCCGCCCCACCTCGTTGCCCTGGGCCCCCGCCAGGTGCGGGGTGATGAACACGTTCGGGAGGTCCCACAGGGGGTGGCCGTGGGGCAGCGGTTCGGGGTCCGTGACGTCGAGGACGGCGTCGATACGCCCGCTGACCAGGTGTTCGGTCAGGGCCTCGGTGTCGACGAGGGGGCCGCGGGCGGTGTTGATGAGCAGGGCGCCGGGGCGCATCAGGGCGATGCGCCGGGCGTCGAGCTGGTGGCGGGTGAGGGGCGTGGACGGCGCGTGCAGGGTCACGACGTCGCTGGTCGCGACGAGGGTGTCCAGGTCGGTGCGGGTGGCGCCGAGCAGTTCGGCCTCGGCGTCGCTCACGTACGGGTCGTGGAGCAGGACGTCGGCGTCGATGGAGCGCAGCAGCTGGATGACGCGGCGGCCGGTCCGCGAGGCGCCGACGACACCGACGGTGATGCCGTGGGTGCCGAGCCAGTGGTGGCGGTCCAGGTCGGGCGCCGTGCGGTGGGTGCGGCGGGTGCGGAACAGGTGGGCGAGCGGGAAGACCCGCTTGGCGCCCATGATGATCGCCGCGAGGGTGAACTCCGCGACGGGCACGGCGTTGGCCGCGGCGGCGGAGGACACCGAGATGCCGCGTCTGTACGCCTCCGGGGTGAGGAAGGTCTTGACCGTGCCCGCCGAGTGGATCACCGCGCGCAGGCGCGGCGCCCGGTCGAGGACATCGATGTCGATGGACGGGCAGCCCCAGCCGGTGAGCAGCACCTCGCACTCGGCGAGGGCGGCCACCGATGCCGGGCTGGTGAACTCGCCCACCACGTGCGGTGGTCGGATGTCTGCGGCCTCTTCGAGCCTGAGCCGTACCGCGGGCGGGAAAACGTCGTCGAGCAGCCCCGCGTCCATGGCCAGGACCGTTCGGGGTCTGCGTGGGGGCTGTGTGGAGCCGGCGGAGTCTGCCGGGGTCGGCGACTCGTCAGTGGTACGCACCCTGCCTCCGGACAGTAAGCGTGTTCTATGAGGTGACGGCACGCTAGGGATCGCGACGGGTGAGCGTCAAGCGTGCCTCCCCGGCAACCACCGGGCCGTACTGCGGGATAACGCCAAATACCGCCCACAGAAGCCCAGTCGAAAATCCCGCTCACCGCAGGGATTGCTCCGACCTATTGACGCGCGGGGTAACCGATTACTAACTTGCGGCCCCATGGCTGACACAACGCCCTCACCGCCGCAGGTCGTTCACCGCCTCTCGCTGGGGCAGCGGCTCAAGCGGGACAGGGTCATGCTGCTGCTGACCCTGCCGGGCCTGCTCTATTTCGTCGTCTTCCACTACCTGCCGCTGCTCGGCTACGTGGTCGCGTTCCAGGACTACCAGCCGTACCTCGGCTACCTGCACAGCGCGTGGGTGGGCGTCTCGAACTTCACGTCAGCCTTCACCGACGCCGCGTTCTGGTCCGCGACCGGCAACACCCTGAAGATCGCGCTCGTGCAGCTCGTGTTCTTCTTCCCGGTGCCGATCGCCCTCGCGCTGCTGCTCAACAGCATCGTCAGCGACCGGGTCCGCCGCTTCGTGCAGAGCGTGGTCTATCTGCCGCACTTCATCGGCTGGGTGATCATCGTCTCGATCTTCCAGCAGATCCTCGGCGGCGCCGGCGTCCTGCCCGACCTGCTCGCCGGGCTTGGCCTGCCGCGCTACGACATGACGACCGACCCGGCCGCCTTCCCCTGGCTCCTCACCCTTCAGGTCGCCTGGAAGGACGCGGGCTGGGGCACGATCATCATGCTCGCCGCGCTGCTCAACATCGACCGCGGCCTGTACGAGGCGTCCGCCATCGACGGAGCCGGCCGCCTGCGCCGGCTGTGGCACGTCACGCTCCCCGGCCTCTCCCCGGTGATCATCCTGCTGCTCATTCTCAACCTCGGCCAGATCCTGTCCGTCGGCTTCGAGCAGATCCTGCTCCAGCGGGACGCGGTCGGCCCGGCCTCCGGCGAAGTCCTCGACACCTACGTGTACTTCCACGGCATCAAGGACAACGACTGGGGCACGTCGGCCGCCGTCGGGCTCGTCAAGGCGATCATCGGCACCGGACTCGTCCTCGGCGCGAACAAGTTCGCCCACCGCCTCGGCCACGAAGGGGTGTACCGCGGTGCTGACCGCTGAGACGCACACGACGACCACCGCCGCCCTCAAGGTCCGGGCGGCCCGAGGGCGCGCCAAGCCCAAGGCCAGGTCAGGCGACGGCAGACCCCCGTGGATGGAGAAACCCACCCGAACAGGCCTGCTGGGCAAGGGACTTGTCCTCGTCCTGGTCGTCGCCGCCGTCGCCTACCCGCTGCTCGGCGTGATCGGCACGAGCTTCGCCTCGCAGACCGACATCATCAAGAGCCCCGGCCTCGTCCTGTGGCCGGACCACCCCACCACCCAGGCGTACCGCACCGTCCTCGGCGGGGGAGTCGTCACCCACGCACTCCTCATCAGTGTCGGCGTGACCCTCGTCGGCACCGCGTGCAGCGTCCTCGTCACCATCGGAATGGCGTACGGCCTCTCGCGCCGCGAGGTCACCGGCTCCCGCTTCATCCTCATGACGGCCCTGTTCACGATGCTCTTCGACCCCGGCATCATCCCCAAGTTCCTCACCGTCAAGGAGCTGGGCCTCTACAACACCCTGGCCTCTCTCGTCCTGCCGACCCTGGTCAGCGCCTTCAACCTGGTCGTCCTGCGCTCCTTCTTCATGAACCTGCCCGAGGAGCTGTACGACGCCGCGAAGGTGGACGGCGCCGGCGACTTCCGCATCCTCGTCCAGGTCGTCCTCCCCCTGTCCAAGGCCGTCCTCGCCGTGATCAGCCTGTTCTACGCGGTGACGTACTGGAACGCCTTCTTCAACGCGATGCTCTACCTCAGCGACAACGACAAGTGGCCCCTGTCGATGGTCCTGCGCACCTTCGTCCTGCAGGGCCAGTCCCTGGAGGGCGCCTCCGTGGGCGAGTCGCTCGCCCCGCAGCAGTCCGTACAGATGGCGGTCCTCGTCATCGCCGTCGTACCGATCCTGTGCGTCTACCCCTTCCTCCAGCGCTACTTCACCAAGGGCGTGCTCACCGGAGCGATCAAGGGCTGACCCGCACCCGCCACGCCTCGCTTTCGCACGCACCACCCACCGCGCCCCACCCTCACCCCCCGCGCTCATGTCCCCTCCCTCACCGAGGAGTTCCCCGTGTCGCGCTCCACCCCCATCAACCGCAGAACGCTCCTGCGGACGTCCCTGGGCCTGGGCCTGGGGCTCGCCGCGACCCCGCTGCTGACCGCCTGCGGCGACGGCGGCACGGCGGAGAAGTCCGCCGCCAAGAGCGGCAAGGTGCTGCCGTCCACCGTCGCGGCCAACAGCGTCAAGGCCGACCTGCCCGGCACGGCCTCCGGTGTGCCGAGCGCCTTCTACAGCTACCCCGCCACCCCGGTCCGCTCGGTCAAGGGCAGCCCCCTCAAGGGCGCGAAGCCCATCAAGGCGATGACGGAGACCTACGCGCCGCCCGCTCCCGCGCGAGGCAAGAACCCGGCGTGGCAGGCGGTCGAGAAGCGGCTCGGCGGCACGGTCGACCTGACGGCGGTGCCCGCCGACGACTACGCGACGAAGTTCTCGACGATGGTCGCGAGCGGCGACATCGCGGACGTGTTCATGTACCCGGAGTTCGGAGGCGTCGACCACAAGGCGTCCTTCCTGGCGGCCCAGTGCGCCGACCTGACGCCGTTCCTGTCCGGCGACAAGGTCAAGGCGTACCCGAACCTCGCGGCGATCCCCGCCGTCGCCTGGCGGTCGGGCCTCTACGGCGACAAGCTGTACGGCGTCCCCATCTCCCGCTACGGCACCGGGGGCGCCGGCTTCTACCGGCACGACCTGTTCAAGGAGGTCGGGGTCGACAGCCTCGACCAGATCACCGACCTGGACCGCTTCGTCGAGGTCTGCAAGGAGCTGACGCAGCCCAAGAAGAAGCAGTACGCGATCATCGCGGGCGCCACCACCATGCTCGCCATGTCTGCCGGCGCCCCGTACTTCTGGGCGATGGACAAGAAGACCGGCAAGTTCACCGCGGACCTGGAGACCGACGAGTTCCGCAGTGCCGTCGAGGTGGCGGCCAAGCTCTACAAGGCGGGCTGCTACTACCCGGGCACCCTCGCCATGACCGGCGCCCAGAAGGCCCAGTACACGGACCTCTTCAAGAACGGCAAGGGAGCCTTCGTCTACGACGGCACGCCCGCCTACCTCCAGCCCGGCACCGGGTACGTCGACTCGATGGCCGCCATCGACAAGAGCTTCGACGTGCGTCCCTTCGTGCCGGTCGGCGACAAGGCGGTCACCTGGCCGGACAACGTCACGCTCAGCGAGTCGTACCTGAAGAAGGCGCCCAAGGCGCGGATCGAGGAAGTCCTGCGGCTGCTCGACTTCATCGCCGCGCCGTTCGGCACGGAGGAGTACACGCTCATCAACTTCGGTGTCGAGGGCACTGATCACAAGCGCGACGCCAAGGGCAACCCGGTGCTGACGGACAAGGGCACCCAGGACGTCGGCGTCCCCTGGGGCAAGCTCACGTCCGGCGTCCCGGCCCTATTCTCGCCGACGTCCAAGGACGCCGTGACGCACGCCCACGAGGCGTACACGAAGCTCATCCCGAAGCTGATCAAGGCCGACTTCATGGACTACACGTCCCCGACCTGGGACTCCAAGGGGTTCGGCAGCCTCTACACGCTCAGGCTCGACGGCCTCAAGGACATCATCTCCGGCCGTAAATCCATGAAGGACTACGACGCCCTGGTCAAGGAGTACCTGGCCAAGGGCGGCGAGCAGTCCCGCTCCGAGTTCGAGGAAGCCGCCCAGAAGGGAACCGGCAAGTGACCCGCACCGTACGCGCCGCGATCGCCACCGCCGCCGCCCTCGCGGTCATGGCCCTGGCAGGCCCCGCGCAGGCCGACCCGTTCGACCCGAAGCCCGGAGCCGACGGCGTCGGCGACCCGCTGTTCCCGACGCTGGGCAACGGCGGCTACGACGTACGCCACTACGACCTGTCCTTCGACTTCACGCCCGTGACGTACGACTTCACCGGCACCATGAAGATCAGCGCGAAGGCCACCCAGGACCTGTCCTCGTTCAACCTCGACATCGACTCGCTCGCCATCGAGAAGGTGACGGTGAACGGAGCGGACGCGGACTTCGCCGTCTCCCTCGGCAAGAGCGGCCAGGAACTGACGGTCACGCCCGCCGGCGGCATCCACGACAACACCCCGTTCGAGGTCGCCGTCACCTACCACGGCAACGGCAAGACGAAGCCCATCGGCGCCCCCGGCTGGCGCTACATGAGCGACGGCGGATTCGCGTCCGCCGCGCAGTCCACCCGCGCCGACACGTTCGCCCCCGTCAACGACACCACGATGGACAAGGCGACCTGGAGCTTCCACCTCACCGCCCCCGACGGCTGGACCCCCGGCGCCAACGGCACCCTGACCGGCACCCGCCCCGCGGGCGAGGGCAAGACCACCTCCGACTTCAGCCTGAACGTCCCCATGGCGTCCGAACTCCTCGGCATCTCCGTGGAGAAGCAGACCCTCCTGACCGGCGAGGGCCCGCACGGCGTGAAGCTGCGCCACTACGTCCCGGACGACCAGGTCGCGAAGTACCAGCCGATCGTCGAGCAGACCGGCGGCCAGATCGCGTGGCTGGAGAAGACGCTCGGCGTGCGCTTCCCGTTCGGTACCTACGGGATGCAGATCGTCCGCGACGGCTACAGCGACGCGCTGGAGAACCAGACCCTGTCGCTGTTCGGGCCCAACTGGTTCAAGAACGCCGCCACTTCACCGACGTACACGAACGTCATGGTCCACGAGATGACCCACCAGTGGTTCGGCGACTCGGTCACGCCCAGAACCTGGCAGAGCGCCTGGCTGAACGAGGGCCCCGCCGTCTACTACGCCGCCCTCTGGGCCGACCAGCAGGGCACCGCCTCCATGGAGGATAAGATGAAGACGGCGTACGGCAAGCTCGACGCCGTACGCAAGACCGACGGACCGCCCGGACTGCCCACCGAGCTGGGCGGGTTCAACATCTACGACGGTGCCTCCGTCGTCCTGTACGCCCTCAACCAGCAGGTCGGCCAGGACCAGTACGACGCGATCATGAAGTCCTGGCTCACCAAGCACCGGCACTCCGTCGCCGACTCCCAGGACTTCATCGACAACGCGGTGAACGTCACGCACGACCCGTCGCTGCGGCCCTTCCTGGAGGACTGGCTGTTCAGCAAGGACAACCCGCCCATGCCCGGCCACCCCGACTGGAGCTGACGCCCACCGTGAACAGAACCCGCATAGCCGTCGCCCTCGCCGCGACCGCCGCCCTCCTGTCCACCGCCCCCGTCGCCCAGGCCGACGCGGGAGCCCGTGTCCTGTACGCGTCCCCGGACGGATCGGGCACCTCCTGCGCACCCGGCAACCCCTGCTCCCTCGAAGGCGCCAGAGACCTCGCCCGGACCGTCGACGGACGTGACGTACGCATCGAACTCGCCGACGGCACCTACGCGTTGAGCAGATCCCTGGAACTCGGCGCCGCCGACTCCGGGCGCGACGGACACACCGTCACCTGGACCGCCGCCCCCGGCGCCCACCCCGTCCTGTCCGGCGGTCGCAAGCTGAAGGGCTGGGAGGCCAACGCGGACGGCACGTACACCACGAAGGTCCCCGACGGCATCACCCCGCGCCAGCTCTTCGTCGACGGTGACCGGGCCGTGCGCGCCCGCGGCGAGTCCTGCGCCGCCTCCACGTGCGACGCCACCAAGACCGGCATGACCGGCGCCAAGGCCACCGGCATCGCGAACTGGGCCCGCCCCACCGACGCCGAGGCCGTCATCAGCGTCCGCTGGCGCAACTACCACTGCCGCATCGACTCCGTCACCGGCGACATCCTGACCTTCGCCCAGCCCTGCTGGACCAACTCCGCGTCCGGCACGAACCGCACGGGCCCCGCCTGGGACACCACCACCGTCGACTCCTCGCGCTACTCGAAGGTCGCCTACTTCGAGAACGCGCCCGAACTCCTCGACAAGCCGGGCGAGTTCGTCTGGAACTCGGGCGCCCGCACCCTCACGTACCTGCCGCGCCAGGGCCAGGACATGAAGCACGTCAAGGCGTACACCCCGGTCACCGAGCGGCTGCTCGTCCTCGACGGCGCCCACGACGTGAACGTCCAGGGCATCGGCTTCGAGTACGCCGCCTGGCACCAGCCGTCCACCGACGAGGGTTACGCCGGTATGCAGGCGGGACTCACCCTCACCGGCGCCACCGGCCCCGTCGACCACGCGGGCCGCTACTACACCAAGCCCGCCGCCGCCCTCACCGTGCGCGGCGGCCGCCATGTGACCGTCGACCAGGCCGACTTCAGCCACCTCGGCGGCGCCGGCGTCATCTTCGAGTCGGGCACCAAGGACTCGGGCGTCACCCACTCCCGGTTCACCGACCTGTCCTCCGGCGCCGCCTACATCGGCGACACCGAGCCCATGCCGGCCGCCGAACTCACCGGTGAGCGCAACACGGTCGCGTACAACACCATCCGGCACGCAGGCGTCGAGTTCACCGACTCCGTCGGCATCTGGGCCGGCTACGAGGCCGAGCTGACCGTCGACCACAACACTCTGGAAGAGCTGCCCTACTCGGCCATCTCCGTCGGCTGGGGCTGGAACCAGCCCGAGTCGCAGAAGTCCGTCCTGCGTGACAACAAGATCACCGACAACCGCATGAACAACGTCATGCGCGTCGAGAACGACATGCACGACGGCGGCGCCATCTACACCCAGGGCTCCCAGCCCGGCACCGTCATCTCCGGCAACTACATCAACCGCAGCGCCTTCGGCAACACCGAGCGCGACGGCAACGGCATCTACCTCGACGAGCAGTCCAGCCACATCCGAGTCACGGGCAACGTGCTCACCCGCATGGGCTACAAGTGGGTGTCCAACTGGGCCGGTTACGGCATCGAGAACACCGCCACCGGCAACTGGACCGACACCGCGGCTCCCGACCTCGCCGGCCGCGGCTCCGTGATGACCGACAACAAGACCGGCCTCGACCGGCTCCCGGACGAGGCCGTCGCGGTGGCCGCCGCCGCGGGTGCCACCGGGCACGGCACCGTCGAGCAGCTGCGCCCCGACCTGGCCCGCACCGGCACCGTCTCCCAGTCCTCCACGGAGGGCACTGCCACCGCGGCCCTCGCCGTCGACGGTGACACCAACACCGACACCCGCACGCTGTCCGAGCCGGGCGCCTGGTGGCAGGTCGACCTCGGCTCCGCGCAGCACGTCGGCCAGGTCGAGATCTGGAACAACAGCTCGATGACCACCGCCGGCTTCGACCTCCAGCTGTCCCGCACCGCGGACTTCGCCGACGCCACCACCGTCCATGTCCCCGGCAAGGCCATGCGGCCCACCGTCCTGGACACGGACAGCGAGGCCCGCTACGTCCGGATCAAGGTCACGGGAACGGGCCGCGTCGCCCTCTCCCAGGTGCTCGTCCACCCGTAACCACCCGACCGGCCGCCCTCCGTTTCACCGATTTCACGCGGTGCGACGGAGGGCGGCTTCGGCCTGCCCACAGCGCCGACACGCCGTCGGGGCCTGAAGGAAACCTTCTCCTCCGCTTAAGAAATCCTCGATGGACCCGGGCGCCGATGTGCGGAAGATTTACGGCGTCGGCAGGAGGGCGCGCCCAAGCCGTGTGCTACCAAGGCGCCCGCCCATGCCGTCACTTCACTCTTCCCCTCGGACGGCGGCCGGTCCCGGCCTGTCCTGACCTGGGGCGCGACGACGGGAGCCGTACGTTGAAGGCGCTGGTCAAGGAGAGGTCCGAGCCCGGACTGTGGCTGACGGACGTGCCCGAGCCGGGCATCGGCCACTCGGACGTACTGATCAAGGTCCTCAGAACGGGGATCTGCGGCACCGACCTCCACATCCGCAACTGGGACGGCTGGGCGCAGCAGGCGATCAGCGCGCCCCTGGTCGTCGGCCACGAGTTCGTCGGCGAGGTCGTCGGGACCGGCCGTGACGTCGTGGACATCAACGTCGGCGACCGCGTCAGCGGCGAGGGCCACCTCGTCTGCGGCAAGTGCCGCAACTGTCTCGCGGGCCGCCGCCACCTCTGCCGCTCGACCGTAGGCCTCGGCGTCGGCCGCGACGGCGCGTTCGCCGAGTACGTGGCGCTGCCCGCGTCGAACGTGTGGGTGCACCGGGTGCCGGTTGACCTCGACGTGGCCGCGATCTTCGACCCGTTCGGCAACGCCGTGCACACGGCCCTGTCGTTCCCGCTGGTCGGCGAGGACGTCCTGATCACCGGCGCCGGACCCATCGGCCTGATGGCCGCGGCTGTCGCCCGGCACGCCGGCGCCCGCAACGTCGTCGTCACCGACGTCAGCGAGGAGCGCCTGGACCTCGCCCGCAAGATCGGCGTCAGCCTCGCCCTGAACGTCGCGCAGTCCACGATCGCCGACGGCCAGCGCGAGCTCGGCCTGCGCGAGGGCTTCGACGTCGGCCTGGAGATGTCCGGCAACCCCGTCGCGATGCGCGACATGCTGGCCAACATGACCCACGGCGGCAAGATCGCCATGCTCGGCCTCCCCGCCGAGGAGTTCGCCGTCGACTGGTCCCGCGTCGTCACCTCGATGATCACGATCAAGGGCATCTACGGCCGCGAGATGTTCGAGACCTGGTACGCGATGTCGGTCCTCCTGGAGGCCGGCCTCGACCTCGCCCCCGTGATCACCGGCCGCTACGCGTACACCGACTTCGACGCCGCGTTCGACGACGCGGCGAGCGGCACGGGCGGCAAGGTCATCCTCGACTGGAACGTCTGACACGGCCCCCTCCCCGCGCCCCTGAACTCCCCACCCCTCTAAGGACTTTCGGCATGTTCGACTCAGTACGCGACGACCTCCAGGCCACCCTCGACGAGATCACCGCCGCCGGGCTTCACAAGCCCGAGCGCGTCATCGGCACCCCGCAGTCCGCGACGGTCGCCGTCACCGCGGGCGGCCGCCCCGGCGAGGTGCTCAACTTCTGCGCGAACAACTACCTCGGCCTCGCCGACCACCCCGAGGTCATCGCCGCCGGACACGCGGCGCTCGACCGCTGGGGCTACGGCATGGCCTCCGTCCGCTTCATCTGCGGCACCCAGGAGGTCCACAAGGAGCTCGAGGCACGGATCTCGAACTTCCTCGGCCAGGAGGACACGATCCTCTACTCCTCCTGCTTCGACGCCAACGGCGGCGTCTTCGAGACCCTCCTCGGCGCCGAGGACGCCGTCATCTCCGACGCCCTCAACCACGCCTCGATCATCGACGGCATCCGCCTGTCCAAGGCTCAGCGCTTCCGCTACGCCAACCGCGACATGGCCGACCTGGAGATGCAGCTCAAGGCGGCCGGCGACGCCCGCCGCAAGCTGATCGTCACCGACGGCGTCTTCTCGATGGACGGCTACGTCGCCCCGCTCGACGAGATCTGCGACCTGGCCGAGCGCTACGACGCCATGGTCATGGTCGACGACTCGCACGCCGTCGGCTTCGTCGGCCCCGGCGGCCGCGGCACCCCCGAACTGCACGGCGTCATGGACCGCGTCGACATCATCACCGGCACCCTCGGCAAGGCCCTCGGCGGCGCCTCCGGCGGCTACGTCGCCGCCCGCGCCGAGATCGTCGCGCTGCTCCGCCAGCGCTCGCGCCCGTACCTCTTCTCCAACAGCCTCGCCCCGGTCATCGCGGCCGCGTCGCTCAAGGTCCTCGACCTGCTGGAGTCGGCGGGCGAACTGCGCGAGCGGCTCGCCGCGAACACGGCGCTCTTCCGGACCCGCATGGCAGAGGCGGGCTTCGACATCCTGCCCGGCGACCACGCGATCGCCCCGGTCATGATCGGCGACGCCTCCGTCGCGGGCCGCATGGCGGAACTGCTCCTGGAGCGCGGGGTGTACGTGATCGGCTTCTCGTACCCCGTCGTCCCGCAGGGCAAGGCCCGCATCCGCGTCCAGCTCTCCGCCGCGCACTCCACGGAGGACGTGAACCGGGCCGTGGACGCCTTCGTCGCGGCGCGCGCCGAACTCGACGCCGAGTCCGCGTCGTGACCTGGGTTCGGAGCACGGTCATACATTTGGGAGAATTCGCCGCATGATCGAAGCGCGGCGGCTGCACATCCTCCGTGCGGTGGCGGACCACCGCACCGTGACAGCGGCTGCCGCCGCGCTCTATCTGACCCCGTCGGCGGTCTCCCAACAGCTCTCCGCCCTGGAACAGGAGACGGGTCACCGTCTCGTCGACCGAGGCGCCAAGGGCGTACGGCTCACCCCGGCCGGCGAGATCCTGCTGACCCACACCAACGCGGTCCTCGCCCAGCTGGAGCGGGCGGAGGCCGAGCTGGCGGCGTACAGCTCGGGGGCGGCCGGCACGGTCACCGTCGCCGCGTTCGCCACCGGCATCGGCCTGGTCGTCGGCCCGGCGCTCGCCCGGCTCGCCCGCACGGCGCCCGGCATCAGGATCCGCGTCCAGGACGCCGAGGGCGACGCCAGCCTGCCGATGGTCCTCGACCGGCAGGTCGACGTCGCGGTCGCCGTCGAGTACCGGGGCGCGCCGGGCGCGGACGACGCCCGCCTCACGCGCGTACCGCTGTACGCGGAACCGTTCGACGCGGTGCTGCCCGCGACGCACCGGCTGGCGTCGGCGGACCGGGTGCCGCTCGCGGCTCTGTCCAAGGACAACTGGATCGGCCCGTTCCCCGGCAACCCGTGTCACGACGTAGTGGTCCTGGCCTGCGAACACGCGGGTTTTCAGCCCCAGCTCGAACATTCCTCGGACGACTTCCGCGCGGTCGTCGCCCTCGCCTCGGCGGGCGCGGGCGTCGCCCTGGTCCCGCGCTCGGCCCTGCGCGGCATGGACCTGTCGGACGCGGTCGTCCGCCCGGTGGACGGCGTGGCCCCCACCCGCCGAGTCTTCGCGGCGGTCCGCTGCGGGGCGGAGCAGCATCCGCTGATCAGCCCGGTACTGGAGGCGCTGGGGGAGGCGGCGGAGGGGTAGGGGGCGGTGGCGGTGGGCCGGCTTATGGGGCTTGCGGGGTGGCGTGGGCTTGCGGGGTGGGGATGGTGCGGGGTGGCGTGGGCTTACGGGCTTACGGGCTTGAGGGCGGTGACGGTCGGGCGATTGTCAGAGGGCTTGGCTACGGTTCGTTCCATGTCAGACGCCGACGACGTACGTTCCATCGCCCTGGCCCTGCCGGAGGTGACGGAGAAGATCGCGTGGAGTATGCCGACGTTCCGGGTCGCGGGGAAGATGTTCGCCACGCTGCCCGAGGAGGAGACGTCCATCGCGGTGCGCTGCCCCAAGGTGGAGCGAGACGAACTGGTCCTCGCCGAGCCCAAGAAATTCTGGATCGCGGCCCACGAGGCGAGCTTCGCGTGGGTACGGGTGAGACTCGCGGCGCTCGACGACACCGAGGAACTGCGGGACATCCTGACGGACTCGTGGCGTCAGGCGGCGCCGGGCCGACTCCTGGACGCGCACCCGGAGTTGGGGCCGGTCTGATGTTCGGGGAGCGATCTAGATGTGACGTGCAATGATCCGGCGGCGTAGGGAGAGCGGCGCCGGAGGGGCGCGTTGCGTTGCTGGGGAGGGGCACGGAGGGGCATGGGCGGGTTGTCGGCGGAGGGTTCGGGTGGACCGGGGGAGCGGGACCGGGCGGAGGGCTTGGGCGGCGGTCGGGGGATCGCTGATGCGGAGGGGGAGCGCGGGTCGGTCCCGGAGCAGGGTTCGGTGGGCGGCCGGAACATCGCCGGTACCAAGGGCGGATCCGAGCCGGAACTTGGGCCCGTAAGGGGCGCGGGGAACTGCGCGACCAGCCCTCTGCGGCCCGCAGACGACAACGCCGCCCCCGATGGCTTGGGGCTGACCCGGTCCGACGGTGTGCCCGAGATGTGCGAGGGCGGGCCGGGCACGGAGCCGGGTTCGGCCGGCGGCGGGGCGGTCGGCGGTGAGAGGGGCGGATCCGAGCCGGGCCATGAGTCAGCCCCCTGTACCAAGGGGCTGACGAGGCCCGAAGCCGCGCCTGAGACGCGCGAAGGCGGCCGGAGCCTGGCCTCAGCGGCCTCAGCGGCCTCAGCGGCCTCAGCGGCCTCAGCGGCCTCAGCGGCCTCAGCGGCCTCAGCGGCCTCAGCGGCCTCGGACCCAGCGGACGCGCCGCCGCCCCGCAAGCCGACCTCCATCTGGTCCCGCGACTTCGGCCTGTTCTTCGCGGCGCGAGCCGTCGCAAAGCTCGGCGACACCATGCTGCCCGTCGCGCTCGCCGCGGGCCTGCTCCAGCACGGGTACGGCGCGGGCGCCGTCGGCCTCGCAATGGCGGCCTCCGTCGCCTGTTTCGCGGGCCTCGTCATCTTCGGCGGCGTCATCGCGGACCGCTTCAGCACCCGGCTCCTCATGATCGGAGCCGACGCGACGCGCCTCGTCACGCAGTCCCTCGCGGCGGTCATGTTCTTCACGGGACACGTCGTGCTCTGGGAGATCTGCGTCATCGGCGCGGTGAACGGCGCGGCGTCCGCCCTGTTCCAGCCTGGCGTCGCCAGCACGGTCCCGCGCCTCGCCACCGACGTACAGGCGGCGAACGGCGCGATACGCGTGGCCGAGTCCGTGGCACAGCTCGCGGGCCCGGCCGTCGCAGGAATACTCGTCGCGTTCGCGTCCCCCGGCGTGGTCTTCGCGGCCCACGCGGGCACGTACGTGGTGAGCGCCCTGTGCCTGCTCCTGCTCCGACTGCCCCCGCTGCCGACCACCGCCGAGACGGTCCACGGCAACGGCTTCCGGGCCGAACTCGTCGAGGGCTGGCGGGAGTTCAGGTCCCGCACTTGGCTCTGGGGCGTGATAGCAATTTGGTGCGTCCTGATGATCGCGGCGTCGGGCCCGGCCGTACCGCTCATCGCGACGCAGGTCGTCCAGGAACACGGCCCGCGCGCCTACGGCCTGGTGAACTCCGCGCTCGGCCTCGGCACCGTCATCGGCGGAGTCTTCGCCCTGCGCCTGCGCCCCCGCCACATGCTGCGCGCGGGCGCCGTCGCCCTGTTCGGGTTCAGCCTGTACCCGGCGACGGTCGGCGCCGGGCTCGACGTCGAGTGGATGGCGGCGGGCTCGGTCGTCGCGGGCGCGGGCATGTCGTTCTGGGGCGTCATGTGGGCCACGAGCATTCAGACCCAGGTCCCGCGCGACGTCCTCAACCGCATCCACGCTTACGACGTAGCGGGCTCCCTCGCGATGACCCCGGTAGGCCAGGCACTCGCGGGCCCAGCCGCCGGAGTCTTCGGCACCCGCCACGTACTGCTCGCCGGCGGCGTCACGACGGTCCTGGTCGCAGCGTCCCTGCTCACCGTCCCCGCGATACGCGGCCTGGTACGGGTGGACAGCAGACCGGAACGCGCGCCGCAGGCCCCTACCCGCGAACCCGCGCGTCCAGGAACCCGCTGATCCGCTCCCGCAGAGACGCGGCGTCGAGCCCGTGCGCGGCCACATGCTCCTCGATCTGCCCGTACCGGCGCAGCTCCCGGCGCCCCACGCCGAGCCCGAGCACCCGGTGCGGCACATCGGCGAGGGCGTCATTGGCGAAGCCCGTGGACGTACCGGCGAGATAAGGCTCGACGATCACCACGTCAGCGGCATGGGCCGCCCCCACGGCACGCCGCAACGCTTCCCGGTCGAAGGGCCGCACGGTCGTCGCGTAGAGCACAGTGACGTCGACGCCCTCGGTCGCGGCGAGCACGGCGTCGAGCATGGGCCCGACGGCGACCACGACCCCGCCCCGCCCCTCGCGCAGGGTCAGGAAGCGCTCCCCGTCGACGGCCAACGCCTCCCGGTTCGACTGCACGGAGAGCCGAACGTAAACCCGGTCGTCACCCGCCCCGACGGCGTGCCGCAGCAGCGTCTCAGCCTCGTCCGGATGCCCCGGCACATGCACGGTCCACCCGTCGAGGGTGTCGAGCAGAGCCACGTCACCGGGCGCCATGTGAGTGAACCCTCCGGCAGGCCAGTCGAACGACCCGCCGGCACTCACCAGCACCCCGCCCACGCCCTGATGCCCGAAGTCCAGCTTCACCTGCTCGAAGGGCCGCTCCACCAGGAAGCTGGCGAAGGTATGCACGACGGGCCGCATCCCCGTGAGCGCGAGCCCGGCCCCGGTCCCGATGAGCAACTGCTCCCTGATCCCGACGTTGATCACCCGGTCGGGATGCTTACGCTCGGTCTCCACGAGCTGGGCCCTGCCGATCTCGGCCAGGACGAGGGCAACCCGAGGGTCCTCGTCGAGCAGCCGGGAGACGACGGGCACGAATCGATCACGCATGGTGTCCATTACGCGGTGTGTCCTTCCACAGAGATGGATGTGAGCGTCACGCGGACTTGGGCTCGACACGGGCGACGATCACGCGGGGACGCCCGGGATGCGGCGCGGTGAACGCCTCGTACAGGGCGGAGTGATCGCGCCCGTCGACGGTCACGGCGGACCAGCCGCCCGCCTCGAAACGGGCGGCGATGCCGCCGGGCCTGGCATGACTGGCGGAGGAATTGTCGACGACGACGGCGTGCAGCCGATCGAGGCCGGCGGGCCCGGCGAAGGCGACTGCCTCGTGATTACTGCCTTCATCCAGCTCGGCATCACCGATCAGGACCCACACGGCCGCCTCCGACAGCCCCTGCGCCCGCAGCCCGAGGGCGGTCCCGACACCGACGGGCAGCCCATGCCCAAGGGACCCGCTCCCGATCTCGACACCAGGGACGAGCACCCGATCCGGATGATGCCCGAGCGGAGAGTCGTAGCCCCCGAATCCGCCCAGCCACTCCACCGGCAGGAACCCCTTGGCCGCGAGCACGGCGTAGTACGCCATGGGCCCGTGCCCCTTGGACAACAGGAACCGATCGCGCACCGGATCCCGCAGTGACTCGGGCGTCACCCGCAGCACCCGGTCGTACAGAACCCACAGCACATCAAGGGTGGAGGTCGCCGCGGGCCCGTGCTTCTCGTCACCGGTCATGCGCCCCATCAGGGCGGGAAGGTCGGAGTAGGCGTACGTATGTGTCGTCGTCGCTGACGCCGCTGTCGCTGTCATGACAGGAAGCGTGCAACCTCAAGCAAGCTTGAGGTCAACGGGGGCGCGCGGCTGGGCGGCGGGAAAGGTGTGCGCGACCACGCCCCCGAGTGCGGTATGGTTTCCGTGCGAGTTCGGCCAGGGGGAAAGCCCAGGTCAGACAAGCACCGGGACGTGGCGCAGCTTGGTAGCGCACTTGACTGGGGGTCAAGGGGTCGCAGGTTCAAATCCTGTCGTCCCGACTTTACGAAGTCGCAGATCAGGGGCCGTTTCAGAGGAGATCTGAAACGGCCCCTTGATCGTTCTTGGGGACCAGTTGGGGACCGGGATGCTTGACGGGGGCTGTGGCGCACTTTGACCCGGTCAAGGTGCGCCATGGAGCAGACGGTAAGGCGCGGAGTGGGTCGTTCGTGGAGTCGTTTATGGGTTTCCGATGACGCACCATGTGGAGTGCGTGGCGGTGCTTGAGCCGTCGCGAAGGGCTCCTGGCCTGCGGCTTTGTCGGCGCGCGTTATGTGCAGTGTGGGCGTTGCGCGCGGATATCTTGACGCTGAAATGACTGTCGTGACGCTCATTTGACGTCAGGCGGCTTGCGGTGCAGGTCAGATTCATCGGAATGAATAGTTCCAGTGGGGCTTCTGTTCGAAAAGCAATGCTGTCGGCCCCTCGGGAGTCCAGTTAGTACAAGGGCCCTCCGGCCGCCCGCAGTTCGCGCTCCACAGCTTCCGCGAGGCTTCTAGAGATCTTCAATGGCTGAGGTTACGGCGGTTGGAAGTCGAGGCCGGCCTTGGCGATGAGGCCGTCGATGAGGCCGGGTCGGTACTGCATCCGTTTGAGCCGGGTCTTCACGAGCGCGGTGAGTTGGTCGAGGCTGTGTTTGGTGAGGTTGGCCAGGGACCGTTTCAGGTGCGACCAGATGCCCTCGACCGGGTTGAACTCGGGCGCATCGCGCGACTGACGTGCGTTTCGAATTGTCCCAGACCACGACGATCGGACCGCCGAGTTGCTGGTGCCGTCACGACCCCACGTCACCACGCCCTTAAAGATCTCTAGTGCGAGTCCGGAACCTCGAACGTGCTTGGGGGCAGCTCTTCACTCACCAGTCACTGACCCACGACTCGTCCTGCAACTTTCGCGACGCCAAGAACTGGTCTGTCAGACGTCCACCAAGCCACGCCTCCAGCCACTGAGGGAAGGTCAGGTCTAGCTTGTGCCGATCCCCTTGATCCCAGAGCCACATCTGCCCCTCGGGGTGGCGGAAGTCCAACAGCATCCCCGACATCTCATGTTCGAAACAGAAGAACAGCACCCCAGCGGGCGTGGGTGGTGGGTCCGTTGAGGCCAATTCGCAAGTGAGGAACTCGACATAGCCGACGAGCATGGCCCCTGACTCGGGCCCGTCGAGCAATGGGTAAAAGCCTCTGAACGGGCCGATACCTCCGTCGGCTATCTCAAGATAGAGACGACGCACCAACGGCGGTATCGGGTAGCCCACCACTTGCTCTCCCTCTTCGACGGCGCTGGGGGAAGCGGGTTCGGGCACCGTCACCGCGGAAGGTTTATCGGTTGGGCGTCACTCCCTGCCCCGGGCCCGGACGGCCTCGAACAGTTCGTCATCGGTCATGTCGCACTCCTCCTGGGCTAGGCGGGCATTGTCCCGGCATAGCGCGGCCCACGACAGCCGTCACGGCCCGCCGTAACCCGCACCTTTAAAGATTTCCAGAAGAGATCCGTGTGCCCCGGCAGGCTGGTGGACGACTGCGTACTCGGCCCGACCATGTCGGGGGAGATGAGGCGTACTCATCACGCCGTAATCGGCGTGACTTGCGCAGACGCCAGATCAAGCACACGGTCCCCGAGCCGAGAGACCAGCGGAGTAACCGCCGACGCCGCGGCAGCCAAGGAGGCCGGCCCACAGGCTTCGACAAGGCGATCTACCGCCGCCGCAACGAGGTCGCGCGGACCATCAACCGGCTCAGGAACTTCCGAGCCGTCGCCACGCGCTTCGACAAGCGGGCGTACGTCTTCCACGGGACGGTCATCCTGGCCGCGATCCGCCTGTGGCTCCATCCGCAGTGAAACGCCTCGTTCAGGGCTTATCGGCACCTGGGTAGTGGTGGCGCAAGTTCGCCGAGTAGGTGCGCGTCGACAGCCCTGACGTCCCAAGATGAGCTGTTGAACTCGGTCTACCAGGGTGAGCGGGTGTCGCGGCGTGTTTCTGGGGTCTGCTCGGGCAGAGCCGTGTTCTGGTCGGTGCGCAACAGCATGCCCGGGTCGGGTTCGAAGTCCTCATTGGGCGGTGTCGGCTGGTGGAAACGCTCGGTGCGCGGAATGGTGACTTCCACCAGCCGGCCCTCCTGGAACATCCATAGTCCGAAGCAGTCGTCGTCCTGGTCGCGAAGCAGAACTTGCACCGTATGCGGATGCGGCCACGGCAACGACTCCAGGTGCCTGAGCAGGCCCTTGCGGGCACGCATTTTCTCGAACTCCAGGGCCCACCCGAACTCGTAGCCCCAGTGCCCGGCTATGGGGACGAAGCGACCTCGCCACGTGCGTTCCGGGTCGTCCTGGGTCAGCGGTTCCATCACCTCGTCCGACCAGCGGGCGAGCACGATGACCTCGGCGTCTCTACTCATGCCGGAGTATCACCGCATCCGCCTGATCCACCGCAACCAAATTCCTCAACCAGCCGACGCGGGCAAGGGCGGGCGGATTGGCGACGGGCTCTCAGTGCCAGAGAGCCCGACGACGGCGTAACCGCCCTACCTTTTCCGGTCATGCCGGAACGCCAACGCCAGCCTGGTGGGAACCCAACCCGGGCCACAGGTCGACTATCACACTTACGTTTTCATGGCCCCATTGCGCCCCCGACTCCGTGATGGCCCGGGCCGGGGAGTGGCTCACACACTGAGTCTCTTCCAACCTCATGCTGGCGCGTGGTGAAGGACGAGGACGGCCTTCACGATGTTGGTGATGCGGTTGGTGCTGCAGCGGAGTTTCCGCAGGAGTCCCAGGACCGCCGGACCCGGGTCACGACTCCTCCCCGGCGCGGCGCCGAAGGTCTGCACGTCGCTCGCGCGGCACGTCCCGCACTAGTCGGCGGGACAGGTCGATCAGGTGCCGCCGCAGCCGCGTGTTGCCGCCCGCCGGAGCTTAGGCGACCCGGATGATCGTTTTACCGGGGGTGCGCTTGTTGGGTGCGAAGGCGGCGGCTGCATCACCCAGTGGGCGGATCGCCCCGACGATCGGCTTGAGTCGCCCGTCGCGCAGGCGCTGGGCGAGGTCGGCGAGACGGACCCGATCGGGTTCGACGACGAAGAAGACGGCGCGGCCGTCCGCGGGGTGGACGGTGACCGGCTGCGCAATGGTGACCAAGGTGCCGCCGGCGCGGACCAGCGCCGTGGAGCGTTCCAGGATCTCGCCGCCGATGACGTCGAACACGACGTCCATCTCGCCGATGTCCTCCAGGCGGTCGGCCTGCAGGTCCACGAACGTGTGCACGCCGAGGCCGAGCGCGGCCTCCCGGTCCGCGGCCCGACCGGTGCCGATCACCCGGGCGCCTGCCTCGCGGGCGAGCTGCACGGCGATGGAGCCGACGCCGCCCGCGGCGCCGTGGATGAGCACGCTTTGGCCGGTGGTGAGGCGGCCGTGGTCGAAGAGGCCCTGCCAGGCGGTGAGTCCGGAGATCGGCAAGGCGGCGGCCGTGATGTGGTCGACGTCGGCGGGGAGCGGGGCGAGGTTGCGGGCCTCGACCGCGGTGTACTCGGCCAGTGAGCCGTTGCGCGTCCAGTCGGTGAGCCCGAAGACGCGCTGGCCGACGGTCAGGCCGGTGGTGCCGTAGCCGAGCCCGGTGACCACGCCGGACAGCTCGTGGCCTGGGACGGAGGGGGTGCGGTCGCGGCCGGCCCGGTCAGTCCAGGTGCCGGGCCAGGTGAGCTCCCCCGGGGTGAAGCCGGCGGCATGGACGCGGACGATCACGTCGTTCTCGGCCGCGTGGGGGTGGGGCAGGTCGGTGAGGGTGAGGCCGCTGATGCCGGCGTCGCGGTCCTGGACGGTGATGGCGCGCATGGGTTTCCTCGGGCGAGTTGGTGGGGGAGCGATCCCGGGGCCGCTGCAGGGCGATGTGATCGCGATTTCGACGCTACGTGCGAAGCATCCCAGCCGTCTGGGCCAATTCCGTGCCACCCTGCTGGGCCACTGACCGGATGTCGGCCCGGAGCCCGGGTCGCGGACCGCGTCTGTCATCTGCCCCACGCTGCCGTCACCCCCGAGCCGGTGCACGGCACGGGCCGGAGGGTAGCCGGACTGAGGCCGCATCAGTTAGCCGTCGCTCGAACCCCTGCGCGGAAGATCCCTTCCGTGGTATCGACCCCCGGGACCATGATCGTTCTCGCCGATAACCACGGTTCCATTGATCCCCGAGGCCGTCGTCCGCGCGCGCTCGGTGTGAAACCGCTGATCGCCCGCCGGGACACCGAGCACGACTCCGGACTTGGCACCCAACGCTGGGTGGTGGAGCGGGCGTTCGCCCACCTGCACTGGTTCCGCCGCGCGGGCGTCGTGGGGGCCAGTGGCCCGATCGCCACCACGACCGCCGTCACCGACAATGCCTGGCACCACGCCGTACTGACGGCCTCGGCCACCGGCCAGAGCCTCTACCTCGATGGTAAGAAGGTCGGCTCGATCGCAGGAGCAGTGTCCGAGCAGTCCCGTGACTACGCATATTTGGGTGCCGGCTACGCCAGCGACAGCTGGATGGGCGTGGCCAATGGCGAATACCACTACAAGGGTCAGATGGACGAGGTGGCCATCTATGGCCACGCGCTGGACGCATCGACGATCGCCGAACACTACGCGGCGCGTACCGCGATCAGTCAGATGACGAAGGTCACCCTGCCGTCGGGCCGGGTGCACGCTGCCGCCTCGTACGATCCGGCAAGCGGGCGGCTCACGCAGCACACCGATGATCACGGTGGAATTTGGAAGGTCTCTGCTCCTTCTTAGAAGCCATCTCAATTGGCTGGGCCGGCAGGAGTCCGACGTCGCCGCTTGATCCCGAACCTCCCTACGGACAGCATGCCCACCATGGAATCAATAGGCATGGCCACCGAGGTGCAGATCGGGAAGCGGCGATGAACGCCAGCCTGCCCTCTTTCCGGTATCACCCGGACCCCCTCGCTAGCGGGTCCATCCGCGCTGACGCCGGTACTTGTGCCTGCTGCAGCCGCAGTACCGGCTGGATCTACACGGCGACCTTCTACTCTGCCCACGAGGTCAGCGGACGTTTCTGCCCGTGGTGCATCGCTGATGGGAGCGCGGCTGAACGCTTCGCTGGTGAATTCACCGACTCCTACGGGCTCGACGGTGTCAGCGAGGACGTCTTGCATGAGGTCACCCGTCGCACGCCTGGATTCCACGCCTGGCAGGATCCGCACTGGCTCGTCCACTGCCACGACGCGGCCGCCTTTGTGGGCGAAGTCGGGTACATCGGGTTGGTGGCTCATCCCGAAGCCCTCGAGCAGCTGCGGGCCGACATGCGTCTCGACGGCTGGCACGACGAAAACCAGCTTGAGCACTTCTTGACCCACCTGGGCGAGGGGGCCACCGCCATGCTCTTCCGCTGCACCGTATGCGGCGTCCACCTCGCCTACGCCGACGCATCCTGAAGACTGTCTGTCTTGGTGAGTCTGCGGTAGCAGATGAGGGTGCAGGCGATGCTGGTGAAGGCCAGGAAGTGGTCGGCTTTGCGTTCGTAGCGGCGGTGGAGGCGGCGGCAGCCGGCGAGCCAGGCCATGGTGCGTTCGATCGTCCACCGATGTCGTCCGAGTCGCTGCGAGGTCTCGGCGCCTTTGCGGGCGATGCGGTGTCGGAAGCCCCGCTGGGATAACCATCGCCGCAGGTGGTTGTAGTCGTAGCCCTTGTCGGCGTGGAGTTTGCCGGGCTTGCGCCGCCGTCGGCCGCGGTGGGAGCGGATCGGTGGTATTCCCTTCACGAGCGGGATCAGGGCCTGGCTGTCATGGACGTTGGCGCCCGAGATCCCGACGGACAGAGGTAGGCCGGTCCGCTCGGTGATCAGGTGGATCTTCGAGCCGTACTTGCCCCGATCCACAGGATTCGGACCTGTCAGATCCCCTTTTTAAGGGCCCGCATGTTCACCGAGTCGATCGCGCACCTCGACCAGTCCAGGTCACCGCGCGAGCCCAGTTCGTCGAGGACCAGGCGGTGCAGCTTGGCCCACACCCGTGCCTTCGTCCACTCTGTAACCCTGCGGTGGGCCGTTGCCCCGGACGGCCCGAACGACGTAGAGGGCAGCTGCTGCCAGGTGCAGCCCGACGTGGCCACGAAGACGATCGCGGCCAGAACCTCACGGTCACCATGTCTTCGCCGGCCACCGCCCTGAGGCCGCGTCGGCGCCTCCGGCACTACCCGTTGGAACAGATCCCACAGCTCATCCGGCACCAGCCGCTCAACGATCCCCACCACGGTCAACAGCCTACCGGGCCAAATGAGATGACTTCTTAGTGGCCGTCCCGTTCGTCTGTCAGGCCCGTCTGATATCGCGTAGTCGCGGATCAACTGGTCACCCCCCACTTGTTCGTCGTGAGGTGGCTGCTCGCCAGCTGCCGCCTCACGGAGGCGTCCGCCTGATGGCAAAACAGCAGCCGCTTGATGGGGACCAGTTGGGGACCACACGGCAGGCGCCATGGTGCACGACGGGCCGTCACGTGCACGATATGCGCCCAGAATAAGCCTGCTATATCCAGAAAATGCCCCTAGTCCTCACTCCTGGGGGTCAAGGGGTCGCAGGTTCAAATCCTGTCGTCCCGACAGTTCGAACGTATCGAACGTCGCAGGTGAAGGGCCGTTTTCATAACGGCCCTTTTTCTGTTTCCGGGGGCGCTCCCTGGGAGCGATGGGAGGGAGCATGCTCCCTCCCAGTCCCCTTAACGAATTGCTCCCGCTCGGGCCGTTGTCCACATATTCGATTTCTTGGCCGCGTGTTCACATTCGTGTCCGTTTTGTAACCTGTGCCGCTCGAAAACTCATCGCTGCTGGTCAAGCGGCAATCGCCGCGCAGCGTATGAGGCTCAGGCGACTTGCTGATATTCGTTGACGATGCCACCGAGAACCCGTCGTCGTCGGATGTGATGGGAATCCAGGTCGGTTGCCGGAGTCGGCTGTATCGGGTGGCCCGGGGGCAGTTGCCGCCGAGACTGGTGCGGTCGATGTTCGTTGTAGTGCTCTGCGTACTCGCGCAGCAGGGTCAGGGCGTGGGCCTCGTTGTAGACCAGGACGTGATCGAACAGTTCTCTGCGGAGGGTGCCGACGAGGCGCTCGCAGACTGCATTCGCCCGTGGCGCCCGTGGCGGGGACTTGAGGATTTCCACGTCTTCGGCTTCGAAGACCGCGTCGAAGGAGGTGGTGAACTTCGCGTCCCGGTCCCGGATGAGAAACCTCAGCTCCTCCATCCGGGTGTCCAGCTCGACGGCCAGGTTCCTCGCTTGCTGCGTGACCCAGTCTCCGGTCGGACGAGCAGTTGCTCCTGCGAGGTGCAGACGCCGAGTTTCGTGCTCGACGAACACCAGGATGTAGATCCGTTTCAACGTCAGGGCGCAGTCCACGTGGAGGAAGTCGCAGGCGATCACCCCTTTCGCCTGAGCACGGAGGAATTGTCGCCAGGTAGGACCTGAGCGGCGCGGGGCCGGATCAATGCCGGCCGCGTTCAAGATTTCCCACACCGTGGACGCCGCGACCGGGCAACCCAGCCGGGCCAGCTCGCCCTGGATCCGACGATGCCCCCAGCGACTGTTCTCCCGGGCCAGTCGCAGCACGAGCCGCTTGACCGCGACCCTGGTAGGGGGTCGGCCCGGGCGTCGGGGTCGCTTGCTGTAGTCCCACTTTCGCGCGACCAAGGACTGGTGCCAAGCCAGGATCGTGGCGGGTGCGACCGCGAAGACCTGTCCCCACCGGTGTCGGGGTATCAGGCGAGACAGTGCCGCGAGCCACAACCGGTCCGCCGGCTCATACCGCATCCGTGGCAGCTGTCGACGCAACACCGCGTTCTCGTGCTGAAGGGCCAACAACTCTGCGTCCTTGGAGGCGTTTCGGCGCAGCAACACGACTGGTACCGACAGCAGACACCGAACTACCGAGTACACCGTCGACAAGATCATCCGGTTAGGGTCCCAGTCTCCGCTGCCGTAGGGAAGACCGCCCCGGACCAGCGGCGATGAGTTTCCGAGCGGCACAGGGTACATCTGGGTCGAAGCAGCCGAAGACATCGACACACAGAGCCTTTGCTGCGCTTGTCGACTTCCTTCGTTTTCTCGTTGAAGAGAATAGGGAGGAGGATAAGGAAGATGAAAAGGCCACTAGAACTCTGGCCGAAAATCTGATCATAAGATATTACGACAACCTCAGGGTAGGTCGGGAGGAAGACTTTCGCGATAGCAATCCTTCGACCTTTCGGGACAGTCAACTTCTGCTTGCCTTGGCACGTCTGGAAATGTCCCGAAAGCTGCTGGAAGTTGAACCACCTAACGACGAGCCTCTTATAGAGGCGGTTCGCGAAATTTCGGTTGCCGTATCCGATGACATTCTCAAAAAGCGGTTCGGGATCGATGAGTCGTCTAGGCATCTGTTTCATGATTACATAACGCTCTTTGCGGTGAGGGCGGTTGACGCAATCCGGTCAATCTGGGAGGAGGAGAAGTTTTGCGCTGAACTCACTGCTAAGTATGCAGAATTGGCTGATACTGTCTATCTGGGTGTCCTAGCGCAGCTTGGTGCGTACCATGCTAATGATGCCTCTCGATTCGATCCAGCCGAACTCGCTTTCCGGATATGCCCACTCCATCGGCTTAATGAGCAAGGCTTCTCCCAGATCGGTGGTGCCGCGCTACGGGCCATAAAAGAAGCACAATCACCGAATGGGTCATGGCCGACAGCTCGAAGAGTTTTTCTTCAGCACTCGCAGACGAGTGGTCAAGCGAGAGAGCTGCATATTGGCAGTTACGATATAGCGCTCGCCCTATCAATCGTCCTCTGTGGCGAAATAAATCGAGGTCGTGGCGATAATGCCGATTTGTTGCTGGATGTCCTCCACGGCGCATTTCTGCACACCAAGGCCACGCTCTCGGAGGTCGGCGAGTGGAAGGGGTGGTCCAGCGATCGGACCCGTCCGGGCGACCATGTGGAATCATGGACCACTGCCGTTGTCTTGTCTTTCCTTGATCGATACCACACCGCTCTGCGGAGGCTGCGACAACGTGAGATACTCGCAAAATATCTGTCAGTCGAACATGCTAAGGCGGATGTTTTCAAATGGCCGGACCTCTGGCCGTCCATTCGCTCCGCTTCGGGATCTGAGCCCACCCTGAAGATCTTTGACCCGACAGAGAGCGGTAAGCTCAAAAAGAAGATCATAGGGAAATTCCTTTCCCCGGTGAAGCAGAGCCCTGTCAGCCGGCCTGAGGATGTTTCGTTGCTGCTATCTGGTCCCCCAGGGACAGGGAAGACGAGTCTTGTAAGGGGTCTCGCGAAGTCGCTGAATTGGACTCTTTTGACGCTTTCTCCTCCAGATTTCCTTCAAGGGGGTCTCGAGAAGTTCGAAGTCAGTTCGGCGAATATTTTTGATGATCTAATGAAACTCCGCCGAGTGGTTGTCCTATTCGATGAGTGCGAAGACTTTTTCCGGCGTCGGGACACGGAGACCTCAGCGGCTGTGAGTGAGCGAACGATGGGAGCTTTCATCACCGCTGGAATGCTGCCAAGGTTGCAGCGTCTACGCGAGCAGGGTTGGCTCATTTTTGCTTTGTCGACCAATATATCGATCGATCAGCTCGATCCTGCAGTAATCCGTCCTGGAAGATTTGACTTTGAACAATACCTTCCGCACCCGTCATTGGAAGCACAGCGACGATACATAAAGAAAATGGGATTGCGGGGTAAGCCTGCCAAGCGGCTGCGTAATGTCTTGCGTGAGTGGACCGAGCGAGAAGGAGAGCGGAGTCAGAAGTACTATCAGCCAATTTCCTTCCGCGTTCTCGGCGCGCTTATCGATTTCCTGAAGGACAACAAGAGAGCCAGCGAAGACCAGCTCGAAAAGGAGATAAGGAGACGGATGAGTCCGGGACCGCCTAGGCTGGCCGATTCGTGAGGGAATCGTGTTTAGTCGATGTGTGAGAGGGCGTTTTCTCCCGTTGTTTGATCCCGGATTGCCGGGTTGAGGGGGGTTCAGGTGCCGCGCCAGCTGGGGGTGGATTCGGCGGTGAGTCTGCGGGTCATGAGGTTGATCATTGCGAGTTGGATTATGGCTTCGGAGCGGTGTGGGTGGGCTTCGTAGTCGCGGGCGAGGCGTCGGTGGTTCATGAGCCAGCCCAAGGTTCTCTCGACGGTCCAACGGCGGGGCAGGACGGCGAATCCCTTGGTGGCGGGGTCGCGGCGGACGATGTGCATGTCGATGCCGAGGGTGGCGGCGTGTTCGACGAGGTGCTGGCGGTAGCCGCCGTCGACCCAGGTCTTGCGGACGGTGGGGTGCTCGGTGGCGACCCGTTCGATGAGCGTCTGGCCGGCGATGGAGTCCTGCACGCTGGCCGCGGTGACGAGGACTCCGAGGAGGAGTCCGACGGTGTCGATGACGATGCTCCGCTTGCGGCCCACGATCTTCTTGCCCGCGTCGATGCCCTGCTCGCAGGCGGGAACATTGGTGGAGGTCTTGATGCTCTGGGAGTCGATGACGCATGCCGTCGGTTCCTCTTCCCGGCCTTCCTGCCTGCGGCGCGCGAAGTAGGCGTAGACGGTGTTCCAGTGCGTTCTGTGGAATCTGATCTGTCAAGGCGGCGGGATCAGTCCCACTCGGCGTCGACGTAACCGAGGCGCCGGTTCATCTCGATGGCGGTCGTGTTTTCCGGATGGTGGACTGTCCGAATCTTGTCCACGCCGCAGAGGCGGGCGAACTCTATGCCGTACGTCTTCATCGCGACCGAGAGGCCCTGACTGCGGTAGGGCGTTCTGACGCCGGTCATCTCGTTGAAGACGAAGCCGGCGGTTCGCCAGTCCGATGTCGCGGCGAGCCCGCACCACGTGTCGCCGTCGAGGGCAACCACGACACCACGCGGGTCGTAGGAGGGAACCTCGATTCTGCGCTTGAGATACTCGTCGAAGGTGTAGAACTCGCCGCGGCCTGGGATGTCCGCGGAGCACTCCTTGTTGAGCTCATAGAGCGCGCGCCGATGAGGTGGGGTATCACCCAGATCGGCCAGCGTCGTCAATCGGATCCCGGTGCTTCGGCAACGCTCCAAGTACGTCTCGAAGCGCGCCGCGTCGAAGGTGCTCGCATCGAGTTCCAGCTTGACCCAGCGGTCTGACACTGTGGGGCTCCCCTTCGGTGGATCCATGAGCCTGGACGTCCATTTCAGGTGCTAGTGCCGCATCAGGCAACGTTCGCCCTGTTGGAGAGCCAGGCAAATACACCCGCCCCGACAGGTGCACCGACGAAGAGGCCCGCAAAGATACCGATGTCCTGGTCAGCCAGCGCCGGAAAGGCCCAGTCCGCTATTGCACCGAAAAGCAGCGCCACCGACATTGCCGTAAGCAAGAAAGCCACAGCGGCGAGCCGACGAGGCGGCCCCGTGCGGTACACCTCGCTCACCGGCCCAATCGCGAACATGGCAGGCATGCCGAGGAAAAAGTCGGGGTCGGGCCGCCATCCGAACGGCCAGAACACCAGGGCGACAACCCCGACGAAAGCCAGGCCAGTGAGTTCGTGCACGATCGTGGACACCACCAGGTCCCACGGCTGGCGCCGGATCGAGCTGCTCTCGCTGTCCTTCTGATCGACCACGTCGGAAGAGTAGCCGTCATCAGGGCGAAGGTTGCCTGGTGGGGCACTAGCGGCCAAGAAGTCGGCCGGGTCAACCTATCTGCCGGTCGATGGGCTCGGCCAGAGCCCCGTTTGTGCTGGTCAAGAACCTCCGGTCTTGCCCTGGCGGACATCGACGATCGGCAGCAACGTCGCGGTGGCGGGAACGCCGATCTGACGCGGAGTCGGCCCGGAGGGGGTCGGGACGTCGGTGAGACGTTCCAGGAGCTGGTTGAGGGCGGCCTGGCCATCGTCGACGGCGGCGCGTTCGTCGTCGGTGAGCGGGATGCTCGCCAGCATCTTCTGCAGGTTCTCCTTCGCTTCAAGGAGCTGGCCCTTGCTGGAGTCTTTCGGGGTGTAGAAGTCGCAGCGTGCGCAGGCCATGCGGTGCTGGCACTGCTCGAAGAAGGTGTAGGTGCACCAGCCGTGGCCGAGGTCGAAGTACTGCCAAGGTTCGCCGCTGGCGGATGCGCCGGAGGTGACCGCGTCGCGGTCGACGAGGACTTCTATGGTGCGGACGTTCCGGGCGATGTATCCGGCGTCGTTGTAGGCCCTGGCCAGGGTGTTCGGGGTGAGCTTCGCGTAGTGCGTGGTCGCTTCGGGCGTCCGGTGCCCAAGCCATTCCTGCAGCTCGAAGAGCGTCATGGGCTCCCTGGCGTTGTAGAGCTGGCTGGCGATGGTGGAGCGTGCCCGGTGGCTGGTGATGTTGCCGCGGACGTCAGCGGTGGGGACGCCGGCCTTGCGGCAGAGCATCGGGATGATCGCTGTGTTGATGTAGTGCTTGGCGACCCGGCGGGCCCGGTGGGCGAACAGGAAGTCGGCGTACTCATTGGTCTTGCGGTCGAGCATCGACGGCTGGGTCGGCCTGACGGTCTGCCATGCCTCGATGGCCTGGCCCAAGAGCGGATCGACGGGCTTGGTGAACGCGGTGCCGGTCTTGTGCGTCGGCACGTCCAGCAGGCAGACGGCGTCGCGGGCGAGGACCTCGCCGGAATCTCCGGGAATGGGAAGGCCGTCGTGCTGCCAGCGGATGCACCCACCCGGAACCGGGCGATCTCGTCGCTGCGTTGACCGGCGAACAGCCAGGTCAGGGTGATGGCCCGGATCAGCTCGACCGGGTAGGTGCGGCCGTCCGCGGTCGGCAGATCGTCGAGTTCGACGTTCAGGCCCGCCCAGAGCAACTTGGCCCAGATGTCATCGGCGATCACCCGCGGCTCCGGCCCCATCAGGGCGCGAACGCTTCGCGGGGTTCTCAGGGCATGGGCCGGGTCGAACCTGCGCGGGATCAACTCCCATTCGTGCAGGTCGAAGAACGCGCGGGGGACTTTGAGGTAGCCGGACTTCGTCTGCGGCGTGAGCGGTTTCCCCAAGCGGTTCTGGGAGCGCATGCCGTGGGTCCACTGCGAGAAGTCGCCGACGGCCATCCGGTCCACGGCCGCGACCCAGGACGCGCACGTCTGGCGGGTCCACTGACTGGGCCCGGTGATCTCGGGGTGCTCGGCGGCTAACCAGTGGCCGATCTTCGCGAGCACGCTGCGGTAGCTGTTGCGGATCTTCGGCGTCAGCGTCGATGTCGCGTACCAATGCTCAACCGACGCCGCCCACGGGGCGGGGACTCCCTCCATCGCGGCCGGTGCGGACTCATGCCCCGACGGTGGTGGGTCCGCGTGGCCGAGTGCCGCGACCGCCCGGTGGAGGCCGTAGAGGTCCTTGCCCCACTGCCCGCTCATCGCCGGGTGGACACGCAGTGCGGCCAGGGCCTCGGTGGACAGGTCCTGCAGCAGCGGGCTGCGGTTCAGCAGAAGCATCTGGCAGATCACCGCGGCCAGCTTGTCGGCGTCACGGCGATAGCCCCAGTTGGCCAGAACCGTGCAGATCCGCCGGATGGCATCGTCGATGAGATCGGCCCCGAAGACCCGACGGGCCAGGGTCGGCCGCATGAAGCGACCGAGCCGGTCGAAGGCGGTGAACTCTCCGAGCAGGTAGGCGTAGACGAGCACGAACGGCCGGGCGTTGGGGCCGATCTGGCCGCCCCACGAGCGCCGGAAGTCGGCGCCGCTGGCGTTGATCAGGTCCACCCAGTCGTCCACTGACCAGCCCCAAAAGGCTCGGCGAAGCTCGCCGCAGCGGATCAGCACCAGCCCGGCCGCGTCCCGCGCGAACCGCCGCTGGTGACGGTCGTCCGGCGGCCAGTGCAGACCGGCGAGAGCGTCCGCCAACGGCTTCACCAGCCGGGCCACCGGCCGAAGCGGCACCGAGTCGAGACTGAGACCATCGAGCCGAAACTGATCGATGCTGAGTGTGTTGAGTGCTTCCGCCTCAGCCTCGGTGAGCAGGCCGCGACGGTCATAGTGGGCAAGGTCGACGAGCGATGCCCAGGTCGGAGTGCTTGTCGGCCGTGTGGTCGTCGTCCTCGGTTGTGAGATCACTCGGCGACCGCCTCAGAGGTATGGGCGGCACGGGTGAGCATGTCCACGCGCCAGGAATGGATCTGCTGCATGCCCCGGTTCAGTTTCTCGGCCAGGTCGCGGCCCGAGAGATGGATGTAGGTGAGCGTCGACTCGGTGCTGCGATGCCCGGCAAAAGAGGCGATGGCGTGCAGTTCCCAGCCCATCCGGGCCAGGTCGGTCAAGCACAGATGCCGCGTGGTGTGAGTCGAGAACCTCGGAAGGTCGGCGGCGAGACCAACGCGCCGAATCACCTTCGACCAGGTCCACAGGCTCAGCGGCTGGCCGTAGTTGCGGCGTGACTCGGACAAGAACAGCGGCCCTCGGGCCCTGCTGATCGTGGCCCGATGCGTGAGATAGCCGGACAGCAGAACCCCGGTCGCCGCCGAGTAGGGGACGACGCGCTCCCGCCGGGTTTTGGTCGTCTCGGCCCGAATCCGCAGGGTCCGGTGGGCCGGGTCGAGGTCATCGGTCCGCAGTGAGCACAGTTCCTCGCGCCGCAGGGCCGCGTCGTAGGCGAGAGCGAGCATGACACGGTTGCGTACGGGTTCCTCGCGCGCGACGTCCAGCAGGTCGAGCCACTGCTGTTCGCTCGGGATCCACGGCAGTTTCGTCAGCCGGGGTACCAGCCCTCGCTGGTGTCCGCCGTGTCGGCGTCGCGCGAAAAGTGGACCGGTCTCGTCGGATGAAAACTGACCCCCGGCCGTCAGTTGATGTTGTTCATTCCCCGGAGTTGGCGGGCGGAACCCGGCCGAGGTCGCGTCCGCGCATCCGGTAGGAGTCGCCCTTCAGCGAGATCACTTCGGCGTGGTGAACGAGCCGGTCGATCATCGCGGCGGCGACGGTGTCGTCGCCGAAGACCTCTCCCCAGCGCCCGAAGGGTTTGTTGCTGGTCACGATCACGGAGGCACGTTCATAGCGGCCCGAGATGAACTGGAAGAACAGGTTCGCGGCCTCGGGTTCGAAGGGGATGTAGCCGACCTCGTCGACCACGATCAGCGGGATCCGGCCAAGCCTGGTCAGCTCGTCACTGAGGCGGCCGGCTTGATGGGCATCGGCGAGGCGGGTGACCCACTGGGCGGCGGTGGCGAAGGCGACGCGGTGGCCGGCCTGGCAGGCCCGGATGCCCAGGCCGGTGGCCAGGTGGGTCTTGCCGGTGCCGGGCGGCCCCAGGAAGATCACGTTCTCCTTGCCGACGACGAAGTCCAGAGTTCCCAGATGGGAGATGACCTTGCGTTTCACGGACCGTTGGTGGTCGAAGTCGAAGTCTTCGAGGGACTTGCGGGAAGGGAAGCGGGCGGCGCGGATGCGTCCCTCGGCGCCGTGGCTGTCGCGGGCGGCGACCTCCCGCTGCAGGCAGGCGGCCAGATACTCCTCATGAGTCCAGCCCTCCGAGCGGGCTCGCTCGGCGAGCCGGGCGACCGCATCACGAAGGGCCGGCGCCTTCAACGCTTTGGTGAGATAGGCGAGTTCGGAGGAGACGTCCCGGCCGGTCTTGGCGGCCTTGTTGCTGCTGGTCGTGGTGGTCATCAGGCTGCCCCTTCGCCCGTGGTCAGTCCGCCGTCGATCACGCCGAAGATCCGGTCGTAGCTGTCCAGCGACCTCTCCTCGACGTCGGTCCCCTGCGCAGGGACCGTCTTCCTGGCTGCGGTGGCCGTCCTGCGGGCGGCCGCGGCAGCGGCCGCGTGATCTGGATCGGTGATGGTCTGGTGGCGGGCCCAGCTGCGAGAATGCCGGGCGACCTCGACGCCGTCGCAAGTCACCAGCACCTGGTCCAGGTCGGCGGCGACCTCGACACGCCGGCCGATCGCCAGCGGGTGGACGGAGTAGTCGCAGGTGTCCAGACGGACGTAGTGGTCCCGAGGCAGCCTCAGCGACGCTTTCCACCAGCCCGGCGGGGCGATCGGTGGCAGCGACAGCATCCGGGAGCGGTCGGCCTCGATCCGGTCGGTCGGGCGGGCCTGCAGGCCGCGGTGAATGCGCCGGTTCGCCTTGGTGAGCCAGTCGGCAAGCTGGATGTTGAAGTCCGCCGGCGAGGTGAACACCCGCCCCGGCAGGAACGAGGTCTCCAGATAGCCATTGGCCCGCTCGACCAGGCCTTTCGCTTCTGGATCGCGGGGCTTGCAGAGCACGAACTTGATGCCCAGCAGTCCAGCGAACGCGGTGAAATCATCCGTGAGTTGAGGTCCACCTGACCGCCAGGAACCGACGGCACCCTCGTTGTCCCAGACCAACACCCGCGGGACGGCACCGAGCTCGGTCAGCAGGCGCCAGTGCCCAGCGATCAGGTCGGCCGCCGACCGCGAAGGCAGCATGCGGGCGCAGATCCACCGCGGGTAGCCGGCCACCATCACCAGCACCGGCGGATGCCCGCTCTGCCCGAAACCTAGCGGGATTTCGGCGGCCGGGAACCACAGATCGCACTGGCCGATCTCGCCCGGTTCATAGACCGTCCGCGAGGCCGGATCGACGGGCCGATACGCCGCCCGCAGGTCGCGGACCCGTTCCTTGAGTACCGTCATGCCCCGGTCCCAGCCGATCCGCTCAGCGATCACCGTCGCGGGCATCTCCGGCCACTGCTCGAGCAGCTCACGGATCCGCGGCTCGACCGTGTCCACGATCGAGCCCTTCGGCAACCGCTGGTACTTCGGCGGTGTGTCGTCCGCGATCGCTCTGCGGACGGTGTTTCTCGCGATCCCCAGCTTCCTTGCGATCGCCCGGATCGGCATCTGCTCGGTCCGGTGAAGCCGGCGGATCTCCGCCCAGTCCTCCACGCTGATCACCCATCCTCCCGACCCGGTTCAACGAACCGGGCCCTCGATGGGGGGTCAACTTTCAAGCGTCGTTAGTGGTCCACTTTTGAGGCGTCGTCGACACGCCGAACTTCCGGCCGGGCGTGTAGCGGCCTCGGCCGACCGGATTGGACTCTCGCAGACCCTCCTCGATGAGGTGGTCGTAGAACAGCCGCACCGGCACCAAGCGTTGCTGCAGCGTCGCGTTCGCCAAGCCGGCCCCGGAGTCCAGCACGACGACATTGCCTCCCCGACGGCTCGGCCGCGTTGCCAGCTCCTTCACGAACGCTGCCACGTGCAGACGCTTCGCGGTAATCGGGTCGATTCCGTCTCGCTCGCAGACCAGCAGGTACTCAGCCAGTCCCCGCGCGTACGCGTCGATGGTCCGGGGCGCCCGCCCCAGATCCGTCCATATTCGCAGCCACTCGGCCGCCCTCTCGTGCCGGCCAAGGACCGGCCACTTCTCTTCCAACACCACCGCGCTGCCCAACGGATCTCCTCAGTGCGTGGGGACGCCGCAGGATACGAGCTGCATCCCGCGGCGCGTGATTCCACGTAACTAATAGGAGCGCGGTCTATGCGTTCTTCCGTCGGTGGCGCGAGCAAGGGCTGATCGCAGAGTTCCACGACCGGCTCCGCGGCCGGGTGCGGCAGGCCGCGGGGCGGTCGGTGGATCCGACGGCAGCAATCGTCGACTCACAGTCAGTGCGGACGGCCGAGACCGTCGGCGCCACAACTCGCGGCTGGGACAACGCAAGAAGGTGGGCGGCCGCAAACGGCACATCTCCGTGGACTGCCTCGGAATGCTGCTGGGCGTGCTGGTGACCAGCGCGAACGTCCAGGACCGCGACGCCTGCATGCCGCTGCTGGAACAACTCCGCCAACTCCACCGCAAGATCACACTCGTGTGGGCTGACGGCGGCTATGCCGGCCGGCTCGACGACTTCGCCCGTGAACACCTCGCCCTGGCCCTCACCATCGTCAAACGCCCCGACGACAGCACCGGCTTCACCGTGCTCCCCCGACGGTGGTGCGTCGAGCGCACCCTGGCCTGGCTGATACACTGCCGACGCCTGGTCCGCGACTACGAACGCCTGCCCGTGACCAGCGAGGCGATGGTCATGTGGTCGATGACCGTGCTCATGGGACGTCGTCTGGCCCGGCGCCAGCCGCCCTCACCCGGCTGAAACGGTCGCCGCCGCGAACATCCCGGACGCCGACTGCACCACCCAGCCCCGTTCCGCCAGGCGCTTCAACTTCGCCCTGAGTCCTTCGATCTTCGCGGGAACCAGCTCGAGTTCCAGCAACCGGGCCAAGTCCTTGGCCCGCAGCCCGCCTTGAGGCGTCTGGGAGGCAAGCATCGACGTGATCCGCTGGTAGTCCGGCGCGAGCACACCCACATCGAGGCCCTCCCGGCGTTGCGGCACCACCGAACCCCGCTTCGGCGCCACCCAGGGCGCATCCGGGCAGGTCACCACCTCCTGCGAGCCAGTCTCCTGCATCTGGGACAGCACCTGACTCACCATCTCCCGGGCGATCACCAGCCGTTCCACCTCCCGCTCGGCTTCCTCGAGCTCTGAGCGCAGTCGCTCGGCCCGTTCCCGCGCTGATGATTCCTTCGCCTCCAGCAACCCCAGCACCGACGCCACCGGCCACCCCCGAACGAGAAAGAAGACAGACAAGGCATCACTTCCTGGCCCGACCGAAAGCCACTCCCACCAGCAGAAACTCGGCTATCAAGTGCGGAACGACAACAGGTACTTAGAGAGGTTGAAGAACGCCATGGGCGGTGTCGATCCTGCCTACGGCGTCCAGTGCAGAGGTCCGAAGGAGGTGCAACAACAGGCCTTGGAGCTGGACTTCGAGTTCGCGGTGCCGCTTCGCCAGACCCGTGTACGGCAGCGGTATGCGGGCCGGTGTCGGCGCACAGTCAGTTACCGGAGTCAACTGACTGTACCGCTAGGGATACCAGACGTGTGAAACTCACTACGTAGATCTGCACACGGGGGAGGGACTTTGACGAGCACTCAACCCATCGCGGACCGGCAGGAGAGCGTCGCGGCCATGCGCGTGCTCAAAGCCATCGCCGTGGCTCACCTCCGCAACCAGCGGGCGCAGACGCTGAGCTTGAGTGTCTCGATCGTCTTGGCAGTCGCTGGCCTGCTGACCGGCTCGGGTTCGCGATACGGCACCGCCATCACTCTCGGTGGCACTATCTGGGCCGCCCTTTACATGGGAGTGATGGCACCCTGGGCCGCGCGATACCTGCGGATCGCCGCGACTCTTCAGGAGATGTTCGACGCCGACGTACTTGGCCTGCCGTGGAACGGCGTGGCGGTCGGGAGCCGTATCGGCGACGAAGAGGTGAGCCGACTCAGTCGGCGCTTTCGCGGCGGCGAGGACCGGCTTCGGGGCTACTACCTCGTGCTGGACTCCGCCGCGCCCTACGACGTGCTCTTCTGCCTTGAACAGAACCTGGCCTGGGGATCCCGGATTCGACTTCGCTTCGCCCAGCTGATGCTCGGCGTGCTGGTGCTGTGGTCCGTGGCGGGGATCCTGCTAACTCTCGCAACCGGCGGGACGGTAAGTCGGCTGGTCACCGGGTGGTTCGTTCCCTCGCTCGGCCTACTGCTCCTGTGCCTGGAGATGTACCGCACGCAGATGACGAGCATTCAGGAGAGGCTGCGAGTCCTGGGGCTGGTACGTGCGGTCATCGACGACCCCACGTCACCGGTGATCGCCACACCGGACGGGGTGACCCGCTTCGCCCGCCAGGTCCAGGACACGCTCTTTCAGATGAGACGGCTCCAGCCGCGCCTGCCAGCCTGGTACTTCCGGCGCTACCACGACCAGGACAAGGGCGATTTCCAGATCAGGATGCGAGAACTGGAATCGAGGTTCCCCCGATCATGACCATCTTGGAGGAGCTGACCCACGAGTTCGGAGACGCCGACGTCGCTTCGATGATCATTGAGTCGTTGCGCGGCAACGGCTTCGAGATCCGTAGCGGCACCATCGAGGAACGCAGTCGTGGCTTCAGCGGGGCGCGGCTGGCGAAGGCGCTGGTGGTCCACGCCAAGGGAAAGCCCGAACCGCGTTGGTGTGTGATCAAGTACTGTCCGCCGGTGCCGTTGAAGCACCAGCGGGAGAACCAACGGCATTCGGACGCCCTGCAGGAGGTGCCCGAGGAATTTCGCCAGCACCTCGCAGAGATCGCCTTTCCAACGGCCCACTGTCCTCAGGACGCTTTCGTCGTCGGCCAGTTCAACGTGGCGGGCATTCCGCTGGGGAAGGTGGATCCAGACCGACTCGCCAACGCCTGCAAGACGATCTGGCGCAGGATGCTCCTGGGGTGGACCGGCGACGAGTACGACAGTGAGCCGACGACGGTGGCCGGACTGCTGACCCGCGAACTGGGCGACGGCTTCAAGACCGGCGGGTGGCTGCACAGCTGGGCGCGAACGCGTGGTCTGCTCACGCCCGACCTCCTGGAACTGCCGGGTGAAAGTGAGCCGTTGCCCAACCCGTGGCGGCTGTTCGCCGAGGGCACGCCCGCGACACGGAGAAAGATCCACTGTCTCGTGGGCCGGACGCACGGCGACCTGCACGGGGACAACGTCCTCGTTCCTGTGTACGACGGGATCGTCGAGGCGGACCACTTCCGGCTGATCGACCTGGCCACCTACGACGGACGGGCGCCGCTGAGCCGGGATCTCGCCACCTTGCTGATCTCACTGTGCTGGCGGGAGATCGGGGAGTCCTCTGCTGGCACCCAGTCGACGTTTCTCACCTATCTGGAGCGCGACAAGCGCGGCAAGCGCCGCGATGGCGGCATGCCGGGCAGGGTGCGAAAAATCATTGACGCGCTCCGGGAGCCCGCATTCCAGTTCGTTGTCGACAAACACGGGGATCCTGAGCAGTGGCACACGCAGCTGAAGGTCTCCCTCCTCGCCCAGGCGATGCTGCACAGCGCGTACGAGAGCGGTACACCGGATGCCCGCCGGTGGTGCGCACGGCTGGCTGGGCGGCTCACCCGGGTCCTGCTCGTGCCGCCGGCCCCGGAGGCGGCCAGGCCGGAGTTCTTCGACGCAGGAGCAGACCTCGGGACGACCGGCACGGTGGCAACGCGGACGGCCGGCCGACCGGCGCGGGGCATATCCTCTTTCGTCGACCGCGAGGATCCGCGCAGTGACCTCCGCGCGGCGCTGGACGACCGGACCACCCCCGTCATCGTGGTCAGCGGCCCGGCCGGGATAGGCAAGACGGCGCTGGTGCGCGAGGCGCTCGCCGACCTGGACTGGACGGATCCGGACGATGAGTCCTCGGTGGTTCGCTGGCACGACGCCACACCGTACGGGGAGATCGGCGTGACGACCCTGATCGAGGACATCGAGCCACCAGGGGCGGGCCAGGCGGCCGGCCCGTTCGCACGAGCACGCCTGGAGATCGCCCTGGACGGCCTCGACGCAGCTGGCGGCTTCCGGCGGGTGATCGTGATCGACTCGGCGGAGAACCTCCTCGGGGACGGGTACGTCCTGCGCGATTCGGAACTCGACCTGGCGCTGGAGACCGTACAAGGTCGGCCGGATCCGCTCGTCAAGATCGTCTTCGTGTCGCAGCACATGCCCGAGGCGACGACAGGTGTGGCGTGGACGGAGAAGGCCGTCCATATCAGCCTCAGCGGACTCCAGGCACCTTGGCTGCGGAAGCATTTCGCCGTACTCGACCCCAGCGACACGTACGGACTGGCCGCCCTGCCGGAGAACGATCTACGGCGCGTTCACGGTCGTCTAGCCGGCAACCCGCGGCTCGCCGAACTTCTCTCCGCAGTCATCGGCAGTGATCCGCCGGCGTTACAGATCCACGAGGTCGGAGCGTGGCTGTCCTCCATGCCGACCAGCGAGGTGCATGAACGCCTGGTGCACATGTTCGTCGACCACCTTCCCGCCGAACAACAGCGGGTGGCTGAGGGGCTGGCGGCGCTCGGCATTCCGGCCGGTACCGAAGCCGTCATCGGCATCCTGGAGCCGTATGTGCCGGCGTACCGGATCGAGCCGGCTTTGCAAGCGCTTGTGGCGGCCGGTCTAGTCCTGGAGAGACGGGACGGCCGCCGGTATCTGCGAAAGAGCGAGATCGAGGCGGTCCTTGGCCGCCTGGCCGCTGGTGACTTGCGGGCGGACGTGGGTGAGCTGCCGACCCGGCGCCTCCTCTTGATGCGAGCGGCCGGGGTGTTGCAGGGCATGCAGAAGGACGACGATGACGTCCACGGCATGGTCGACCTGCACGCGCACTTCGCGCGCGTCGACGTCTGGCTCCGGGCCGGACTGTACGACTGTGCGTACAGCGTCATCGAGTCGATGGAAGATCTGGTGGACCGCTGGGGCAGCGGGACCGAGCTGCGGACCCAGCGGGAAGCCGTGCGTGGACAGCTCGGTGACGATCGGGAAGGCGAGATGTTGAACCTCGCCGGGCTGGGGGACATCTACTCGTACAGTGGCGACTTCTCCGCTGCCCGGTCGGCCTACCAGATCGCGCTCAAGATGGCCCAGGAGGACCAGAACCGTGAGGCGATACGCGGTATCCACATCGGTCTGGGTGCCATGTTCTGGGAACACGGCTACCTCGCGGAGGCCGAGAAGCACTTCAGGTGGGCATGGGGGCTGGCGGGTGAGGACGACGACGACGGCGGCGACCGTGCCGCTGCGCTGACCGGACTGGCCGACTGCCGACAGCGGCAGGGCAACTACCGGCGCGCGATCAAGGACGCCTTGTCGGCTTTCGAAGCCGCCCACGAGACTGATCCCGAACTGGCTTCCGGCGCCGGGCTGAGGTTGGCCCGGTGGTTCGCTGAGCTGAACGAGATCCCGGACGCGCTGACGATGCTGGCCAGGTGCGACGAACTGGTCACGGCCCGCCCCGATCCATCGCTCCAGGCTGACCTGCTCAGCGCGAGGGCCGAGCTGCACCTCTATCGGAACAGATACGGCGAGGCGCGACGGGTGGTCGAGCGGGCGATCGGTATCGCGCGCGACCACCGGGACCCGGTCAGCCTGCGGCGGTCGCTCACCGTACTGGCCCTCACGCATGTGCACTTGGGCGATTTCCCGGCGGCACGGAAGGCGATCGAGGAGTCGGCCCGCTACAGGGTGGCCGGAAAGGAAACCGTGGAACTCGCGTTGCGAGGGATCATCGCGCACCGCTCCGATCTCCCGGGCACCGCGAGGAACCTCTTCCAGCAACTCCACGACGAGACCGGCCAGCGCACCACGGCGGATGCGCACGACCTGGTCGCGTGGGACTTCACGGGTGTCGCTAGGTGCTACTTGGTCCTCGTCGACGAGGCGGATCCCGCGACGGCGCTGGAGGCGTTCCGTCTGGCACGCCCTGAACCGGCCGAGCGGACCCCCGGGCTGGACGATCGGCTGAGGTTCATGGTGGAGATCCTGGCCAACGGCGATCCGCGCCTTGACCCGGTACTCACGCAGTTGGCACGCATGCGACCGGGCCCTGTTGGCTAGTTCTCGAACCAGCCCTTGTCGTGCGCCAGCACGATGGCCTCCAGCCGGGTACTGACACCGATCCGCTGGTAGAACGCCCGGAGCAGCCGGTACATCGCCCGCTCCGAGTAGCCGGTGTCCGAGGCCAGTCGGGACACGGTCCATCCGTCGGAGAGCCGGCGCAACCAGGCGATCTGCTCCGCGGAGGGAACCGAGCCGCGCGGGGCCCGGCCGCCCCGGCCGGTCACCAGGAGATCGGCCACTGCGGTCGGCATCACCGCTTCGCCGTCGAGGGTCGCGGACACCGCCCGCTGCAACGCCGACACCGTCGCCTCGCGCGCCACCACCGACCGGGCACCGGCTCGCATGGCCCGCACGCCCAGGGAGGCATCGTCAGCGGACGGCAGCGCGACGACGAGCGGGCGGGGCCGTAAGCGGCACAGAGCGGTAAGCCGGTCCAGGTCGTCTGCAGAGTGGAGGGTCAGCAGCACCACCCCGCCCGGGTGTTCACGCAGCCAGGCTTCGGTGTTCGCGGGTTCCTCGACGAGGTGCCCCAAGCTCGACAACGACGCTGCGACGCCATGCCGGAACACCGGCAAGGGGTCCAGGACCGCGACATGAACGGTTGCCGTGATCTCTGTCCCTCCCTGTGACCGCCGCGCTGCCGCCCGGAACGCAGCCGACAGCTTAGGGCGGGTCAGGAACCCGCCAGCGGGCGGTCATGGGTGCGCACGATCAGTCATGGACCTGCAACGCTCTGCTCCCCTAGCGTCGGATCACTCATCGACGCTTGGGGGAGGCGTGCATGGTCTACTCCGACAACTCCGGTCGACGCATCCGGCGGCGCGTGAAACGCCGCAGGCAACCGGCCGGCAGTAAACCCGACGAGGCCAAGTCCCGGTACATCCGCCAGGTCGCCGAAGAAAACCCGAGGTTCACGCCCGAAGAGGTGCACGCGGAGATCTACTACAACCGAGGCCGTCACGACATTTCCAAGGACATGGTGCGCAAGGTCCTCGGCACACCTCGCCCCAGATTCCCTCTGTGGCCCTTCGGCCGTTGACGAGGTGAAGCAGAAAGGCGGCAGCAAGTTGACCGCCGAGATAGACGGTGAAGACATTGCGCCTGCCGAAAATCCCATCCGTGCAGCTCATGCGGCATGTTGGTATTCGTGGAGGACTCCGTCGAGGCGGTCTTTCCGGCGTGTCTTCAGTTGGGCAATCTGTGCGTTGGTGAGGGGGTCGGTGGCGGCGCGTAGGGGCGCTGCTTGTTGCATTGCCTGGTGGGGTCGGTGGGTGTTGTAGTGCAGCTCGAACTGGCGCAGGGCGTGCCGCAGGTGGTGCTCGTTCCGGATCAAGGTGCGGTCGAGGAGTTCGTGGCGGCAGGTCTGGACCCAGCGCTCGATGATGGCGTTCATGCGTGGTATCCGGACGCCGGTGAGCACGGTCTGGATACCGGCATCGCACAGGATCTGGTCGAAGAGAACAGGGAATTTCGCGTCCCGGTCCCGGATGAGGTACCTGGCCCTGGTTCCGGCGTCATCGAGGTCCATGACAAGGTTCCGGACGGCCTGGGTCACCCATGGTGCGGTGGGGTGCGCGGTGGTCCCCAGGATCCGGATGCGGCGGGTGGCATGCTCGATGACGGCCAGGATGTACTGGCGTTGGCCGGTCAGGGGGACGGTCTCGATGAAGTCGCAGGCCAGGAGGACTTCGGCTTGGGAGCGCAGGAAACCGGCCCAGGTGGTGTTACTGCGGTGGGGTGCGGGGTCGATGCCTTCGGCTTTGAGGATCTCCCAGACGGTGGAGGCGGCGACCTTGATGCCGAGGGTGGCGAGTTCGCCGTGCACCCTGCGGTAGCCCCACGACGGGTTCTCGTGGACCAGGCGCAGGATCAGCGTGCGGATCGAGTGAACAGTGGGTGGGCGGCCTGGTCTCTTCGGCCGGCAGGTGTGGGCGTGGCGCTGCTTGATCAGGTTGCGGTGCCAGCGCAGCACGGTGTCGGGTTGGACCAGCAGCCGGAGTCGGCGCAGAGCCTGGCGCGGGAGCGGCGTCAGCACAGCGGCGAGGAAGGCTCGGTCCTCTGGTGTGAACTTCACTCGTTCCGGGTCGAGTTGTCGTTCGAGGACTGTGATCTGGTGGCGCAGGGCAAGGATCTCCGCATCCTTGTCGCGGTCGCTCATCGGTAGCAGTCGCAGCATGACGAACGTGTTGGTGACGGTCAGGTAGGCGAGACGAAGCAGCACAAGTGCTCATCCTGCCGCAGCATCGCACAGACCCCTGAGCTGCACGGACGGCATTCTCGGCAGGCGCAGAGCTCCTTCTTGCGCAGGTCCAGGTAGGTGCGGAGAGCCTCCTTGTGCTCGTCGGCGTGGCTGACCGGTTCCAGGGGCGGGCTCATCGTGCGCAGGGTGTCGTTCAGCTCGGCGAATCCGATGCCCAGGTCGCGCCGCAGTTCGTCCGTACCGCGCGCCGCACGGGCCCTGGCGATGAACTCGGATACGGGGACTGGGAGCTCGGCGGCGTACTCCTCGAGGCGAGTCTGGAACTCCCGGGTGTCGTCCGGCGGCGGCAGGAACAGCGAGTTCGCCGTCTCCGTGCCGAGCAGGTGGACGAGGAAGGGCCAGCAGCGCTCCAGGACCACGCCGACGGCCCCATCGATCCGGCGGCTTGTCTCCTCGACCTGGTGGACGGTGACTTCCAGGGCGTCGGCGAGCTCCTCCTGACCCGGGTCGCGCAGATCAGCGTGGCGGGAAGCGAGCTGGTGGGCGGCGAGGCGCAGCCGGTCGCCGAACTCCCGCCGTCCCAGCAGCTCGGCGACCGCCATCACGATGCGGGTGGTCTCGGGCCAGCCCGGCTCGCCGGCCGGGGTGAGGACGAGCGGATGCTTCGGATCGGGCAGTGGCAGCACTCCGCTGAGGCGGCCCGGCAATGTCACTGGCCGGCCGTCGAGCTCGATTTTCCAGGAGCGGTAGCGGTGCAGACGTACGCTCCGGACCAGGGACGTCAGCTCGCTCAGCTCGGCCTCGCTCGCCGGGGGGCCGCGCGCCAGGTGGTCGGAGAGTACGCTCACGGCCAGCGCGAGCCAGGGCAGTTGCTGGACCAATTGCTCTCCCATGGCCGCGGGGTTAACCCGCGTGCCGTCCACGGTCACCGTGAACTTCAGGTCGTCGGTATGCCGGACGGTGGTGGGGTTTTCGGCCGCCAGCAGTTCGGCGGCCTGCGCCGAGACACCGGGAAGGGTGAGCAGGGGGCGCGCCATCTCCCGTATCAGCAGGGGCGTCAGGCTGTCGCGTTCACCGCTGACGTAGAGCACGGTCCCGGCATCACCATCGCCATCGCTCTCCCCGCCGTCCAGGGCGGACAGCGGTACGCTGATCAGCCGGTCCCCGGACGCTGCCATCATCTTTTGGGGGCCATTCCAGTACATCCCGGTGAACCAACCCTGAACCCCGCAAGCGCCCAATGGAGCGCTCAGCGTTCGAGCGTCTGTCATGACGTTTTGCCTTGGAGTGAAGCGGTCTGGAGTATCGAAACCGCTCGGCAATCCAGGTGACGTCCTCGCCATTGCGCCTGCCGAAAACTCTATCCGCGCTGTTCAGGCGGCATGTTGGTATTCGTGGAGGACTCCGCCGAGGCGGTCTCTTCGTCGTACGTCGAGGTGGGAGATCCGTGCAGGGGGAGCGGTTCGGGGACAGCGCGTAAGGGTGCTGCCTGATGCATTGCTTGGTGGGGGCGGTGGAGGTTGTAGTGGAGTTCGAACTGGCGGAGCGCGTGGCGCAGATGTCGTTCGTTCCAGATGAGGGTGTGGTCCAGTAGTTCATGGCGGCAGGTTTGGCCCCAGCGTTCCATGATCGCGTTCATGCGCGGTATTCGTATGCCGGTTCGCACGACCTGAATGCCGGCGTCGGCCAGGATCTGGTCGAAGAGGGCGGGGTACTTTGTGTCCCGGTCTCGGATCAGGTACGTGAGGGTGGCGTTGGCGTCCGTGAGGTCCATGGCCAGGTTCCGGGCTGTCTGGGTCACCCAGGGTGCGGTGGGGTGGGCAGTGGTGCCGAGGACCGGATGCGGCGCGTGGCGTGTTCGATGACGGCGAGGATGTACTGGCGCTGGCCGGTCAGGGTGATGGTCTCGATGAAGTCGCAGGCCAGGATGGTGTCGGCCTGAGATCGCAGGAAGTCGGCCCAGGTGGTGGCGGCCCGGTCTGGCGCGGGGTCGATGCCTCGGAGGTGAGGATTTCCCAGACGGTGGAGGCGGCGACTTGGATGCCGAGGGTGGCGAGTTCGCCGTGCACCCTGCGGTAGCCCCACGACGGGTTCTCCCGGATTAGGCGCAGGATCAGCACGCGGATTGAGCGGACCGTGGGCGGCCGGCCCGGCCTTTTCGGCCGGCACGTGCGGGCAGGGCGCCGCTTCATCAGATCGCGGTGCCATCGCAGCACGGTGTCTGGCTGGACCAGTAACCGGAGCCGGCGCAGGACCTGACGGGGTAGGGGTACCAGTAGAGCGGCAAGGAATGCCCGGTCTTCCGCAGTGAACTTCACCCGGTCCGCGCCGAGCTGCCGCTCCAAGACGGCGAGTTGGTGGCGCAAGGCGAGGATCTCCGCGTCCTTGTCGCGGTCGCTCATCGGCAGTAGCCGCACTGCGGCGAACAGGTTGGTGACGGTCAGGTAGGCGAGGCGCAGCAGCACGAGTGCTTATCCTGCCGCACTGTCGAAGGCGCTCCTGAGCCGCATGGATGACATTTTCGGCAGGCGCAGTCCCTCCAGGTGCATGACGAGATTCCTCGCGGCCTGGGCCACCCAGGACGCGGTCGGATGCGCGGTGGCGCCCAGGACATGGATCCGGCGATGTTCGATCACCGCGGACACGTACAACCGGCCCCGGACAAGGTGACGGTCTCGAAGAAGTCGCAGGCCATTAGCGCGTCGGCCTGGGAGCGCAGGAAGCCGGCCCAGGTATTGGAAGCTCGTTGGGGTCCCGGTTCGATGCCGGCCTCCTTCAATATCTCCAATACCGTGGACGCGGCCACCTTCACCCCGAGCACGCCACCCGCCGCGTCCGAATCCTCGGCACCACCGCGCACCCCACCGCGGCCTGGGTGACTCAGGCCGCCCGCAACCTGCCTGCACTGAGCGCAACTGCGTCGTAAATGCCATCCAGGGCGCCTCGACCGTCAGTGCCCGAGCGGCGTTCGGCGGTGCAGATGATTGCCGAGGCGGCCGTCGAGATGAGAGCCCCGGGTAAGTTGCGTCTCTCCGGGGCCCTCCGTCCTGCTAGTTGCTGGACTGTCGGGGGCGTGTGGCGAGAGTTGAACTCGTGTTTTCAGCTTGGGAAGTGACGGTACATGCGGTCGCTGCGGAACCCTTCCGGGGAAGCCGACATGATGATGTGCTGTGACCGGAAGACAGGAGGATGCCCATGGCTGTTCTCATCCGGCCCGACGAATGGCCCGAACGCAGTTTGTTGGGAATGTTGTCACCCCCGGCCCGGGAGAAACTGCTCGGCCTGGGTATTGAAGTCCGGTTCGGCGCGGGTGACGTGCTGCTCAGGGAGGGGTGGCACGACAGGCACGCGTTGCTGTTGCTGTGTGGTTTCGTCAAGGTCACCGCGACCGTGGAGAACGGCGAAACTTCGCTGCTAGCCGTCAGGGCTGGTGGAGACACCGTGGGCGAGATGGCGACCATGGACGGAGCGCCGCGCTCGGCGACGGTCATCGCCTGTGGCCCGCTGACCGCCCGGAAACTGTCGGCCGACGTACTGCGGGAGTTGTTGCGGAGCAGTCCCGAGATCTCGATGGCTCTGATGGGGATCATCGCCAACCGTCTGCGCTGGGCGAATCGTCGGCGGCTCGACTTCCGCGGATACCCAGCGAAGGTGCGGCTGGCCCGGCTGCTGGTGGAACTGGCCGAGTGCTACGGATCTCCCCAGGCCGAACAAGTGGTGATCGGCTGCTCGCTGACACAGCCGGAGCTGGCCACGATGGTCGGCGCCGCCGAGACGACCATCCACAAGGTGCTGAGTGAACTGCGCGGGCAGTGCCTACTGATGACCGGTTACCGTACTACCACGATCTTGGACCTCGACGGCCTGAAACGTCTCGCGGACCTGGGCCCCTGACAGCCGTAGCCGAGTCGACGTCAGATCAGCGCCGGCAGCAGGGTCGCGCTTAGCCCCGCGCTCACCCCCATGATGGCCGTGCACACCACCGCGCCCGACAGCCAGCGGTACTTGCGTACGGCGACATGAGCGAGGAACCGCACGGTGTGCGACAACTCCCGGCGATCTGTGGCCTCGTCCCGATTCGCGTCGGCTGAGGACGGCGGATCGGAGGGCAGGATGTCTGAGCCCGACGCCAGCTGGACGAAGCAGTACCTGTTCCCGGCCGGGCCACCCAGCATCCGCGGCCACAGCGTCGCCGCCAGGCACACCACGCCCCCGACCAAACCACAGACGAACAGAGCCAGCGACACTCCTGCGAATGCCCCAGCCGCGCCACCCCGTTCCCAGGCGGACATTGACCGGCCGATCCAGGACCCCGCCGTGCCGGCCAGCGCCGCCTGCGCTGCCGCCAGGATCCCGGCCTTCGTGTCCGCGTGCTGGTGGGTCGTCTGCAGCGTGGTGAACATGTACTGCGCGGGGTGGTCGCCCGCCGCCTGTCCGGTCGGTGCCATGGGGTCCCTCCTCCGGTCGATGAGAACGAGTTCCGTCCAGTAAGCGGGCGAACGTCCCGAACGGACCAGTCACTTGTACGGGTTCTCGCCCCCCGATTCTCCGGACCTCGGAAACCCTCGTATTTCTCAGCAACCCGTACTTCCACAGGGTTCACACCGGAACACGGATGTACAACTGCTGTGTGCCGGCGCCCGCCTACGGGGAGCGGGCGGGCGTCGGCGTCCCCGGCGAGTGACTGTGGAGCAAAGCCATGGCTTTGAAGGGGATTTGAGAAATACGTAAACCTCCCCTCCAAAGTTCGTGTACCGAGAGGTGTCATGACAGGGAACGGTGTGGACAGGCCTGACGACGTACGGGCGTTCGGGCGCAGGCCGCTGCTGACGGTTGACGCGAAGGGATACGGCGGCGTCGGCGCGGAGACGCAGCGTCAGTTCCAGGAAGCGATCGTGCGGTTGCTGGACGAGGCGGCTGTCACCGCCGAGCTGGACCGCGAGGAATGGGTGACGCAGGAGGGCGGGGACTCGCTGTTCGCTGTTCTGCCCGCGGACGCCTCCGAGCCCGCCTTGGTCGACACATTCATGCGTGCCCTCGACGCCGGTCTGCGAGCCTTCAACTCAGGCCGGGAGCGGCAGCCCTGGCTCCGGCTGAGAGGGGCCGTCCACTTCGGCCCGGTGGCGCTGGGCGCCAATGGCTTCGTCGGACGGGCCGCGGTCGAGATCAGCCGCATCCGCGACTGCGCGGCGCTGCGCACCGCCCTGGACCGGGCGCCGTACGCCTGCCTGGCCGTCGCGGTTTCGGAGACTGTCTTCGACGTTGTGCGGGAGACGTACACCAGTATTCCTGCGGATGAGTTCCGGCAGGTGAGTGTCGAGGAGAAGGAGCACCGGGGGGAGGCATGGATCTGGCTCCCGGGCGCCGATGTACGGCGGCTGGACCTGGAACCGGATCCGCAGGAGACCGCTCCGGGCTCCGGGCCCACTGTCGGCAACCTGCGCAGCGGGGACGGCAGCGCGATCGCAGTGGGCCACGGGTCCAGCGCGAACGTCACCAACGGGCCCGGCGGCCTGCCCTCCCCGGGCTCCGGAACCGCAGGTGACCGGCCGTGACCGAGAACTCTTCCGGGTGGCACGAGGTGGACGGCGCGGCGGAGGGCCCGGGCCCGAGCGTCAACTACCTGCGAAGCGGCGAGGCCAGCGCGATTGTCGTCGGGCATAGCGGCAAGGCAACGGTTACCAACGTCTATGGCGCACGCCTGCCCGCGATCGAGGAACTCCCCGCCCCGATCGCTCCTGAGTCCGCATGGCTGATGACGCAGCCCAGCCGCCTACTGGACGCGCGCAGCCACGTCGTACCTTTCGTCGGCCGGGAAGCCGAGCTGGAGCGGCTGCGGCAATGGCGGGACGCCGGGGACGCGCGAGTGTCGGTCCTGCTGCTGCACGCCCCCGGTGGGCAGGGCAAGACCCGGCTCGCCACGGAGTTCGCCGAACGGTCCCGGAGCCCGGAACTGCCGGCGGCCGAGCGATGGCAGGTGCTGCAGGCGGGATTCCGGGGTGCCCTCGTCGGACCGTCACCGTCGGGCGGCGGAGCCGCGCAAGCAGACGCCGAGGCCGGCGTGCTCCTCGTCGTCGACTACGCCGACCGGTGGGCACACAGCGAACTGGAACGCCTGCTCTCCCACTCCGCCCTCAACCTGCAGCGGCCCACCCGGATCCTCCTGATCGGCCGGACCGTCCGATGGTTCGCAGCACTCCGCGGTGAACTCGGCGAACGTCGTGCCGCCGCCGACGACCTGCTGCTTCCCTCGTTGGCTGCGGACCGGACGCGGATGTTCACCGCCGCCCGTGACCGCTACGGCGCCACCGACCTGTACGGCCTGGAGGACACCGCCGAGATCCAGCCGCCGGGCTCCCTCGACAACCCGGACTTCGGCCTGACGCTGAACCTGCACATGGCCGCGCTGGTCGCCGTCGACGCCCACGCCCACGGCAAGAAGCCGTCGTTCACCGAGCCGCACGAGTTGTCGGCGTACCTGCTGGACCGTGAACGCCTGGCATGGCAGCGGCTCTACGACGCCGGCAGGGAAGGGCAGACCTACCGGACCGACCCTGATGTCATGGCTCAGACCGTGTTCACCTCCGTACTCACCGGAGCGGTCAGCCACACCACGGGGAAACGTGCCTTGCAGGCACTGGACCTGCCCGAACACTCCGGCTATCTCCTGAAGGACCACCGGTTCTGCTACCCGCCCGCGGACCGGGCACTGGTCCTGGAACCCCTCTATCCTGACCGGCTCGCGGAGGACTTCCTCGGCCTGCTCACACCCGGGCACGACATCACCTCCTACGAACCCGACCCCTGGACGAGCGATGTCCCCCGAACCCTGACCGCGCAGAGCGGTCTCCGGACCGTCATCGCCCCGCGCGCGGTGACCTTCCTCGCGTCCGCCGCCGGCCGCTGGAGTCATGTCCGCGAGGACGTCGTGTACCCGCTCCTACGCAGCGATCCCGACCTCGCCATCGCCGCCGGTAGCCCGGCTCTGACCACGCTCGCCGCGCTCGCCGACACAGACGGCCCGAACGGCGCGGAGCGCGGCCTGCTCGACCCCGACCTGCTGGCTGTGCTGGAGGCCGTTGAAAGCCGTATGCCCGGCCACGACGTCGACCTGGACATCGGCACCCTGGCGATCACGGAGGTCCTGATCGCCCACCGCCTGGCCACCACGCCGGAGCCCGGCGAGCGTGCCAAGCTGTACGGCACCCTGTCGTGGCGTCGCGCCAACGCAGGCCGCAGGGAGGAGGCGGTCGCCCCGGCCGAGGAGTCCGTACGCCTGTACCGGGAGCTCGCCGAGGACGAGGAGGGCACAGACACCGAGGCCGGCCCCGAACACCTTGGCCGCGTCAGCGCCCTGGCGACCTCTCTGGCCACTCTTGGCGACCGACTGTCCGCCGTGGGCCGGCTGGAGGAGGCGCTCTTCCTCTCCGAGGAGTCCGTGGCGATCAGCCGCCGCCTGGCCGAGGCCGACCCTGCTACCTACCGGACCGGCCTGGCGACGTCGCTGACCAGCCTCGGCAACCAGCTCCACCGCCACGGTCGCCGGGGGGAGGCGCTGACCGCCATCCAGGAGGCCACCGACCTGAATCGGGAACAGGCGGAGAGGAACCCCACCGCCCACCGGAGGGACCTCGCGATGACGCTCGGCAACCTCGGGCTGCACCTGTACGAGGCGGGCCGCAAGGAAGAGGCCCTGGCCGCCGCTCAGGAGGCCGCAGACCTGTTCCGGCGACTGGCCGCCGACAACCTCGGCGCCGACAACCGTCACTTGGCCATGGCGTTGACCAATCTCACGCTCCCGTTGCGCGATCTGGGACACATGGCGGAGGGCTTGCCCGTCGCCCAGGAGGCCGCTGACCTGTTCCGCCGACTGGCCGAGGTGAATCCCGCCGCCCACCAGCCCGATCTGACGCACGCCCTGCTCAATCTCGGCGAATTCCTCGCGGAGCTGGGACGTGATCAGGAGGCGCTCGCTCCGGTCCAGGAAGCCGTGGACATCCAACGACAGCTGGCTGAGGACGGCTTCGGCGACCAGCGCCTCCACCTGGCGGACTCGCTCAACGGCCTCGGTATCCGGCTGTGGCCCCTGGGCCGCGAGGAAGAGGCCCTGGCCGCCGCCCAGGAGGCCATCGACCTGTATCAGCAGCTGGCCGTCGCCCACCCCACCCTCGACCTCCCCGGACACCGGAAAGCCCGGCAGCTCATGTCCCTTGCCCGGAAGGACCGCAGGGAGCAGGCCCGGGTTGCCCGGCAGGAGGTTGCCGACCTGTACCGGCAACTGGACGACGCCGGCCGCGGCACCAACCTCTCGTCCCACGCCACGGCGCTGGAGGCCCTCGGTAAGACCTTTGCCGAGCTGGGGCTGCCTGAGGAGGCTCGTTCGGCCGTGGAACGGGCCGTCACCGTCCACCTAGAAACCGGCGGCCGGCGAAGAGCGGCGGAGCTACTCCTGGACTTCGGCAGGTCCCTGACCGAGATGGGGCGGAGCGAGGAGGCGGTCACCACGTACGAGCGGGCCGCCGTCCTCTTCCACGAGGTCGGCGATCCTGGTCTGGAGGCCGCTGCGCTGGCCAACCTCAGCTCCGTTCTGGCCGAGTTGGAGAGGACCAGCGAGGCCGCCGACGCCTCCGGGCGGGCCGCGGGCCTCTACGAGGAAGCCGGTGAACGGCACCTGGAGGCCGTAGCACTCACCAACCAGAGCCACGCCCTGACGTCGGCGAAGCGCTACGAGGAGGCGGTGACCGTCTCCCGGCGCGCCCTCGACGTCTTCGAGGAGAACAGCACGGGTGCCGCACGGGGCGCGATGCTGCACAACCTCGGTCACGCGCTATTGAAGCTGGGCCGGTTCGAGGAGTCGCTCGCCCCCACCCGGGAGGCCGTCGCCGACTACCGCGACAGGGGCAGGCGCAGCATGGAGGCCGACTCCCTGCTCAACCTGGGCCACGCCCTGGACGAGCTGGAACGGTACGAGGAGGCGGTGACGGTCTATGAGCAGTCCGCGGCCCTCTTGAGCGAGACCGGTGAACGCGAGGCCGAAGGCCGGGTGCTGTGCATGCTCGGCGCGGCCCTGGGCAGGCAGCGTCGGTTCGAGGAGTCCGTCACCGTCACCCGGCGGGCCACCGCACTCCTGCGCGAGGCCGGCGACCACCGGAACGCCGCTCAGGCACTGGTCAACCTGGGCAACACCGCTGCGGAGACGGGGCAGTTCGCCGAAGCCGCCGCCGCGTGCGGGAAGGCAGCTGCCATCTTCCGAGAGGTGGACGACCACGACGGCGAAGCCAACGCGCTGACCAACCGGAGCAACGCGCTGGCGAAGGCAGGTCGGTACGAGGAGGCCGTCACCGCCTGTGAACAGACGGTCGCCCTCTACCGCACGGCGGGCAACGGTCCGCGTGAGCGCACGATGCAGAAAGTCCTCGGCACCCATCTGTTCGACGCGGGGCGGCCCACCGAGGCCATCACCGCCCTGGAGCGGGCAGTCGCGCTCTGTCAGGAGGCCGGCGACCGCCACTCCGAGGGCCAGTCGCTCTTCAGCCTCGGCTTCACCCTCGTACGCATGAAGCGGTACGCGCATGCCGTCGCCCTCTGCGAACAGGCCGCCGTCGTCTGCCGCGAGACCGGCGAGCGCGACACCGAGGGCATGGCGCTGGAGTGCCGCGGGACCGCGCTGGCAGCACTCGACCGCACCGAAGAAGCCATCACCACCCGTCGACGAGCTGTCGAGGCGTTCCGCGCCACGGGAAATCTCAGCTCGGAAGCCTCGACGATGGGGGAACTGGGCTCGGACCTGGGCCGGGTGGGCCGGTACGCGGAATCCGTCGTCGCCAGCAGGCGGGCCGCCGAGCTCTACAAGCGGCTCGGCGACGACCGTGGCGAGGCCAAGGCTCTGTCGAACCTCGGTCTCGGTCTGCTGAGAGACGGCCACTACGAGGAGTCCATCACGGTCTGTTCACGGTCGGTGGCCCTCTCCCGCGAACACCGCGACGTGTACGGCGAGGCGGATGCACTGGAGAACCTGAGTAATGCCCTATCGTCGGCGGGGCGGATCACCGAGTCCATCGCGGCGGCACGGCGATCCATCGACTGTTTCCGGGAGTCGGGCGACGAGCGCCGTGAAGCGGTGGTGCTCTACGCGCTGGGCGAGGTCCTCCATGGCGCGAAGCGGATCGAGGAAACCGTCTCTCTCTACGAACGATGTGCCGGCCTCATGCTGAAGCTCGGCGTCACCACCCTCGCAGGCTCGGCCCTCCTCAACCTCGCCCGCGCCCACGAGGCACTGGACCGGCCGGACGACACCATCACAGCCCTGCGCCGAGCGGCCGTCGTCTATGCGGACGTGCGTGATCTGGACAGCGAAGCCAATGCCTGCTCTCACCTCGGCCGCGTGCTCGTGACAGCGGAGCGGTACGCGGAGGCCGCCATCGCCTACCTGCGATCCGCCACTGCGTATGGCAAGACCGGCGATCGCCGTGGCCAGGGCACCGCCCAGCTCGACCTGAGCAAGGCACTCCTGAGGGCAGGCGAGTTGGGGTCGGCCGTCTCCTACGGCCTGCAGGCCGCCTTCCTGCACGGCCTGATTCTGGGCCGTGCCTCCGAGGGCCAGGTGCTCTACCACCTCGCCAACGAGTTCGTGAACGCCGCACAGCAGCAACCGTCCCACCCGCTGCTGCAGCAGTACCTGAAGGAGTCACTCCCGCTGGTCCGGCGGTACCTCACGGTCTGTGAGGAGACCAAAGATCGGCGTGGAGAAGCCACCGCAGTGCTCCTGCTGGGAGGCCTGCTGGTGGATGTCCAGCAGTACACGGAGGCCCTCACCGTGAACCGGCGGGCCGTCGAGTTCTACGAGAAGGGCACGGCCACCGGCCTTGCCGTCAAAGAAGACGCCAACGCCATCGGCCTGCAGATCGCGCGGAGCCAACTTGCCAAGGCTGAACGAGGTTTGAAAGGCGGCCGCCACTGGTGACAGGAACCTGTCCTGCGTGAAAACCCGAGTTCGTGCCGTTGACCTGCGGCATTCCGCTGAGGGAGGGATGTCGCTCCGCACCGATTTGCTCGGCGGACTGATCCGCGAGTACCAGCAGGAAGCCTGACCGCGCCGGGGTAAACGACCTGGTCAACCGCTTGAACCGGATTTTCACGCGGGACAGGCGCCGGTGGGGCGCCCGCTCGTCGACCGGCACTCCGTGCTGATGCCCGGTGAGAAGGTGCCGACCAGCGACGACCCGGGCGTGACGTACACCGAGCGGGACGTCAGCGACGAGACCGCTGTTCTCCAGCAGCGGCGTACGGCTGCCAATATCCTTTGTGGGTGTCTGTAGGCGCCTTTGCGGCTGGCAACGGCCGCTGGGGGCGTCGGCATATTGGATAGCTCGGCCATGGTGGGGGAAGAGATGGCGGGCTGTGTGCGTGTACGGGCGCGAGCATTCATGAACCTCTGTCAGAAACTTCTGAACCACTTGCTCAGGGTCGGTGATCCGGGTATTGCGTTAGCCTGGTGTTGAGAGGCCGTCAACGGCGCGCTGTGGCCTTCAAGAGCTTGAACAGGGAGTGCGCACCCGACTGGGGGTCAAGGGGTCGCAGGTTCAAATCCTGTCGTCCCGACAGTTCGACCGTATCGAACGTCGCAGGTGAAGGGCCGTTTTCATAACGGCCCTTTTTCTGTTTCCGGGGGCGCTCCCTGGGAGCGCTGGGAGGGAGCATGCTCCCTCCCAGCCGCGTTAACTGATTGCTCCCGCTCGAGCCTGTGGGGCTCGGAAAGTCGCTGCAGGTCATGAGGTGTAGCGGTATTCGTTGATGGCGCCGCTGAGGACTTGTGCGCGGAGAAGTTTGCGGGTGTCGAGGTCGTGCACGGTGGCGGGCTGATGGAGGGCGTCGGGCGGTAGTTGATTCCGGGCTCGATGTGGCCGGTGCTCGTTGCACCCAGGCACCCTCCGTCCAGCACACCGTCGTCGTCGGCGACACTCCGTACGACATCGAGGCGGGCCTGCGGGCCGGAGCGGGGCTGGTGGTCGCCGTCCTGACAGGTGCTCACACAGAACCCGAGCTGCGCTCCGCCGGAGCGCACCCTCACCCGCGTACCGCTCCACGCCTACGTCCACCCGGGCCACCCCTGGGCCCGCGACACCGGCGTCACCCTGGACGAACTGACGGAGCAGCCCCTCCTCCTCCCTGGCCTGTAGGACCCGACGCGCACCGTTCTCGACGCGGTCGTCACCGCGGCCCGGCTCCGGTACCGACGCCACACCGAGGTCCCGTGGGCGCAGATGCGCCACGCCCTGGCGGCAGGGCGGCGTGGCGTCGCGATCGGGACCGAGCTGCCGCGCTTCGGCACCCGTCCCGTGCTCGTCCTCGACACCGACGGCGCCCCCGTCCAGCTCCCCATCCACGCGTGCTGGAGCCCCGACCACTACGCGGCCGCCGCGCTCGAACAGTTGGCCACGCGACTCGGCACCTTCGCCGAGCAGGTCGTCCGCCCTGAGGCCGAGGCGATCTGAGGCTGAAGCGGTCTGAGGCGCGGGGCCGGGGGATGGGAAGCGCGGGAGCACCGATGCCGGGGCCGGCGTGGGTTTCCGGGTCCAGCAGCGTTTCAGCCGCGACCGCCGCGATGTCGGCCGCTTCGGCGAACGCTTCCCTGCCGCCGCTCGGAACCGTGGCCCGTGCCTCCCTTCCGACAGGTCAACCGGACGACCGACCGGGCCGGCCTGGCACACCGCGCGAGGGATGATGGGGATGGAATGACGGAACGTGAGGTCAGGAGTTTCCATGGCGAAGCGGGTTCACCGACCTCGTGAGGACGCGGAATTCAATTTCATCCTCGGGATGAGCGGAGTTCCGGTCCTCGCATACTTCACCGGGACATGGCCCAAGGCGATCGAGCTCTGCCGGGTGATGGACCTCGTCGTGGGTGGCATCGCCGACGACTACGCGGGCCGCCTGACGGCCGTCCGCGCCGACATCACGCGTTGTCCGGCCGCAACCGAGCGGTACGGGATCACCGGAGCTCCGTCCTACGTCCTGCTGAAGGAGGGAGAGGCGGTGGCGCACGGCACGGGGCCCATGACCACCGCCGAGGTACAGAAGTTCCTGGACGGCCACCTCTGAGCGGCCGCTGCGGCACGTGGCCGCGACACCCGCCACGTCTCGTCCATGGGAGCTGCGCCGCCTGGGACACCTTGGGACCGAGACACCCCCACAGGTCACGTAATGCCGTCCAGGCCGCCTGACCGCCACCGTCAGTGGTGCCAGGCAGGATGTCGCCGTGGAGCCTTGCTCTGCCGGGCCCGTGCCGCGCAACGAAGCGGGGTGACGCCGTGCCAGACCGCCTCCGAGTAGAAGCGATGAGTTTCCGAACAGCACACGCCACTGAGAGCGCTCCGGGGTAGCGCCCGGGGCGGTTCACCGTGCCGGGGCGGCGAGCAGGGCCGTGGCAAATCGTCCGGGGTGGCGGAGAGTGTCTGTTCCGCCCAGATGTACTTCCCGTCAGCGGTGTAGGGAGCGCCCCGCCGCTGCAGACCACGCCCGCCCTCGTCCGTCTCCGGCGCGTGGCGGATGCGCGGTGTCGCCAGGCTTCCGTCGTAGACCTCGCAGATCAGGTCGGCACTGTGCAGCAGCCTCAGGCGAACCGGGCCTTTCGCGTAGCGAACGACGTTCCCGATCAGCTCGCTGACGATCAGTTCGGTCGTCATCGCCAGGTCGTCAAGGCCCCACTCCCGTCTTCGCAGGCGCTGACGTACGCGCCCGTCACGGCCGATCCCCCATGCCCTCCGAGATCTCGACAGCAGGAGTCGGTGTTCCTGCACCCGAGCGTGCGCGCGCCCCCGTGCCCGGCGGGTGCGCCCCTTCTCTCTTTCCCGGGGATAGCCCCGTCAGGGGGTTGGCGTTGCGGGCTCGCGTCCCTATCGTGTGAGCGAAACATGAGCCCCCCTCACATTTAGGATCATGGCGATGAACATCGTTCAACCTCCACGCCGCAGACTCAGATCCCTCTCGGTGGTCCTACTGCTCTTCACCGCGATGTCCCTGATGCTCGGCCCCATGCCCAGCTCCGCAGCGGAGCCCAACTGGTGGGATCCGACAGCGCGGCCCACACCTGACGCCCAGATCGACGTCACGGGCGAGCCCTTCAAGGGCACCGACGCCCAGGGAAACGTGAGGGGCTTCGTCGACGCCCACGACCACATCATGGCCAACGAGGGCTTCGGCGGCCGGTTGATCTGCGGCAAGCCGTTCTCTGAGCAGGGCGTCGCCGACGCGCTCAAGGACTGCCCCGAGCACTACCCCGACGGCTCGCTCGCCATCTTCGACATGATCACCAAGGGCGGGGACGGCAGGCATGACCCCGTCGGGTGGCCGACGTTCAAAGACTGGCCCGCCCACGACTCGCTGACGCATCAGCAGAACTACTACGCCGGAATCGAGCGGGCCTGGCGCGGCGGCCAGCGGATCCTGGTCAACGATCTGGTCACCAACGGGGTGATCTGCTCGGTCTACTTCTTCAAGGACCGCAGCTGCGACGAGATGACCGCCATCCGTCTGGAGGCGAAGAAGTCGTACGACATGCAGGCCTTCATCGACAAGATGTACGGCGGACCGGGCAAGGGCTGGTTCCGGATCGTCACCGACAGCGCGCAGGCCCGTGAGGTCATCAAGCAGGGAAAGCTGGCCGTGGTCCTGGGAGTTGAGACATCGGAGCCGTTCGGCTGCAAGCAGATCCTGGACGTCGCGCAGTGCAGCAAGGCGGACATCGACCGCGGCCTGGACGAGCTGAAGAACCTGGGCGTCAGCAGCATGTTCCTGTGCCACAAGTTCGACAACGCCCTGTGCGGGGTGCGCTTCGACTCCGGCGCGCTCGGTACGGCCATCAACGTGGGCCAGTTCCTGTCGACCGGCACGTACTGGAAGACGGAGAACTGCCGCGGCCCGCAGCACGACAACCCCATCGGCAACGCGCCGGCACCGGAGGCGGAGAAGCGACTGCCGGAGGGCGAGAAAGTCCCGTCGTACGCCTCGGGCGCGCAGTGCAACACCCGCGGGCTCACCGACCTGGGCGCGTACGCGGTGCGCGGCATGATGAAGCGTCACATGATGCTGGAGCTCGACCACATGAGCGTCAAGGCCGCGGGTCAGGCCTTCGACATCCTCGAGTCCGAGTCGTACCCGGGCGCCATCTCCTCGCACAGCTGGATGGACGCGGGCTGGACCGAACGGCTCTACAAGCTCGGTGGGTTCGCCGCCTCGTACATGAGCGGCTCCGAGGGCTTCAGTGCGGAGGCCAGGGGCAAGGAAGCGCTGCGCGTGAAGTACCACGTCGGCCTGGGCTACGGCACGGACATGAACGGTGTCGGCGGCTGGCCGGGCCCGCGGGGCGCGGACACCCCGAACCCGGTGAAGTACCCCTTCCGCAGCACGGACGGCGGCTCGGTGATCGACAAACAGACCACCGGCGAGCGCACTTGGGACTTCAACACCGATGGCGCCGCGCACTACGGCATGGTCCCGGACTGGATCGAGGACATCCGGATCGTCGGCGGCCAGAAGGTCGTTGACGACCTCTTCTCGGGCGCCGAGTCCTACCTCCGCACCTGGGGGAGGGCAGAGAAGCACACGCTGGGGAAGAACCTGGCATCGGGAGCGGCCGCTTCGGCGTCCTCTTCGGAGTGGTGGAACCCGATCGAAAACTTCGCGCCCGGCAAGGCCGTCGACGGCGACACCGGCACCCGCTGGGCCAGCGAGTGGAGCAACGACCAGTGGTTGCGGATCGACCTCGGATCCACGAAGCCGGTCAGTCGCGTCACCCTCGACTGGGAGGCGGCGTACGCGAAGTCGTACCGCATCGAGCTGTCGGAGGACGGCACGAACTGGAAGACGGCGTGGTCCACGGATGCCGGTGACGGCGGCCTGGACACGGCACGTTTCGCCTCAGCTCAGGCGCGCTACGTACGCGTCAAGGGGCTGGAGCGCGGCACCCAGTGGGGCTACTCGCTTCGTGAAGTCGGCGTATTCGCCGACTGATCCGCCCGTAAGGCAGTGCGCGAGGCCGGGGCCGGCCGGATCAGCTCTCCTGATCCGGCCGGCCCCGGCCGGCTGTCGGCTGGTTTTTCGGCCGCCAGGGGCTTGGCATCGGGGGCTCGCCTGCCTACCGTACGAGCAAAACATGAGCCAGACTCACATTTGAGGAATTGCGTGATCACACACCACCCCGAAGCCCGACTCTGGCTTCTGAGCACTCCCGGCACCTCGTACGCCTTCCGGTTGGACGCCGGCGACGTCCCCCGGCACGTGCACTGGGGCCGGCCGCTGAGCCTGGAACAGGCCGTCGAGGTCGCGGCCGACCTGCCCGCCGAGGACCCCGGCGGCGACGATCCCGGCGGTGAGGAGTACGGGGCGGAGGGCGGCCTGCGGTTCGGACCCCCCTCCCTGACCGTCCGGTTCGGCGACGGCGTCCGCGGTTTCGAGTGGCGGTTCGTCTCGCACACGGTCGAGGAGGACCTGCTCACGCTCTCCTTCACCGACCGGGTCCGCTCCCTCGACCTCGATCTCAACTACCGGGTCCGGGACGGCCATGACCAGATCGAGCGCTGGGCCGTCCTCACCGCGGGCGAACCGGTGGACGTCCTCCGGTTCGACTCCGCCGCCTGGACGCTGCCCGCCCGCGACGACTACCGGGTCAGCCATGTGGTGGGCGAATGGGCCCGGGAGTTCCAACTCCGGCGCGACCGGGTGCCCGTCGGCGAGACCGTGTTCACCAGCCGCCTCGGCATCACGGGACCGCACGCCGGGCCCTGGCTGATGCTCGACGCGCACGACGCCACCGAGGAGCACGGCGAGGTCTGGAGCGCGACCCTGGCCTGGAGCGGCAGCCGCCGGATCACCCTGCGCCGCGACCCCTACGGACGTGCCTCCTGGACCGGCGGATTCGGGCACGAGGGGCTGGTCTGGAAGCTGGGCGACGGTGAGCGTCTGGAGACCCCCGTCTTCACCGGGCTCTACGCCCCCGACGGCTTCGGCGGCACCAGCCGCCGCTGGCACGCCTACGTCGAACGCCAGGTGCTCCCCGCCCGGCCCGCCGAACGCCCTTTGATCTTCAACTCGTGGGAGGCGACCGAGTTCGACATCAGCGAGAAGCAGCAGAGGGAGCTGGCCGAACTGGCCGCGGGGGTCGGCGTCGAGGTCTTCGTCGTGGACGACGCCTGGTTCGGTGCCCGCACCAACGACCAGGCAGGGCTCGGCGACTGGTGGCCCCACCCCGACCGCTTCCCGAACGGTCTGGGCCCGCTCGCGGATCACGTCCGCGCGCTCGGCCTGGGATTCGGCCTGTGGGTCGAGCCCGAGGCGGTCAACCCCGACAGCGACCTCTTCCGCGCGCACCCCGACTGGATCCTCCACCAGGAAGGCCGGGCCCGGACGCAGCGCCGCAACCAGCACGTGCTGAACTTCGCCCGCCGCGATGTCCGGGAATGGGCGGTGGAATGGCTCGTCCGGACCGTCACCGAGCTGGACGTGGCCTTCCTCAAATGGGACATGAACCGACCCTTCAGCGAGGCCGGACAGCCCGGGGCAGCCGACCCCGACCGGGTCTGGATCGAGCACACCCACGGGGTCTACGAGGTGATGGACCGGCTGCGAGCCGCCTGCCCCGGCCTGTACCTGGAGTCCTGCGCGGGCGGCGGGGGCCGGGCCGACCTCGGCGTCCTTGCCCGCGCCGACCAGGTCTGGACGTCGGACAACACCGACGCTGTCGACCGGATCGCCATCCAGCACGGCCACGGTCAGACGCTGCCCGCCCGGACCATGGGCGCCTGGGTCACCGACAGCCCGCACGCCTTCACCGCCCGCACGACGCCGATCCGGTACCGCTTCCATGTCTCGATGGCCGGGGCGATGGGTATCGGCGGCGACCTCAGGAAGTGGAGCGAGGAGGATCTCTCCTGGGCCCGGATGCTGGTCGAGCAGTACAAGCGGATCCGGCCCGTGGTGCACGGTGGCATCCAGTACCGCCTTGAGCGCGATGCGGTGCAGTACCTCACCGAGGACGAAGTCGTCGTCTTCCAGTTCCAGCCGTCCGCGTCCGCCCGGTCGGTCGCCCGGACCCGGCTGAAGGGTCTCGACCCCGATGCCCACTACCGGGACGAGACCACCGGTGCCGTCCACGCGGGCGCCGTCCTGCTCGGCCACGGCCTGCCGCCGTTGCTGCCCTTCGACTGGACGAGCGAGCTCGTCCACCTCAAGAGGGTGCCTCGATGAGCCTCGCCCCCGAGCGGACCGATTCCTTGGCGGAGCCCGTCCGCACGGTCGGCCGCGGCTGGATCACCCTGTACGTCCTGGGCAATGTCGGTTTGTTCATCCCGATGCTGGTGCCGACCACGATCCTGATGCCCGAGCAGATCGCCGAGATCGATCCGGCGGGGAAGGTCGGCAGTTACGCCTGGGTCAGCGCGATGGGCGCGATCTCGGGAATCGTCCTCGCGCCGCTGGCCGGCGCCCTCAGCGACCGCACCACCAGCCGGTTCGGCCGGCGCCGGCCGTGGATGGTCATCGGCTCCCTGATCTATATGGCAGTGCTGGTCTTCCTCGGCCTCCAGGCGACGGTTGGCGGCGTCGCGATCGGCTCCTTCGCGCTGTCCGCCGCCTGCATGATCATCGGTGCCGGACTCTCCCCGGTGGTGCCCGACCAAGTCCCGGTCGGTCAGCGTGGTGTGGTCCTCGGCTGGGCCACGGCCCCGCAAGCCGGCGGCCTGATCGCAGGCGGACTACTGGTCGGTCTGGTCACGAGCTTCTCCGCGAAGTACCTGCTGCTGGCTGCATTGCCGCTGCTGATCGTGCTGTTCGCGACCACCATGAAGGATCCGCCGCTTCCCGCCGGGCACCGCGAGCCGTTCTCGCTGCGCACCTTCCTGGACGGTTACCGGATCAGCCCACGCGAGCACCCCGACTTCATCTGGGCGATGAGCTCCCGGTTCGCCATGGGCCTCGGATACGGCCTCGGCACGCTCTACCTGCCGTACTTCCTGGACGACGTACTGCACTACGAGCAGTTGTTCCCCGGCCAGTCGATCGACGACGGCCTGCTCATCGTGATCGGCGTCAACTGCCTGGCCACGGTCTCGACGGTCGTGCTCGGCGGCTGGCTCTCCGACAAGCTGGGCAGGCGGCGCATGCCGGTCTTCCTCGGCGGCCTCACGATGGCCGTCGCCGCGATCCCCCTCGCATTGTCGCCCACGTGGACCATGACGCTGGTCGCGGCCGTCATCCTGGGCCTGGGCTACGGCGTGTACCTGTCCGTCGACACCGCCTTGATCACTGAGGTGCTCCCCGCCTCGGCGGACCGCAGCAAGGACATGGCGCTGGCCAACCTGATGACGTCCCTGCCGTACGTCCTGGTTCCCCCCATCGCCTCGGTCGTGCTCGGCAGTCTGGGCGGCTACCGCTCGCTGTTCCTGTGCTCCGCGGGCATGTCCGTACTGGGCGCGGCCATGGTCTGGAAGGTCAGGAGCGTCCGCTGAGCCAGGACCGACCCCTGAGCCGGGCAGGCGGGTGTTACCGGAGCCGGTCGTTCAGATAGCTGGTGAGGACGCGTTTGCACTCGGCGATCAGCCGGGCGTCGCCCTGCGGATCGGTGGCGAACGCGAGTTTCAGTACGCTGTCCGCGCACTCGAGGGCCACCCGCACGGCGACGTCGAGTTCGGCGTCGTCCTGACCCCCGGTCAGAGAGGCGGTCAGTGAGCGAAGCCTGCCGGCGACCGCGGTGTTGTTGTCGCGGTTCGGCTCAAGGATGTGGTCCTGTCCCACCGCGCCGAAGTCGACCACGCCGAATCCGGTGATCGTCCGGCGCATGGTGACGAACTCGTCGACGGTCACCTCCACGATGCCCGGGATGCCTTCGGGCTCCTCACGCTCAAGCCGACCCGCGACCCGCGCCATGAAGGACTCCAGGTTGCGGGCGGCGAGCGCGCCGATCAGCCCCTCTCTGTCGGAGAAGAACTGGTAGAGGGTGCCGATGGGCACGTCGGCCCTGCGGGCGACCTCCTTGGTGGTCAGCGCGGCATAGCCGACCTCGTCCAGGAGCCCGGCGCAGGCGTCAAGGAGCCGTTCGAAGCGTTCGGCGCTGCGCTTCTGGACCGGCATCTTGCGCAACGTCCCTGCATTGCGGTCTTGATTCACGCTTCCATCATCCCACCCAAGAAGCTAACGTGAGCCGTGCTCATGTTTTAGGAGGCTAGACGTGACACTGAACAATCTGCCCGCGGACTTCATCTGGGGCGCTTCGACGGCGTCGTATCAGATCGAGGGCGCCACCAAGGAGGACGGCCGCGGACCGTCGGTATGGGACACCTTCACCGCCCGGCCGGGCACGGTCCGCGACGGGCACACCGGTGACGTCGCCTGCGACCACTACCACCGGTACGAGGAGGACCTCGCGCTGATGGCCGAGGCGGGCCTCACCGGTTACCGCTTCTCCATCGCCTGGCCCCGGATCCGGCCGACCGGCAAGGGCGAGGTCGACGTCCGGGGCCTGGACTTCTACGACCGGCTGGTCGACGGCCTGCTGGCCCGCGGCGTCGAACCCGTCCCGACCCTGTTCCACTGGGACCTCCCGCAGGGACTCGAGGACGACGGCGGCTGGCTGAACCGCGACACCGCGCACCGCTTCGCCGAGTACGCCGCCGTCGTGGCCGACAGGCTGGGGGATCGCGTCCAGAAGTGGATCACGCTCAACGAGCCGTTCATCCATATGGTTTGGGGCTACGGACTCGGCGTCCACGCGCCGGGCCGCACCCTGTTCCTGGACTGCCTGCCGGTCGCCCACCATCAGTTGCTCGGGCATGGTCTGGCGCTGCAGGAGCTGCGGGCACGTGGCCTCCAGGTGATGATCGCCAACAATTGCACCCCGGTCTGGCCCGCCTCGGACACCCCGGCCGACCGTGCCGCCGCGCAGGCCTATGACAACCTGCACAACCGCCTGTTCAACGATCCGATCTTCACCGGCACCTACCCCGACCTGTCGGCCTTCGGCGCGGACGCCGGCCTCGGCGGTTCCGTCCGGGACGGCGATCTCGAACTGATCTCGGCGCCCCTGGACGCGCTCGGCATCAACTACTACAACCCCACCCGGATCCAAGCGCCGACGTCCGAAGGGCTGCCGTTCGAAGAGGCCCCCATCGAGGGCTACCGTCGCACCGCCTTCGACTGGCCCGTCGTCCCCGACGGTCTACGGGAACTGCTCGTCGGCCTCAAGGAGCGCTACCCGGCACTCCCACCCGTCTACGTCACGGAGAACGGCTGCTCGACCGAGGATGTGGTCGCCGAGGACGGCACCGTCCCGGACCTCGACCGCATCGACTACCTGGACACCCACCTCCGGGCCGTCGACGCCGCTGCGGCCCAGGGCGTGAACGTGCGCGGCTACTTCACCTGGACCCTGATGGACAACTTCGAATGGGCCGAGGGTTTCCACCAGCGCTTCGGGCTCGTCCACGTCGACCACGACACCCAGGTGCGCACCCCGAAGGCGTCCTTCGCGTGGTACCGCGACCTCATCCGCGCTCAGCGCGGTTGAGCCGCCCGCCGAGCTCGCCCCGATCTCACGAGGGGACTTCTCGCAGTGACCGAGTCGGTTCGGCGGAATCGCCACGCAGGTCAGGGGGTTGCGCCTGGTCCTCGCGGACGGGGCGGTGGTCGACTGCTCGGCCGACGAGCGGCCTGAGCTGTTCCGGGCCGCGCGCGTCGGCATCGGGGCGCTCGGCCTCATCGCGGAAGTCACCCTGCAGTGCGTCCCTCGACCTGGGCCGACGCCTCGACACCACCGTCAGCAACCTCGGCTCCGAGGCACTGTGCCGACTCGCCACGAAGCTCCCTTCCTCGGTGCCGCCGATCACCCGGCTCGCCGCTCGGGCGATGTCCACCCGGGAGTGGACCGACCTCTCCCCGAAGATCTTCGCCTCACCTCGTGAAGTCCGCTTCCACGAGGGCGAGTTCGCCATCCCCCGCGAGCGGGCCGTGGAAGCGCTCGGGGAGATCGGGCGCTGGATCCGCACCCACGACGAGCGGGTGTCCTCTTCCCGCTGGAGGTCCGGTTCGCCGCCGCCGACGACCTCTGGCTCTCCACGGCGCAGGGACGCCACCAGTGGTCAACCCAGTGAAGGAAGTCTTCATGCGCAATGGCAGATCCCGAGCCCCCCTCGCGCGGGCCCTTGTTGTCGCGGCGGCATTGGTGGCGGCGTTCGTCCCGCCGTCGTACGCCGCCGTCAGCACCTCGTCGGACACTGCGCGGTCCAACGTGGACAACGTGGACCTGGTCAACCCGTTCATCGGCACCTCGGGCAAACAAGACGCCGATTACGGCGGGATGATCCCGAGCACCGCCCCGCCGTTCGCCATGACCCGCTGGTCGCCGATGACCCGGCAGAACTACGTCAGCCGCACCCCGTACCACTACAGCGACACGAAGATCAGCGGCTTCATCGGCACCCACCAGCCGGCGATCTGGATGGGCGACTCCGGCTATGTGACGGGAATGCCGGGCGTCGGGACGGTGAAGACGGCGGCGGACGACCGGGGGCTGCCATTCAGCCACGCCGACGAGCACGCCGCCGCCGACCGCTACTCGGTCCGGATGCAGGCCGGTTCGGGCCGGACGCTGAAGACGGAGATGACCGGGACGTCGCGCGTGGGCCTGTTGCGTACGACGTATCCGGCGGGAACGGACACCAACTTCGTTCTGCAGGCGACCCGTTCGGGCATCACAGGCAACATCCACGTGGACCCCGCCGCCCGGGAGATCACCGGCTACAACCCCGACCGTCAGGACAGCAACCTCGGCCCGTTCAAGGCCCCAGGCTTCAAGGGCTACTTCGTCGCCCGCTTCGACACCGCCTTCGACAGCTACGGCACCGCCACCGGCGCGACGCTACACGAGGGCCAGAACGAACGCACCGACGGCGACCTGTCCGCGTACGTACGCTTCCCCTCCGGCACCCGGACCGTCCAGGTGCGCATCGCGACGTCGTTCATCTCGCTGAAGCAGGCACGCGCCAATCTCGCCGCCGAGGCCCCGGACGACCAGTCCTTCGAACGGACCGCCGCAAAGACCCGGGCGCAGTGGAACCGCAAGCTGAACCGGGTCCACCTGCGAGGCGCGACAGCGGACCAACAGGCGATCTTCTACACGTCGATGTACCACGCCCTGCAGTACCCGTCGGAGAACTCCGAACACGGCCGCTACTACAGCGCGTACGACGACAAGGTCCACTCCGGCACGAGCTACACCGGCTACTCGCTGTGGGACACCTTCCGCGCCGAGAACGCGTTCCTGACGCTCTTCGCCCCCGAACGGATCGACGGCATGGTCACGTCGATGCTGCAGGATTACCGGGAGGGCGGCTGGCTGCCCATGTGGAAGAACCTCGCCGAGACCAACATCATGGTCGGCACCAACGCCGACTCGGTGATCGCCGAGGACATCGCCAAGGGCTTCACCGGTTTTGACCGCAAGCTCGCGTACGAGGCGGTGTACAAGGACGCGATGACCCCGCCCGACAAGGACACCGAACTGCCCTACTACGACCGCGAGGAGGGCACTCCGGTGGAAGCTCGGGCGGGCCTGACGACGTACAAGCAGAACGGCTGGGTAGCCGCGGACCGCACCGCCGAATCCGCGTCCCGCACGCTGGACTACGCGTACGAGGACTGGGCGGTCGCCCAGGTCGCCAAGTCGGTCGGCAAGACCGACGACGCGAAGATGTTCCTCGAGCGCAGCGCCAACTACAAGAAGCTCTACAACCCGGCCACCGGTTTCATGCAGCCCCGCAACCTCGACGGCTCCTGGGGCGACGAGACCTACAGCTGGACCGAGGGCGACAAGTGGGTCTACACCCTGGACGTCCTGCACGACGTGCCGGGCTTGATCGACCTGATGGGCGGCAAGGAGGAGTTCGCGTCGTGGCTGGACGGCTACTTCGCCGGCGGCCACAACGACCACAGCAACGAGCCAAGCCACCACACGGCCTACCTGTACGACGACGCGGGCCAGCCGTGGAAGACGCAGGAGAAGGTGCGTCAGCTCGCCGCGGCGAACTATGCGAACCGCACGGACGGCCTCAGTGGCAACGAGGACTGCGGACAGATGTCCGCCTGGTACGTGCTGTCCTCACTCGGCATCTATCCGGTCAACCCGGCATCGGCGAAGTACGCGGTGGGCAGCCCGTTCTTCGATCGGGCTGAAGTTCAACTGCCCGCCGCTTCCCGCCCGTTGGTCATCACCGCCAAGGGTGCGGCGAAGAACCCCTACGTCAGTTCGCTGTCCCTGAACGGCAAGAGCGTCAACCAGCCCGTACTGAGCCACGCCGACCTCCTGAAGGGCGGCAAGCTGCGCTTCACGATGAGCCGCACACGGCAGAACTGGGGCTCCTGACCGACGCCGGCGCGGCCCGCCCCGTGTGAGGCTGGGAGGGAGCGCGCTCCCTCCCAGCCGCCTTAAGTCACCCAGGTCGTGGACGCCTCACTGGAGTGGAGCCGCTACGGCATCCGCACCGTGTGCGTCGCCCCCCGGGACCATCGCCACCGAGGGGATGGAGGCCGCGTACAGCGAAGAGGACCGCCGCACGTGGGGGCAGGCCGTCCCGCTCGGCCGCCCCCCCCGGGTCGTCCTCCAGCCGCCTGTTGCGGAACTCCGCCATCCGGATGGTCCTATACACCCTCAGGGTTACCCGGGAACGGCCGATCATCCGTCCCCCCCCCGGCTGCCTCCGGGCGCCGTCCTGGGCCCCGAGAGCCTGGGTCCATCGCCGCCTCCATGATGTCCACGAAGCAACCCGTCCCCCCGAGACGATCCTTCCTTCCGCGGCCTTGATCGTCATCCCGGCGGTTCGATGGAGGACGCGCACGGTCTTTCCTACCTGCACAGATCACCATGGGTGATTGATCGAAGTGCAGAGGGTGACGATGCCTGTTTCGCTGATGTGGTCCGCTCTTCCTCATCACCCAAGGAGTGATCATGAGCGCTGCAGGCAAGTCCGGTCGTGCCCAGCAGATGCGTGCTCAGGCTCAGGATCTGGAACAGGCCGCGGAGCGCGCCACTGACCCGCAGGAGCGTCAGCGTCTGAAGGACAAGGCTCGCCGGCTCAAGGAGCAGAGCGAGCACGCAGGCGGTACGGGCAAGCCGGACATCGACCCGACGATGTAGTCCCGGCGGTTCCGAGCACAGACACCGGCCGGTGGCCGGCCTCCGTGGCTTTCTGACACGCGAGAGGCCCCCGGCCGGTCACTGCTGTCTCCGCTCAGTCACCTGAGCCTCGGCGTGGGCCTGAAGAAACGTGCGCCACTGGTCGTCGCGTGTTGTCGGTGGCGGGGTACGGCGGCCGCGCAGGATTCTTCGGATAGTGCCCGCCCCGAGGCGATGCCCCAAGGCGGCGCAGCTCGCCCTGGATCCGGACCACGCCCCAGGTCCGGTTCTCGGTGGCGAGCTGGACGATGAGCTGTACAAGATCGCGACCTTTTGGCGCAGTACCAGTATCTCGGCGTTCTTCGACGCCGATGATCTGGCCGGCAGCACCAGCCAGGACGGCGCCGCGAGGGTGAACCGGTAGGGCAGTCGAATCGGCATGGTCCCCCATCAATCGCAGCTCCGGGCCGCGGCCGAGTTTCGGCAGTACTACAGGGTTCGCCGGCCTGGGGTGGGAGTCCGAGGTCGTCGAATCTGCACATCGAAGGTGCAAGTGCGGCACGGTGGGCGGTGGTTGCGTGCGGGGGCTGCCGGCTGGTGTCCCGTTCATGTGGAGTGTCCTGTTCGGAGTCGCTGCCGCAAGAGGAAGCGCGTGCCTGTGCCTCGCCGCATGTGGAGAGGCTGCTTCCGGTTCGTGACCGGACCCGCACAGGTACGTAACCCGTGCGTTCAACTGCCGTGGCGCGAAGGCTGGTTGCCTGGATGCCCCGCGCGCTCCATGGTTTGATCCTTTGCGCCGCCAGGGTTCGCGCCAAGGTTTCCGACAGGGAACGTCGTGCCTCGGTGGCAACGGCCCACCGCCTGTCCCCGGCGGGGGTCCTCCCCCAGTGAAAACGCCCATGCGAAGGGAAGTGCTGTCATGGCCTCCGCTCCCCAGGTTCACACCGCCGAGCTGTCCGATGCCGAGCTCGACAACGTCTCGGGTGGCCTGAGCCCGCATGGCGGTCTCACTGCCGGCCCCGTGTCGATCAGCGACGCGGATGTGCGGGCGCAGGTCGGCGCGGCCCAGAACGAGGCCATCGGCGCCCTCGGCCAGTTCCACCAGGCGGGCGTCAGCGTCTCCTACTGACCATCGGCCTGACCGGCGCAGGCTGTATGACACCGTGAAGCTCCTGGCGGGCACGGGTCCTTGAGCAAAGGTGACCCGTGCCTGCCGGGAGTTTTGCGTTTCCCGGTATCTCCGTCCACCGCGATCCGGGCCTTTAGAAGTCGGCCGGTCGTCCCTTGTTCCCTCTGGGCATGCCGGATGTGGATCTACGAGCGCTGCATGCCGAGGCCGAGGCGAAGGCGCTTCCTAGGGCGGGACCGAGTGGGTACGCGGTGACCGGACCGTTGAGTCATCGTCGCGGCACCCCGTTCACGTGCCGCGATGATGGCTCAGATGACTTTACGAGCCTCACAGGTTCACCGCCGGGGTGCGGCGAGGAGTCGCAGCAGCGTGCGGGCGTCGTCCAGGGCGGGCAGGCTGCAGGCCGTGTCCGCGACTGTCCTGGCCTGTGGTGCGGGCAGCACGCGGGTGGCCAGCTCCTGGAACTTGGCGATGACGGTGCGCTCGTCGAGCGGGTTGGTGGCCGAGCCGAGCGGGTCGCTCACCTGGGTCCGGTGCGTCGCTCCGTCGCGGGTGGTGACGGTGATGACGGGTTCCGTGTCCGAGTCCATCGTCGGGTCGACATCGAGGACGATCCGTTCCATGACCGAGCGCACGTGTGGCGTGTTCCGGTTGTCCTCGTCGTACGCGTCCAGGCCGGCCGTTCCCAGTGCGACGCGGGCCGCGACGGCGTACGGCAGGCTGAGTTGGGCGGCCGCCAGTGACCGTACGTCGGTGCCGCCGCACATGCCGTGGACGAAGGCGTTGAGACGTACGTGGATCGCGGCGATGTCAGCGTGGGTCAGGCGATGGGTGTTGAGGAGGGTGGCCACCGCGTCGACCGAGGAATGGGTGCTGCGGCAGGAGGCGTAAGGCTTGATGGAGCAGCGGGTGATCCGCCACCGGTGGCCCAGGTCCTTCGTCAGCGCGGCTGCGTCGGCGCTCGTCGGGGCGAGGGTGCTCAGGAAGCCGCCCCAGACATCGTCGAAGATCCGGCCGGGTCCGGTGACTCCCTGCGCCGCGAGCAGCGCGGCGGTGAGTCCGGCCTCGGCCGCGCGGCCCGCGTGAAGTCGTTTGCTCATGGCTCCGTCGTGGACGAACGCCCAGATGCCACTGCTGGAACTGGCCGCGAGGGCCAGTGCGTTGGCGCTCACGCGCGCGTCGAGTCCGAGCACGGAGCAGGCGGCCGCGGCGGCGCCGAACGGGCCGCAGGTTCCGGTTGAGTGCCAGCCCGCCCGGTTGTGGGGCGTGTAGCCGCCGAGCGACTCGAGCACACGTCGGGCCACGTCATAGCCCACGACCACCGCGGTGAGCAGTTGCGCCCCGGAGACGGGGCGGTGTGTGGTGTGCAGGGCGGCGAGCGCCGCGGGGACGACGACGGCACCGGAGTGGTCGCAGCCGCCCGAGTCGTCCAGTTCGAGCGCGTGCGCGGATACGCCGTTGACCAGGGCGGCGTTGCGCGCCGACAGGGTCAACTCCGTACCCCATACGGGGGCATGGGCGAGCGGCTCCGTGCGGGTGAGCATGCGCACGAGTGCGGCCGTCTCGGTGCTCCGCGCCCCGGCCAGCGCCGCGCCGAGTGTGTCCAGGAGGTGGTGACCCGCCTTGGTGACGACGGCTTCGGGCAGGTCGTCGAGTCGGGTGGTGGCGGTCAGACCGGCGAGGGCTTCGAGCGCGCCGCCTGCGCGCGGCGGGTCTGCGAGGGCGGTCGCGGTGGTCACGAGACTCCTTGGGTGAGGCGGGCGAAGATCTCGGCGGGGTGGTCGGGTGCGTTGACCTCCTGCGTGGCGGCCCACCAGTCGGCGACCTCGCCGGCCGTCGCGAGCCACACGTCGTCGTGGGCGAGGATGTGGGAGAGCAGCTCGCGGACCAGCGCGATTCGTCCGGGGGTGCCGGTGACCTCGGGCTGGAGCCGCAGCACATAGCAGAGGCCGTAGCGGCGGTAGGCGGCGAACTCGGTCGTCCAGTTGCCCAGGACTTCGCGGTACGCGGCGATCCGTGACTGGCCGGACGGGAAGGCCGGGTCGAGATTGAAGAAGAAGTAGGGGTGGTCCTCCAGCTCGAAGTGGACCGGGATCTCGATGAGGTGCCCCGCCGTGTCGTCCGTGGCCGGGTGGAAGTGGGGCAGGTCGTCGCCGCGCAGCGAGGAGGACCAGGTGAAGCCCAATTCCCTTAGAGCATTCGGTAGTTCGAGGGCCCATTCGCCGTCGGGTATGCGGAATCCCTCGGGGAGTCTCCCGACGACCTCGGCAAGCGCCGCGCTGCCGCGCTCGATCACCGCTCGCTGACCGGACAGGTCGAGCAGGTCGAAGTTCTCGTGCGCATGGCCGTGGTGGGCGATCTCATGGCCGGCCCGCGCGATCTCCGCGACGAGTGTCGGGCGGAGTTCGGCCTGGCGGCCGGGGACGAACCAAGTGGTGCGCACGCCGAGTTCGTCGAAGGCCCGCAGTAGCCGGTCGACACCACGGGTGGCGCCGTAGCGTCCCACCGACAACGTCTTGGCCCGGCGCGCGATGTCGGGGGAGGAGGCGAGCAGCGGCAGTTCGGCGTCGAAGTCGACGCTCACGACGACTGCGCAGCGGGCACCGCCGGGCCAGCGGCCGGCCGTGGCCTGGGACTCAGACATGCTGACCACCCGTCCGCACGGCGGCGGGAGCGGCGGGCCGCGACCACCATGCGGCGATCTCGCGGCAGGTGGCGAACCAGACGTCCCCGCCGGAGCGCATGTGCTGGAGAAAGCGTTCGAGCAGGAGCAGCCGGCCCGGCTTTCCGCACACCTTCGGGTGGAACAGGGTGGTCATGCACAGCCCTTCGGCGTGAGAGCCGTCGAATTCGCGGATCCAGTTGTCGAGAGTCAACTCGTAGCTGGCGATGCGGTCCTGACCGGCCGGGTAGTCCGGATTGCGGGTGTAGGCGAGCGACGCGTAGTCGTCGAGGTCCCAGCGTCCGGGGATCTCGACGAGGCGGGTGGCCTCGCCGTCGATCTCGTGGAAGTAGGGGCGGTCGTCGCCGCGCATCGAGCTGGAGTAGGCGAACCCGGCCCGCGCGAGCAGCCGTGGTGTGTCGGGATGCCAGTCGCCCGACGGCGTCCGGAAACCGACCGCGGGGGCGCCGAGTACGTCGCGGAAGATCTGCTGGCTGCGCTCGATCACTTCGGCCTGCTGGTCCGGCTCCAGGTCCCAGTAGCGCTCGTGCCGGTAGCCGTGGTGGGCCATCTCGTGACCGCGCTCGACGACGTTGCGGCAGGTGTCGGGCCAGGTCTCGACGACCCAGGCCGGGGTGAAGAAGGTGGCCCGCACTCCGGCTTCGTCGAGGAGGTCCAGGATGCGGGGCAGGGCGCGATGGGGACCGTAGGAGCCCAGCGCGAAGTAACTGGGCTTGCGCCAGATCGAGCCGTTCAGCATGGCGTCGCCGGTCGGCCCGTCGACGTCGAAGGCGAGCGCGACCGCGCTGCGGTGGCCTGCCGGCCAGTGCCCGGCGGCGACGTCTGGTTCGGTGGTGCTCACACCTGGTCCTAGGGAGGAGAGAAGGGGCGCGGCGAGGCCCGCGCGGAGTGGGGACCCCGCCGCGCGGGGCGCTACTTGGTCCCGTTCAGGGCCGGGGTGATCACGGCGTACTTCATGCCGCCCTCGGTGAGGATGCGCCGGTAAGTGCCGTTCTTGACCAGGGCGTTCATGCCCTTGAGGACGGAACCGGACATCTTGGCGTCTCCCTTCTTGAGGACGATCCCGAAGGGCTGCGACTCGAGCGGCTCGAGAACGGGCTCGAACTTGGCGGGGTCCTTCTTCTCGAAGTACGCCAGGTTCTCCGCACCCTGCAGCGCGAGGTCGACGCGGCCCTGCTCGAGCTGGAGCCGGGCCGCCGATCCCGAGTCGGTGGGCAGCAGGGTGATCGCCCGCTTGCCGGCGGCGACGCATCTCTTCTTGCTGAATTCCTGAGCCTGCTCGTAGTAGTCCGTCTTCTTGCTCACCGCGAGGGTCTTCCCGCAGGCGTCAGTGGCCTTCTTGTACGCGGCTGAGTCCTTCTGGCGGGTGTAGAAGCGGCCCTGGGACCCGAAGTAGTCGATGAAGTCGACCGTCTTCTGCCGCTCGACGGTGTCGGACAGGCCCGACATGACGATGTCCACCCGGCCGGTCTGCACGGAGTTGAGGAGCTGGTCGAAGGACTGCTGCACGATCTCGACCTTCACCCCGAGCTGTTTGCCGAGCGCGTTCGCCAGCTCGACGTCGACACCGGTGACCTTCTTGGTCTTCTCGTCGAGGTACTCCATCGGCGGGAAGTCGGGGGACATGCCGACCCGCAGGGTGCCCGACTGGGCGACGGCGGCGGACAGTCCGCTCTTCGCGGCGGTGTCGTTGCCGGCGGCACTCCCGCTTCCGCAGGCGGAGGCGAGCAGGACCGTGCCGATCGCGAGCACGGGCAGGGGCTTGAGGACACGAGGACATCGGGACATGACGCAACTCCAAGGGGGACGGGCGGAGATGAGGGGAGCGTGGTGCTGACGCGAGAGTGGCGCTGACCGGCGTGGGGGATCCGGACAGGTAGTGAGGGGGTTACAGAACCCGCGACAGGAACGTTTTGGTGCGTTCGTGCTGCGGGGCGTCGAGGATTTCGGCCGGGGTGCCGATCTCGAGGATCCGGCCGCCGTCCATGAAGGCGACACGGTCGGCCACTTCCCGGGCGAAGCCGATCTCGTGCGTGACGACGATCATGGTGAGCCCGGTTTCTGCCAGATCCTTCATCACGTTGAGGACCTCACCCACCAGCTCGGGGTCGAGCGCGGAGGTGGGTTCGTCGAAGAGCATGAGCTGCGGTTCCATCGCCAGGGCCCGCGCGATGGCGACCCGCTGCTGCTGTCCGCCGGACAGCTGCCGCGGATACGCGTCCAGTTTGTCGCCGAGGCCGACGCGCTCAAGGAGCGAAGTGCCGTGCTCCCTGGCGGACTTGGGGTTCTCGCCCTTGACCTGTACCGGGCCCTCGATGACGTTCTGCAGGGCGGTGCGGTGCGGGAACAGGTTGAACCGCTGGAAGACCATACCCATGGAGCGCCGCTGGCGCACGATCTCGCGCTCGGACCGCTCGACGAGCTTGCCGCGGTGGAGGCGGTAGCCGATGGTCTCCTCGCCCAGCCAGATGCGGCCGGAGTGGATCGTCTCCAGGTGGTTGATGCAGCGTAGGAAGGTGCTCTTGCCGGAGCCGGAGGGGCCGAGCAGACACAGCACCTCACCGGGCCGGACGTCCAGATCGATGCCCTTGAGGACGTGGTTGTCGCCGAAATACTTGTGCACCGCCTCGGCGCGCACAACGGGGGACGTGGTCATCGAAGTGGTCATCGCAGCACGGGCTTTCGTCCGGCGGCGGCGCGCAGCCGCCGCAGGGGAGTGGGGGGCAACGGGCGGGAGGAGCCCTTGGCAAAGTGCCGCTCGACGTAGAACTGGGCCACGCTCAGGACGGAGACCGCCGCCAGGTACCAGACTGCGCAGACGATCAGCAGCTCCATGATGCGGTTGTTGACGTAGTACGCGTGCTGGGCCTCGAGCAGGATCTCCGTAACGCCCACCGCGGAGGCCAGCGACGTGGTCTTGAGCATGCCGATGGTCTCGTTGCCGATCGGAGGCACGATGACCCGCATGGCCTGCGGCAGCACGACCCGGTACATCGTCTTGAGCCGGCCCATGCCGATGGCGTAGGCGGCCTCCACCTGCCCCTCGTCCACGGACAGAATGCCGGCGCGGACGACTTCGGAGGTGTACGCGCCCTGGTTGATGCCCAGACCGAGTGCGGCGGCCACGAAGGGGGTCATGACCTCGACGGTGCGGGCGCTGTAGATGCCGGGGACCGACACCATGGGGAAGATCAGCGCGAGGTTGAACCACATGAGCAGCTGGAGATACACCGGCGTGCCCCGGAAGACCCACACATAGAACCACGCGATGCCACTGGTGATCGGGTTCTTCGACAGGCGCATCACGGTGATCAACACCCCGAGCACCACACCGAGCAGCATCGCCACCACGGTGAGCAGGATCGTCATGCCGAGGCCCTGGATGAGGAATCCTGCGCCCAGATAGTGGCGTACGACGCCCCAGTCGATGGCGGCTCCGGCGAAGGCGTTGACGAGAAATGCGGCTACGAGGAGTACAGCGGCGGCGCCGGCCCAGCGACCGGGATGCTTGCGGGGCGCGGTGAGCAACTCCCCGTCGGCGAGGGGCGGATCGGTGCTGCTGGCGGTCTTGGTGACGGATGTGCTGGGCACAGGTGGCTCCTCACGGCGCAACCCGGGAGCGGGCTGGGGGACGGGGGCGAGGGGAGGTAGGAGGTGGGCTCGCAGGTCGAGGCGGGGAGGGGGAAAGCGGTAGGGGGCGGGGACGGGCAGCGGAGGTCAGACGCGGGGGCCTGTGTAGGCGGCGGCCCAGGCGCGGTGGGCGACGATACGTTCGGCGAACTCGTCGATCTGCTCCACGACCCTCGTGGGGGAAGTTCCGCCACGGCCGGAGCGGGCGGCCAGTGAGGCGTCGACGGTCAGGACGGAGCGCACCTCGGGGGTGAGCCGCGTGTCGATGGCCGCGAGTTCCCCGTCGCTGATGTCGGGGAGGTCGATGCCCAAGTCTTCGCAACGGCGCACCACGGACCCGGTGATCTCGTGCGCGTCCTGGAAGGGCACACCGCGCAGCGCGAGCCAGTCGGCCATCTCGGTGGCGAGGGTGAATCCGGCGGTGGCCTGGGCACGCATCTCGTCGGCATCGACCTTGAGGGTGCGGATCAGGCCGGCCATGGCGGGCAGCACGGTCAGCAGAGTGTCGACGCTGTCCATTGCGGCGTGCTTGTCCTCGGCGAGGTCGCGGTTGTAGGCGAGCGGCAGTCCCTTGAGGGCGCCGAGCAGGCCGGTCAGATTGCCGAGGAGGCGTCCGGCCTTGCCGCGCGCGAGTTCGGCGATGTCCGGGTTCTTCTTCTGCGGCATGATCGACGAACCGGTGGCGAACCGGTCGTCCAGCTCCACCCACCGGAACTGCCGTGAGGCCCACAGGCACACTTCTTCGGCGAGCCTGGAGATGTCGACGGCGAGCATGGAGGCGGCGAAGGTGAACTCGGCGACATGGTCGCGGGCGGCCACGGCGTCGAGCGAGTTGCGGCATACCCGCTGGTAGCCCAGCTCCTCGGCGGCCAGCTCCGGGTGGAGGGCCACAGCGGATCCGGCAAGGGCGGCCGCGCCGAGGGGCGACTGCGCGGCTCGCCGGTCCCAGTCCTGAATACGTTCCGCGTCCCGGTCCAACGCGTGGGCGTGGGCGAGGAGCTGATGCCCGAACGTGATGGGCTGGGCGGGCTGTAGGTGGGTGAATCCGGGCGCCGGAGTGTGCGTGTGCTCGGCGGCCTGGGCGAGCAGCGCGTCGATGAGGCCGACGGTGGCCAGGACGACGGCCCGGGACTGGTCACGCAGATAGAGGCGCAGGTCGTTGGCCGCCTGATCGTTACGTGAGCGGCCCGCGCGCAGCTTGCCGCCCAGCGGCCCGAGGCGCTGGGTGAGAACCCTCTCCAGGAAGGTGTGCACGTCCTCGTCGTCGGGCGACGGGGCGACCGAGCCGGCCCGGTAGTCCGCGTCGAGCTGGTCGATGCCGGACAGGACGGCGGCGAGTTCGGCCTCGTCCAGGATGTCCGCCCGCCGGAGTTCGCGTGCATGGGCCCGGGAGCCCGCGAGGTCGTAGGGCGCCATGTCGAAGTAGCCGGGCTCCGAACGGGAGAGCTTGGCCAGTGCCGGATCGGAGGCCTCGCGGAAGCGTCCGCCCCACAGCTTGGTCGTCGTACTGGTCACAGCGCACCTTTTCGTTTGCTCACCCGACGCTCGACTCACGTCGGATCGTCGGACAATACTGAGGATAGATGGCTCAGGCAGTCAATAGATCGTCCGACATTCAGACGATCCTGCGCTAGATTGGCAGGTATGGAATCGATCAGCCTCGACCGCTCTAGTGTGGTGGAGCAGGTGGCGAGCGCGCTGCGGGAGCAGCTGTTCACCGGGCGTCTGAAGCCCGGTGCGACTCTGCGTGAGAGCACTCTCGTGGAGAGCCTCAACGTGTCACGAAGCACCGTCCGCGAGGCGATGCAGCTCCTCATCGGCGAGGGGCTGCTTGTACGGGTGCCCAACAAGGGTGTGCTGGTGCGCCAGCTCACCGAGGCCGACGTAGAGGACATCTTCCGTGCGCGGCGTGTCCTGGAGCTGTCAGGTGTGCGCGCGGTCGTCAGCGCCAGCCGGCGGGACCTGATGGCCTTGAGTACGAGCTTCGAGGCGTATGAGGCGGCGGTGCAGGACGGCGGCCCCGTCGAGATCGCCCGGACCCACATGCGGTTCCATGCCGCCATCGTCGGACTGCTCGGCAGCCCGCGCCTCACCGAGGTCGCCGTCTCCATGCTCGCCGAACTACAGCTCGCCATCTCCACGGTGGATCAGTCCAGCGACGACCTGCCGGAGATGCTGCAGGCACACCGGAAGATCGCGGAGATGATCAGGAAGGCCAAGGTCGAGGAGGCGGTCAAACTGCTCGACCAGCACATCTCCAACGCCAAGGCCTTTGTGCCGGCGTCACCTTGAGACGGGTGGGGCCCCGGTGCGCCCCATCGTGGGACGCGCGCGACGCGAGCGGATGCTCCATGCTCGTGCGGCCGTGATGAGCAAGAACGGCGTGCGTCCCAGCGGCGTGAGTCCGTACTCGGCCCGGGCGGGTTCTCGTCGTAGGCGGTGCGTGCCACCAGGCTGTCGCGCTCCATGGCGCTGCCCTTGCCGGAAACCTCGTCCGCCCAGGCCACGAGGCATGTTCGTACTCGTGAAGGATGCCGCCCAGGCGTCCACGCCTGCGTGTGTCGAGGCGGGTGATCTGCCCTGGATCGGCGATCACCTGGGGCAACGGGTGTAGCGGTCGGGCGTTCGCGATGCCCTGATAACCGGCGCCGACAACAGCAAGTTGGTGGCCCACTACCGGATGCTGATGAATCAGCCGGCGTACTCCCGGCTGGTGAACACCTCTCTGAGCCAGCCGGGCCGCGCCACCCAGACCGACCGTGAACACCACCTCGTCCTGGAGCTGATCCTGGCAAAGGACGGCGACAGCGCCGAGAAGGTGATGCGTGAGCATGTCAGGGCAAGCCGGCGCGCCCTGCTGGCGGGCCTGCCCATCAGCGGAGGGCAAGGGAAGTCCGGCACGGCAAGTTCCTGATCTCGGGCTTTTCCCGGCCTTGTTCGTCGCGTCTCACCGGTTCCGCGCGTTGCCCGGCCGTGATCACCATCAACATCGGCTTCTGGGCCTGCTCGACCGACAGGTACAGCTTGGTGGCCGGCCAGCCGCGGGAGCGTCCGAGCCCATGGGCATCGGGGCTCGGCGAAAACCCCTCCGGGCGGCTCGACTTGGGGTCCGGCTCGATCCGCCCTTCAGGCCGGTCATCCACGTCTTGACGCCGTCCGAGCGGCGCGGGAGACCGGCGGAGGGGTTCCGGTTGCCGTCCTCGGTCACGAGGATGTCGTCCTCGATCCGGACGCCGATGCCGCGGTACTCCTCGGGCACGGTCAGGTCGTCGGCCTGGAAGTACAGACCGGGCTCGACGGTCAGGCACATGCCGGGCTCCAGCGTGCCGTCGACGTACGTCTCGGTACGCGCGACGGCGCAGTCACGGCTTTGACTGTGGTGGCCGTGGGTGGGCGTCCGGGTCGGCGACGCCGGCTGTACTCCCACTTCTTCGCGACGAGTCTGCGGTGCCAGGCCAGCAGTGTGGCCGGAGTCATGGGGAAGACCTGAGGCCGGCGGCGGCGCGATATCAGGTGCGAGAGCGCGGCGAACCGCGGGAGATCGGCTGGTTCGTAGCGTCGGCGTGGGACATCTTGGCGCAGGACCGCGTTGTCGTGGCGAAGCACCAGTAACTCCGCGTCCTTCGTGACGTCACGCCGCAGCAGCAACGCGGGCAGCGACAGCAGGTGGCGGGTGAAGGCGTACACCGTGGAGAGGATTACGAAACATGATCCCAGACTCGGCAGAGCCGCTGCTCAGGGTCCTGTACTCCTGGTTCTTTGCGGCGAGGGGCTTCAAAGCGGGACGACGATTCGTGTTTTGAGCCTCACAGGGTTGTACGCGCTGAGCGGCTCGACGGCCGATAGCAGCGCCAGCGGCGGGCACGCCGTCACCGCAGCGGCGGTAACGCGCAGCGAGAGGCAGGTCTTCAGAGAAAGGCCGTACTCCCTAACGTGGCTCAACCGCGACACGTCGTACCTGCGCCAGGGCGAGGCGGGGCCGGAAAAGTCAAGTGGTCTCAACCATTGCTGCCCGGGTGGGCCCGCTGGTAGAAAGCGCTTGCAGTCCTCCTGTCTGCCCGGCCGTCCCTCCGTTGAACGGATCCCCATGGACATCGATCGCAGAACCGTGCTGCGTGCAGCCGTTGCCGTCACCCTCGCTGCCTCGGCGGGCGGGCTGTTCGCTGCGGCCCCCGCCGTCGCCGCGCCGGTCACCGCCGAGGACGCCTTCTTCGGGGTGTGGGACACGAGCGCCGCGGCCTGGACGAAGGCGCCAGTGCTCGACTATGCGGGGTTCGCCGGCCTGGCGAAGGTGGAGCAGGCCGCCAAGTCCGGGGACTACCAGGCTGCTTCGGCTTCGCTGCTCGCCTACTTCCGTACTCGCGAGGGGCGCACTCCGCCGCCCTGGGTGCAGAACAACGTCTATACGGCGGGCCAGGAGGATCTCTTCCTCGACCACATATGGACGCTTGGCACCGGCGAGATCTACCACTCGGTTCTCACCGTCCCCGCGGTAGAGGCGCAGATCACCGCGGACGTCTCGGTCAACGCCGCAAGCGCCTACCGGGCCGGCTGGATCGGATTCATGCTGATGGCCCGTCACAAGGAGGCGTCCACGGCGACCTTCCGCAGCAGGCAGGCGGCGAGCGGCGGCCCAGTCCTTGCGGTGACCTTGGCGGACGGCACGACCAGCGATCTGGCCCCGGTGCAGGACACATACATCGCCTGCAGCACACCATCGACGGTGCACGGCAAGGACAGCACACTGCTGGTGCGGGACGAGGGGGCGGGCGCCTACGGGCCGGAGACCCGCAAGGCGTATCTCACCTTCGACCTGTCCTCGCTGGCGGCACCGCCCAAGGCCGCTGTCCTGAAGCTGACCGGTGTGAGCAGCTCCGGGGAGAAGGACGTCATCCTCTTCCAGGAGAAGGAGACCTTCGACGAGACGACCCGCACCTGGAACACCACTGTCCAGAACACCTTCTCCTGGCAGGGTGACCCGGGCGGTTTCGACTGGAAAGGGCCCAAGGGGTCCGATCCCGAATACGGTTACCAGCTACCGCGCTTCTACTTCGCGGGGCCGACGGCCGATGCGTACAAGGCAGGCAAGGACGAGCGGATCGCCGCCGGGCTCCTCGCGCTGATGACGGACTTCGTCCAGGACGCCGAGGGCGGCTACACCGACGGCGCGGCCGGCTTCCCCCGTAACCTCGACGCATCGTGGCGTTTCCTCAACTGGACCTACGCCTACGACGTGCTCCGCACATCGAGCTCCCTCACCTCCGAGATCAACAGCACTCTCCTGCGGGCATTCGCGGCGGGCGGCGTCTTTCTGTCGTCGACCACCAACTCCAACCCCAACTGGATGATCTCCATCCGCAGCGCGGCGCTCTATCTCGCCCTGTACTTCCCGGAGTTCGCAGGGAGCGAGACACGGGTGACCGAGGCGCAGAGCTATCTCGGGGAGCGTCTCGCGTCGTCGCTGAACTCCGACGGCGGCTATATGGAAGCGAGTTCGGGCTATGCAATGGGCGTGGCGACGACTTTCAGCACGGTGGCCTCTGTACTGAAGGCCAACGGCCGCACCTTCACAGCATCCGACGGCTTGAGCACACTGTCGTGGTTCCTCGCCGACCAGGCTTATCCGACGGTGTACGACCCGTCGTACGGGGACGGTGGCACCGCCAACTGGGCGCCCCGGTTCCTCGAACTCTCCGGCCTGCTGAGCGACGAGAAGCTGCGGTACGTTGCCACACAGGGGTCCGCGGGGACGCGGCCCGGCCACACCTCGGCCGTGTACCCGGTCACCCGCACCGCCGTGCAGCGTACCGGCTGGGCGGCCGACGACCTCTATCTGCGGTTCAGCGCCGACAAAGGCCCCCACTCGGTGCGTGACGACCTCGATGTGACGGTCGCCGGGTACGGCAGACCGCTGCTGCCCGCGATGGGCGCGTTCTCCTACAGCGACGACGCCAAATCGAACTGGCTGCGGACGACTTCGCAGTCCCGTAACACGGTCACCGTGGACGGCAAGGCCCAAGTGCTCGATGCGGCCGGCGCGCTGGACCAGTCGTCAACAGCCTGGTTCGACCTGGCGGAGGGCTGGACGGATGCATCTGCGGCGGCCCGCCACCACCGCTCGGTACTGTTCGTGCGGGGCCGCTTCTGGCTGGTGTCAGACGTACTCACCCCTTCGGACACCACCGAGCACTCCTACGAGCAGACCTGGCACTTCCTTCCGGATGCCGAACTCTCCCTGAGCGCCGATACGTTGAGGGCGAGTACCGCGTTCCCCAACGGCGGGAACATCCAGGTAGTGCCCGTCGATCCTGCGCCGCTCACGGGAACACTGGCCGACGGCTACTACTCGTCGGCGTTCTACACGATCTCGGACGCGAAGTACCTCTCGTACACACTGCAGGCCACAGGCGCGGCCCGGCTCGACACGCTGCTCATGCCGCTGCCCGAGGGCTCCAGGGAGGGCGCGCGCATCCAGAAGCTCGCCACCGCGACCGGAGCATCCGCACTGCGTGTCGACACCGGGCGCGAGTCCGGCTGGTATCTGCACGCGGACGCATCCGGCACCGAACGTGCCTTCGGCGACTACGTCTCGGATGCTCGGGTCGCCTACGCCCAGGAATCGGGCGCCAGGCAGCGGCTGCTCATCGCGGGAGGCACAACCCTGCGCTACGGGGGAGAGTTGCTGCTGGGTGCCAGCGCCGAACTCGGTCTCGTCGCGGTCGAATTGGACCGGCCGCAGTCCACGGTCGCGGTGTCAGGGCTCGCTGCCGGCACCGCACTGGAGATCGCCGCACCGTGGGCGCGCTCGGTCACGACGGACGGGAAGAAGGCCAGGTTCGAGCGCGGGCGCGGGGTGATCGTCGTCGGGGGCTGACGGTGCGCCGCCCGTGTGCGTGCCGATAATTACGTCCTTGCAGGTCAGGAAGCGTGTCGGTACTCGTGGAGCACGCCGCCGAGACGGTCGCGTTGCCGTATGTCAAGACGCTCGATCTGCACTGGTTCCAGCGGTTCGGGGACAGGGTGGAGAGGTGCGGCAGCCTGCAGTGTGCAGTGGGTGCGGTGATGGTTGTAGTGCTGCTCGTACTCGCGGAGCGCTCGCCGCAGGTGGGCTTCGTTCCAGAGCAGGGCGCGATCGACAGGAAAAACTAGGAACGGCGGTGCAGCGACGTCAGGCAGTCGGTATGCCGGTCAGGTCTCGATCACGGCATTGCAGTCGGGGCAGACCACAGATGCGTACTCCGCGGGGTACCAGGGCTCGCCAGGGCGCTCGGTGGGCTTCCGGTGGGCCGTCGCCATGGCGAAGGTGTCCTTGCCGCAGAGGGTCCGTGGTCCCGTGGCGGCGGGCACCCCAGGGGTGGCGGGGGCTGCGTGCACCCTGTGGACGGGCCGTTCCTCACTATCCGGTACACCCGGGGAGGACCGCGTGGCCACCGCCTTGTCGAGCTCGTACACGACGACGATGCCGCTCATGAGTCAAGCGTAGTAGGTGGTCGCGTGGCCGAACCACCCGCAGCCTCGTGCCGGATGGCTGTGATCGGCGGGAGACTACGGCGGGAGCAAGGAGACGGCGTTACCGCGCTGGCGATCGGATGCCCCTGCCAGGCGTCCCCGGCATGGCCCAGCGACCGCGTATCGGGCGCCGGGAGCTGGAGCGCGAGGTCGCTGACTCGCGGTGCTGTGCGCGACCGGGGGTGGGGCAGGCACTGGACCTCGACGACTCGATGCTGGACGTGGCGCGGGCTCACGCTCCGGAGTTGCCGTGGTTTCGGGCCGATCTTGCCCAGTTCGATCCGGCCCTGCTCGGCATTGCTGCGGACTTCGACCTGGTCCTTGCTGCCGGCAATGTCTTGCCGCTGCTGGCCGCCGGGACCGAGGTCGCGGTGGTCAAGCGCCTGGCCGGGGTTTTGCGTCCGGGTGGGCTGCTGGTCGCGGGCTTTGGTCTGGACGCCGCCCATCTGCCCGTGCCGCCTGGCATCACGCTGGCGGAGTACGACGAGAGTTGCGCTGCGGTGGGCCTCGCCCTCGTCGGCCGCTTCGCCACCTGGGACGCTGACGCCTACGACGGCGGTGGCTACGCCGTCAGTGTCCATCGCGCCAGCGCCTGACCACTGTCCAGCTCCATGACCACCGGGTTGAGCGCCAGGCCCCCTACGAGAGCGTGATGACGTGACGGTGGCTGAGGGCTCGCAGCGGACGTGAGCGTGCCCCGGGGGGAGCTGGTTGATGTCGGCAACTGTGTTGCTGGGGAGGTGAATTGAGGTCCTGGGCGTGTGCGTACGGTCGGGAGCGGCAGCGGGATTCTGTCAGTAGCCTCGAACTGCGCGCTCCAGGTTGGTAGTTGCGCAAGTTGCTGTGCCATTGGTGTCCGAAGTCCCGCGAGGGCGGCATACGACCTTCGAGAGCTTGGACGGGGAGCGACCGCACCGCTGGGGGTCAAGGGGTCGCAGGTTCAAATCCTGTCGTCCCGACCATGCGGAATCGCAGGTCGGAGGCGGTTCTCTCATCCATGAGAGGACGGCCTTTCGTGCGTCCGGGGGCGTGGTGGTCGCAGCCATGCAGGCCGGCCCGGACGGCGGCCAGTGCGCTCGGTGCCGCTGAGTACGTGGTCGATGGTGTCGACGGCCTGGTGTGCTGCGGACGTAGTCGCGGTATCGGGCGATCGTTGTCGGCTTCAGCGCGAGAGCCTTCGCCGCCGGCCACACGTCGGAGTAGGCGGCGACGGTCTGGTTCGGGTCGGCGCTGAACCCGCCGGCCTTGCCCTTGAGAAACCGGCGCAGTGCCCCTTCGGCCGAGCCCTGGCCGGCGCCGCTCCGTCGTCGGCGTTCTTGTGAGGCGAATGTGACGCCCTCTAAGGTGAACTGCCTTGTGTGGCACGTGAGTTCGGGGACGTCGACCAGGGGAGAGTCGTGCAGATCAAAAAGGTAGTGATCCGCGAAGAGGAGCGCACGAACCGCAAGCCCGCCGTCATGGAGAAGCGCCCGCCGACCCGCTGACCGGGCGTGAACGTGAGCGTGAGCGTGATCGGGATATCAAGGGGCAGGTGACGGGGGAGAGTGGCGTGCGCGTACAGCTGGTGACCATGCCGTGGCACCCGATCGATCTGCCCTCTCTCCAAGTGGGCCTGCTGCACCAGCTGTTGCGGCAGGTCCGCCCGGACGACGATGTGCGTGAGTTCCACGGCTCGCTGCGCTGGGCGGAGTTCCTCCTCGAGCGGTCCGGCGGGCGGCTGCGCCCCGGTGACTACGAGGCGATCGGCAGCGATTCGATCTTCGACGGCCTTGGTGACTGGGTCTTCTCGGGCGTGCTGTACGAGGACGAGGAGTGGGGCGTCGCCCGGCTCAAGGAGTACGCCGCACGTCGCGGCCTCTGCATCGACACCGCCTCCGACATGCGGGTCCACGCGACCGAGTTCATCGCCGAGTGTGCGACGGAGGTGCTCGCCCAGGAACCGGACGTCGTCGGGTTCACCAGCACGTTCATGCAGAACGTGCCCTCGCTCGCGCTGGCGAGGGAGCTCAAGCGCCGCCGTCCAGGGCTCACTGTCGTCTTCGGCGGCAGCAACTGCGACGGCCCGATGGGGCACGCCCTGCACCGCAACCATCCCTTCGTCGACCACGTGGTGCGCGGCGAGGGCGAGTACGCCTTCCCGGCGCTCCTGCGCCACCTGGACGCCGACACGCCACCCGCCGACGTACCGGGCCTGTGCTGGTGGGAAGGGCAGGCGGACGGCAGGGTCTCGCGGGCGAACACCGAGTCCCGGCGCACTGTGGCGCCCTCCGACATCCCCGCGCCCGACTACGACCAGTGGCAGGCAGCCCTCGACGCATCCCCCGTCCTCGAATACGTCTACCCGAAGCTGGTGGTCGAGGGAGCACGCGGCTGCTGGTGGGGCGAGAAGCATCACTGCACGTTCTGCGGGCTCAACGGCTCCTCCATGGCGTTCCGCGCCAAATCGGGTGAGCAGCTGTGGAGCGAGATCGACCACCTCGTACGACGGCACCGCATCCTCGACGTCGTCACCGTCGACAACATCATCGACATGGCGTACTTCAAGGACTTCCTGCCCGTCGCCGCCGAGAGCGGCTGGGACCTGCGGATGCACTACGAGGTCAAGTCCAACCTCAACCGTGAACAGATCGCCCTCCTCGGGCGGGCCGGAGCCGTGCTCATCCAGCCCGGCATCGAAAGCCTGAGCAACCGGGTCCTCGACCTCATGGACAAGGGCGTCAGCGGCGCCCGCAACGTCCGCACACTCCGTGAGTGCGAGAACCACGCGCTGACCGTCACCTGGAACTACCTGTACGGCTTCCCGGGCGAGACCGTCGAGGACTACGCCCCGGTCCTCGACCAGCTGCCCGCGCTCGTCCACCTGCAGCCCCCGGGCGGCGCCCACCGCATCCAACTGAAGCGGTTCAGCCCGAACTTCACGGACCCGGGGTTCGGCTTCGGCAAGCGGCGCCCGGCCGAGATGTACCAGCATGTCTACGAGCTGCCCGAATCCGAACTCGCTGACCTCGTCTACCTGTTCACGACGGACGACGCGGGCATCGGCGGAGAGACCGAGAGCCGGCTCAAGCGGGCCGTCGCGGCATGGCGCGACGGACATCACGGATCGAGCCTGGTGATGGAGGAAGCGGAGCCGGAGGACGGCGTGGACGTACTGCTCGTACACGACCGGCGCCACGGCTGGCCCCGCCGCACCCACCGGCTGACCGGCTGGCAGGCGGGGGCGTTGCGCCGCCTCGAGGACGGGCGGACGGAGCCCGCGCTGCACCGGCTGCTGACCGGCGACGGGCACGACATCCCGGCCGAGGAGCTGAGCGGGTGGATCCAGCAGGCTCAGGCGGCGGGGCTGGTGTTCCGCGACGGGCGGACGTACGTGTCCCTGCCCACGTGGGACGTACCGGACCGCATCGACCCCGACCCGGCTCCGCAATCCACGGACCGTCAGGAGGTGGCCGGATGACCGGGCTTCCCGCGACCGTCCCCCACCGCGTGATCGGCCGACGGGTCCACGTGGACGTGCCGCTGCGCCTGGCCGGGGCAGGGCGCGAGACGGCGGTGGCGGTCCAGTTCCTGCGCGAGTGCCAGAGCCAACGGCTCCGTACACACTGGGAGATCGCCTACGAAGACCGGCCGCGAGGCGACGACGCGCTTGACATGCATGACGCCCAGTACGTGCGGATGCTGCACCACCTTCCGCCCCCAGCCGAACGGCCCGACGAACCAGGTGTGTTGAGCGCCTGGCGCACCTCGTACGCCGCCTTCCCCACCGGCATGCTCTACCACCGCCGCGGCCCGGACTTCATCACCGTCATGGACCGCAGGGAGCGGCCCGCCTCGGCGAGATTCACCCTCGACCACCCGGATCTGCTCGCCACCTTCGCCACGGTCCAGGAGACCACGGCGCTCGGTGAACTCGACGCCGTGCAGCGGGAGGCCGTAGAACTGCTCGCGGCCGAGCGGCTCGCTCTCGTCGCCGACGGCTGGGCGGTGGCCCTGGCGCCGCGGCTGCACCGCTGGCCCGTTCCCTGCACGGGGATCTGAGGGTTGGGCGCGTCACGGGCCGACGGGACGGTCCCCCTGCGCCGCCACCGTCCCTTCGTGTTGCTGTGCGGCGAGCAGGTCGCCAGCTCCGTCGGGCGGCAGATCACCGCTCTCGCACTGACTCTGCTGGCCGTGACCGGCCTCGGCGCGGGGCCGTTCGGGGCGGCCGCGCTGCTGGCGCTGACCTATCTGCCCGGCGCCGTGCTGAGCCCGCTGGCCGGAGCGATCGTCGACCGGATCAGGCTGCGTCGCCTCCTCGTGTGGGTGACCGCCCTGCAGACCCTGGTCGTCGGCTCGATCCCGTTGGCCGGCGCGGTGGGGCATGTCACCCTGGCGCACCTGTACGTGGTCGCAGGCGTCTCGGGCACCCTGACCTTCACACTCTCGGTCGCGCTCCAGGCAGCGCTGCCGCGCGTCGTCGGACCGGACCGGCTCCTCGCCGCCAACTCGGCGCTGACCGCGGCCCGTACGAGCGGACAGGTCGGCGGGCCCGCGCTCGGCGGTGTCATGGTCGGGCTCCTCGGGGCCGACGCGGCGCTTCTGGCGGGCAGTGCGGCCTATGCGATCGAGGCGCTCTTTCTGTTCGCGCTGCCCGCCGCGCTGAACGCGCTGACAGGCTCGCGGGAGCCCGCCCGTACGAAGTCCCTGGCCGGCTCGCTGCGTACGGGACTCGCGGTGGTGCGCGCCGAGCGCCGGCTGCGCCGCATGGTCCTGGCGGGCGCCGGACTCAACCTCGGCAGCGGTGCCGCGGCCGCCCTCTACGTCTTCTACGCGACCCGCGATCTCGCCCTGCCCGCCTGGCAGTTGGGCACGACCTACGCGGCCTACAGCGCGGCCACCCTGGCGGGCGCCCTGCTCGCCGGAGGCTTCGCCAGGACCTCGGGGCTGTGGCGGGCCACGCAGATCTTCGGACTCGCGGCAGGCGCTGCCGTGTTCCTGATCCCGGCCGCGTCGCTGGGCCTCGCCTTCCCCGTGCTGCTCGCGTACCAGGTCTGCTACGGCCTCTCCGGCACCGTATGGATGATCTCCATGACCACCACGCAGCAACTGGTGACGCCTGACGGAATGCAGGGCCGCGTCGCGGGACTCGTGCAGGCGGTGCTGCTCACGACGGTGCCGGTCGGAGCCCTTGCGGGCGGCGTGCTGGCCGCCTGGCTCGGCAACATACCCATGCTCATGTGCGCGGCGGCCGTGACCCTGCTCTCCGCGGCGACCCTTTGGGCACCCATGGGAGCAGACGTCACGGTGCCGAAGCGGTCCCTGGAGGAGGAGGCGGAGAGTCGCCGCTAGTTCGATGTTCTTGGACGCTGCGCACGATCCACAACGACTTCTACGCGCGGTGGCGCGAAGCCGTGGTCCGCGTCGTCCGGCGAGGGCAACGGCAGGGGCGGTTCCGCGCCGATGCCGACGCCGAGCGGCTCGCGTTGAGCGTCACCGCACTCACAGCCGGGCCGGCCATCCAGGTGCTGACCTAGGCTCCACAAGTGATGGCCGACCGGATGCGCGGCATTCTGCTGGACTTCATCGAGCGCGAACTCCTCGTGCGGACAGGCGGATCACATGACGTTGCCAGTGTCTGAGCAGGCCACAACCACCGTTCCTGACAAGAGAGTTGGGCATCAGGACCACACGCCGAACGCCGCCGGCTTCACCGACATGAGTGAGGTCGCGACCCGGGCGCGGACCAATCTGGCGGTATTCGAGCGGCGCGAGGCCGTCGTTCCGGAGGGCGCACGGCGCGCAGGTGTGTGCCTCACGATCTTCGAACACCGCGGCGAGGCCCACGTACTGATGATCAAGCGGGTCGCCAAGGGCCGCAACGCCGGTCAGTGGGCCCTGCCCGGCGGCCGGCTTGACGGCACGGAGACCTCGGTGCAGGCGGCACTGCGCGAACTCTCCGAGGAGGCGGGCATCTCGGCCGGTCCGGCCGAAGTCGCGGGCGTACTCGACGACTTCGTCACCGATTCCGGTTTCGTCATTACTCCGGTGGTCGTCATCCCCGAACCGCCGGTGACTCCGTCGCGCGACGAGCGTGAGGTGCATTCGCTGCATCGCATCCCGCTGCGTCGGCTCGTCGACCCCGACATTCCGCGCTGGCACACCGACCCCGACGGCCGCACCCTGCTGCAGATGCCACTGCGCCGAGGCATGCTGGTGCACGCACCGACGGGCGCCCTGCTGTGGCAGTTCCGCGAAGTGGTCCTGCTCGGGCGCTCCACACGCGTCGCGGACCTGGCTCAGCCCGAGTTCACGCGGGCATGAACGATGAACGGGAGCGCTTCAGCGTAGGGCGGTGGCGTTGGCCGGAGACCTCACTCCTCCGGCCAGGTTGAGGGGTTTGACGGTCAGGAGGCGGTCCCGGCGGCCATCAGGGAGATGCGGTGGTCCCAGCACGAGGCGGCGAAGGAGCGGTTCTGGGCGAGCCCGGCGGCACGGCGGAGGGTACGGGTCTCGGCACGCTGCTCGGGAGGCGGGTTCGGGGCAGGCCCTGGGCCGGAGCAGGGCACGCCGGGCGGCCTAGAGTCGATCTCATGAGTCGTTGGCAGGAACTGACCGGTGGCGTGTCCGGACACGAGTACGCCGCGCGCTTCGCTGCGCTGGCCCGCACCGGCAAGGATATGCATGGTGAGGCGCGTTTCTGTGCGGCCCTGGTGCCGGCCGGTGCGCGGGTGCTTGACGCCGGATGCGGTACCGGACGGGTCGCGATCCGGCTGGCGGAGCTGGGGTACGACTGCGTCGGGATCGACCTCGACGACTCGATGCTGGACGTGGCGCGGACTCACGCACCCCAGTTGCCGTGGTTCCGGGCCGATCTCGCCCAGTTCGACCTGGCCCTGCTCGGCATCGCTGCGGACTTCGACCTGGTCCTCGCAGCCGGCAATGTCTTGCCGCTGCTGGCCGCCGGGACCGAGGCCGCAGCGGTCAAGCGCCTGGCCGGGGCTTTGCGTCCGGGCGGGCTGCTGGTCGCGGGCTTCGGCCTGGACGCGGCCCTCCTGCCCGTGCCGCCCAGCATCACGCTGCCGGAGTATGACGCGAGTTGCGCTGCGGCGGGCCTCGCCCTCGTAGACCGCTTCGCCACCTGGGACGCCGACGCCTACGACGGCGGTGGCTACGCCGTCAGTATTCATCGCGCCAGCCCCTGACCAACTGCCCAGCTCCATGACCACCGGGATGAGCGCCGGGCCCGCTGCGGCGGAGTTCTGAGAGCCGAGAAGAAGCCGGCGCCCCCCAATCCTGTCGTCCCGACAGTTCGAGGTATCGAACGTCGCAGGTGAAGGGCCGTTTCCGTAACGGCCTTTTTCTGCTTTCCGGGGGTGCTCCCAGTGCCCGTAACGGAGTGCTCCTACTCAAATCGCTGGCCACATGTTCGAGTTCTTGCCCCCGAAAGTTGAATGCGGCTGGGAGATGTTGCGCAGGCAGGGGTGTGGCGGGTTCGCCGTCGACGAGTTCCTGGATCAGGTTGCGCCCGTCCGGCGTGGCGCCACCGGCGGACTCGTAGGCGAAGAACCGGATCGGCTCCCGCAGTTGGCGACACCGTCGAAGTCCACGGCGAAGGCGAAGCGGGTGATCGGCGGCGGGCTGGCCGTAGTTGGGCGTGGGGCAGCCGGCGCCGGGGCCGGGTTGTCAAGATTCCGAACGCGTGCCCCGACTCTTGACATGTATGCAGAAGAAGGAGAAATCTGACTGATCATTCAATCAGCAAGGCTGCATTCAGGGTTGGCCCTGATAGGCCGGCGCGTTCATCTCGGGAGGTCCCACCATGTCTTCATTTGCCCCACCCCCCGCCCGGAGGCTGGCCAAGCGTTTCATGACGGTGGGTCTTGCGCTCGGCCTGACCGCCGGGTTCGGCCCGGCGTTGGCCGGGCCCGCGCAGGCGTCGCCCGCCCACACGGCCGTCGCCGCGGCGGACACGTCGACGATGCCCAGTGGCCGTACGACGTTCCGCACGATCAACGACTACAACGCCGAGATGGTCGACCTGGCCGCGGCGAATCCCAACCTGGTCAAGCACATCACGCTGCCGCACAAGACCCGGATGGGCAAGAGCGTGTTCGGCATCGAGGTCACCGACGACGTCACCGCCAACGACGGCAAGCCCGTGATGTTCATGATGGGTATGCACCACGGCAACGAGTGGGCGTCCGGTGAGCACACCATCGAGTTCGCCCACGACCTGATCAACCACTTCAACAGTGGCGACCCGGAGATCACCGACCTGCTGCACAAGGTGCGGGTCATCTTCGTACCGGTCGTCAACGTCGACGGATTCATGCGCAACCGCCGTACCGGCTGCGGCGTTTCGCCCGACTGCGCGATCGCCGACGGTGTGGATGTCAACCGCAACTACCCGTTCGGCTGGGGCGCCAACATCGCCTCGGACTTCACGAACCGCGGTCCCGCCGCCGGCTCCGAGCCGGAGATCCAGAACGTCATGGACATCGTGAAGAGCCGTCAGGTGACCACCTTCATCACCAACCACACGTCGGGTCACACCGTGCTGCGGGCGCCCTTCCAGAAGGCCGCGGGCGACGCACCCGACGAGCCCGCCTACAAGGCGCTCACCGACGCCATCACGGCGAAGAACGGGTACACCGGAATGCAGTCCGGCTACGACTACGAGACGACGGGTGAGGCCAACGACTGGTCCTACTACGCGAGTCGAGGCTTCGGTTTCACCTTCGAGATCATGACGCCGACCACGAAGGACACCTACGCCCGCGTCATCGACGACTACAACGGCACGGGTGTCTTCGACGGCCACTCGAACCGTGAGGGCTTCATGGTCGTGCTGCGCCACACCGCGAAGGCGTCGGCACACTCCCAGATCACCGGCGACGCCCGGCCCGGCAACGTGCTGAAGATCAGCAAGAGCTTCGATCTGTGGACCTCGCCGATCAAGAACATCGACGGTACGACGTCCGCTCCGCAGGCGGTGCCGACGCACCTCCAGTCCACGATGACCGTGCCGGTCGGCGGTCACTTCACGTGGAACGTCAACCCGTCCGTACGGCCGCAGCCCGGCTACACCTCGGCCGGTGTGGTCGCCACCGGTCCCGGCAAGTTCATCCGGGAGAGATGGACGCTGACCTGCTCCTCGCCCGACGGTACGGTGCTCGACACCGTCCCCGTCACGGTCGACATGGGCCAGGTCGCCGACGTCGACCTGCCGAACTGCAAGAAGTCGAACAAGAACGCGGCGAAGGTCGACGCGCAGGTCGTCACCAAGAAGGTCGTCGCGGGTGAGACAAAGCCGCAGGTGGACGTCCAGGTGACCGCCAAGGGCGTGCAGCCCACCGGCAAGGTCGTGGCGACCGTCGGCGGCGTGACCGTCGGTACGGGAACGGTGGTCAACGGACACGCCCTGCTCACGCTGACCCCGTTCGACCAGCCCGGCGTGACCAAGGTCGACATCTCCTACTCCGGTGACACCAACGTCGCCGGCGGGAACACGAGCGTGTCGATCAACGTGAGGTGATGAGTCCGGTCCCGAACCGGACCACCTGAACGACTGAACGACTGAACCACTGAGCCGGTGTCCCTCCAACCTCTCGGGGTCGGGGGACACCGGCCCGTTCACAGGGGTAGCGCGGGCAGATCCGTGGCGCCGTCAGGGACGCCGATCCACGAAGCCAGGGCCACCGGGTTCGGCGGTGTGCCCGTGGTGGCGGTGACATGAGCGTGTACTGCCTGGACGACCTCTGGACGGTGTGTGAGCGCCTGCGCCGCAATTGCTGTGCCAGAGGCGTCGAGAGAGGGCTCGGCGTGGAGCCTTTGCAGAGCGAGACTGAGCCGTACCCAGGAGTCGCCCTGGTGCGGCCACCGCGTGACTTGGCTCGTGGCCAGGTGAAGCGCCCTGTCGACGTCACCGAGAAGGCGGGCCCGGTCGGACGGGTCGACTGTTCCTGTGGCGTGGTTCCTGAAGTGGGATGGATCGGCTGCTACTTGAGTCAGTGTCGCCGTGTACCCGTCGAGGGAGGGCGGCGGTAGGTTGCGCTGGAAGGTGCTGTCGACCTGTTGGCGGGGTGAGCGCGGCGCGTGGGACGACCACGCGTCAGCAAGTTGGACGACGGATCCGTCCTCGGGGCGCAGGTAGTGCATCCGCCATCGGCTGCGGTGGGCTGTGACCGCTTCTGCGGCCAGCATCGTCACGTTGTCGGGAATGGTCTCGTGGTCGGTCCAGGCTGTGGCGCTGTCACCCATCAGGGCTGTGAACTCCCGCCCGGTTTGGGTGAGTTTAGGGGATGACCGCAGGGCGACGTAGGCATCCGAGGTTTGCGTCCGCCAGTGGACGAACTGGAATTCGGCTCGGCGCCGAAGCTTGGGGTCTTGCGTCGTGCGGATCAGACGACGCCAGAACTCGACCACTCCGAAGTGTGCAAAGACGCCGTGGAAGAAGCCGGGCAAGGGACGGGGGTCGTCACGCCACGGTGCGTAGTACAACGTGTCCTCGGCTTCCTCGCCCTCGTCTTGGAAGAGGTCGCAGGCGTCCAGGACGGCGTTCAGTTTCATGTGCCGGTACTCGTGGATCAGGGAGACCGCCAGGTCCGCGGCGTGCGGCGCGGCGCTGATCACTGCTCCACCGAAGGCTTCGCTGGACGACATCGAGAACACCCGGCCGCCAGGGACCTTGCGGCGTGGAGTAATGGCAGTGACTGCCGTGGCCAGGGCCTCGGCCTGCCGCAGATCGAGGCGGGTCAGTATGTTCCTCGCGCCGGCCACTCGGTGCCGCCATTGCTCGACCTGGGACTGGTCGAGGCGTTGTGGCGGCAAAGGACCGTTCGCCATCCGGTAGGGGTCCAGGTCGTCGAGAATGAAGTCGAACTGGGGGTACGTGCCGAATGCCCCCACGCGGTGCGCCGGTAGCCACCCCTTGGAGAAGCGACCGGTCGGGCCGGCCAGGCGTACCTTGCTTTCCTTGTTGCTGATCACGATGGCTTCGCCATCTGAAATGGCAAGCGCTGTGGCGGATTCTGTCGGGTGCAGTTGCGCGGCGCCGAGAGTGGGCAGGAAGGCGATGCCATCGCGCAGCGGGATCGGGACTCTGAAGTCGATGCCTGCGCGGATGGCTGCCGCTGCGGCTACGGAGTGCAGGTGGGGAAGGTCTGCCGACCAGGCGAGCGACTGCCTGTGAGAGGACTTGGGAAAGCTGGAAAGGGTGCGCAGCGCACGGCTCAACCACCGGCCGACGGCCGGGTGGAGCAGGACCGTGGCCACTGCCGTGGGATCAGTGTGATGAGCTTCCAGAAGAAGGTCCCGCACCGCTCCGACGATCGGCAGCGCCGTGGCGTGATCGGCTGTCAACGCGTCAGCTTTGCGTAGGAGTTCACCCAGGACCAGCGCCCGAACAGTTCGCTGCTGCGCACGCAGCTTTCCGATGGCCGCGCTGTCCTCCTGGCCGGTCGCGATGGCCCTCAGGGTGTCGTCCCCGAGGAGGAGGGAGCCGGGCGCGTGCTCGAAGAGGTCTGCTCCGTCTCCGGAATCGGGTGTCAGCCGGCGGCCGTAGGGTTTGGTGACCGGCGGGACATCGGATGCCGGTGGCCGGTAGGTGGGGCGACGCCGCTTGCCCTTGGCCGACGGCGACTGGGATGCCGTTCCCGAATATGAATCCGAATGGCCGTCCGAGTAGCTACCGCCGCTGTCTCCACCCCCTACGGGACATTGGCGCGGCCGGATGAATCGGGCCACCAGCCGTGCCGTGGAGGGGGAGGACCAGGCATTGTGTGGCTCGGGCGAGAGAGCCTCCTCAAAGGACAGATCAAATAGGTCGGGAGCACCGGACGGCAGAGGATTCTCGGCGACGGGTGAGTTTCCCATGGAGATGTCTCCTTGCCTTGGTTCGATGGCGCAGGGACTGTCGGAGCTGTCCTTGCCGGTCGTGGTTCGCTGGGCGAGTTCGGCGCGCACCATGGCCAGGTGACGCGCGCAGACGGCTACATTCGGGTGCCGCTCGCCCAGCCGCCGCCTGCCGGCTTCGAACGCAGCCTGGAAGTGCGTCTCAGCCACTTCGGGGCGGCCGAGCAGGTGCCACACGGTCGCGAGTTCATGCCGAGCGGCGATGGTGTCGGGGTGGTCGGTCCCGAATTGGCGCTCGCCGCTCTGCCAGATGTCGGTGAACTCGTCCCTCGCCCGCTCGAGGGACGCCAGGTCAGACTCGTGGTCCCGGACGATCCGGGCCCGCTCGTGGCGGGCGATGAGCACGCCGGGGTGATCGGGTGGCATCACCCGGAGGGAATCCCGCACGACTTCCTCGGCGGCATCCTGGGCTTCCTCGGCATACCCGGCGTCGCGCAAGGCCCGCACGAGGCTGAGTCTCGCGCCGAGGGTGTCCCGGTGGCTTTCCCCTGACAGATCGCGCGTCCGTCGGTGGATGTCACGCAGTTCGGTGACCGCCTCTTCAAGACGACCGCCAAAGTGCGCGAGCCTCGCCAGCTCGTGCCGGGCTCGTAGGATGCCGCCCTGATCAGCCTGTGGATCTCGCAGGCGCAAGGCCAACGATGCGCGCAACTCTGCCTCTGCCGCCCCGTACCGGCCCAGGTCCAGTAGCGTACGTGCCCGGCCGGACCTGGCCGAATGCAAGTACGGGTGCTGATCCGACAAGCCGCGATCGCCCGCCCTGACCACATCCCGGTAAAGCTCGTCGGATTCGATCAGATCACCGTTTTCGCGCAACGCGGCGGCCAGGTGCAGTTGTGCACTGATCGTGGAGGGATACTCCGCGCCGAGGTACCGCGCCCTGACGTCGACAAGGGGGCTGAGTTCGGCGACGGCCTCACCGTACAGACCCGCATAGGCGTAGAACTGCGCGGCGCGAACTGCGGGCTCCGTGACCGTCGTGACCAGTCCGGCGTCTGTCGCAACGCCGCCCTCGTAGTCGGCCAGCAGGACGCGGGCCGCGGCGCAGTGGGGAGCGAGAGCCCGCCACAGCGGCGAGTGCGCGGGGTTGTCCGTCTCCAGACGGCTCGTGCTCCGGTGTAGAAGATCCGTGACGAGTTCGAGCATCAGCGGTGCCTGAGCGGTGAACTCCGGATGCGCGCGGCTGGCGGCGCGGACGAGCGGATGGATGGTGATCCATCTCGACGGGCCCTCGTCGGACTGGACGGCGACGTCAGGCCTTTCGACAGTGATCAGCCGCAGCCCCTCAAGCCCCTTGAGAGTTGTGTCGAGGCGGTCTTGTGCCGGGTTGGCGAACAGCTCACTCCGGGCGAGTGCTCCCAGGTCGAGGAGCTCTTGGTACGGAATCGGAGCCGGGCCGAAGGCGCAGAGCAGCCGAAGGAGCGCCCGCGCCAGGTCGGCGCCTTGGCGGTGCAAGAGGTCGAGGGAGAGTTCCCATGTGCTCAGGAGCGTACGGCGGGCCCGTTCGTCCGCTCCCAGGTCCGGATCCGGATCGGATGTCACATCCGCCAGTCGAGAATCCAGGGCATGGCGATATGCGGTGAAGGTGACCGGCGTTGACGGAGACAGCCAAGTGGCCTCCAGCGAACGCGCGAGGTAGGAGCCGGCGAGGTCGAGAGCCAGAGGGAGGCCCGCGAGATCATCAGCGAGTTTCCGTGCGTCCTGCACCTTCCCGGCTCCCGGCGCCAGGTCGAGCAGCACGTCAGCACCGTCTGCTGTGGGCAGCAGGTCCACACCGATCATGTTGACCCAGTGCCCCCACCGCTCAAGGCGTGTCTCGCGGCTGGTGATGAGCACCGTTCCCCAGTGGTGCTCGGGCGGCCGCAGCCAGCCGATGCCCGCGGCCGCGCGGGACGGAGCGGCCGCGAGCACCGCGGGATCGTCAATGTTGTCCAGGACCAACAACCACGGCGCGGTGAGGCCGTTGAGGTGCTTCCACAGCACGTCCGCCGGATGCGCCATTGCGAAGTCGGCAGGTTGGGCGCCCGAGGCGAACGCCACGGACCGAAGAGCCGACGACAGGACTTCGCCATCAACGCCTGACACCCACCACACCTGCGTCGAGGCACTCGCGAGCCGGTGGGCCACCTCCAAGGAAACCGATGTCTTGCCGCACCCGCCCATCCCCGACAGCAGCCACACTCCCGGTACGTCGGGATCACCGGCGGCACGGTCAGTGAGTGCGCTGGTCAGTCGGGCCAGCAATCTGTCGCGTCCGCGAAGCCGGTGCGCGACCCTGCGCTGTGGCACGGCCAAGGGAACCGTCACGTCGGGCGGTCGCATCACATGAGCGTTGCCCGGCAGGATGTTGTAGGTCACCTGGCCGCCGTAGGCGACGGTTCCGACCTCAAATCGAGGTTGGCCTTCGTCCGTTGCCGCCCTCGCGTACGGGCCCGGGACCGCGCCGGCAGGTGATGGGCTTGAGTCAGCCGGTCCGTTCAGCCCTGAGACGGATCCGGCTGCTGAGGGGTGTTGAAGGTGACCTGTTCTCCCTGGACGATGCCGATGGAGATCCCGCCGTTGCCTGAGGTGACGTTGCCGGTGGACATGGGGGCAACGGGCTGGGGTGTGGGTGGCGTGAGCAATGCCAGCAAAGGCGCGGCAGCCTCGTCGCGATCCGCCCCTTCCAGTTCCCGGAGCGCCGTCCTGATGCGCTCCTGCCACTCGGTCTGCAGACGCTCCCGTTCCGCGAAATTGGCTGAGTCGGTCTGCAAAATGATTGCTGTCTGGTTCAGCGCTACCCGTTCCGCCTCCTCGCGCTCCGGGTCTCGCCAGCCGAGCAAGCGGGCTACTGCGTCGCGCGTCTTGGCCCATGCGTCTGTACCGGCCGCGGACACCACCGCGGCTCCCCCGGACGAAACCAACCCCAACAGCACCTCGTCGAGCATTCCGCACCGCCCCCTCGGCCTCGAATCCATACGACAGTAGCGCCAACTCCCTTAAGACACAGGGCTTTTCCATGGCGTGCCAGAAGCCGCCCCGTAGTGTCATGGCAAGGGGCGAGGCTCATCGCACCGGGAAGCCGAACGTGTAGCCCTGTTCCTTGAGCTGGGGGAGGAGGCGGCGCAGGGCCTCGACGGTCTGGGTGCGGTCGCCGCCCGCGTCGTGGAAGAGGAGGGTGGGGCCGTTGGGGAGTTCCCGTTCGACGGTGGCGACGATGGTGTCCGTGCCCGGGCGCTCGAAGTCCTTGCTGTCCACGTTCCAGCCCAGCGGGCGCATACCCCGGGAAGCGGCGAGCTTGCGGCTGTAGGGGGTGAAGGCTCCGCCGGGTGCCCGGTAGTACATCGGCCGTACGCCGCCGGAGGCCTTGGTGATCATGCGTTCGGCGGCGAGGATCTGCCGGGACTGGTAGGCCTCGGACTTCTTGTCCATGGCGGTGTCGTGCGAGACGGAGTGGTCGCACAGCCGGTGTCCGGCGGCGACGATCTTCTTCACGATGTCCGGGTGCGCCTGGGCCTGCGGGCCGACCATGCAGAACGTGGCCTTCACCCCGTACTCCCGCAGCACGTCGAGGACTTGAGGGGTCCACGTGGGGTCCGGGCCGTCGTCGATGGTGAGGTTGATGCCGTGTGCCCCCGCGTCCGAGGAGTGGGCGATGGTCACCTCGGTCGGCTTCACGCCCGGTGCGGCCGGGGCTGACGCCCCCGGTGACGCGTCGTTCGCGGTACCGGCCTGAGCGGTCCACACCGACGCGCCGGTGGCGAGCAACGTCACCCCGAGCGCGACCCCGACCAACTTGCTGTTCCATCCCCGCGCATTGCTCCGCCGCGCCTTGTCCGCCCCCTCTGCACCGTGCCTCAGCGATCACTGGGCAGGACGAGAGGGGGCGGCCCATGGATGCGGCCGTTACCGATCGCGGACAAGTCCCGGAAGGTTCGCGGACAGTTGGGCGGCCCGGCCGCCGACCGCGGCCCGCCGCACCCTCCGACGCGAAGAAGGGCACCCGGCGGCCGCGGTGGGAGTGCCTACTCCTCCACCTGCCGCGGATCGATCGGGATCTCCCGTGTCATGTTCCCGGCGCGCTTCTCGGCGGTCAGCTCTTGCGTCGGCGTCCCGCAGCAGGCGTCGTACTGGTTCTGCCAGTCCGTCATGAACGTGTCGTAGCTGGGTCGGCCGACGAGCTTCAGGTCCGACTCGTCGTTGTGCCAGATGCCGTTGCTCGTCCAGTTCGAGGAGCCGACGAACACGATCCTGGAGTTGGCCACACCCGCGTAACTGCCGCTGACCATCATGTACTTGTCGTGTGTGTAGTGCCGGGCGTTGCCGTTCGCGTCGGTGCCGTGGGTCGTGTCGTGCACGTCGATGTTCGGCCGGTTCTTCAGGTAGCTCTGCACGCTGTCGTCGACCTGGCCGGCAGTGAAGAGAATGTGGATCTTGACGCCCGTCTGTGCCAGGCTCACCAGCTTCTTCGGCAGCTCCAGGTAGTTCTTGTCGCCCGGCGCTCCGTGAGAGGTCCACTGGAACATGGCGATGTTGATCGTGGCCGGCGCCTTGATGTTGTTCAGGAAGTCGACCCAGGTGTCGCTCTTGGAGCGCGCCTTGGGCCACTGGTAGGAGGGCGGGGACAGTTTCCTGGCCGCCGTGGCGCTCGTGGAGTTGTAGTAGTCGGGCGCCAGCGGGCCCGGGCCGTTCACCGCCCCCATCGACATGGCGGTGAAGTAGCGGACGTACGAGTTGTACAGGTCCACATTGCCCTTGACGGTGGCGCTGCTGTTCCAAGCCGTGCTGGCCTGAGCGTTGGTGGGGTTGGCGCTGCTGACGGTCACCGTCCTGTTCGCGTCGGCCCCGCCGCTGAACATGTAGTACTTCGCGTGCAGGGCCGAGCCGCTGAAGTGTGTCAGGCAGGCGCCCGGGCACAGCGCGGCGAAGCTGGAGGCTTGCGGGTCGTTGCCCAGCTCGTCGACCACCGACTGCCAGACAGCGTTGTCACTGTGAGCGTCCATCAGCGCCTTGACGATGACACCGCGCTGGTGCGCGGCGATCAGGGCGTTGGCGAAGTCCGGGCCCGGCTGTGCGCTGCTCATCGAGTACATGGCGACGCGGATGGTCTGTCCGCAGCCGGCGCTGTTGATCGAGTCGATGATCGGGCCCATGACCTCCATCTGGGCGTCCGGGTCCTCCGGGTTGTTGAAGCGCGCGCCGGGGGTGGAGGTGAACGTCCGGGACTCGCAGCTGAGCGGGGGCTTGGCCTTCTTGACTGCGGCCTGCGCCGGCGTCAGCGACAGTCCTGTGACGAACAGCGCGGTCAGTAAGGTGAACGTTCTTTTCATGGGCGGCCTTTCGCCGGCTGTCGATGAGTGAAGAGTCGGGCTGCCGCAAGAGGCCCCGTGTAGGCGATGTCGCGTTCAATGTCGCCTTCACGGAATCTACTACTGTTTCACCGATTGTTCCGATCGTCGCCCGAAGTGGGGGTCGGCTGGGAGGTCCTTTCGTAGCCCAACTCGCCTTATGCAGTGGTCTGTTCAGTAAAGCTCAGGACGCGAATCCGTCCAGAGGGCGGAGCCATGCGCGTCGGCGTCCGCGATCCCGGCGGCCAGGTCGACCGTGCAGGTCACCACGTTCGGCCCGCCCGCGTCGTGGCGGGGTGCCTCGCAGACCACGGTGCCGTCCGGTGCGATCACCCTGCTGCGGCCGAACATGGCGGCGTCGCCCTTGCCGCCGGCCTGGTTGACGGTGATCCACCACTGGCCGTTGGCGAGTGCGTTGGCCGGATGGAGCAGGTCCCACCAGCGCTCCGCGCCCGCCTCGTACGCGGCCGGCATCACGACGACGCGGGCGCCGCGCTCACGCAGCGCCCGCGCGTAGCCGGCGTGGTCACCGTCGAAGCAGGTCGCCATGCCGATCCGGCCGAAGCGATCCGTGTCGACGACGGAGGCCTCGTCACCGGCGGCGAAGACGGCGTCCTCGGCGGTCGGACGGTAGAGATGGGCCTTGCGGTGGCGGCCGATCACGACGCCGTCCGGGTCGTACACCACCGTGGTGTTGTACGTAGCCCCGTCGGCCCGCTCCGGGACCGATCCCGCGAACAGCCAGATCCCGTGCGTGCGCGCGGCCTCCGCGAGCCGGTCGCTGCGCGGCCCGGGGACCGGCTCGGCCGCCGCGGCCACGATCGCGCCGAGCCGCGGGGCGTCGTACCCGCTCGCCCACAGCTCGGGCAGGACCACAAGGTCGGCGCCCCGGCCGGCGGCCTCGGCGATCAGTTCGAGCGCGGTCTCGAGGTTGGTGGCGGGGTCGCCGGGCACGGCGTGCCACTGGACCATCCCGATGGTGACGCGATCCTGCATGAGAGGTGCTCCTTCAGGCGTGGGCGGACGCTCATCACAGGTTCCCGACGAAGCCGATGTCAATGTCCCGGATCATCTGATTTGGCGATGCAGAGCAACGGAAACCGTTGTTGGTCGGAGTCCCGCGTACGGGCCTACCGTGATCGCCATCACGACTGCGGCGCCGGGCGCCGGAGCCGGCTGGCCAGAAGGGACAACTCCCATGCAGCACAAGGCAGTCGATACCACGCACGACGCAGTCGAGACCACGATGGCGGTCGAGAAACGCACGATCGACCACATCCCCGTGACCGAGCGGCACGGGCGCGCCCGCGACCTGTTCACCATCTGGTTCGGCTCCAACATCATGCTGCTCACCGTGGCCACCGGCGTGGTCGCGACGGCCGTCTACGGCCTGCCCGTCTGGGCCGCGCTCATCGCCCTCGTCGTCGGCCACGCCGTCGGCGGCGTGGTGATGGCCCTCCATGCCGCACAGGGTCCGCAGATGGGCGTCCCGCAGATGCTGCAGACGCGCGCGCAGTTCGGCTCGTTCGGCAGCCTGCTCGTCGTCGTCCTCGTGATCTTCATGTACGTAGGCTTCTTCGCCTCGAACATGGTCCTCGGCGGCCAGGCGGTCGCCAGCCTGTTCGGGATCGACGAGACGTTCGCGATCATCCTGATCGGACTGGTCAGCGTCGCCGGCGCGATCGTCGGCTACCGGATGATCCACGCGCTGACCGGCCTGATGAGCCTCGTCTCCGGCGTGGTGATGGTCCTCGCCTTCGTCTGGATGCTCGGCGTCCACCACCTGCCCACCGCCGCGTTGCACACCGACGGCGCCACGCTGGCCGGCTTCATGGGCACGGTCTCGCTGGCCGCGCTCTGGCAGATCGCGTACGCGCCCTACGTCTCCGACTACACCCGCTACATGCCCCGCGACACAGGTGTGCGCCCCGCGTTCTGGGCGACGTACGCCGGCGCGGTGCTCGGCTCGCTCTTCCCGATGATCCTCGGCGCGCTCGTCGGCGCCGCGCTGCCCAAGGCCGACACGGTCGCCGGCCTCCAGGAGCTGACCCACGGCGTCGGCGGTCTCGTCATCGGGGTCTTCGGCATCGGCATCGCGTGCACCAACGCGATGAACCTCTACTGCGGCGCGCTGTCCACCATCACGGTCGGCCAGACGATCTTCCCGAAGTGGGTGCCCGGCGCCTTCGCCCGCGCGGTGGTCTCGTCCGTCCTCTTCCTCGGCGCGGTCGTGATGGCGCTGGCCGGCAAGGACAACTTCCTCGTCAACTTCACCAACTTCATGCTTCTGCTGCTCTGCGTGCTCGTGCCGTGGACCGCCGTCAATCTCGTCGACTACTACGCGCTCAAGCACGGCGAGTACGACATCGACTCGCTGTTCGAGCGGGACGGCGGCCGCTACGGCAAGTTCAACCTGATCGCGGTCGCCTGCTACTTCCTCGGCATCCTCGTCCAGATCCCGTTCCTGAGCACCGCGATGTACACCGGCCCGATGGCCCACAGGCTCGGCGGCGTCGACATCTCCTGGATCGTCGGACTCGCGGTGATCAGCCCGCTCTACCTGTTCCTGATGAAGCGCTTCGCCCGCTTCGCCGGCCACCGCCCTGTGATGGAGGCGGCGACCCAGGGCGTGGCATGACGGCCGGATCGGCAGCTGCCGGCGGTCATGGACCACGCCCCGAAACCTCGGTCAGCGCTTGATACCCACGCCCGCCAGCAGACTGATCTGGGCGTCCGTCGGCTCCGTGCCGTCGGCGGCGGGGCCCTTGGGACGCCAGCGGTGGCAGCAGACGATGCCGGGCTCGATCAGGTCGAGCCCGTCGAAGAAGCGGCTGACATCGGCGTGTGAGCGGAACTGCACCGGAGAACCGGACTTGGTGTAGACCTCCGCGACCTTGTTCCACGTGACGGGGTCGAAGTCGGGCGTGCAGTGGTTCATGGCGAGCGCGCTGCCCGCCGGAAGCGGGTCGAGCAGCCGCTTGACGATGCTGTACGGGTCGTGCGGGTCGGTGATGAAGTGCATCAGCGCGTTGAGGGAGAGGGCGATGGGCTGCTCGAAGTCCAGGACCCCCGAGGCCTCCACGGCACTCATCAGCGAGTCGGGGTCGGTGGCGTCGGCCTCGATGTACGTGGTGCTTCCCTGCACCGTGCTGCGCATGAGGCGTTCGGCGTACTTGAGGACGAGGGGATCGTTGTCGGCGTACACGACGCGGGCCTCGGGGACCACGGACTGGGCGACCTGGTGCAGGTTGGGCTCGGTCGGGATGCCGGTGCCGATGTCGAGCCACTGGCGGATGCCGTGCTCCTCAGCCAGGACACGGGTGGCCCGGTGCATGAACGCCCGGTTCTCGCGGGCGGTCAGGTAGATGCCGGGGTGGGCCTGGGAGGCGACCAGGGCCGCTTCCTTGTCGATCTCGAAATGGTCCTTGCCACCGAGGAAGTAGTCGTACATCCGGGCCGAGTGCGGCCTGCTGGTGTCGAGATCCCGGCCGGGCTGCCTGGTGGTCATGTGCTCCCCTTCGTGCTTCTTGCTGTCGACCGTGCGTGTTTCTGTCGGCCCGCAGGGCAGTAGGCCCGCAGGCCAGGAACGGAGACCGGTGTCGCCGTTCCATCTGCTCGCCGCCGGTTTCACCCGCCGGTCAAGTGATCGGCCAGGCCCTGTTTGACCCCGCGGACGAACGCGGCGATCTCCTCCGGCGCGTAGATCAGCGCCGGACCGGCCGGGTCGGTCGACTGCCGTACGGCCACACGGCCGTCGGCGAGCTGCTTCGTCTCGACGCACTGACCGCCGGTCGGCCCGCTCCAGGGACGCTCCCAGCCCTGCTCCCCGAGATTGCGCGCCGGCATCCCGTTGTAGACGCCCTCGTCGGTGATCGTCATGAGTACTCCTTACGCATACGGTTCAAGAGCGCCCTGCTGACCTCGGACGACGTCATCAGCGCCAGTCGGGAATGCGCCTCGAGATGGGCGACGACGTCCGCGCGCTGGTCCAGGTAGACGGCGGCGGACAGGAGTTCGCTGTAGACGACGTCGGGCAGCTCGGGTTCCTCGAACCGGAAATATGTGAACGGTGCACACGCCCCGACGTGCGCCCCCGCATCGAAGGGCACGATGTCGAGGCTGACATGCGCGAGCTCGGAGACGTCCAGAAGCCGCTCGATCTGCTCACGCATTATTTCGGGGCTGCCCACCTCGCGGTGCAGGACGGCTTCCTCCATGACCACCCACAACGTGGGGGCGTCCTCCCGCTCCAGCAGGCTCTGGCGGCGCAGCCGCAGCTCCACGCGGCGCGCCAGCTCCTCCTCGCTGCCGTTCGGCAGCCCGCCGCGCAGGACGGCACGCGCGTAGCCGGGAGTCTGCAGAAGGCCGGTGACGTACTGGGGTTCATAGGTGCGCAGGGTCTTGGCGTCGGTCTCCAGGCTCACGTAGGCGGTGAACCAGCTGGGCACGACGTCCCGGTAGGAGTGCCACCAGCCGGGCTGGTTGGCCTGTTCGGCGAGGTCGACGAACTCGTCGATCTCCTGGCGGTCCGCGCCGAAGGTCTCCAGGAGCTTCTCCACGTAGAGAGGCTTCAGCGCGACCTCGGCCTTTTCCAGCCGCCGGATCGTCAGGGTTTTTACGCGAAGTGCCTTGGCCGCGTCCTCCAGCGAGGCGCCGGCGCCGAGCCGCATGTCCCGCAGCCGGCGGCCGAGGATCATGCGCAGGACTGTCGGCGCGCTGGTGCCGGAACGGGCCTCACTCACGGCCAACCTCCTGAGGGGTCATCAACATCACCAGTGTGTCAGTGACTTGATGGAGAGGCCAGGGTGATACCGGACTGCTGAAATTATCAGGGAGGCGGTTGCAGCGTGAGTGTGATCACGCGCATAGTTGCTGTGTGAGCGGTCAAGTCTCAGCTCTGACGCAGCATCAGGCCCGGACCGGGTGCGTGATGCTGATGTCGTCGGCCCCCCACCGCAGGGCGCCTGCCTTTCACCGCCCGAGCTGCGGCCCGCATCCCCACACCGCGCCCGCCCCCGCAAGGCACTGAAAGGCGACACCCGTGATTCTGCCCACCCCCTCAGTCCCGGCCTGGGCCCCCGCCATGGCCGCGACGGTGCCTCATCGGGAGTACTGGTTCGGGCTGCCCGCCCTGCGTACCAGCGCGCGATCCGCCCGCGACACCGTGCGTGACCGGCTCCGCGTCTGGGAGGTGCCCGGCGACATATGCTGCGACGCCGTTCTGCTGGTCTCCGAACTGACCACGAACGCCGTACTGCACACCGACAGCGGCCATGTCCTGTGCGGCCTCAGGCTGACCGGCGCGGAGGGACGCCTGCGCATCGAACTCCACGACGGCGGCCGCGCTCCGGTCCGCGCGCCCGAGCACCACGCCGGCCCCGGCGACGAGAACGGACGAGGCCTGCTCCTCGTCCAGCAGCTCGCGGACCGCTGGGGCTCGGAACGCTCGACGCGGGCCGAAGGGAAGGTCGTCTGGGTGGAGTTGACGGCGCACCCTTGAGGTCATGGGGGCGGGCCGAGCCAGGATCGAGTCAGCGCACCGGGAAGCCGAACGTGTAGCCCTGTTCCTTGAGCTGGGGGAGGAGGCGGCGCAGGGCCTCGACGGTCTGGGTGCGGTCGCCGCCCGCGTCGTGGAAGAGGAGCGTCGGGCCGTTGGGCAGTTCCCGTTCGACCGTGGCGACGATGGTGTCCGTGCCCGGGCGCTCGAAGTCCTTGCTGTCCACGTTCCAGCCCAGCGGGCGCATACCCCGGGAAGCGGCGAGCTTGCGGCTGTAGGGGGTGAAGGCTCCGCCGGGTGCCCGGTAGTACATCGGCCGTACGCCGCCGGAGGCCTTGGTGATCATGCGTTCGGCGTCGAGGATCTGCCGGGACTGGTAGGCCTCGGACTTCTTGTCCATGGCGGTGTCGTGCGAGACGGAGTGGTCGCACAGCCGGTGTCCGGCGGCGACGATCTTCTTAACGATGTCCGGGTGCGCCTGGGCCTGCGGGCCGACCATGCAGAACGTGGCCTTCACCCCGTACTCCCGCAGCACGTCGAGGACTTGAGGGGTCCACGTGGGGTCCGGGCCGTCGTCGATGGTGATGTTGATGCCGTGTGCCCCCGCGTCCGAGGAGTGGGCGATGGTCACCTCGGTCGGCTTCACGCTCGGTGCGGCCGGGGCTGACGCCCCCGGTGACGAGTCGTTCGCGGTACCGGCCTGAGCGGTCCACACCGACGCGCCGGTGGCGAGCAACGTCACCCCGAGCGCGACCCCGATCAATTTGCTGTTCCAGCCTCGCCCGTTGCTCCGCCGTGCCATGTCCGTCCCCTCCGCACAGTGCCTCACCGGTTCCCCATGACCGTGAGATCACTGGTCAGGACGAGAGGCGTGGCCGCACGGATGCGTCCGTTACCGATCGCGGACAAGTCCAGGAACGTACGCGGACAAGTACTGGGAGGTACGCGGACAACTGACACTGGCCGAACCTGTGTGCGCGTGCGCGCCGGGAACAGCCGGTCCGGTCGATGCTGTTGCATCGACCGGGGGACGGGCGCCATACGGACGGTGACCGCTGAGACCCTATGGTTGTCCGCCCCGAGACACCTTTTTCTGCAGGAGGACTGTTGTGACCGACCGGCCCTTGACCCTTATGGCAGTGCACGCCCACCCCGACGACGAGGCCACCAGTACCGGAGGGGTGCTGGCGCGATACGCGGCGGAGGGCATCCGCACGGTTCTTGTCACGTGTACCGACGGCGGTTGCGGTGACGGTCCCGGGGGAGTCAAGCCGGGGGAACCCGGGCACGACCCGGCGGCCGTCGCGTTGATGCGCCGTGAAGAACTCCAGGCCAGTTGCGAGGTCCTGAACATCAGCGATCTGGAGATGCTGGACTACGCGGACTCCGGAATGACGGGCTGGCCGAGCAACGACGCTCCCGGATCTTTCTGGCAGACGCCCGTCTCGGAAGGCGCCGCCCGGCTTGCGGACCTCATGCGGCACTACCGGCCCGATGTGGTCGTCACCTATGACGAGAACGGTTTCTACGGTCACCCCGACCACATCCAGGCCCACCGCATCACGATGGCGGCGGTGGAGATGTCCGGACTGACGCCGAAGGTGTACTGGACGACGATGCCCCGCTCGGGGATGCGGCAGTTCGGCGAGATCATGCGCGAGTTCGGTGAGGACATGCCGGAGCCGGATCCCGCCGAGGCTGCGGCGATGGCCGAGATCGGACTCCCCGACGACGAGATCACCACGTGGGTGGACACGATCGAGTACAGCGGCCAGAAGTTCGACTCACTGGCCGCACACGCCAGTCAGGGCGAGAACATCTTCTTCCTCAAGATGGGCAAGGAGCGGTTCGCCGAATTCATGGGCACGGAGACCTTCGTACGCGTCCAGGACACCACCGGCGCGCCCGTACCGGAGAACGATCTCTTCGCCGGGCTGCGCTGATCCGGCTGTGCGGCCAGGGTTGAGCGGCGTGGCCGGACGCGTACCTGGTTCGCCGGCATCGGCGAACCAGGTGGCCCGGAGCGCCGGACGGCCCGAGTGTCAGCCGCGAACCCGGTCATAGATGAGAGCCGTCGCCCCCGAAGGCGCCGTCGTGGGTGTCGTCAGGTTCCATGACGCCCCCGGGATTCCGTCGTCGAAGAGGCGGGTGCCCGTGCCCAGGGTTTCCGGGCAGAGGGTGATGTGGAGGCGGTCGATCTCCTTGGCCTTGAGGAGGTCGGCGATGATTCCGGCGCTGTTGAGGATCACGATGTCGCCGCCGATCGGCTGGGGGCGGAGGCGGGTGATCTCGGCGGCCGGGTCGGGGTCGGAGAGGCGGGAGTTGTTCCAGCTGAGATCGCCGTCGGCGAGCGTCGACGTGCGCACGATCTTGCGTACCTTCTCCAGCCACTGCGCGACCGTCCGGTCGCGGGCGTCGGCGCTGTCGTCCTTCAGGACCGTCGACCAGTGGTGGCCGAACGCCTCGTAGTTCCGGCGTCCCAGGACGACCGCCGTCGCGGTCTTGGGCAGTTCGGCCAGTAGGTCGCGGGACGCGTCGGCGTACTTGTCGGCCCACGCGATGTCGCTCGCGCCGCCGGGACCGTTCACGCGGCCGTCGAGTGACATGGAGATGTGTGCGATGACGTTCCGCTGCGGGGTTCCGGTGTTCGTGTGCGTAGACATGATGGGTTCCCTCTCCATGGCGCGCCCTTGGGGCGAGGTGTGTCCACCGAGGCGTGGACGAGTGGGTGAGTGGATGAGCTGCGTGGCATCCGTGGTGCTGGGCCCCGGCGTCGACTCTGCCGGGCGGCCGGCGGCATGTGCGCCGCGTTCGTCGTGGAGGACGGTTCGGCACCGGGGGCGGAGATGCCGGCCCGGGCCGTCGATGGCGTCAACGTAGGTCGGGATTCGCCGGCACGTCACTGTCAACTGATGCCGACGACCGCTGCCCCGCGCTTGGCAGCGGGTGCCAGAAGGGGGCGGAAAGCCCACGTCAGAGGGCCCGGCCCCGTGCTGCGGCTTGCCTGAAGGGCCCGAAATTCCCTTTGTGCACCAGGGGTTGACAGCCCCTTAGGCGGCGGATGGTATACAGGATGCCGAGCAGATATTCCGGGCCGGACTCCCCTCCGCAGAGCTCGACGGGGGAGTGCCGCCCGCCTGCCGGCACCAGGCACCAGGCATCACGCACCAGGCACCTACGCCGGCTCGACGGCTTTGCTTCATCCGACCTCGGCAGAACCACCCGGACGTGACGTCCGGTTCGACTGCATCCCCAGCGCGGAGAACGAGGAGATCGCCATGACGTCATCGGGACAATCGCTGCGTATCGGTGTGGACGGCAAAAAGATCCCCGAAGCCGAGAAACGCGGCACGATCGGCACCCTTCAGCACGCCCGCGAGCTCGGCATGGAAGGTGTCTTCTTCCGCACCGTGCTCGACATGAGCCCCACGCTTGACCTGGGGGAACTCCGGGACATCCGGGCCTGCGCGGACGACCTCGGCATGTACCTGGAGACCGGTCTGGGCAAGGCGAACCCCTATGCCCTCGCCGAGACCCCGGAGGTGCGCGCCATCGGGGACGGGGACACCCTCCTCGGATTCCGCCGCATGATGGAGGCATGTGCGCAGATCAGCTGTACGGAGCTGTGGTCGGCCACCGCCAACCTGAAGTCGGCCTACAGAGGCCGCCTTTCGATCGACCGCTTCCGCACCGACGTCAGCTGGCAGGAGCAACTCCGTTCCACGGAAGCCTTCTTGACGCGACTCCGCCCGATAGCGCTTGACCTGGGCGTACACATCAACCTGGAGACGCACGAGGAGATCACCACCTTCGAACTCGTACGGCTCGTGGAGGCGGTCGGACCGGACGCCATCGGGATCGTCTTCGACACGGCGAACGTGCTGATCCGCGTCGAACACCCCGTCATGGCGGCCCGGCGCGTGGCCCCCTACGTCCGGCAGACCCACATGAAGGACGCGCACGTCGCCCATGGCGAGGGCGGCCTCTGCTACCAGATGCGGCCCTTCGGGAACGGTGTGATGCCGTTCGACGAGATCCTTCCGATCCTCGCCGAGGCGAACCCCGCGATGAACCTCACCATCGAGAACGCCGAATCGGCCGACGACTTCCCGCGTCGGCCCGGCCCCGCCCTCATCGAGGTATACGACCGTGAATTCCTCGCCGGACACCCGGATCTGGGTGTCGAGGAGCTGGCCGCGTACCTGGAGATGGTGCACGCCTACGAGCAGCGCATCGCCAGCGGTGAAGTGCCCGACATCGAGGAGTACGCGGCCCGCCCGTTCGGATACACGCAAGCGGTGCAGTTCATCACCGACAGTGCCGACCACCTGCGGGCCGCGTGCGCCCGGACCGGCCTGGCCGTCGCCCCGCCGCGCTGAACGACGTCGCAGCCACAAAAAACAACACCATCCGTAACCATCGAGAGGGGACATGGTGACAACCAGACCGTCCGTCCAGGCACCTGCGAGCAACGGGCTCGACCTCTTCAACCAGATGGAACGTGACCGCGCGGCCACCTACCTCCGCCGGTCGTGCGGGGTGAACGTACCCACGTGGGGTCTGCGGACCGTGGAGCAGAGGCCCTTCGGCAACGTGGCCGACCTGGTGGCGTCGGCCGAGGACGAGGTCGAGCGCCTCACCGAGGAGCAGATCGCCGCGTCGCACCACGGCCTCGCGCGACTCGGTGCGCCCAAGTCGGGGTCGGACCCCGAGACCCGGTGGTCCAGCACCGAGTCCCAGGGCATCGACCGCAACGCGGAGTTCCTGCGTGACCTCGACGCCGCCCACGACGCCTACGAAGCCCGGTTCGGCCACGTGTTCCTCATCAGCGCCACCGGACTGTCCGGCGACGAGATCCTGCGGGCCCTGCGCGAGCGGACCGGCAACGACCGGGCCACCGAGACCCGCGTGATCAAGGAAGAGCTGGCGAAGTTCCTGGCCATACGCATCCCCAAGGTCCTGCACGAACTCGCCGAACCCGGCCGCTCGCGATGACACATGTGACCGCCACCGCCCCGACGCCGCCTCGTTGGGCACGGTCGGACGACACAAGACGAGGAGGCCGGTCATGGACTGGGTGTCACTGAGTCACCTGCGCCGGTGCGTGGAACTCGCACGCGAGTCGCTGGAGGCAGGGGACGAGCCCTTCGGGTCCGTTCTCGTCGACGGGGACGGCAAGGTTCTCGCCGAGGACCGCAACAGGTCGTCCAGCGGCGACCCCACCCGGCACCCCGAGTTCGCACTCGCCCGATGGGCCGCCGAGCGGCTCACTCCGGAGGAGCGCGCCCGGGCCACGGTCTACACGTCGAGCGAGCACTGCGCCATGTGTGCCGCCGCCCACGGATGGGTCGGCCTGGGACGCATCGTGTACGCGAGCTCGACCGACCAACTCACCCGATGGTTCACGGAGATGGGCTTCGGGGCGGCCCCGGTGGCACCGCTCTCCGTGCCGGCCGTCGCACCACAGGTCCGCGTCGAGGGGCCGGTCGACGAACTGGCCGTCCAGGTACGCCAGTTGATCCGGACCTTCCACGGCAAGGACCAGGACACGTCCGAAGAGGAGCGGAAAGTTTCATGAGTGCTGAAGAGAACCCGGGCGTAGCTGAAGAGAACCCGGGCGCAACCGACGTCACCCTGATCCGCAACGTACGGCCATGGGGCGGCGAACCGTCCGACATCCACATCGCCGACGGCCGCATCACTCGCATCACCCGCATCGAGCCGAGCACCGCGACGCCGCCGCACGAACCCGCCTCCGAACCGGCCGTCAGCGGCACGGGAGAGGTGGACGGTCGAGGCCTGCTGGCGCTCCCGGGCCTGGTGAACGTACACGCACACGTCGACAAGACCTGGTGGGGCGGACCCTGGGTCAGCTATCAGGGCGACCCCAGCACTCCCGGCCGTATCGCCTACGAGCGTGAGCACCGGGACGCGCTGGGAATCCCGGGTGTGGAGTTCACGGCGGCGTCGCTACGTGAATTCGTACGGCACGGCACGACGGCACTGCGCACCCATGTCGACGTCGATCTCGGTCTCGGACTCCGGGGTATCGAGGTGGTGCGCGAGGCGCTGGACGGGCTCGGGGGTGCCATCGAGGCGCAGATCGTCGCCTTTCCCCAGGACGGGGTGCTGCGCCGGCCCGGTGTCGTCGAGCTGCTGGAGAAGGCCGCGAAGGCGGGGGCCCACTACATCGGAGGGCTCGACCCCGCGACGATCGACCGCGATCCCGCCGGGCAGCTCGACGCTGTCTTCGCCGTGGCGGAGCGGCACGGCGTCGGGGTGGACGTGCACCTGCACGATGGCGGTGAACTGGGCGCGTTCCAGATCGAGTTGATCGTCGAGCGGACGCTGCGCGCCGGTCTGCAGGGCAAGGTCACCGTCGCGCACGGGTTCGCCGTGGGGCAGGTCCCGCCCGGCCGCCAGCAGGAACTGGTCGCCGCCATGGGCGAGGCGGGCGTCACGATGTCGACCGTCGCGCCCCTGGAGCCGCCACCGCTGCCCATCGCGGCGCTGAAGGAGGCGGGCGTCGTCGTCGGCCTCGGCACCGACGGGGTGCGCGACCTGTGGACGCCGTACGGCACCGGTGATCTGCTGGCCGTCGCCACGACCATGGCGCGGCTCTCGCGCCGGCGGGACGACGGCGGTCTCGAGGCCGTGGCGAGGATGGCCACGTCCGACGCGGCAGGTCTGGTCGGCCGCGACGTGCACGACCTCGTCGCCGGGGCGCGGGCAGACGTGGTGCTGGTCGACGCCGAGAACATTCCCGACACGGTGACGCGGGCGCCCGAACGTGCTCTCGTGGTCTCGGGAGGCAGGGTCGTCGCTCACCAGGGCGAGGTCCTGGTCTGAAGCACCGGCCGCCGGGGTAACTCCGTCTCCTGGCAACGCGTTCGTGGCGAAGGCGCCCCGTACGTTCGGAACTCCACCTAAGGAGGGCTTCGGTGGTCGACATGCCACTCGGTGCCGTACATCAGCCCCTTCGGGACCAGATCCGGGACGAGCTGAGGCGGCGCATCACGGCCGGCACGCTGAAGCCGGGGGACCGCCTCGTCGAGCGGGAGATCGCCGAGGAGCTCGCGGTGTCGCGGATCCCCGTCCGCGAGGCGATCCGGATGCTCGAGACCGAGGGCTTCGTGGCGGCCGTCGCGCGACGCGGGGCCATGGTGCGCGAGTTCACCCGCGAGGAAGTGGGCCACCTCTTCGACATCCGCGCGGCACTCGAACCGCTCACGTGCCGCAGAGCCGCCGAGAACGCCACTCCGGACGGCGTCCGGCGGCTGCGGGCGAGCCTGGAGCGCGCCAAGCGGGCGATCGGGGGAGACGACGGGACGGAGGCCGGCCCCGCCAACGAGAGTTTCCACGACCTCCTGGTGCTGCTCTCGGGGAACGAGACCCTCAAGGGGATACTCGACCCCCTCCAGGGCCGTCTGCACTGGCAACTGCGGCAGTACAACGACCCGGTGCAGATCTGGGACGAGCACCACGCCATGTGCCTGGCGATCGAGGCCCGCGACCCCGAGGCGGCGGCCGCGGCGGCTTTCGATCATGTGGAGAAAAACCAGGCCCGCGCACTGCACGTACTCTTCGGAGCGAGAACGGACGTTCAGGCCCTGCGGCTTGAATGATTCGGCCCTCTTCGGGTCCTATGTCAGTTTCTACACAAGGAGAATCATGTCTGGAGCCAGCCCGCTCATCACGCCCGAGCACATGCGGGGCGCTCTCGAGCAGGCCGCCGTCGCCCGCGACGCCGGCGACCACCCGTACGGGTCGGTCCTGGTGGGCCCGCGCGGTGTGATCGCCGAGCGCAACCGCGTGGTGAGCGACGCCGACCCGACGGCCCACTCGGAGGTCATGGCCATCCGCGCCGGCGCCAAGGAGTGGGGCCTCGACCTCTCGGAGGCCACCCTGGTGACCTCGTTCGAGCCGTGTCCGCTCTGCTGCGGCGCGATAGTCGAGGCCGGGATCCGCCGGGTGGTCGTCGGAGTGCGCCGCACCGTCGGTGAGGCGCCGCTGGGCGACTACACCATGGAGGGGCTGATGGCGATGCTGAACCGCAAGGACGACCTCGAGGTCGTCTCGGGTCTGCTCGCCGACGAGTGCGTCGCCTTCTACGCCGACAACGCGTAGTCCCGCGGGGCGTCAGCCCTTTGAACCTCAGTCCCTCGGCCGGTCGCGTACCGCACAGCGCGAACCGTGTCCGGTGAAGCAGTTCGCCGGACGAGCCACGGGGGGACGGGGCGGCGGGTGGTGGGCCCCTCTTCGGGACCTCCCCCCACCACCGCCACACGCACGACACTGCCGGTGCAGCAGATCCAGGTCCGGTAGCAGCAACATGCTTTTCTCTCACGGAAGTTGAGCGCAGGCAGTTGAGCGCAGGCCTTCCGTCCTGACTCACTCCGTACCCTCGCCGGCGAGCGCCGATCGCCCATCGCCGCGACGGCCTTCCGCTCCATGGTCACGCCGGACCGCGCAGGCATTCCGCCGCGGTGCCGGTCGCCCCAGGTGGCCCCACGACGCCTTCTCTCGCCGGGTGTTCTCACAACACCCGTTGCCCGCACTTCTGTGTATCCCGTGTCATCGCCCGGGCGCTTCGCCCTGCCGTCATGACATCAGGCACCCCTCGTCGCAGCCGACGTGGTGCATCGCATTGCAGAGCACAGGAAGGAGCTCGACCATCATGGAAGAACGTGTGGAGTCGGCCGATCCCTCGGGATCCGCAGAGAAGACCGTCGAACCCGGCTCGCCCAAGCGCAGGTTCCCGGAATTCCCGCCCTTCACCAGAGGGCAGAAGATGTACACCGCGTCCGTGGCGTTCATCGCGTGGAGCCTGGCGGTGTACGACATCGTCTCCTTCGGCAACATGCTGCCCGCCATCCAGGACGAGTTCGGCTGGTCGACGGAGACCGCCTCCTATGTCGCGACACTCGTCTCGATCGGCTCGCTCGGAGTCGCGTTCGTCGTAGGGCCGTTGATCGACTTCCTGGGGCGCCGCATCGCGCTGTTCGTGACGACGGCCGGCGCCGCGCTGAGCTCGGGCCTTGCGGCTCTGGCGCTCGGGCCGATCTCACTGATCCTCTACCGCTCCCTCTCCGGGTTCGGCCAGTCCGAGCAGGCGGTCAACGCCGCATATCTCAACGAGGTGTTCAGCGCCAAGCGGCGTGGCTTCTTCACGGCGCTGGTGCAGGCGGGCTGGCCCGTCGGCGTCATGATCTCCGCCGCGATGGCCCTGTCCTTCGAGTCGTCGATCGGCTGGCGAGGTGTCTTCCTGCTCGGCTCGTTCCCGCTGATACTCATCCTCGTCCTGCGGATCTGGCTGAAGGAGTCCCCCTTCTTCCTCAAGGTCAAGTACGTGCGCCAGCTCAAGGCCAAGGGTGACACCGAGGGCGCCGACGAGGCCGCCCGGCACTACGGCCTCGACATGTGCGACGACCGGAAGAACACCTACGCGGCGCTGTTCACGCCCCAACTGCGCAGACACACCATCGCCGTCGGCATCGTGTTCTTCCTCAAGGCCGTCTCCGACTCGCAGTTGGCCAACCTGGCGACCACGGTCCTGGTCAAGGGCAAGGGAATCGCACTCGACTCCGCGCTGTGGACGGTGTTCGCCGCCAACATCTTCGCGTTCGTGAGCTTCCTGATCTTCGGATGGGTCGGCGACCGCATCGGACGACGTGAGACAGGCATCGCGTGCCAGATCCTCGCGGCGCTGCCGGCGGGCTATCTGCTCTTCTGGGCGGACAACCTCGTCACCGTGATGATCTCGTACTCGCTGATGCTGTTCTTCACGCAGGGCACGGCGGCGACGCTGTACGCCTACATGAGTGAGTCCTACCCGACGCGCATCCGCGGCACGGCGGTGGCGTACGCGGCGATCGCCGGCCCCATCGGCTTCATCGTCGGCCCGCTGCTGTACGCCGTACTGCAGAGCGCCGGTTTCAACCCGGCGCAGGCAGCGCTCTCGGCCATCGGCGCGAGCCTTGCCTCCGGGGTGGTGCTGCTGGCGGCCAAGCGGGTTCCGCCGCGTCAGGATCTGATCAGCGTGGCGCACTGAGCGGCGCGGGAGTTTTTTGGGGGCGAGGGGCGGCGGCCGTACCGGCGCCGCCCCCTGGCCGTTCCGGGCAGACGGGTGGCGGTGTTCCATTCGCGCCACACCATCCGGTGAGACGCGCACGCCGGAGTGTTAGTCGTACCGCTGGTGTCCCAATCATTCCACTATCAAGGCCTTTGGTGCAGCTCGTAGCGCACAGGTCTACTCAGTTCGAGGAGAGTGGAAGAAAGATGACGACATCGCCCAGGTGGCGGTCTGTCGCGGCCTCGGCCGCCGCTGCCGCCGCGCTCTTCACAGCGTCGCTCGCCGGCGCCGGGACCGCGTACGCAATGGACAAGCCGAAACCGTGCCCGACGAAGCCGCCGTACCCCCCGAAGCCGCCGCACGGCTACGGGGACGACAACGAGAAGGGTTACGGGGGTAGCGACGACAAGGGCTACGGGGACGACAACGAGAAGGGTTACGGGGGTAGCGACGACAAGGGCTACGGGGACGACAACGAGAAGGGCTACGGAGAGGGCCAGGAGAAGGGCTACGGCGAGGACTGCGACAACGACCACGGCAAGGACCACGGTCACGGCAAGGACCACGGCAAGGACCACGGCAAGGACCACGGTCACGGCAAGGACGACGACCACGGTCGCGACAACGGCTACGGGGGCGGCAAGGACGACGACAACGGCTCCGGAGGTGACCACGGCAAGGGCGACGACAACGGCTCCGGAGGCCACGAGAAGGGCGACGACAACGGCAACAGCTCCGGAGAGGGCCACGACAAGGGCCACGACAAGGGCAACGACAAGGGTTCGGGGCACCTCGCCAACACCGGTGACGACAACAAGAAGGAGATCATCCTCGGCAGTGCGGCGGCCGGTCTGATCGCCCTCGGCGTCGGCTCCGTGCTGGTTGTACGCCGCCGCAGCAACTCATGACCTTTCCCAAGGTGCGTGTGCCCTTCCGCGGGCGTCCCGGGCGAGCCCGGGACGCCCGCCGGGCAGAACGGCGCGTCTCCCGGCCCCTGGTCAGGAGCGCTCTGCTGGCCGCCGTCGCCGTTCCGGCGGCGGCGGCGGCCGCCTGGATCGGCGTCACCGGCGTGATGGCCCGCTCCGAGCTCCTCGCAGCCCAGGACAATCTCCAGGAGCTCCGGGAGTCGGTCGCGACCATGGACAAGCCGAGCGCCACGACGGGCGTCGCCGCAGGGGCCCCGGCACAGTCCGGACAGGAGTGGCTGGCCCGTTCCGCGGCCCGGCACGCCGCCCGCGCACACGACCTCACCACCGGACCTGCCTGGTACACGGCAGCCCAACTACCCTTCCTCGGCGGCCCGTTGGAGACGACGCGCGGCCTCGCGAAGGCCTCGGACAGACTGGCGGGCTCCGTGGTGTCACCGCTGGCGCGCGCTCTCCCGCAACTGGAGGCGAGTGCCAAGGCGGGCGGCATCCCGCGCGTCCTCAAGGGACTCGAGAGCGAGGCACCCGCGTTCGCCCGTGCGGCGCGAGCCGCGGCCGACGTGCAGGACGACACCCGCGGCCTGCCCCGCTCCACCTGGCTGCCGGCCGTGGACCGTGTCCGCGGACAGTTGTCGGACCAGCTCGACCGGCTCGTCCCGCAGGCACGCGACGCCGCCGTCGCGGCCCGCGTGGTGCCGTCGATGCTCGGCTCGCACGGGCCCCGGCGCTACTTCCTCGCCTTCCAGAACACGGCCGAGGCACGCGGCACCGGCGGCCTCCCCGGAGCCTTCGCCGTGCTGCGCGCCGACCGGGGCCGTATCTCCTTCGAGCATTTCGGCAACAACACGGAGATGGACGGCGCCCGTGCCGACGTGGACCTCGGATCCGAGTTCGCCACCGAGTACGGGAACAACCAGCCCGAAAGCTCCTGGGCCAACTCCAACATGAGCCCGCACTTCCCGAACGCGGCCCGTATCTGGACGTCGGCTTGGCAGAACCGCAGCGGCCGGCGTCTGGACGGTGCGATCGCCATCGACCCCGGTGCGCTCGGCCTGCTGCTCCGCGCCACCGGCCCGGCCCGGATGCCCGACGGCACCGAACTCACCGGGGACAACGTCGTGGACATCACCCAGCGTGCCGCCTACGCGAAGTACGACGACATCGCCCAGCGCAAGGCGTACTTCGTGGACACCGCGCGCGCCGCCGCCGGACGCCTCATGACGGCGGCGGACGACCCGCGCATGATCCCCCCGCTGCTGAAAGCCGTGCGCCAAGTGCAGGGAGAGGGCCGTCTCCAGGTGTGGAGCGCGCACCCGGACGAGCAGGGGCAGCTCGCCTCGCGGCCGTTCTCGGGCGTGCTCCCGGAGGGTCCGGGGCCCTTCGCCGGGCTGGTCGTGAACAACGCGGCCGGCACCAAGCTGGACTACTACCTTGACCGCAGCCTCGTCTGGGCGCCGGGCGCCTGCACGGACCGCGGGCGTTCGGTCACGGCGACCATGACCCTGACCAACCGGGCACCGGTCTCGGGCCTGCCCGAGTACGTCACCCAGCGCGCCGACCTCCCGACGTACCGGACGCGGCCCGGCGACAACCGGCTCATCGTGTCCTACTACGCGGGCAAGGGAGCGCGGCTGACCGGTGCCACGCTGGACGGCCGCCCGGTCCGCATGATCCCCGGCACCGAACGCGGTCACCCGGTCTACACGCTCGACCTGGAGCTTCCCCGGCAGTCCAGCCGCAAGCTCGTGCTGCATCTCGACGAACCCGGGGCCGACCGCGCCCCGACGATTCTGCGGCAGGCCCTGGTGACGCCGCTTCAGGTGACGGTGAAGCCCGCGACTCCGTGCGTGGTCTGAGCCGGGGGCTGATCGAGGGAAGGGGTTCGCAACGCGACATCAGGCGCGGTCACGTCACGAAATCCACCCCTACGCTCAGCCCCTGGATCAGGCGCCGGGACCACCGGCCTCGTCACGTTCTCGCCCCCACGCGCCGCCGCCCCGAGGGGATCCCCACGGCGGACGGAGAGGAATTCATGCGCGCATTGCATATCGTGCTCGTTGCGTACGGCTGCGATCCGACCCGCGGCAGCGAACCGGCCGTCGGGTGGTCGTGGGCCGAGACGCTCGCGCGACGCGGGCACACCGTCGAAGTGCTGACCCACCCCGACCGCGACAACGCGGAGCACATCAAGCGCCGCGTGGCCGAACTGGGCGAGGTGGGCGCCCGGATCAGGCCGCACATCATCCCCGTACCGGACGACCCCTCGTGGGTCGGCGTGCTGCCGAACCGTCTGGGCCAGATGGCCAAGGAGATCCTCAGTTACGACGCCTGGCAGCTCCGGGCCCTGGCCTACGCGCGCCGACGTGGCTTCGACCGCGCCGACCTCGTGCACCACGTGTCCTACGGATCCCTGCAAGGCGGCTCCGCGTTGCGCAGGCTGGGACCGCCCTTGGTGTTCGGCCCCGTCGGCGGCGGCCAGACCGCACCGCACAGCCACCGGCGTTACCTGGACACGTACTGGCAGGAAGCGCTGCGCACCGTGCTGTGGGCTCGCTGCTACAGCCGCCGGCCGTCGTGCCGTACGACGCTGCGCGAGGCGGCGGCGGTGTTCGTCACCAACCGCGACACGCAGCAGGCGGCACGCCGGCTCGGACGGACTGACGCCCGGCTGATGCTGGCCGAGGGCATCAAGGAGTCCGTGATCCGCGAGACGCCGGAGGACGAGAGCGCCCGGGCCGATCGCCCGCCGACCGTTCTGTGGGTCGGCGGGCTGATCCCGCGCAAGTCTCCCGAGCTGGCGCTGCGCGCGTTCGCGCGACTGCGGTCGGACGTCCCGCAGGCGCGCCTCGTCGTCCTCGGGCAAGGACCTCTGCGGCCCGCCCTGGAACAGCTCGCGCTGAGCCTGGGTGTGAGCGGGGCCGTCGAATTCCGTGGCGAGATCCCCTGGGAGGAGGTGCTCACGGCTTACGACACCGCCGACGCGCTTCTCATGACCAGCCTGCGGGACTCCTCCGGTATGCAGGCCCTGGAGTCATGGGCGAGGGGCCTGCCGGTCGTGCATCTCGGTCACCACGGGATCAGTGACTTCTCGGCGCCGGGCGGCTCGATCTCCGTGCCCCTGGGCGACCCGGCCGACCTGCCCCAACGCCTCGCGCACGCGCTCGGCGCCCTGATCGACGACCAGCAGACGCGCCGGGGTATGGGCAGGGCGGCGGTGGCCTGGGCACGGAAGCACACGTGGACGGCGAAGGCGGAGACCGCCGAAGAGGTCTACCGCGCGGTCCTGCCCGCAGGAAGGACGCCCGCCGCCGCCTCGGCGGACGATGACGACCGTCCCGGCCGGGACCAAGTGGGCGCTCTGGCACGGTAGTTGTAACGGTTCCTGAGGCATCCGCCGGACCGACGCGGGCGCGCGACACAGCGTCCGCGTCGGTCCGGCTTATCTCTGTCTTCCAACGGGGCTCGGCTCACCCCGTGACAAGCCCCCGCGAGACCGCCGCCGAGTACAGCGGGAGGCGGCGCCGCAGCGCCACGCACACCAGCGCCACCGGCACCATGCCCAGCAGTCCGTGCACGACCTGCGACACCGGCCCGCTGCCGTAGCCGGACGCCAGCTGCCCGCTGGCGTACAGCGCTGCGCCGAGGCTCGCGTGGACGGCGTACGGCCGGACGAGCGACGACAGGGGGCACACCTCGGACCGGTGCCAGCGGACGAGTTGCTCCACATGGCCGACACCGGCCGCGACCGAAGCGGCCGCGGCGACGAGCACCATGCTGTGCCCGACCGTCACCGACAACGCTGCGACGACCACCGTGGCCACCAGGACGAGCGACTGGGTGCGCAGCAGGCTGCCCATCGCCTTGCGGATCTCGTCCGCCGCGTAACTGACCTGACACAGCAGCACGAGCGGGGCGCCCAGGGCCAGTACGGGTACCAGGGCGCCCGCCTGTCCCCAGCCGGGCCCGAGCAGGAGCTCCAGGGCGGCCGGGCCCACGCCCGCCAGCACGCCGAAGGAGATGAAGGCGACCGCGGAGGCCGCGCTGAGGACGTCGGGCAGCACGGTGGCGAGCGACCGCCCTTCCGCGTTGATCCGCGCCAGCGACGGCATGACCGCCCGCCGCAGGCTCTGGCACAGCACGACGACCGGCAGGTTCACGGCGAGTGACGCGCGCGAGAACTGGCCACCCGCGGCCGACCCGAAGAACCGCGTGACGGCCCACAGGGACACGTCGGCCGCCGTCATCTGGATCATCCCGTAACCGGCGAAGGCCCCCGAGATACGCAGCATTTCGCCCGCCGGCACCGGGGGCCCGTCCGCGAGGGGCAGCCGCGCGAGCCGCACCCCCGCCACCACCAACACCACCGTGGGAGTAACGACTTGGGAGATCACCAGTCCGTACGGGCTCCACCCGAGTTCGAGCAGGACGGCACCGGCCGCCATGCCGACGAACTGGGCACCCGTCTCCGTGACGGCGCAGAAGCGGGCCCGGTCCATTCGGCGCAACGCCGCGACGGCCACCAGTGAGGCCGGCTGGGTGAGGAAGTACAGGCCGTAGAGCTGCACCATCGGGCGGATCTCCGGCAGCCCCCACAGCGCGGCCGCCGGTGCGGCCACCAACTGGCTGACGACGCAGCAGAAGACGCCGCTCAGCAGCGAGACGCGGTAGGCGGTCCGGACGGTCGGCCGGGTCAGCTGCTCCGCGCGCAGCAGGTAGGTCGCGAGCCCCGCTCCGGCGACGTAGCCGAGCACGGTGGTGGCCGCGGCGGCCGCGGCGAACGCCCCGAAGTTCTCGGGGAGCACCACGCGTGCGGTGTAGGCGGTGTAACAGAGCTGGAGCACCGTGGCGACGATCGCCGAGGCGTAGTTCCAGACCAGGGCGACCAGCGTGGTGCGCGCCTCCGGTGCTGCGGTGTCGGTGGACAAGGCTCTCCCTGTCTCAGTACGTCCGGCTTTGCCGCGATTCTCCAGAACCAGCGGGCGTTGCCCGGCGAGCGACATCGCGCCCGGCCGAGATTCACCCGATACCGGAACGGATGAGTGCAATTGGACACGCTCGGCGGCGCGCCCGCCTCCGACCGGTCGACCGGTAGCGTGACCGATATGTCACTAGCTGTCACCTCGCGAGCGATCGTGGGCAAGCGGCCCCGTGTGTCCCTGGTCGCCCTGGCCGCCTTCTGGATGCTCACGGGAGGCGGCCTCACGCAGCTCGGACTGAACGGCGCGGCCACGGTTGTCGTCTTCCTCGTAGCCGTGATCACGCTGCCGCGCGCCATGCTGTACCGGCCCGCCGGTGCGGGCGCCGCCGACGCCGCCGACTCCGCCGACTCCGCGGCCCGGCGGTCCGCGAGGCTGCCGCTGCCCCTGTGGCTCTTCGCCGGTTATGCGCTCGTCTCCTTCATCCAGCAACGGACTCTGGACGGCGCCCAGAACACCCTGGTGTACCTGTCGTTCGTGGCCGTGATGGCCCTGGCCGCCGCGTGGGCCTCGCCCGGCTCGGCGCTGCTGCTCCTGCGCTGGCTGCGCGGCGCGGCCGTGCTGACCGCCGTCGGATATCTGGTGACGGTGGTCGTCGCCGGGCCGGCGAACAACGAGGTCTACGCCAGCCGGCTGTTCGGCGAGGGCATCTGGATCGGACTGGTCGCCGCGGTCCCGCTGGCGGAACGCTCGCGCCGGGGCTGGTTCGCACCCTTCCTGCTGGTGACCGCCGACGTCCTGAGTCTGTCGCGGACGTCCGCCGCCGTGTGCCTCTTCCTGTTGCTCGGCCTTGTGGTCAAGGGCCGCAGACGCGGTGAGTTCCGGCGGGCGCTCCTGCTCGCCGGCGTGTTCGCGACCGCCGCGTATCTCCTGGTCACCCGGTACGCGCCACTGCGGGACCGCTTCACCCAGAACGACCAACAGGGCTTCGCGGGGGTGGAGATCGGCACGTCGGGCCGTTCCTGGCTCTGGAGCAACACCTGGAACGCCATCAAGGAGGCTCCGTGGCTCGGCCACGGCGTAGGAACCGTGCAGGCCACCGTCGGCCATCCGCACAACGACTATCTGCGGCTGTGGCACGACTTCGGACTCCTCGGGCTCTGTCTGTGGCTGGCGGCGATGTTCGTCCTCGCCCGCGGGGCGTACCGCCGCAGGCGCGCCACCCGGAACGGACCCGAGTGGGCGATCCACCACGCCGCCCTGCTCGCCGTGGTCGGCCTGAGCCTCAACGTGATCACCTCGAACCTGCTCGTCTACCTGTTCGTCATGCTGCCGGTCGCGGTCGTCATCGGCACCAGCCTGGGCCTCGGGCCGGGCAGCGACCAGGAACTCCGTCGAACCCATCCGAGCTCCTCCAACCCGAAGGGGTACACCTTGGATCTGCGCGGCTTCCTCAAAGCCCTAGCCCGACGATGGCTCTCCGTCACCGCGCTGACGCTCCTCGGCCTCGGCGCCGGGATCGCCTTCACGACGTACTCGACGCCCCAGTACCAGGCCGACAGCCAGATCTTCGTCTCCACCCGGACCGCGGCCGACATCTCGCAACTCAACGAGGGCAGCGCGTTCTCGCAGGCGCGCGTGCAGTCCTACGCCGACATCATCTCCAGCCCCGCGATCGCCAAGTCGGTCATCGGCCGGCTCGGACTGACGATGACACCGGCCGAGCTGACCGAGCACATCAGCGCCAAGGTCAAGCTCAACACCGTGCTCATCGACATCTCCGTCACCGACACCAGCCCCCGCCGTGCCGCGCGGATCGCCAACTCCGTGGCGAGCGAATCGAGCCGGATGCTCGTCAGCCTGGAGACGCCGACCGGGGAGCGGGCCGCCCCGGTGAGCATCGGCATCACGCGCCAGGCCGAGCCGCGGACCGACCCCATCAGCCCGAAGCCCGTGCTCGACGCGGCGATCGGTCTGCTCGCTGGACTCGTCGTCGGCGTCGGTCTCGCCGTCCTGCGCGAGACCCTCGACACCACCGTGCGCACCAGCTCCGCGCTGGCCGAGGTGACGGGCCTCGCGATGCTGGGCAGCATCCCGTTCGACAAGGAGGCGCCGCAGACCCCGCTCGCGGTCGGCCCGGCCGGTTACAGCGCCCGCGCCGAGGCCTACCGGCTCGTGCGGACCAACCTGCAGTTCGCCCAGGTCGACCGCAGGCCGCGGGTGATCATGGTGACCAGCCCGCTGCCGGGCGAGGGAAAGACCAACACCGCGACGAACCTGGCGCTTTCGCTGGCCGAGACCGGCGCCCGGATCTGCCTGGTCGACGCCGACCTGCGCAACCCCTGCGTCGCCAAGAACCTCGGGCTCGTCCAGGACGCCGGCCTCACCAGCGTGCTCATCGGCATGGCCACCACCACCGACGTACTCCAGTCGTTCGGGGAGCAGGGCCTCAGCGTTCTCACTTCGGGACCCATGCCGCCGAACCCGGCGGAGCTGCTCGCCTCCGACCGGATGCGGCAGATCCTCGAGGACCTCACCCAGGAGTTCGACACCGTCGTCGTGGACAGCGCCCCGCTGCTGCCGGTCGCCGACACCGTGGGCCTCGCCCCGGCCGTCGACGGCACGGTCCTCGTCGTCCGGGCCGGACGCACCCCCGGTGAACGCGTGAAGGCCGCGGTCAGCGCCCTGCACTCCGTGAACGCCTCCGTGCTCGGCGGCGTGCTGAGCATGGCCAAGGCGGCCAACAAGGGCTACGGATACGGGTACGGCTACGGATACGGGACGCCCCCCACCGGCACGGAGAACCTCGTGACGCCGCCCCGCAAGGAGGCCGACACGGTGGGAATCTCCGGGTGACCACCTTCCGGCTGCTGTTCGTGTGCACCGGCAACATGTACCGGTCGCCGATCGCCGAACGGCTGCTGCCCGTGCGTCTGGGGGCGGCGGCCGACGGCTTCCGGATCGGCAGCGCCGGCACGAGGGCGCGCCCGGGGGAGCCGCTCAGGCCCTGGAGCGAGGCCGTGATCGAGGAACTCGGCGGCCGGACGGCGGACTTCACCACCCGACGCCTGTCGGCCGAGCTGATCGGCTCGGCCGACGTGGTCCTTGGGCTTGCGCGGGAGCATCGTGAGGCCGCGGTACAGCTTCGGCCCACCGCGTTGCGGCGCTGTTTCACGCTCGAGGAGTTCGTACGCCTCACGGAGGGGCGGCCCGTGGTGGGCGACCCCGGGGCGGTGGTGGCCGGGGCGGCCGCGGCTCGCGGCCGTGCTGCGCCGGGGGCTCCGGAGTCGGAGGACGTCGAGGATCCCGACGGCCTTTCCTTCGCGGAACTGCGGGACTGCGCCGCCCGGATCGACCGGGCGCTGCGGCACGTGGCCGCAGCGCTGACGACCGGTCAGGACCTGCTGCTGAGCGGCTGACCCGCACGCGCGACGGCGCGGGCAGCCCGTCGCCCGGCCCGGAACAGGGCCGGGCGAAGCCCGGAAAGGATGGTCTCGAGCCGGACCACGCTGGTCCGGCTGGAGACGACCAGCCGGTCGAGGCGCAACGGGTGGCGGGCCCCCGGGTCGGCGAGCCGGTGGTTGTAGAGGAACCCGGAACGGTAGCCCGCCTGCGTCAGGAAGCGGTGGGCCCGCTCGTCGACGTTGCCGTTGGGGTAGGCGAAGGAGGTCGGCGGACGGCCCGTCAGCTCCGTCAGCCGGTCGTGCGCCTCAAGGACCTCCCTGCGTACCTGATCGTCGCCGCAGCGGTCGAGGCAGGGATGGGTCAACGTGTGGTTGCCGACGACGACACCCCCCTTCTCCAACTCCCTCAACTGGACTGCGGTCAGCTGACGTTGCGGCGGACAGGGCGCCGAGGCCGTCGCCCGCAGCTCGGCCAGGGCGAGCTGCCGTTCACGCTCGGACAGCAACTTCAGGGTGTGCACCGTGAGGTCGGGCCGGGCGGGCGGCACCCGGTGCGTGGTACCGCCGTTCCTGACCAGGTGCTCGGTCTCGTCCCACCAGAAAGGCGCCGAGGTGCCCACCAGGCCGGGGATGACGAAGCAGACGGCCGGAACCCCGCGCGCCGCAAGCAACGGCAGGCCATGGGCGTGCACGGTGTGATCACCGTCGTCGAAGGTGACGAGCACGCTGCGGGACGGCAGCGCCCGGCCGCCATGGGCGGCCTCCTCGACCCGCTCAAGGGAGACCGGTACGAACCGTCTCTGCAGCAGGTCGAGGTGCGCCTCGAAGTTCGCGGGATCCTCGACGCCGTGGTAACCGAGAACCGCCAGCCGGCCGGCGGCCCGGCGGCGGAACCAGGCCTGGGCGGGCGAGCGGCGCAGCAGGGTGTCACCACCCTGCCAGCCGTCCAGCCGCCCGTGCCAGCGGGCGAGCCTGGCCGCGGCCTCTGGGTTCACGCCCGGACCAGGGCCGGGAACGACGCACCGATACCGACGCCCCGGTACCAGTGGTCGTGCGGCTGCTCGCCGAAGTGCAGGAACTCCCGCTGCTGCTCCTCCGCCCACCGCGACAGCTCCTGCCACATGTAGGTCTTGGTCGCCAGCACGACCGCGTCCGGCGCCAACAGCGGTGTCGCCGCGACGAGTTCGGCGCGCTCGTGCTCCGGGGTGTAGCCGGTGTCCACGAAGAGGAGGTCGATGGGCTGCCGCCCGGCCACGGGACCGGCGAGGAATTCGAGCGAGTCACCGACCACATGCTCGACCACCCGGTCGTACGGCGGCAGGATCAGCTCGCCCGAGCGGTCGTCGATGTCGCAGGTGGCGAGCCGGCCCCGGCCGTTGCGCAGCAGCGCGGCGGCGATCACGGCGCTCCCGAGGCCGCGGTTGGTTCCGGTCTCGACCACGAACTCGGGTCGCAGCGCCCGCACGAGGGCGTACCAGCCGATGCGCCTGCCGTAGCGGACGACCCGGTCGGTGGTGCTGCGCCGAGGGCTGCGGGCCAGCCCGTCCATGACGACCCGGCGCAGCTCGACGTCCTCCTGAAGCTCCGTCAGGTAACCGCGCACCTCGTCCACCGGCCTCCCGGTCACCGTCGAGACGAACCAGGCCAGGTGCTCCAGGTTCAGCGGTTCGAGGTCGTACGTGTAGTGGACGAGTTCACGCGAGCGCAGCAGCCAGGAGGCGGACTGCTGCACGTTACGGGTGTTGTGCCGGGCCACCGCCGCGATCCTGCTCGGGAGAACGGCGAAGGGCGCGAGCGGGCTGGCGGCAATTCGGCGGGTCAGCGCATTGTGCTTCATGACTACTCCTAAGGAGTCTTGTCCGATTCCTTCACCGGGTTTCTGGCAAGTCATTCAGTACGTTCACGAAATTTATCCAGCGTGGCCGCGAAGTCTCCACCGACACGCCCCGACGGTCGGTCGTCCAGAGATCCGCAGTGTGCAAATGCTTTCCTGGGCACATCACGAATTTCAGGACGGTGCGAGGATGATCGAACGTCATTCACTGGTCGTGGTAGGTCTCGGATACGTCGGTCTCCCCCTGGTCGTCGAAGCTGTCCGGGCCGGATTCACCGTCCACGGCCTTGACGAGGACCGGCGGCGCGTCGACGGCCTGCGCGCCGGCCGGAGCCATATCGACGACGTGCCGGACGAATCCGTCGCCGAGGCCCTCACCCAGGGGTTCACGCCCACCGAGGACCCCGACTGCCTGCGTGACGCCGACGTCGTGGTCATCTGCGTGCCCACCCCGCTCGACCAGTCGGTTCCCGACCTCGGGGCGGTCCGGGCCGCGGCGGCGGAGCTGACCGGACGCCTGCGGCCGGGTGCGCTGGTCGTCCTGGAGTCGACCACCTACCCGGGCACGACCGAGGAAGTACTGCTTCCGGCACTGGAGCACGACGGCCGAAAGGTCGGCCGGGACTTCCACCTCGCTTTCTCGCCCGAGCGGATCGACCCGGGCAATCCGGCGTTCTCGCTGCGCAACACGCCGAAGAGCGTCGGTGGGGTGACGCCCGAATGCACGGCCGCGGCCGAGGCGTTCTACCGCCGAATCGTGGATACGGTCGTGCCGGTCAGCACCCCGGCCGTCGCGGAAATGACGAAACTCCTCGAAAACACCTATCGTCAGGTCAACATCGCCCTCGTCAACGAAATGGCGGTCTTCTGCCACGAGCTGAAGATCGATTTGTGGGAGGCCATCGACGCGGCGGCCACCAAGCCATTCGGGTTCCAGGCTTTCCGGCCAGGCCCGGGAGTCGGCGGGCACTGCATTCCGATCGATCCCAACTATCTTTCGCACCGCGTGCGGAGCCTCGGTTATCCCTTCCGGTTCGTGGAGCTGGCCCAGGAGATCAACAGCCGGATGCCGACGTTCGTCGTGGACCGGGTGATCAGGCTGCTCAACGAGGAGGGGCGCAGTCTCCGCGGTGCGCGGGTACTCCTGCTCGGCGTGACCTACAAAGCGGACATCGCCGACGAGAGGGAGTCCCCGAGCCTGCCGGTCGCCGAACGACTTCAGGACCTCGGTGCCGATGTCGGCTACCACGACCCCTACGTGCCGCACTGGAACGTCCACGGCACGGCACTCACCCGCACCCCGCAGCTGCACGAAGCCGTGGCGGAGGCCGACGTCACCGTCCTGCTGCAGGCACACACCACCTACGACCTCGACGATCTCGCCGCCCGCTCCCGGCTGTTCTTCGACACCCGGGGACGGACCTCCGGCAAGAACGTGGCCAGGCTGTAGCCCGAGGAGGACCCCCGATGTTCTGCCCCCAGCGCGCCCCGCGGCCCCGGGTCACCTTCGTGACACCGATGCTCTCGGAGTTCCGCCGCCCCTTCTTCCGTCGGCTGGCCGAGGACCTGGCAGACGTCGAGGTCGACCTGACGGTGGCCTACGGCCGGCCCTACAACAGCGACATGGACTCCCGTGCCGACGCCGTCGACATGGAAGGCGCGGTACAACTGCCGCAGTACACCCTGCGGGTGGGGAAGCGGCCCCTCGTCTACAAACGCCTCGGGCCGCTGTTCCACTCCTCGGACGTGCTGGTGGTGGACCAGGCCCTGCGCAACGTGGAGCTGTATCCGCAGTTGATCAGGCAACGGCTCGGCCGGGGCCCGGTCATCTCCATGTGGGACCATGGCCGGACGTACTCGAAGCCCCAGTCGCAGCGGGAGCAGCAGCTCAAGTTCGCCTTCACCCGCCAGGCCCGGTGGTTCTTCGCCTACACCGAGGGCGGCGCCCGCAGCGTGGTCGAACACGGCTTTCCCGAGGACCGGACGACGGTCGTCCAGAACTCCATCGACACCACCGCCGTACGGAAGGCGTACGAGCAGGTGACGGCCGGGCAGTTGGCACGGGTCCGGGAGGAGTACGGCCTGACGCCCGGGCGGACGGCGCTGTACATCGGGGCGATCAGCTCCTCGAAGCGCATCCGCTTTCTCCTGGAGGCGGCGGACGCCGTGGCGCGGCTGCTTCCCGGATTCCGCCTGATGGTGGCGGGACAGGGTGAGGAGATGGCCACCCTCCAGGCATGGGCCGCGCGTTCGGCCGCCGTCGTCCCGGTGGGGCAGGCCTTCGGCGAGCGGAAAGCCCTGCTCGGGGCGGCCGCCGACGTGCTGCTCATGCCAGGTCTGGTCGGGCTGTGCGCCGTCGACTCCTTCGCGTTGGAAACACCCATGGTCACCACACAGTGGCCGTACCACGGACCGGAGTTCGAGTACCTCGAGCACGGCCGGAACGCCGTCGTCGCCCCCAACGACCTTGGGCAGTACGCCAGTTGTGTGGCGGAGCTGCTCGGGAGCCCGGAGCGGCTCGACGCGATGCGCCGGGAGTGCCGAGAGGACGCCCGGCGGTACACCGTCGAGGAGATGAGCCGGCGCTTCACCGACGGGCTCGTCCGTCTCCTCGCGAACGGCAAGCGATGATCCCGGCCGCAGACGTACGAGCCACTGCCGCACCGGGCTTCGCGGTCCACCGGGCGCCGAGCGGCCTGGCCGCGCTGGAAGACGGCTGGCGCGAACTGGCCGCCGGCGTCCCGGGTTCCTCGTACTTCGTCACGCCGGACTGGGTGCTGGGCTCATGGGAGGCCATGGACGCGTCCGCCGAGGCCGAGATCGCGGTGTGGGCCGGCCCCGACGGGCGTGTGGAAGCTGTCGTCCCCCTGGTGTACGACCGGCAGCGACTGCATCGCCGGTTCCCGTTCCGGGTGACCTGCTGGACCATGCTCGGGGCGGCGACCGACGCGGCGGACCACGGACTGTTCCCCGCCCTGCCGCACCGTCACGACGAAGTCCGCGCCTGGCTCCGGGAACGCACGGGCCGTGCCAGCCTCTGGCTCCCCGCGATGGCACCCGAGGCCGACCCGGGACTGCTGCCGCCCGGCACTCGCCGGATCACCAGCGGAACCTGCCCGCGCCTGGCCGTCGGCCCGGGCATCGGCGTCGGCTCCCGGAGTTTCCGGCGGCTCATGGCGCGGCGGCAGCGGCAGCTCGACACGGCCGGGATCACCTTCCGCTGGGTGCCGCCGCCGGAGATGACCGCCGACGTGCTCGACACCGTGCTCGGCCTGCATCGGGCGCGGCGGCAGGTGGCGGGCACGACGACCGCCTTCGACTCCGGCCGGCGCGACTTCCATCTGCGGCTCCAGAAGCGCGCCGCCCCCGGACGCGGCCCCGCCGCCCTGATCGCCGAGCACGACGGCCGCGCCGTGGGAGCGGTCTACGGGTTCCTGTGGCAGAACACGTTCGCCTACTACAACGGCGGCTGGGACGACGCGTACGCGCGGATGAGTCTCGGCACCGTGCTGCTTGACCGGACGATCGCCATCGTGGCCGAGGCGGGTGTGGAGACCTTCGACTTCCTGCGCGGCGACGAGGCGTACAAATACCGGTCGTTCGGCGCGCGGGACCACTACGACGAGCAGTGGCTCAGGCCGCGCAGCCCGGCGGCGCTGCTCGCGGGCGCTGCTCTTCGGCTGCACCATCGGCGCTCGGGCTGAACGGACTCCGGTGATTCCGGGTCCGGGGCCGACCGGTGTCAATCTCGGACCCGTGTGCCAAGTCCTCGGCTACGACGAGCAGTGGCTCAGGCCGCGCAGCCCGGCGGCGCTGCTCGCGGGCGCTGCTCTTCGGCTGCACCATCGGCGCTCGGGCTGAACGGACTCCGGGAGTTTCGGGTCCGGGGCCGACCGGTGTCGGCCCCGGACCCATGCGTCAAGTCCTCTGCGCAGTAGCTCAGTTCAGGTCGGCGTAGCCCATGGCGGGAGTGTGGCGGTCGGCCGCCTGCTGGTTCGGCACGGCGGTCGTCGGCGTCGGCCGGCCGAGCGCCCGCAGGGTCCAGCCGGCCGACCGCCACAGCGACGCGTCGAGGGCATTGCGCGCGTCGAGGATCTTCCGCGCGGGCACCACGGCGGTGAGCGCGACGGGGTCGATCCGGCGGTACTCCGCCCACTCGGTGAGATGCAGGACGAGATCGGCGTCCGCGCAGGCCTTCTCCACGTCGGGGGCGTAGTCCAGCAGGGGCAGGACGGCCCGCGCGTTGTCCATCCCCTGCGGGTCATGGAGCCGAACGTCCGCGCCCTCGTGGTGGATCGCGGCCGCCACGGCCAGGGCCGGCGAGTCACGGATGTCGTCGCTGTCCGGCTTGAACGTGGCGCCGAGCACGGCGACACGCCGGCCGGTGAACGCGCCGCCCACCATGTTCCGGGCGATGTCGACGGTGCGCCGCCGCTGCCGAGCGTTGATCTCGTCGATCGAGCGGAGGAACGACACCGCGTCACCTACGCCGAGTTCGTCGGCCCGTGCCGTGAACGCCCTGATGTCCTTCGGGAGACAGCCGCCTCCGAAGCCGAGACCGGCGGAGAGGAAGCGCCGGCCGATCCGGGTGTCGTACCCGAGGGCGTCGGCCAGGGTGGTCACATCGGCGCCCGTGGCGTCGCAGACCTCGGCCATCGCGTTGATGAACGAGATCTTGGTGGCGAGGAACGAGTTCGCCGCGACCTTCACCAGCTCGGCCGTCGCCGGATCCATGCTGATGTAGGGCACGCCGGCGCTCAGCATCGGCGCGTACACCTCGCGCAGGGTCTCGTCCGCCCGCTTCGACAGGACGCCGGCCACGAGGCGTTCCGGGCGGACCGTGTCCTGGACGGCGAAGCCCTCGCGCAGGAACTCCGGATTCCAGGCGACCTCGACGTCCGTGCCTTCCGGGGCGAGTTCCTGGACGCGCGCGGCGAGCCGGGCCGTCGTTCCCGCGGTGACCGTGGACTTGCCGACGATCAGGCAACGCTGGCGCAGCAGGGGCGCGAGCCCGTCGACGACGGCGTCGACCGCCCGCAGATCGGCGGCCGGCGAGTCGCGGCGCTGCGGGGTGCTCACGCAGATGAAGTGCACCTCGCCGAACTCGGCCGCCTCCTGGAGCGAGGTGGTGAAGCGCAAGCGTCCCGAGCCGACGGCCCGGGAGAGCACGTCCTGCAGACCGGGTTCGTAGAAGGGGACTCTTCCCTCGCCCAGAGCCCTGATCTTCTCGGCGTCGATGTCGACGCCCAGTACCTCGTGGCCGATGTCCGCCATGCAGGCGGCGTGCACGGCGCCGAGATATCCCGTTCCGATGACGGTCAGTCGCATATCGCCCGTCGCTTTCTGTGTCAGTTCGTCAGTTCGTCAGTTCGTCAGTTCGGAAAACCGGACAGATCGAGTTCCCGGGTTGAATGGCTGAACCACTCCACGGTCCGGCGCACTCCGTCGGCGACCCTGACTTCCGGGCTCCAGCCGAGGTGTTCTTGGGCGCGGGTGATGACCGGGCGGCGGCGGACCGGATCGTCCGTGGGGAGCGGGTGGTACTGGATCTCCGAATGCGAGCCCGTGATTTCCAGGACGAGCTGGGCGAGGTCGGACACCGTCCATTCCTCCGGATTCCCGAGGTTGAAAGGCCCGCTCTCGGAGGAGTCCAGCATCGCGATCAGGCCGCGGACCAGATCGCTCACGTAGCAGAAACTCCGGGTCTGCTTTCCGTCGCCGTGGACGGTCAGCGGTTCGCCGCCGAGCGCCTGGGAGATGAAGCTGGTGACGACCCGTCCGTCGTGCGGGCGCATCCGCGGGCCGTACGTGTTGAAGATCCGGACGATGCCGACGTCGACGCCCAGGCTGCGCCGGTAGGCGAGGGAGACGGCTTCCGCGTACCGCTTGGCCTCGTCGTACACGCTGCGCGGTCCGATCGGATTGACGTTGCCCCAGTAGTCCTCGTCCTGGGGGTGGACCAGCGGATCGCCGTAGACCTCACTCGTCGACGCGAGGAGGAACCGGGCGTTGTCGCGCCGGGCCAGTTCGAGGGCGTTCTCGGTGCCCCGGCTGCCCACGGCGAGGGTCTGGAGCGGCAGGCGCAGATAGTCCGGCGGTGACGCGGGACTGGCGAGATGGGCGACGGCGTCGACCGGACCGGGGACGTCCGCGGCGACGCTCACATCGGCATGGACGAATTCGAAGGCAGGAAATTCCCAGAGGTGAGCGATGTTCTCCGGCCGTCCCGTGCTGAAGTTGTCCAGGCAGACGACGGCGTCTCCACGCCGCAGCAGCGCCTCGCACAGGAATGAGCCCAGAAATCCGCCCCCACCGGTCACGGCAACGCGCATGGTTTTCTCCATGAGTGGAGGTACAGGTGGAGATCTTGTGCAGGATCATGAAAAGGATATGAGCGGAATGCCGTTCCGCCCGGGGTGCGCGACGGACGCCGTGCACTGATTGGCCGGTACCTGGGACTGAATGACTGATCCCGCATTACGCCCACAGGTCCCTGTATTCGAGGGCTGCGACCAGGCGGACCGCCGTTGTCGCGTGCGGAGCGTTCACTCGCATGTGTGGATACGCATCTCGCGCGTCGCGTGGGGGCCGCCGGGCCGACCCCCTTCACGCCAACGGTTCCTGACGGTCAGTAGGCACCCTTGCCCTCGACGACGGCTCGCAGCGTCCGGCGCAGGATGCCGAAGTCGATCGACGGGGACCAGTTGTCGACGTAACGCAGGTCCAGGGCGACCGTCTCGTCCCAGGACAGGTCGGAGCGTCCGCTGACCTGCCACAGGCCGGTGAGCCCCGGCTTGACGCTCAGCCGCCGCAGTTCCACCTCGTTGTACTTCGCCACCTCGTCGGGCAGCGGGGGCCTCGGACCCACCAGGGACATGTGCCCCTGCAGCACGTTCAGCAGCTGGGGCAGCTCGTCCATCGAGTAGCGGCGCAGCACCCGGCCCACGCGCGTGATCCGGGGATCGCGGCGCATCTTGAACATCAGCCCGTCGTGCTCGTTCGTCCCGGCGAGCTCGTGCTTCAGCTGCTCGGCATTGGCGACCATCGTGCGGAACTTCGCCAGGTGGAAGACGCGGCCGCCCTGCCCGACGCGGATCTGCCGGTGCAGGACCGTCCCCGGCGAATCCAGCCGTACGGCGACGGCCACGGCGGCGAACACCGGGGCGAACAGCACCATCAGCAACGCCGCCCCCACCCGGTCCATCACCTGCTTCAGCACCAGGGCGCCGCCGCGCCGCGAGGGCGCGGTCACGTACAGCATCGCGAGGCCGGCCACGGACGAGACGGCGATCCGGCGTTGCGCCACCTCGGTCAGGCCGGGCACGACGGCGAGCGGACGGCCGTCCTCGTGCACGGCCCAGGACAGCCGGCGCAGTCGCTCGCCGGCCATCCTCGGTCCGGACGCGACGAAGACCTGGTCCACGTCGAGGCTCCGGGCCGCCGCGAGCACCGCCAGGGAGTCACTCGACGGCCGCGCCGGGGTCTGCCCGTCGAGCCGTGCCGTGACCGGGGCCACCACGTTGGGGGTGCCGTCACCGACCGGGCACACCCCGACCACGACGAACCTGTGGTCGGTGCGCCGCGACAGATGGTTCACCAGGCCGTCGAGAGCGGCCGCCTCACCGATCACCAGGGACCGGCGCACGGCGCGTCCGGCGCGGCGCAGCGCCAGCAGGTGGCGGTGCGTCAGCGCCTGGCACACCGCCGTGAGCGGAAGGCAGGCCACAAGCCCGGCGAGCGCGAGACGGAACGGTGGCTCCTCACCGGTCGCCGCCCGCACCACCGCCAGCAGCCCCACCAGGATCAGCCAGTCCCGCAGACTTCCGTCCGCGTTGCCGCGCTCTCCCAGGTCACGCCACGTGTACCGGGTACGCCAGGCCCGCACCAGCACCCAGGTCACGGCGACCACGGCCGCGCACACCTCGGCACGCGCCTCGCCGGCGAGGTGGAAAGCCACGTACACCGGCCCCGCGGCCCCCGCCGCGTCTACGGTCAGCGCGACCGGCAGATACCACGCGGGCTTCCCGTGTCGTCTTCGTCCGGCACCAGGCTGCTCCCGGTCGGACCGCATCCGCGTAGGCCCCGGCAACGGCACATGCGGAACGTCTCCCCGAACAGCCACGGGTCACCCTCTCCAACCGGCTCCGACGGATTGCCCCGGATCGATGCACCTGTGGACGGGCGGAAGCCGACGGTCCCGGCCGTGGGGGCCGGGCCGTCGTTCGAGGTGCGGCAGGGGCGGACTCCATCGAGTGTGTCCGAGCCGCGTGCGGTGGGACGGGCGGCGACGCTCCGGTACGAAGAAGTCTCACCCGATGGGCAGCATGGGGCCGGACCGCTCCCCGCCCGTCGCTGCGCCAGCAGAGTGGGATTGCCGCGCGCCCTCCCCAAAAGGACGGCGTGGAGCGCCAGTTGCGCGAGTTTTAGATGCGGCCGCAGAGCGTGCGGGCCGTGACTGACGACGACCGAAGGCACCCCGTCATGAAGATCGCGGTAGTGCACAGCTTCTACTCCTCCGGACAGCCGAGCGGAGAGAACGAGGCGGTACGGGACCAGGTGTGCGCCCTGCGCGCGGCGGGCCACGACGTGGAACTGTTCGCCGCCCACACCGACGAACTGGAGCGGGACCCCTTCTATCCGTTGAGAGCGGCGGCGCGCGTGGCGTCCGGCCGGGGCGACAACCCGCTCACCCGGCTGCGCGCCCACGCCCCCGACGTGGTGCACGTCCAGAACCTGTTCCCCAACTTCGGGCGCTCCTGGGTACGGCACTGGGACGGCCCGCTCGTCGCGACCCTGCACAACTACCGGCCCCTGTGCGCCGCGGCGACGCTCTACCGCGCGGGCGCCGTGTGCACACGCTGCCCGGACGGCGAGCCCTGGGCGGCCCTGCGCTACGGCTGCTACCGCGATTCCCGGGCCGCGACCCTGCCCCTTGCCTGGGCCGGACGGCACGGGCCCGCGCGGGACGCGTTGCTGGCCCGAGCGGACCGGCTCGTCGTCCTCTCCCGGCTGAGCGAGCGGACGTACCGGCGGGCCGGCGTGCCCGCCGGGCGCCTCGTGCGCGTACCCAACTTCGTCGAGGCGCCGCCGTCCGAAGGGTCGGCGGGCGGCGACACCGGCCGGTGGCTCGTCGCCGGGCGCCTCACGGCCGAGAAAGGCGTCCTGGAACTGCTGAACCGGTGGCCCGCCCACGAGCCGCTGGACATCGTCGGCGACGGAGAACTCCTCGCCGCGTGCCGGGCGGCCGCCCCCTCCTCCGTCCGCTTCCTCGGCCGGCTCGACCGGGCCGAACTGCGCGACCGGATGCGCACCTGGCGCGGCCTGGTCTTCCCCAGCCGCTGCCACGAGGGCGCCCCCTGCGTGGAGGTCGAGGCGCTGGCGGCCGGGCTCCCCATCCTCGCCTTCGAGGGCTCGTCGGTGGCCGAGTCGGTACGGGAACACGGCACCGGCCGCGTCACCCGGTGGGACGAGCCGCTCGCCCCGGTCCTGACGGAGGCGGCCACCCGCTTCCCGACGCTCCGCGAACACTGCGAGCAGGTGTACGCGAACCACTTCACGGAAGAGTCGTGGGTCACCCGTATCACCGAGGCGTACGAGGCGGCGCGCAGCGCCAGAGCCCGCACGGCGCCCGCACGGACCGGTTGAACGACCGGCAGAGACACCCGAACAGCACACCTTTCCCCCATCTCAGGAGGCGTCGGTATGAGCGTCGCAGTCGTGACCGGCTCGGCCGGTCTGATCGGTTCGGAAGCGGTACGGCACTTCGCGCGCCTCGGACTTGATGTCGTCGGCATCGACAACGACATGCGCTCGCGGTTCTTCGGACCGGAGGCATCGACCGCGTGGAACGTGAAGCGTCTGGAGCAGGACCTCGGCAAGTCCTATGCCCACCACGCCGTGGACATCCGCGACCGGGAAGCGCTGGCGGCAGTCTTCCGCAAGTACGGCCGGGACATCGCCGTCGTCATCCACACCGCCGCACAACCGTCCCACGACTGGGCCGCGCGCGACCCGTTCACGGACTTCGACATCAACGCCGGCGGCACGCTCAACGTGCTCCAGAACGTACGCGAACACTGCCCCGACGCCCCCCTGATCCACTGCTCCACCAACAAGGTGTACGGCGACCGCCCCAACTCCCTGCCCATGGTCGAGCAGGAGACACGCTGGGAGATCACACCAGGTCACCGCTACGGCGCAGGCATCACCGAAGACATGTCCATCGACACGTGCCTCCACTCGGTCTTCGGCGCCTCGAAGGTGGCCGCCGACGTCATGGTCCAGGAATACGGCCGCTACTTCGGACTCAGGACGGCATGTTTCCGCGGCGGCACCCTCACCGGCCCCGGCCACGCCGCCACCGAACTGCACGGCTTCCTCGCCTACGTGATGCGCTGCGCCATGGAACGGCGTACGTACAAACTCATCGGCTACCAGGGCAAACAGGTGCGGGACGCCATCCACAGCCATGACGTGGTCGCCGCGTTCGAGGCGTTCTTCCGCAACCCGCGCAGCGGCGAGGTCTACAACCTCGGCGGTGGCCGGCACTCCAACGCCTCCAACCTCGAAGCCATCGCCCTGGCCGAGAAGATCTCGGGCAACGAGATGCACCTCGAACACGTGGAGACACCCAGGACCGGCGACCACATCTGGTGGATCAGCTCCAACGCGCGCTTCGAACAGCACTACCCGGACTGGCAGTTGACGTACGACGTGCCCTTGATCCTGACCGAGATCTACGAGGCCAACGTGGACAGGTGGATCTCAGCCCCGTGAAAAGGAACGTGCTCGGCGTCCTCGTCGACGTGACCACCTATGACCGGGCGGCGGGCAGCGTGCTGTCCGCCGCCAGGAGCCGCCGCCCCTTCGCCGTCACCGCGCTGGCCGTGCACGGCGTGATGACGGGCGTACTGGACCGCAAGCACGGCGCCCGCCTCAACTCCTTCGACCTCGTCACCCCGGACGGCCAGCCCGTGCGCTGGGCACTGAACCTGCTGCACTGCGCGGCCCTCACCGACCCGGTGTGCGGCCCGAACCTGACGCTCGACGTGCTGCGCGCGGCGGCCGACGAGGGCCTCCCGGTGTATCTGTACGGCTCGACCGAGCAGACGCTGGACCGGCTGCTCCTGAACCTGCGGAACACGCTGCCGGCTCTGAAGATCGCCGGTCACGAGCCGTCCAAGTTCCGTGCGGCACACCCCGGTGAGGACGAGGAGATCGCCGCCCGGATCACCGAGTCCGGGGCGCGGATCGTCCTGGTCGGGCTCGGCTGCCCGCGCCAGGAGGAGTTCGTGCACGCCATGCGTCCGCTGCTGCCGATGCCGCTGCTCGCGGTCGGCGCCGCGTTCGACTTCCACGCCGGGAACCTGCGCCGGCCCCCTCTGTGGATGCGCAGGTACGGGCTGGAGTGGCTGTGGCGGCTGGGCATGGAACCGCGCCGGCTGTGGTGGCGGTACCTCTTCCTCAACCCGCGCTATCTGCTGCTGCTTATGGCCCAGTGTGCGCGGCCGGCGAGGACCGTCCCGCCGGTCCCGGCGACGGACAGGGCGACTGTATTCCCCGTGTGATCGAGTGGGCCGGGGCCGCCGAGGCGTTGTGCTTGACTGGGCCGTATGGCCCCGTCTCCTCATGTGCGTGAGCGTTCATGACCGCCGAGCCGACCGCGGCCACCCGCCCCCGTAACCGCAGGCAGCTCATCGTCGAGGCGGCCGGCCGGCTCTTCAGTGAGCGCGGCTATCACGCGGCGTCCATGGAGGAGATCGCCGCCGGGGTGGGCATCACCGCCACGGCCCTGTACCGGCACTTCCCCAACAAGTACGCGCTGTTCGCCGAGTGCGCGCACGTGATGGCGGACCGTCTCGTGGGCGCCCTCGACGAACTGCCGCGCGAGGCGGACCAGGCGGACGTACTCGCCGCCCTCATCCGTGTCACGGTCACGCATCGGGCGTCGGGCGGTGTGTACCGCTGGGAGGCCAGGTACCTCAACCGCGAGGACCGCCGGCTCCTCCGGGGGAAGTTCGGGTACGTCGTCGCGCGGGTCACGGAGGCGGTGCGGCGCGAGGGGCCGGGCGCTGAGGTGGAACTGCGGGTCGCGGCAGCGCTCGGCGCGGTCGCGTCCATCACGATGCACCACACCTCCATCGCCCAACACCGGGTCGAGGAACTGCTGTTGGGGTGTGCGCTGATTGTGATCGGGACGGACCCCGCAGGTCCTACGGGGAGCAAGTCCTCCGTACAGCTGCCGACACTCCCGGTACCCCGCACACGACGCGCCGAGATCCTCGCCGCCGCCGTCCCGCTGTTTGCCCGGGACGGGTTCGCCAACGTCACGAACGGCCAGATCGCGGAGGCGGTGGGCCTCGCGCCGTCCGCGCTCTACCGGCACTACCCGGGCAAGGTCGACATCCTGGCGGCGGCCTGTCTGCAGGCGGCGGGGCTGCTCGCGCAGGCGGTGGACCAGAGCCTGCGGGACGTGGCCGATGCGCGTGACGCGGTCGTGGCGCTGGCGGCGACTTACGTGGCGTACAGCTTCGAGCACACCGCGCTCACGAGCGTCGCCGAGGCGGAGTTCGCCGGGCTGCCGGCCGATCTGCGGCGTCCGTTGGTCCTCGCGCAACGGGAGCACATCGCCGTCTGGGAACGGGAGTTGAGACGTGCGCGTCCGGAGCTCGACCCGCGCCGGGCCCGGGTGCTGGTGCACGCCGGGTTCGGCGTGGTGGTCGAGGCGGGGCGGAGACTGCGCTGGCGGGACAGCCCCGACCACCGGGCGGCCGTGACCCATCTGGTCGCGGGCGCCCTGGGCCTTTGAGCGGAGGACTCAGGGGGTCGGTCTGTTCCCCGTCGGAATCACGATGGGCGTAGTCGTCGCCGACGCGCCTTGGTTGAGGAACAGCATGGCCAGGGCCCGCACGAACTGGTCGAACACGTAGAACGCGGCGGGCACTACGGGGGTAAGACCTTCGCGGAACAGGATGAAGGCGGGCCAGCCGGTGCGGATCAGCGCCGCCGAGGCGTAGTCACGCTTCAGCCCGAGCCAGTCGCCGATCTCGTCACTCAGGACGTAGCGCACGAACTCGTTGAGGAACCCGCGCGTGACACCGAGGTCGACCTGGGAGGGCAAGCTGAGCAGATCCTCGGCGAGTTCGACGCCCTCGGTCGTCGGGGCGAGGATCGGCGTGAGCACCTGCCGCGACTGCGCGTCCGCGTCGGCCCACGACTTGGGGATGTACTCGTCCCGCACGCCGAGCAGATGCAGGGCGACCTGCCAGCTGTGCAGGAAGGCGTCCTGGTCCTCGGCCGAGAAGGGGACCTTCCACTCCAGCAGCTTCCTGCGGACGAAGGTGCCCAGGCTGTGGAAGGTGACGAGGATGTTGGCGTTGCTGATGGGGATACGTTCGTCCGTGACGGCCGTCCACTGGGGCGACTGCGGCAGCAGGTGACGTACGGCAGCGTGCACCAGACGTGTCTTGTTGGCGGTGACCACGAACTGCCCTGTCGGCTCAAAGCCGTTGAGCTGGGCGAGGTCGTAGCCGAACGTGAACGTCTTGGCGGCGCGGTCCTTCATGTCCGCGCCGCCCTTGGACCAGTAGACGCTCCTGGCCTCGCGCGGAATCACGGTGCTCATGATCCCGCTGCCGAGCCCGTAGAGCATGAAGAGGTACGTGTCCTTACGCCGGTTGAAGTCGGCGGCGCGGGCCAGCTTGCCGGGATCCGCCCAGGAGGGCAGCGTGTTCACCTTCCGCAGATACGCGGTGAGGTCGGCCGGCAGGCCGCCGGGCAGCGGGTCGTCGTTGTTCACCCACGAAGCCATAGCGGCGTTGACCGCGGGAACCTGTCCGTGAGTGAGGAGAGAGGCGACCAGCCGGTCCACCTCGTCGTCCCACACGTACTCCGGGTCGGTACCCGCCCCGACCCCGGCGACCGACCCCGCCGGCGACCACGCCCAAGCGTCGCTCACATTCGCAGCACTCACGATCCCGAGCGCGGCACCGAGGGACAGGACTCTTCTGCGGCTGACATTCTGCGTCAACTTGCTCGCCTTCCAGATAGGAGGTGCGGAGCATCTCGCCTTGAATACAAGGGAGTTGGTGGCGCGGGTGCGGTTCGGAGCGCGTAGTGGAATGTGATTCCTGATTAACATAGCGAGGGGCGCCAACGCCGACAAGGTCTGCGTCAGGCGCCCCCCGATCGGCCCGTCAGAAGTGCCGCGTCAGCCAGTCCACCAGGATGTCGTTCGTCCCCTCCGGGTCTTCGAGTTGGGTCCAGTGGCCCGTGTCGATCATTCGGCGTTCGAAGTTCTCGAAGTAGTGGAGCAGGTCGTCCGTGAGGGACGGGTGGCAGATCGGGTCGTGGCGGGCCGCGATGAGGAGCGCGGGGACGTCGGCCTTGGGGACGTTGCCGTCGGGGAAGCGCTCCGTGTGCACCTCCCAGTTGCGGAGGATGCTGTGGTACCAGCTGAGGCCGCCGCGGAACCCGGTGCGGGCGTAGGCGTCGGCGTAGTGGCGGAGTTCCTCCGGTCCCATGATGACCTCGCCCGGCCACGTCGACTCGTCGTCCCAGAGCCAGTGGATGTAGGCCATCGTGTCGGGGTCGTGGCGGCCGGTGCGGGACAGGTTGGTGCCCGCGCCGGTGTCCCGGCGCATGAAGAAGCGGAAGGAGCGCTCGGGGTCCTTGTCCAGCTCGTCCTCGCACTCCTGGGTCTGGAAGTGCGCGACGTAGTTCCGGGGACCGTAGGCCTGCTCGTACCGCTCGATGGGGTTCTCCCGCGAGTACCCGAACGGTGTGTTCAGCGTGATGACGCCCGCCACCGAGTCCGGCTGGAGGTACGGCATCATCCACGACACCATCCCGCCGAAGTCGTGGCCGACCACGACCGCCTTCTCGTACCCGGCGTCGGCGATCAGCCCGGCGACGTCGGCCGTGGTCTCCGCGATGCTGTACGCCCTGCGGTCCTCGGGCCCGCTGGACTGACCGTAGCCGCGCATGTCCGGCGCCATGACGTGGAAGCCCGCGTCGGCGATGGGCTGGAGCTGGTTGCGCCACGACGCGGCGAGTTCCGGGAAACCGTGGCAGAGCACGACGCACACGTCCTTCGTCCGCTGCGCCGGCTTCGCCTCGAACACGGCGAGGCGGACTCCGTTGGTGGACACGAATCGTGGTTCTGGCAGCACGGACGGCTCCTCAGGTCGGGCGACGGATACGGATACGGATACGGATACGGTCGACAGATTTCAATCAGGTGTTTGAACTAAGCTGCGGCTCATGGCTTCCACCTCGAACAACCGGCAGGGCGATGCCACGCGGCAGCGGCTGGTCAAGGCCGCCGAGCGGCTGTTCGCCGCGCAGGGCGTGGACGCCGTATCGGTCCGCGCGATCAACGCCGCGGCCGGACAGGGCCCGGCCGCCGTGCACTACCACTTCGGCTCCAAGGAGAACCTGGTCGCCGAGGTGCTTCTCGGTGTCGGCGCCGCCGTGCGCGACCAGATCGCCGCGAACGCCGACGCGCTCGCTGCCCGGCGCGAGGCGCCCACCGCCACCGAGGTGGTGCACGCCCTCACCGACCCGTACCTCGAACTGCTCCTCAAGCACCGCGTGCGCGGGATGCGGTGGGTGAAGATCGTGGTGCAGATCTCCCGCGCGGGCCGGCCGGCCATCGAGTCCACCGGCCAGGACGCCGTCGCGTCGGGCCTGCGCAAGCAGGTGCAGCGCGCGTTCCCCGACTGCGACGCCGACCGCATCGAGCTCCGCTGGCCGATCGTGGTCATGAGCTTCCTCCAGACGCTGAGCCACGCCGACGACCTGGCGGCCACGGGGGGCCGCCTCGGCCGGGACGAACTCGTCGCGTTCTACGAGGACTTGGTGACCTTCGTCATCGGCGGCGCGGAGCAGATGCTGGGCAGTTGAGAGCCTGGGCCGGAGACTGAGACTCGCTTGCTGCCGGAAGACCGGGCGTCGCTCAGGCGGCCGGTGAAGCGACGGGCAGCGGCGCATGGTCGTTCTCGTTCCCGTTCCCGGAGAGGTCGCGGCCCCGGGTCTCGGCGGTCCGCCAGATGGCCACCGCCGTCACCAGCCCGCACGCCATGACGAGGATCGACAGCGGGGTACTGCGGATCCCGCCCGACGCGGCGAGCAGGCTGCTCGCGAACATCGGGGTGAAGCCGCCACCGATGAGAGCCGCCAGCTGGTAGCCGAGCGAGGCTCCGGTGTACCGGACCCGGGTGCCGAACAGCTCGGACAGCAGCGGTGCCAGCGGCGCGTACATCGAGGACTGGAGCAGTCCCTGGGCGAGGACCATGGCGACGACGAGCAGCGTGGGGGACTTCGAGTCGATCAGGGCGAAGAAGGGGAAGGCCAGCAGGATCGTGCCGACGGCTCCGCCGAGGACGACCCGGCGGCGCCCGACACGGTCGGACAGCGCCGAGAAGAACGGGATGGCCACGAGTCCGATGAGCGAGGTGCCCATGAGCCCCGTCATCACGTCGGACCGCGAGTAGCCGATGGCCGTGGCGTAGGTCAGCATGAACGTGGCGATGATCGAGGTCAGCGCGAACGGGCCGATGCCGATGGCGCACCCGAGGATGAGCGTGCGCGGCCGCCGCAGGACCTGCACCAACGGAATGTTGGGCGCCGAGCCGGCGTCCTGCTTCTTCCGCGCCTCCGCCGCCTGCTGGAACAGCGGGCTCTCCGTGATGCTGATCCGCACGTACAGGCCGATGCCGAGCAGGACCGCGCTGCACAGGAAGGGGACGCGCCAGCCCCACGTCAGGAACTGGTCACCCGGCAGCGACGCGACCGTCGTGACCGAGACCGTGGACAGCAGGCCGCCCAGCGGAGCGCCCATCTGCATCACACCGCTCCAGAAACCGCGGCGCTCGGCGTCGGCGTGCTCGACGACCATGAGCGTCGCACCGCCCCACTCACCGCCGATGGCGATGCCCTGCACGACACGCAGCAGGACGAGCAGGGCGGGCGCGGCGACGCCGATCGACGCGTACGTCGGCAGCAGGCCGATCAGAATGCTGGCCCCGCCCATGAGAACCATGGTGAGGATAAGCATGGACTTACGGCCGATGCGGTCGCCGAAGTGCCCGAAGATCGCGCCGCCGAGGGGGCGGGCGACATAGCCGGCGGCCAGCGTGCCGAACGCGGCGATCGTGCCGACGGTGGGGTTCGTCTTGGGGAAGAAGAGCTGGCCGAAGGCGAGGGCGGCGAGGGTGCCGTAGACGAGGAAGTCGTAGTACTCGATGACCGTTCCGAGGAGGCCGGAGATGGCCACCTTGCGCAGCAGCGCGGGGTTCGGTGTGGTGGGCTGGTGCTGGTGCTCGGGTCTTTCGGAGGGCTGTGCTGATGGCATGACGAACTCCCTTGAGCGGTAGGGGCGTTGTCGCATTGGGGGTGCGTGTAGAGGGGATGTCCGCCCGGACCTTGGCTGAGCGGAGAGGTCCGGGTGCGTGGTCCGGGCGGATTACGGTGACCGCCTACGTGGGGGGCGTGCGGCCTTGTCAGCCGTAGAGCGCAGCCGTCAGCTGTCGGCCTTGCCGCGAGGGAGTACGAGGATCTTCACGTGTTCGTCCGGGTTCCGCAGTGCGGTGAACGCGTCGGCGACGCCGTCGAGTCCGACCCGGCCGGTGATGATCGCGTCCGCGTCGATCTCGCCGTCGGCCAGCCGCTGCAGCACGATCTCGTAACCGCGCTCGGTGGGACCGTGGCCGAAGTTGATGGCGATACGCCGGAGTTGGCCGACCACGGGGATGATGGTCTCGTCGGCGAAGGGCGCCGCAAGGACCTGGATGCGCGAGTCGTACGGCAGCTCGTGCAGGAGCTTGTTGATGATGCCGGCCCGGCCGCTGCACTCGTAGGCGATGAGAATGCCGTCGCCCGTCTTCCCTTCCGCCACAAGGGAGTTGTAGAGCTCGATGGGGTCCTGCTCGTTCGGGTCGACGACGTGATCGGCGCCCATCTTGAGCGCGAGTTCACGCCGCTTCGGTGACGGCTCGGACGCGATGATCGTCTGCGTGCCGCGGGCCTTGGCCGCGATGATCGCGCCGAGTCCGATCGTGCCGCAGCCGATGACCAGGGCCGAGTCGGCCGAGGTGAGGCCGGAGCGCTGCATGTGCAGCTCGCCGACGTGGAGCGGTTCCGCGAGCGCCGCGTGCTCCAGCGAGAGGCCTTCGGGCACGTGGCGGGCCCAGGAGCTGTCGACCACGATGTACTCGCCGAACGCGCCGTGGTACTCGTTCGAGTAGCCGATGATCTTCGGGATGCCGGTCGAGGTGTCGGTGACGATGCCCAGGCCGGTCACCCGGTCCCCGACCGCGAAGTCGGAGACCTCGGCCCCGGCCTCGGCGACGATCCCGGCGAACTCGTGCCCGAGGACGATCGGGCGCTGCGCATCGAACTGGGCGAGCGGGTAGTTGGCACCCTCGACCACCTGCACGAACCGGCACGGGTCCTTCGACACCGTGAGGTCACTGCCGCAGATGCCGCAGGCGGCCACCTCGATACGCAGCTGCTTCGGGCCGAGCGCGGGCAGCTCCGGCGCGTCGGCGAGGGTGAAGGTCCCGTCCAGGTACTGCACTGCACGCATGGGTCAGGCTCCCGTCTTGGCCGTCTCGCCGTAGTAGTCCGTGTGGGCCTTGGTGATCGCGCCGACCAGGCTGCCGATCAGGTGCTCGCGGTTGTCCTCCGCGAACTGCAGGCTGGCCTGCCGGTTGCGGTTACGGTTGCGGAAGTGCGGGACGACCTCGGAGGCGAACAGCTCGTAACTGCGCTTCGTGTCCTCCCAGTTGGCCATGTCCACATGCAGGATCAGCATCGTGCCGAAGCCGCCGGTCTTCTCGACCAGCCGCTCGATCTGCGCGATCGCCTGGTCGGGGGTGCCGATGACGGCCTGGCCGAACTCGCCGAGGGAGTTGTGGCGCCAGAAGTCGATCACGCCCTGGGGGGTGTCGGCCCAGTCGGGGTAGCGGCCGTTCTGCCGGTTCGCGTACGCGGCCATGGCCTGGATACGGCGGCTGACCGCACGCTCGGCGTCGGCCTGGGTCTCGGCGAGGAACATCGGGTTGACCAGACGCCAGCGCGCGCGGTCGGCGACGTGTCCGTGCTCCGCCGAGACCTTCTCGTACACCTCCCAGTTCCGGTCGAGCGCGTCGAAGCCGGTGGGGGAGCTGGCGGCGAGCGAAAGCAGCGACAGGCCGTTCTTGCCGGCGAGGACGGAGCCGTTCGGGGAGATCGTGGACGCGGCCACGACCTCGATGCCGGCCGGGTCGTACGTGGGCAGCTGGGCACGCGCGTCACGGAGCGTGAACCAGTCCGTCTCCATGTTCACGACCTCGCCCCGCAGCAGCGGAAGCACGGCGTCGAGGGCCTCGCCCTGCATCCGCCGCTGGTCGGAGGGGTCGATGCCCATCATGTGCGCGTCCAGCGGGATCTTGCCCGGACCGGTGCCGAGGATGACCCGGCCGCGGGTCTGCAGGTCCAGCTGCGTGATGCGGTCGACCGTGATCAGCGGGTGGTGGTACGGCAGCGACACGACACCGGTGCCGAACCGGATACGGGACGTGCGCTCGGCGGCGGCCGCGATGAACTGGTCGGGCGCGGGCACGATCTCGGCGCCGGTGGAGTGGTGCTCCCCCATCCACGCCTCCTCGAACCCGAGGTGGTCGAGGTGCTCCATCAGATCGAGATCGCGCCGCAGCTGCAACGCGGGATCAGCGTCCAAAGGGTGGAACGGGGCGAGGAACGCCCCGAACTTCAGTGATTCGGCGGTCCACATGGTTGCCATCTCCTCAGCTCACGCGACGCCACACCACACCACCCCGCACGACGCGTCTCGCACGAGCACTCGGGCCATCGCCATCGCCGCGATGTCTATCAGAGATTTCAATCACTTGATAGAAGTCTTGCGGGGGTTAGGGGGGTGTTCCCGGTGAGTGGGAAATGGTGGGGGAGGGGGGCGCTGCGGGCGCAATGGACGTGCGTGGGTGGGGCGTTCGGCGATAGAGGTTGAGCCGCCGGAGACGTCATCCACGATCCGCGTGCGCGTCGTCCCTGGCAAGCAGACAAAAATGGTCGTCATTCCCCTCGCGTCACTGACACGATCTGAGTGTGACCACGTTGTTCCTGATGGTCGGCCTGCCAGGGGCCGGGAAGACCACGAGGGCCCGGCAGCTCGCCGAGGAGCACGGTGCTCTGCGCCTGACGCCCGACGACTGGATGATTCCCCTGTTCGGCGAGGCGGAGGCGGACGGCAAGCGCGATGTGCTGGAAGGGCGGATGCTCTGGCTCGCCTTGGAGACGGTCAAGCTGGGCACCGACGTGGTGGTGGACTACGGCTGCTGGTCCCGGAACGAACGGTCCGCGATCCGCTGGCTGGCGGAGGCCGAGGGTGCGCGCTGCCGCATGGTCTATCTGCCGGTGAACGATGAGACCCAGCGCGCCCGGATCGCCCGTCGCCGGGCCACCGCCCCCGAGGAGACGCTCCCGATGACCGAGGCCGACATCCTGCACGGGCGGGCGCACTTCGAGGAACCCGATGCGGCGGAACTCGAAGGCCGCGGGACCGCCGGCCCGCCCCCGGGCTGGGCGGACTGGAGGGAGTGGGCCGCCAACCGATGGCCGTCCTTCGCGTGACTGTTCCATTGGTGACCGAGGCCTGACAGGTACTCCTCGTCAGCCCTGCGCGCCCTTGCCCGCGCCCGAACGTGCGGCGGTTTCGCCGATGACGGTGGCGAGCCGCCGCAGCTGCGCAGCCAGCGCGTGGCGTTCGCTCGGCGTGAATTCCGTCAGGGCCTGGAACTGCCGTGCCCTCAGTTCGGCGCGCATGGCGGCGAGCCGGTCGGCGCCGTCTTCCGTGAGACGGATCAGTACCTGTCGCTCGTCGTGCTCGGAGCGTCGTCGCGTGACCACCCCGTCGGCCTCGAGCTGCTTGAGCATCCGGGTGGCGGTGGGAACGCTGACCTCCGCGCCGGCGGCGAGCCCGCCGACCGACACCCCCTCACCCCGGACGTCTCCCGCAAGCGGCTCAAGCATCGCCACCTGAGCCATGGACAACCCGGCCGTGGACTGGCCGACCGTGGCGGCCCGGGAGCGGCGCATGGCGTAGAAGAGCTGGTCAGCGGCGCGCGCCAGCTCCTCCACGCCGCCTTCTGTGCCTCCCTCCACGCCGTCCTCCGCGCCCCCGTCCACGCCGCCCCCGTCACCGGCGGCGTCCCGCCGCCCTTCACCTGCGCGCTTGCTCACGTCTCCCATGACTGTTAGCTTACTAAATGAAGTCATTAGCACGCTAACTACTAGAGAGCTAAGAGTCATGAGCTTCCCCGCCCGCATCGACGTCCACCAGCACATCGTCCCGCCCGTCTGGGCACAGGCCCTCGACGCCCGCGGCCTGGACTCGGGCGGCTGGGCCATCCCGTCCTGGACCCCGGAAAGCGCCATCGCGATGATGGACCAGCAGGGCATCGCCACCGGCGTACTGTCCGTCACCGCGCCCGGCGTGCACCTCGACAGCGACGCGGTCGCCCGCGACCTCGCGCGCGCCGTCAACGAGTACGGCGCCGAAGTCGTCAAGGACCACCCTGACCGCTTCGGCCACTTCGCCAGTATCCCGCTGCCCGACATCGACGCCGCCGTGACGGAGGCCGTCCACGCCCTCGACACCCTGGGCGCCGACGGCGTGGTCCTCATGTCCAACGCCCACGGCCGCTACCTCGGCGACGCGGACTTCGAACCGCTGTGGGCTGAGCTCGACCGCCGGGCGGCCAACGTCTTCATCCACCCCGCCCAGCCACCGATGCCGCTGCTCCCCGGCACCCCCGCCCCGCTCGCCGACTACGTCTTCGACACCACCCGCACCGCCCTCAACCTCGTCCTCAACGGCGTCATGAGCCGGTACCCGAACGTGCGCGTGATCCTCTCCCACGGCGGCGGCTTCCTCCCCTACGCCGCCTACCGCTTCACCGGCCTGACCTCCACCGTCGTCGACCCGGACCGCAAGGCCGACGACATCCTGCGCGACCTGAAGCGGTTCTACTTCGACACGGCCCTGTCCGCCAGCCCCAGCGCCCTCCCCGCCCTCCTGGCCTTCGCCGAGCCCGGCCACGTCCTCTACGGGAGCGACTGGCCGTTCGCACCCCAGGATGCCGGCACGTACTACAACAACTACCTGGAGTCCTACCCCGACTTCACCCCCGGCCAGGCCGACGCCATCGACCGCGGCAACGCCGAGGCCCTCTTCCCCCGCCTCGCCCGCTGACGGCCGCCGAACCGGACCAGGGCGTACGGCAGCGGATGGGCTCGTCCGGGCAGCGACAACCACGGACGGGCCCATCCGTCACTCAGGCCCGGAAGTCACTCTTGTAGAAGATGCTCGACTGGTAGGTCGGTGTCGAGCCCGTCTTCGAGGAGAAGCCGAACGCGAGCCTGGGTGCTCCGCCGACCCGCTGGATGGCGATTCCCTCGGGCTCGCGCCCCGGAAGCGACGATCCGGCGTTCGTGCGGAACTTCCCTACGTAGCTCGACCCGGTGCCGTTCAGGTCGAGAGTGACGATGTAGGAGGGGCGGTTCGGGCCGCCGAAGAGGAGATACGCGTAGCGGCCGCAGGCGGTGAAGCCCTGGAAGAGGTCCTTGTCGGTGAGGCCCAGTTCCTGGTTGGTCGGGATCGCCCGCTCCGCCAGGCGATAGCCGTCGCTCAACCGCCCGGCCGCGGCGTTGGCGAGGGTGAAGACGGCGATGCGCCAGGGGCGAGTGGCGGCCTTTGAGTGGTAGCGGTACAGAACGCGCTTGTAATGCGGGTCGATCGCCGGCCGCGGGGTGTCGTGGAAGCTGGAGACCTTGGGAGTTCGGTTGTGGACGGCCGAGAGGTCAGTGCTCTTCAGCGTCCCGCCATTGACCCAGCGGAAGCGGGCGACCCGGGTGCCGGAGTCATTGGCCGAGTTGCTTTCGATCCAGATGTAGGGCGAGCTGCCCGCACCCGTCTCCTCCACGCCCATCGACGAGCCGTGGCCGAAGCCGTGGAGGGCCATGCTGCCCAGCACCTTGCCGGACAGATCCGTCTTGCTCAGCCAGAGATCCCCGTTTTTACCGCCCGACTTGTGCTGGGCGAAGTAGATGCGGCCGTTGACGCTGTCGTAGGCGAACGACTGCATCGCCCAGGAGGGCTGATGGAGTGTCCGGCGCCAGACCGGATTGCCGCCCGCCCCCGGCAGATAGAACTTCGGCGAATTCGGTACTGCTGCCTGCGCCGGACTTGCTGCGAGCAGCGAGCCACCGCCGAGCACCGCCGCCCCCGCGGCCAGCTTGATGCCGCCGGTCAGCAGGCTCCTGCGGCTGTGCGTCGAACGGGCTGCACGCCCAAAGGGCTCAGTCACACCTTTACCTCTCCATCGTGAACAGGTTCCAACGGGCCTATCCGGCAAAGTGCCTGACGGAGGAACAGATTCCGGAATAGGGGGTCTCGGTCAAGCAGATGCGCGCGATCTGGATTACGACAGATATCCGCTGTAGATGAACCTGCCGTTGATGCTGCCCCCGTTGTCGAGCTTTCCGGTGATCTCGTACCAGAGGTTCCCGGCGGAGTTGATGCACTCGTAATACGTGTTGACCTTCCGCCCGGCGGCGAAGTACTGGGTGACGGGGGCCTTGCCCGAGGGGCCCGTGTGGACCGGGGTGCGCTTGTTCGTCACCTTGAGCCCTGGGCGGAAGTCACAGGTGAGGGCGGTCGGGGAGATGGCGCCGACCGAGGTGAGGGTCGTCCGCTCGGGCGCCGCCGTGGCCGACGGGGCGGCGTAGACGGCGGCTGAGGCCATAAGGGCGGGAAGGGCCATCGCCGTCCATGCCTTGATCTTCTTCACGAGTGAAGCTCAACTCTCTCTGCGCTTGAACCGGGTCCATGCCCCCGGCGTTTCGCCATCAGCATGAAGATCGGCGGAAAGCTGAACAATCCTCGTCTCCGCATGGTCTGATAACTCCTCGGTTATCGCCGGTGGTCCAAGGGGGTTGGGCGCGTGGAGTTGCGCGATATCGAGATCTTTCTGACGCTGGCCGAGGAGCTGCATTTCGGCCGGACCGCGGACCGGCTGCATGTGTCACAGGCGCGCGTGAGCCAGTCGATCGCCCGGCAGGAACGGCAGATCGGTGCGCGCCTGTTCGCCCGCAACAGCCGCCGGGTCGAACTCACCGCCATCGGAGCTCAGTTGGAGGAAGACCTCAGAGCGGGCTACCAGCGCATCCTCGACGGCACCAGCGCGGCCACGGCCACCGCCCGCGGTGTCACCAGCACGCTGACCCTCGGGCTGTACGGGCCGCAGGCGCACGACTGCGCGCACGTCATCGACCTCTTCCGCGCCCGGCGTCCCGACGTCGACCTCCGCATTCAGGAGATCCACTTCACCGACCCCTTCGGGCCCCTTCGTGACGGCTCGGCCCAGGTGGCGACTTGCTGGCTGCCGGTACGCGAGCCTGACCTCACCGTCGGCCCGGTGGTCGTCGCGGAGCCGCTCCTTCTCATGGTCGCCGCCGACCATCCCCTAGCCGCCCGCGACTCGGTCGGAATGGAAGACCTGGCGGACTGGCTTCTGCCGCAATCCGCAGTGCCCGTACCCGACTACTGGCTGCAGACCCTGGTGCCCACCCACACCCCCGGCGGCCGGCCCGTCCGGCGGGGCCCGAAGGTCTCCACGTTCCAGGAAGTCGCCGCCGTGGTCGCGGCGGGCGAGGCGATCAGCCTCGTCCACGGCGACGCCGCCCGCTACTACCCGTGGCCCGGACTCCGCTATCTCCGCCCGTACGACGCCCCGTTGGGGACCTGGGTCCTGATCTGGCCCACAGCCGGAGAGACGGACCTCGTCCGCGCGCTGGCCGGGGCGGCGCGGGATGCGGGGCCGCGAAAGGGCTGACTGGGCGCGCGAAGGGGCTGACGGGGCGAGAGCGCTCGACCACGCGCCCGCCGCCCCCCGGTCACAGCTGCCCCACCGCCACCGGTTCCGGGGACCGGCGGGCGCGGGCCAGTACGAGAGTCACCGTCACCGACGCCGTGGCCAGCACCCCCATGGCCGCCGCCGGCGACGCGACCTGGGCCAGGGCGCCCGCCACAGCGGCGGCGACACCCTGAAGGGTGAGCATTCCCGAGGAGTGCAGTCCCAGCGCGTGCCCGCTCAGCTCCGCCGGGGTGAGTTCCACCAGCCGTTGTTGCAGCACGAGCCCGGACGCGTAACCGACGGCCGACAGCGTCACCACGAGGAACACCACCGGCAGCGGCGGATCCAGTACGAGGAGCAGGTACGGCACGGCCAGCAGCAGGAGCAGCGGGAAGCCGAGCCGCGCCCGCCACCGGGCCGGCACGAACCTGCCGACCACGACGTCGCCCGCCAACATGCCGACCGCCGCCAGGGCGAAGAGCGCACCCGCGTGAGCCGGCGCGAACGGCACGAACAGCGACTCGCAGCCGACGATCAGCCCGTTCGGCACCCACAGCGCCAGATACAGGTGCCGGTGCGGCCGGGAGGACAACAGGCGTGCGTTCGCACGCCACGTCGCCGCCACGGACGGTCTCCCCGCCGCGCGCGGCGCACGCTCGCCGAGGCCCAGCCGGGCCATCGCGGCAGCGGCCAGATACAGCGCGGCGGCGACCAGCAGGGTGGCGGTGGGCGACAGTACGGCCACCAGGACGCCGCCCGCCGCGAACCCGCAGATCTGCATCACCCCGACCGACATGTTGATCAGGGAGCGCCCGAGCAGGTAACCGTCCGCGGGCAGGATCTCGTTGAGCAGCCCGTAGCGCACCCCGCCGCCGACCGAGCCGACCGGCCCGAGCCCGAAAATGATCAGGAACACGGCCGCCATGGACAGTCCAGGTATGGCCAAGAGCGCGGTGCCGGCACAGAAGACGAGGGCCACCGCCGTCATGGCGGCCCGGGGCGGCAGCCGGTCGGCCGCCGACATCAGCAGGGTGGCCCCGACCACCTGGCCCAGCGACGGACCGAACATGCTGAGCGCCGACAGCAGCGGTGACCCCGTGGCCGCGTACACCCGCGTGCTCAGCGCGAGCCCACTCACGGTCATGGCGGCCACCTGCAGCGAGACGACGCAGAAGAACGGGGTGAATTCGGGGGTGCGCAGAAGTTCGCGGTAGGTACGCATGGGCGGAGTCTGCGCAGCCGCCACGGGCGGGCCGTAATCTTTCGCGAGGGGGCGAAACATGGGCTGGTGGCAGATCGACGCGGACACGCTCGCGAGCGGCCGCTTCGTCATCTCCCCGCTGGCCGAGACGATCGCCGCGCTCATGCTGCTCGACACGGGCACCGGTTCCCACCCCGGCGAGAAGAAGTGGCTGGACACGCATCTGCCCGCGTACCGGCAGTTCCTCGCGGGCGACCCGGTCGCAGCGCTGCTCGTCCCGGCCGCCGTCGGACGGCACAACTGGCACGCCGACTTCCTGACGCCGACGCCCTCCGGCGAGGACGCCGCCACCTTCGAACAGGAGGTCGCCGCCGTCAGGCGAACACCCGCGCAGGCCGCCCGCGCCGACCTGCGGGTGTCGCTGCGCGGTCCGCTGCCCGCCCTGCTGGACCGCTCCGACCTGCCGGACCGCCTGGCCGGCATCTTGGAGTGGGTGTGGCGGGAGACGGTGCTGCCCACCTGGCCGCGGCGCCGGGCGGTCCTGGAGGCGGACGTGGTGGCGCGCACCCGCCGGCTGAGCCTGGGCGGCTGGGCCGCGGCGCTGGGAGAGCTGCGGCCCGGGATGCGCTGGCTCGGGGAGAGCCGGCTGCAGATCAACGCCTTCGACTACCCACCGATGAAGGTCTCGGGGACGGGCCTGATGTTCGTGCCCGTCACCCCGTACCGGGGATGGGTCACGGCCGAGGAGCCGCATCGGTACGCGGTGATCTACCCGTGCGCGGGAGCGCTGGCCGAGGGGGAGCGGACCCCGGTGCCCCACTCGCTCGCCAGGCTGCTCGGGACCGGACGGGCCACGGTGCTGACGCTGCTCGACACCCCCAAGAGCACGACTCAGCTCGTCGCCCTGACCGGGCAGCAACTCGGCTCCGTAGGACGTCACTTGAGGGTGCTGCTCGACGCGGGACTGGCACAGCGGCGCCGGGCGGGCCGGTCGGTGCTCTACTACCGGACCGCCACGGCCGACGTGCTCGTCCGGGCGCAGGACGGGCGGGCGGAGGAGGGGCGGGTGCAGGACGGGCGGGTGCAGGAGGGGCGGGGGCCGGCGGCGGACGGCCGGGGCGCGGAGCCGTCATGACGCTCCGGCCGCGGAGCCGGACCTGGTGCGCGGGCGGGTGTGCCGGCGGGTGCGCCGGCGGCCGGTCCGCCGCCGGTTTCGCTCCCGCCACGGCCCCGGAAGCCTGGCCGCGGCAGCGAGCCGGTCCGCCGCCGAGCGCGCGCCCGACCCACCTCCGCCGCCGATCGCCCGCTCACTCCACCCCGCCCACCGTCCCCGCCCCGCCTCGCTGCGCGGCGCGGGCCGGCAGGGCCGTCGAGACGAAGGCCAGGAGCAGGGCCGTCGCGATGACGGCAAGACACGGTACGAGCGGTGCGTACGGTGTCGCGGCGCCGGTCATGCCCAGGCTGTACGCGGTCAGAGTCGCACCCGCCACCGCCGCTCCCAGCATGATCGCGAGCAGCGTGACCGTGAGCGTCTCCCAGCGGAGCATCGCCCGCAGTTGGCGGCCGGTCGTGCCGATCATGCGCAGCAGAGCGAACTCGCGGCGCCGGGCGGACGTCGACATCACGAGGGTGTTGACCACGGCGATCGCGGTGAAGGCGATCACGAGCCCCATCGCGATGTAGTTGACCTGGGCCTGCGCGCCCTCCTGGGTGGACCGCGCCGCTGCCACGGCGGTGCGGTCCAGGACGTGGACCGTAGGGAAAGGGCGTAGCGCGGCGGTGAGCGCCGACCGGCTCGGCGCCCCGGCCACCAGGACCGACGAGGAGAGCGGCCGGTCCACATGTGCCGCCACCAGCCGGTGGGGCAGCAGCAGATCGCCGAAGCCCAGACCGCGTCCGTACACGGCGGCCAGTTCGAGGTCCTTCTTGACCCCGTCGCCGAGCGTGACGGTGACGCGGTCGCCGACCCGCGCGTGCCGGATACGGGCCGCAAGTTCGCTGAGCGCCACCGTCCCGTCGTCCATCGAGGCGAGTGTGCCGGCGGTGACCTCGGGGTCGAGGGTCCGGGCCAGACCCGGTGAACTCACGCCCTGGGCAGGGAACTTGTCCTGCCCGAGCCGCACCGTCGTACGGACGAACTCCGTCACCGTCGCCCCCGGTACCCGCTCGCGTACGGCCTGTGCGGCCACGGCCGGGACACCGGGCCCCGAGGCGGTGAGGACGTAGGAGGCGCGCGTGCCGGACGCGGCCTGCTCGCCCGCCGCATGGCTCGACGTCGTCTGCGTGAACAGGATCGTCGAGGCCATCCCCACGGCCAGGCTCAACGGGGTGACCACGGCCGCGACACGACGGGCGCTGACATGGGTGTTCCGTGCGGCGAGGAATCCGGAGGCCGGGGAGATCCGCCGGGCGATCCCGCCCGTCACCCAGGTCGCGGACCGGGCGAGCGACGGGCCGAGCAGCGCGATCGCCGCGGCCGCGACGATCACCGACAGGAACGTCACGGGGGTGGCCGCCGCATCGGTCTTCAGCCCGGACAGGACCACGACCAGGACGACGTACCCCACAGCGGCCAGAACACCCGCGACGACCCGGCCGGCGTGCGGCCGCTCCGAGTCGAGCGCCGCCGCGGCGAGCCCCTCCGTGGGGCGCATCCGGGCCGGCCCGCGGGCGGAGACCCGCGCCGCACCCCACGCCGCGAGCAGCGTCGCGAGGACCGCGGCGACGGGCGGGAACGCGCTCACGGTGAGCTCCAGGGTGTCCGGCAGCGCACCCACGGCCACGAACCGCCCGTGCATCCAGCGGGCCAGGAACAGTCCCGCGACCGCTCCGGGCGGACCGGCGAGCAGCCCCACGACCAGTGCCTCGCGCCCCACCATCCGCCGCAGCTGGCGCGGCGTCGCGCCGACCGCCCGCAGCAGGGCCAGTTCCCGGGCCCGCTGCTGGATCGACAGTGCGAACGTCCCGGCCACCACGAGCAGGGCGACGAGCAGCGACGTACCGCCCATCGCACCGCCCAGACTGATCAGGCTGACCCGCGCCTTGCCGGCGTCGATGAACTCGACGGGCCCGCGCTCGTCCCCCGACCGCACCTCCAGAGAGGGCGTACCGGAGACCACCTCAACAGCCTTGGTACGTACGTCACTTACCGATGTGCCGGGGTCCGTGAGCAGGCCGAGCGCGGAGACCTGACCCGGGTGTCCGGCCAGGCGCCGCGCCTGCTCCGCGCTGAAGAACAGCGTCGACTGGCGGGCCAGGGCGTCACGGCCGGCCGGTGCGGCGATGCCCACGACCTCGTACACGGAAGGTGCGCCGGTCGACTGCACGGTCACCTTCGCGCCGGTGCGCAGCCCACTGCCGGCGTCGGCCACGATCTCGTCCGCACCGGTCGGCGCCCGGCCCTCGCGCAGCGCGAACGGCGTCAGTGGCGCCGACTCCCAGGCGTGGCCCCACGACGCCCCCTCGGCGAGCGGGCCCTTCTCCGTCAACACATGTGCGGGGAAGGTGAGTTCGGGGACGACCGCGCGCACGCCGGGCACGGCCGCGAGCCTCTTGAGCAGGGCGGGGTCCGCCTTCGCCCAGGCCCGCTCGGTCAGCGGCTTGGACTTCTCCTTGGTCTTGCCCTTCTTGACCTTCGTCCAGTGCAGTTCCTGATCTGCCGTGACCAGTACGGGAGTTCCGGCGTACCGCTCCGTGGGGATCGTCCCGCGCAGCCCCGTGTCGAGCAGGGTCCCGCACGCGGTGACGAGGGCGGCGGCGAACAGCAGGGCCACGAAGGCGCCGGCGAAAGCGCCCTTGCGGGCCCGCAGCGTACTCAGCGCGAGAGTCAGCATCACGCCCACGCTCCCAGGCGGCTCATACGGTCGGCGACCCGCTCCGCGGTCGGCGCGGCCATCCGGTCGACGATCCGCCCGTCCGCGAGGAACAGCACCGCGTCCGCGTACGAGGCGGCCATCGGGTCGTGCGTGACCATCACGACGGTCTGGCCGAGGTCGTCCACGGTCCGGCGCAGCAGCCCGAGCACCTCCTTGGCGGTCATGGTGTCCAGCGCGCCGGTCGGCTCGTCGCCGAACACGACCTCGGGCCGGGTGACCAGCGCGCGGGCGAGGGCCACCCGCTGCTGCTGGCCGCCGGAGAGCTCGGCGGGCCTGCGTCCGCCGCGTCCGGTGAGCCCCACCTGGTCGGTGATCCGCGCGAGCCAGTCCGGGTCGGCCCGGCGCCCGGCCAGGCGCAGCGGGAGGGTGATGTTCTGCTCGACCGTCAGCGACGGCATCAGGTTGTAGGCCTGGAAGACGAAGCCGACGCGGTCCCGGCGCATCCGGGTCAGCGCGGTCTCGTCGAGGGCCGTCAGTTCCTGGCCACCGAGGGAGACGGTGCCGCCGCTGGGCCGGTCGAGGCCGGCGGCGCAGTGCAGGAAGGTCGACTTGCCGGAGCCGGAGGGCCCCATCACGGCGGTGAAACTCCCCCGGGGGATGGCGAGTTCGAGGCCGCGCAGCGCGTGCACCGCGCTCGCGCCGCGTCCGTACACCTTGGTCACGGCGTCGAGCCGGACCGCGGGGGCGGGCTCTCCGGAGCGGGAGCCGTCCGAAAGGGCTGAGGATGCGGGCGCCGTCGCGCGGCCCGCCGAAGAGAAGATCCAGGGCATGAACTCAGCCTGTTGCGCCGCTGATCACTGCGCTACGGTCAGAAAGGGCGGCCACTGTCACCATGCTGCCAACGGGCAGGCCAGGGGGACCGGCTCCGGGGGGAAAAAACAGAACATGAGCCTGACATCGGTCGGGGTGTCCGACCAACACCTGCGGCTCTACCGCTACTTCCTGCGCCATCCCGAGCGCGGGGCCGAGTCCGCCGGAGGCGCGCTCGGCTGGGACCGCGACACCGTCGACGAGGGACTGGACGCGTTACAGGAGCGGAGCCTGATCCGGCTCTCCGAGCGGCACACGGTGCTGGTCTCCGATCCGGCGGTCGCCGTGGAGTGGCTGGTGGAACAGCGCCTGGGGGAACTCAAGTCCGCCACCGGCGAAGTGCTCGCCACCAGGGACGTGATCGCCTCGCTCATCGACGACCACAAGCAGGGCGCGGCCCGCTCCCCGAGCGACGACATCGAACGGGTCGACGGACCCGAGGCGATCCGCGAACGCCTCACCGACCTGGCCTTCTTCACCTTCCGCGAGCACATGTCGCTGCTCCCGTCGCCCTGGCGCCCGCACAGCATCGACGAGGCCCGCGCCTCGGACCTCAGGATGCTCCGCCGCGGCATCCGCTGGCGTACGGTCGCCACCCCGAAGGCACTCGCCGACCCCGCGACCCTGGCCTATCTGCGGGAACTGGAGAAGCTGGGGGGACAGGTGCGCCGTACCGAGCAGGCGATCCGGCGCCTCGCGATCTGGGACCGCGGCGTCGCGATGGTCCCCGTCGACCCGGACGACCACTACGAGTCGACGCTCGTCGTCCGCCAGCCGGGCGTGGTGGCGAACACCGTGGCCTGGTTCGAGCAGGTCTGGGACACCAGCGACGCGCTTCCCGCCGAGGACGACCTCGCGGTACGGGCGCCGGCCCTGTCCGCTCTGGAGCACCGTGTCCTGGAAGCGCTGACCCACGCGGACAAGGACGAGGCGGCGGCCCGCGAACTGGGCGTCTCCCTCAGGACGTTCCGCCGCTACGTGGCCGACATCATGCTGCGCCTCGGCGCGGCCAACCGCTTCCAGGCGGGACTTCTCGCCAAGGAGCGGGGATGGATCTGAGAGGGTTCCTGTACCGCCGCCCGAAGTCGCCACCGGCCCGACCGGCAACGACTAAGTTCCTGCCATGAGCGACGCCGGCAAGACTCGGATCCGACACGCGGAAGAGGCAGATGCGCCCGTGATCGCGCACATCCACATGTCCTCTCGATCGGCCACCATGCCCTATCTGCCCCCACAGAAGCGCAGTTACGAGCAGGTGACCCGTTGGGTCCACGACGTCGTGCTCAAGCAATGCCGTACGTGGGTCGCCGTGCGCGACGCGGAGATCACCGGCTACGCGGCCCTGGACGGCGACATACTTGAACACCTCTACCTGAACCCGGACGCCCGCCGACAGGGAATCGGCACCCTCCTGCTCGACGAGGCCAGACGACACAGCCCCGACGGGGTGTCCCTGCACGTCTTCCAGCAGAACACCGACGCCCGCGCGTTCTACGAGCGCCACGGCTTCACCGTCCTCTGCACCACCGACGGCGACCGCAACATGGAGAACCTGCCCGACATGACGCTTCGCTGGACACCGGACAGCACGCGGTAAGTCACGCCCGCCCGCCACGGCCGAGGGGGCTTACGCCGCATAGGCGAAGGAGCGTCCGCCTAGGCCCCGCCGAACAGCGCCGACGCCCGCCCGGCGGTCTCGCACACCTGCGTGACGAGGCTGTCGAAGTCCACTGCGGTGTCGCGCAAGTAGCTCACGCCGATGGCACCTTGGCAGCCGGCGGGATTGAAGACCGGTGCTGCGACGCAGGTGATTCCCGGCGTGATCTGTCCGTAGTCGGTGGCGAAGCCGCGCCGGCGGATCTGGGCCAGTTCCGCGGTGAGCTGCTCGAGCGGATTCTCGACGCCGGTGTCGTCAGGCGCGCTCAGTTCGGTGTGTTCGGGCAGGCGCTCTTCGGGCAGCCAGGCGAGACACGTCTTGCCGACGGCGGTCAGGTGCGACGGAAGGCGCGCGCCGACCGAGCTCGCCAGACGGATCCCGAGGCCGGGCGGGTCCTGCTTGCACAGGTAGACGGCGTCGGCGCGGTCGAGGATCGCGTAGTGCGAGGTCACCCCGAGCGCACGGGTGAGCCGGCTCAGCTCCGGGGCCACGATGCCGGTGACGCCGACGCGGCGCAGGTGCGCCGAACCGACCTCGAACGCCTTCATGCCGATGGTGTACGTGGCCGGCTTGGGCAGCGACACGAAGGACTCGTTCGCCATGTCGCGCAGGATGCCGAACGCCGTGCTCTTGGGTATGTCGAGCTTCTCGGTGATCTCGGTCAGCGTCATCGCCTCGTCTGCGTGGGCCAGCAGGTCGAGGATGCGCATGGCGCGGACGACGGATGTACTCACGTTCCTCCTCCGGGTCTGTTCGTATATAGAAACACCGTTCCCCATTTCCCTTCAACGGGCCCCGTCGTAGTCGACAACCGGCCATTGACACCCCGGTTGAGCCGATCCTAGGGTTCCTGTCGTCCGTATAAGCGATTCATTTTCGTATATACGAACACGCGCAGGCGCGGGCATGAACGAGCCCGTGGTCTCCGCCCTCGACGCACTGGCGCGCACGACAGGTGGCGTGTGGGCGGGCGCACGACCGGCACTGACATCGATCGATCCCGGAAGGGCCTCCTCAATGATCAAACCTCGGCCGTGGCTGAGCCGTATCCAGCCCTACCGGCCCGGCACGCACGCGAGCAGCGAGGACGGCTCGCTCGCGTCCAACGAGTCACCGCTCGGCGCGAGCCCGCGGGTGGCCCAGGCGGTGGCCGAGGCCGCTTCCGGGGTCCACCACTACCCGGACCCGCTGGCGGGCGAGCTGCGCGAGGAGCTCGCCCGGCTGCACCAGGTCGCTCCCGAGCAGATCCTCATAGGCAACGGCTCCGACGAGCTGATCTTCCTGCTGGCATGGGCCTATCTCGCCCACGGCGGTCGCGCGGTCTGCGCGGATCCGGCCTACCGCATGGACGAGATCAGCAGCCAGGTGGTCGGCGCCGAGCTGACGAAGGTTCCGCTACGCGACTGGGCCCACGACCTGGACGCGATGGCGGGGGTGGACGCCGACATCGCCTACGTGGTCAACCCGCACAACCCGACCGGCACCGCACTGCCCCTGGCCGCGCTGGAACGCTTCGTAGCCGAGAGCCGTGCCCGCCTGGTCGTCGTGGACGAGGCGTACGTCGACTTCACGGACGACCCGAGCGCCACGACCGCGATGCCTCTCGCCCGCGAGGGCAAGGTGGCGGTCCTGCGTACCTTCTCCAAGATCCACGGACTCGCCGGCCTCCGCGTCGGCTACCTCGTGGCGGACAGCGCCATCGTGGAGACGCTGCGCAAGATCCGCGCCCCCTTCTCGGTCGGTGTACTGGCACAGGCCGCCGGCCTCGCCGCCCTGCGGGACGCCGAGCACCACGAAGCCGTCCGCCGACACACCCTCACCCACCGAGAAGCCCTGACCGGCCTCGTCACCCGCGCCGGCTACCAAGTCGTCCCGTCCCAGGCCAACTTCGTCCTGGTGGAAGCCGGTGACGAGACAGAACTGATCGACCGGCTCGCCCGTCACGGGGTGGCCGTCCGCCCCGGAAGCACCCTCGGCGTACCCGGAACGGTACGCATCAGTGTCCCGACGACCAGAGGGCTCGAACTCGTCGAGCGAGCTCTGGCCTGACGACGCCCACCCCCAGACCGAGGTGTCCGTCAAACCTGGCATCAGCCCCCCGGCACACCTCTGCCCCGCCAGCTCCATACCGCTCATACCGCTCCGTACCGTTCCATACCGTCGCCGTCGCCCTAGGAGGCGCACCATGGCACAACTGGACCCGCCCGCCAGACCCACCGGGATCGTCGAACGCCGCACCATCGACGTCGTACCCGAATCCGAGCGCCACGGCAGACCGTTCAACCAGTTCACCCTGTGGTTCGGCGCGAACATGCAGATCACCGCCGTCGTGAACGGCGCACTCGCGGTCGCCTTCGGCGCGGACCTTCTGTGGGCGATCATCGGCCTGCTGATCGGCAACCTGCTCGGCGGCATCGTCATGGCCCTGCACTCCGCCCAGGGCCCGCGCCTCGGTCTGCCACAGATGATCTCCAGCCGCGCGCAGTTCGGCGTCCTGGGCGCGGTGCTCCCACTCGTGCTGGTCATCGTGATGTACGTCGGCTTCGCCGCCACCGGCACGGTGCTGGCCGGCCAGGCCGTCAACGAGATTGTGCACACCAGCGCCCGCCCGGTGGGCATCATCGTCTTCGGCGCCCTGACCGCGCTGGTCGCCGTACTGGGATACCGCTACATCCACGCGCTGGGGCGGACCGCGACCGTGCTCGGCGCCATAGGCTTCGCCTACCTGGCCTTCCGGCTCTTCACCACTACGGACCACCTCGGCGCCCTGCTCGGGGCAAAGCCCTTCGACGCCGCGACCTTCCTGCTCGCGATCTCCCTCGGCGCCGGCTGGCAGCTGACCTACGGCCCCTACGTGGCGGACTACTCCCGCTACCTGCCCAGGACCACCTCCCCGCGCGCCACCTTCCACAGCACCCTGTGGGGCAGCGTGCTCGGCTCGCAGTGGTCCGGGGCCTTCGGCGCACTCCTCGCCGCGCTGCCGGCCGCTACCGGGACGGGCTTCCTGGACAACCAGATCGGCTTCCTGGGACACCTGGGCGGCAGCGGTGCGGTCGCGCTGCTGATCTACCTGGTCATCGTGGTGGGCAAACTGACCGTCAACACCCTTAACGCGTACGGCGGGTTCATGTCGATCCTGACGACGGTCTCCGCCCTCACCAGCGAACGACGGATCACCGCGCGCGTGCGCACCCTTTACATCACCGGCTTCCTCGCACTGTCCGTCCTCGTGGCGCTCCTGGCCAGCGAGAACTTCCTCAGCAACTTCAAGAACTTCGTCCTCACCCTGCTGATGGTCTTCACCCCGTGGAGCGCCATCAACCTGGTGGACTACTACCTCGTGGCCAAGGAGCGCGTCGACATCCCCGCCCTGTACAACCCCGAAGGCCGCTACGGCCGTTGGAACCCGGTCGCGCTCGGCTGCTACGCCGTCGGAATCGTCGCCCAGATCCCGTTCCTCGCCCAGTCCCTCTACACCGGCCCCCTGACAAAGATGCTCGGCGGCGCCGACATCTCCTGGATCGTCGGCCTGGTAGTCACCGCAGCCCTCTACTACCCCCTCAGCCGCAGCCGCTCCCGCGCACCGGAACGCATGATCTACCCGGAGGGCTTCCTGCCCGACACGACACCAACCGGCGTCACAACCCCGCGCTGACCGAACCGGCCCGGAAAACACGTGGGGCCCGTACGCGCAGTACGCGTACGGGCCCCACAATCGAGCGCCGGGCAGGCCTTGCACCTGCATTTCCCCGCAGGAAGCGGGACGTCTTTCCTTGGACCACCAACGCAACACCAGCCAACCGGAGTTGCGGCGACCAGCTCGTGATCAACTGTACCGGATGCGGCGAGCCCTCAGCTCCACGTCACGCCTCGTACAAAGCGCGCCATCTGCAGGAATCCGGTGCTCGAAGTCTGTGGTTGTCGCGGGCTGTAATGGGTGACTGGCAGTGCCTCCGTGATCTCGTACGAACGCGGCAGCGTGTCGGAGGGCGCCGCGCCGAGTACGACGGGCTCCGCCGTCGGTGAGGGCGGGACAGTCCGAGAGAGGCTTGGTTCCGGGCCGGGGCCTCAGCTCTTGGTCAGGGTGCGGCTGAGTAGGGGCAGCAGGCGGTCCCAATGAAGTTGCAACGCGGCGGGGTTGAAGGCATCGGTGTCAGACATGGTGAAGCCGTGGACGGTGCCGGGATAGATCTCGGAGGTGTAGCGGATGCCCGCCGCCTCCAGGGCCTTGTTGAGCTGGCCGAGGGCCTCGGGCGTCAAGTCGCTCTCGGCGTGGCCGAAGTGGACCTCGGCGGTGAGCTTGGAAAGGCTGTCGGGTCCGTCGGCTCCCACCGGGCCGTGGAATGCGGCGAGGGCGGCTACGTGGCTGGGGTGAGCCGCGGCGGTGCGTGTCGCCAGGAGGCCACCGATGCAATAGCCGGTCACCCCGACCGGTCCGGCGCTGACCTCGGGCTGAGCGGTGAGGAACCTGAGGTAGGCATCAGCGTCTCGCAGGACACGGTCAGCGGTGTGCGCCTCGATCAAGGGCATCAGCTGGGCGAAGACCGCGGGCCGGGCCTCTTCTCCGATGTGCTCGGGAAGTTCGATCACCGGTGCGGGGCCGTGCCGGTAGAAGGGGTTGGGGACGAGCACGTAGTAACCGTGCTCGGCCAGTTCGCGGGCCATCTCCCGAAGCACGGGCCGGATACCGAAGCCGTCCGCGTACATCAGCACCCCCGGGTGCTGCTCGCGGTCCTCGGGGAAGTCGGCGAAGGCATCGGCCTGGCCGTCCGCGGTGGGAATCTGCAGCGTCTTGGTAGGCATGAATTCTCCTGTCGTGGTTGATGTGTCGAGCCTGTGGTCAACACGACGGAGGTGGAGCTCGCGCAGCAGCGCAAGACGCTCGATCGGACAGAGGGCCTGCCCCGGCCCGTACGGCGCTCAGAAGAGCCCCGGGTCACCAATCCGTGTATGGCGCAATGCCGTCCCGGTAGTCATGCCTGCAACATAAACCACCGAACAGAGCCGCCACCAACACCCCTGGTCCACAGGGCAGTTCGCGAGAATGATCTCGGCTACCACCCTTGCAGGGTCCGTCCTCACCGCACAGCGAAACACTCCGCAGCCGTCAGCGTGCAGGACTTGCCAGGTAAGCACCCGGGACTACAAGGAACCCGACAGTGCACTCGCCGACAGTGACGGGCGACCTACAACCGTTACGCCGGAGTGCGACGACACCTGTTCGCCGCCCTGGACCTGACCAAATCCGCGGCTGCATCGCCTGGTGAGACCGCCCCGCCGACGACCGGTGCCTTCGCGCCGTCGTCGCGCTGATGCGGCGCTACACGCCGGTGGTGCCGTCGATGCGTTCGCGGACCAGGTCGGCGTGGCCGTTGTGGCGGGCGTACTCCTCGATCATGTGGACGTAGATCCAGCGAAGGCTGACGTCCTGTTCCATGAAGCGGCCCGTATCGGTCAGAGCGTGTTCGGCGCAGTTCTCGCGGGCACGGGCGATCTCCGCCTGCCAGGTCGCGAGGGCATCGCTCAGCGTGGCGCCCTCGGCCGGGCCTCGTCACAGGGCACACGTTGCCTGATGCGGCACCAGATCGAACAGGGGTGCACGTGGGTCCCGAGCAGTGGGGACAGCGCCCGCCGGTCGGCCTACTTCGGCTTGGCCAGCGCCTCCTGCAGCAGCAAGGTGTTGACGTGCATCAGGGCGGCCTGCAGCAAGTGCAGGGCGAGCTTCAGTCGCTCGTCCTCGGCGCCGGTCAGCCTGATCGGACCGGGCCGGGGCCAACGGGCATGACAGGCAGGCCGATCGGGAGAGTCGGAACACGACCGATCGCAGCCCTGCGGGCTCAGGCCAACGTCCTTCCGAACTCAGCTTTCCGCGACCGCCGGCTCCAGCAGGGACAGCGTCCGGTTCTCCGCGTCCACCTGTGCGCGGACGCCGATGGGCAGCGGCAGGTTCGGCGAGGAGTGGCCGAAGTCGACCTGAGCGAGGACCGGGATGTCACGCTGGCCCAGGACATCGAGCACCACGTCGCGTAGACCTGCGCGGTCTGCGCCGTCACCGTGAGGTGTGACCTCGGTCGGGTTGCCGACCACCATGCCTGCGATGCGGTCCAGCACGCCGGACAGCCGCAAGGTGTGCAGATCGTTCCAGATCCGCGAGACCGGCCGCTGCACTTCCTCCCAGAACAACACGGCACCGTCGAACTGTTCGGCGGCCATAGCGAACGGTGTCGCCTGCAGCATGACCAGGCGGTTCAGCAAACCGCCGAACAGTGGTCCCTGCGCACGGCCCGGCCGCCAGGTCTCCCAGGCCCCCATCGCCGGCAGCACGCCCGGCGCCTCGGCCTTGGTGAGCACGCGGGTGTAGAGGTCCACGAGCTCGGTGCGACGGGCCTTGTCGCCCAGCGTGTACCAATCGCCGCCGAAACCGTGGGTGGCGATGTCGGCGTGGAAGCCCACGAGGCCGGTCTTGGCGTGCAACGCCATGTGCAGAAGCGAGATATCGCTGTAGCCGAGGATCGGTTTCGGGTCGGCCCGGATCGCGTCCAGATCGATCAGATCGAGGTAGCCGATGGTCGCCTGTCCGCCGGTGTGCGCGACGATGGCCCGCACCTCGGGGTCCCGGAGCAAAGCATTCAGTTCGTCGGCCTGTTCTACCGGAGTGCCCGATGCCCACCAGCGATTCTGCGCCGGGTTGACCATCGGGCTGACCCGCACGCGGAAACCCATCCGCTCGAGTATCGCCACACCGCGGGCGAGCAGTGGCTCCTCACCCGGCTCGAGCTGGCCCGAGGGCGCGGTAACGACCACGAGGTCACCGGGACGTAGCGCGCGGGGCCGAAGGGGCGCAGGCATGGGGTTTCGCTTCCTCCTTGTTGATCAACAATGACGATCAACATGGCCGGTGCCGCCGATATTCCGCCTTGCCGCCGATATTCCGCCTCACTGGAGAACGCATGGGGCCCGTCCGCGCAGTACGCGAACGGGCCCCATCATCGAGCGCCGGGCAGGCCTTGCACCTGCATTTCCCCGCAGGAAGCGGGGCGTCTTTCCTTGGACCACCAACGCAACACCAGCCAACCGAAGTTGCGGCGACCAGCTCGTGATCAAGTGTAGCGGAGACAGTTCAGTGCCTCCGCCCCGCGGGGTGGGTAGTTGGGGGCCGGCCGGACTGCTGGAACCCCTGGCCACCCCGCGGTGATCCGACGTCGTGGCGAAAGCGCGGGCGATATGGCAGCCGGACCACAGCGCGCTCACCAGGATTTAGCCCTTGTCGATGGGGTCCTACTCGCCTTCGGAAGGTGCGCGGGCAAGCTCGTCGGGGGAGTACACCTCGGCTCCGGCGAGTGGGAAATTGACCATGACGCCGCCGTTCGCGGTAATCATGACAACCTCCCCCACCGGGTCTTCGGGGTGATCGGTCGGCACTACAGGGATGACCTTGTCACCTTCCACCCACTGGGTCACCCGTTACTCCCCTCCGAGGCTTCCAAACCCTGGTCATCTGGACAGTCATCACCCTCATGAACCGCCGCTCCGCAGGGACCGAGAGGTGACTTCACGTCAGCAGAGGGTTGTTTGTACACGGACAGCCGGATAGGACTGTCCGTGTGACTGATCAACGCAGCTTCGCCCGTACCGTCACCGCGCTCTCCCTGGCCGTGATCGCCTGTTGTGCGCTCACTTTCACCATCATGCTGCTGGCCGGGAGTCCCGCCGTGCAGCCGAAGCGCGTCCTGGATCAGGACGCGCTGGCGCGGGCCGTGCTCAACAACGTCAGTTCCAGCGACTTCGCCAAGCCCCCGACCATCGACGACGTCAGCTGTCCCGCTTCCATCCCCGTCGAGGTGGGCCGGGAGTTCGAGTGCAAGGTCGACGGCGTCGGCGACGGCCACACCAGCGGCCATGCCTGGGTCAAGGTGAAGATCAGGGACGATCAGGGTGATCTGTCACTCAGCTGAGGAACTGGGAGCGAGCGGGACCGCAGCCGGGCCTCGGAACAAGCTAAGCCGTGACCAGTCGACCCCGGTCCTCCAGGGGCAGGAGCAGGCTCCTCGTACGTCCGCGCCATGCCTCGTCCACGGTCTTGCGGCGCACCAGGGTCAGCAGCTTGCGACGCGGTCGGGGCGGATGGCACCGCGGGGGCGATGTTGGCGGACACGTCGTCCGGCACGTGAACGTGAAGCCATTGGCTTGGGTCTTTGAAAGGGCCCGAGCATCGGCTCGGGCCCTTTCGAATGCCTCCGGATTTCTCAGCACGCTGTGCCGTACCGGGAGGTGACTCCTTCCGGCTGATACGCACGCTTCCACGCTTCCTTCCACTGCTGGATTTCGGACTCGCGGGTCACGCCGCAGGCCTTTACGAAGTGCAGCAACAGGACGTCGGTGCAGGCGCGCTTGCCGCTGAGGACGTTCCCGATGGTGGTACGCGGCAGGTAGCTGCCACCGCCGCCGGGGACAGCTGCCCGGTCACCGAGATCCCGCAGGGACGGCTGCCCTGCGGCAATCCGGAGGTCCCGCATGGCCAGGAGGAGCTCGGCGGGATTCATCACGTAAGGGAGAGCCGGTGCCGTCCTCGGCAGGGAGACCTTGACGCTCCGTACCTGGGTCGCGGCCCGGGTCGCACGCCCCCAGCGCTTCCTGGCCTCGGACACCGACCCGTCACAGCATCGGACGTACGCTTCAACGGTCTTCCACGGAGGAAGGCTGCGCCCTTTGTCGGCCCGGCACAGTGCCGCGGCTGAGGCGGGGTGACCCAACTGCTTCGACTTGTACGCCATCTGGCTGTAGGGGAGCCAGGACGGGCGGAGCGACCGGAGCCACTCCGCCAGTTCCTTCCTGGTTGCCTCAGCAGGGGCGCTCGTCCGGCGCCCCATAGCTATCGGCGGGTGGGGAAGAGGCGCATCAGCCGGCGAACCAGCTCGATGCCCAGAGTGCCGCCGACGCTCACGGTTATGGCTGCCGTCTCCAGAGGCATACCCGTGAGGATCAGGACGGTGAAGACGCTGAGGACGAGCGCCACCATGACGGCGGGGATGACGGGCACCAGCTGAGGGGCAGGGGTGTTCTTCCCCTGTGTGTCCTCGGTGTTCGGATTACGGTTCACGTTCACCTCTCGGTCGCGTAGTCAACTCGATTGGTGTCGTTGGGATTTCCAGGCCTGGCAGGGCTTGAGAGATCCGACACCTGCGCAAAGTTTCCCGGCGTGCAAGCACCGCGTATAGGACGCCCGAGTCCAAGAACCGGGACAACGCTGGCCAGTTGCTGCCTGACGTCACCGGTTTCGAGGGCTCCCGGCTCTCTGACCTGCGACAGGCCAGGGAGGTCCGTTCCACGCGAATGTGGGACGAACTGAAATGGGTGGTAGCGGGAGCCCTGAGCGTGCGGCACTCTCTAGGTGTTCGGACACACGGACTTCGGTGGGGAGAAGGTCATGTAAGGGCCATGGGGAGCCGTATCGCTGTGCCACACCTGCGTGAAGCATTCGCATTGCCTAGGCATGTCGTGCGTCTGGGCTGTGGCAGGCCTGGTTCCCTTGGGAGTAGCCCACCGGTGTGCCCTATTCATAGTGGCGGGTACTGGGCCTGATCATGCTCTCCTCCGCCCCTTCAGCCGTCTCGGCCGTAGTCAACTCGATGATTTACCAACTGGGTCAGAACTCGTGGCAGCGGGTTCCCCCGAACACATACGCCGTCAGCGTCCGGGATAGGGCCGGGTCCTGGCGGCGTTGTGGTCTGCTGCCAGCCAGGACGCAGCAAATCCCGTTGCGTCGTCCCAGCCTCGACGTGAACTGTGGTGCTACGGCTGCCGACACGGCCTGAATGGTCGTTGAGCTATCGACAAGGACCTCATGTCAGCCGTTGTTGTTGTCGGTGCGGGGATTGTCGGCTCCTCCGTGGCCTACCACCTGGCCCGTCGGGGTGTCCCGGTCACGCTGTTGGAGCGCGCGCCTGTGCCGGCAGCCGGGGTCACCGGAGATTCCTTCGGCTGGGTTCGCGGCTCGGGAGGGCGCTGGCCTGGCGGAGCTCGTCACCTCCGCGAGTACGTGCTGGCGGACTTCCGACGCCTGGAGGCCGAACTGCCCCATGTCGCTGTCCGCCGGACCGGCTCTCTGTCCTGGGCCGGCACACCGGATGAGGACTCACAGCCAGGGCCCGGCCAGTTCCGTATCGGCCGAAGCGACATCTCTGCCCTGGAGCCCAACCTCCGACGACCCCCCGATCACGCCATCCACACCCCGAGTGACGCAGGCGTCGACCCAACGGCCCTGACCCGCGCACTCGTGGCAGCCGCCGGCGCCCACGGAGCGACCGTGTTCTACGAAACCGTGGTCACGTCCTTGCAGGTGACCAATGGGCGCGTCCGGGGAGTGCTGACTTCGACCGGGCGCCACGCCGCCGCCACCGTCGTACTCACCGCTGGAACCAACGTCCCCAGGCTCTGCGCGCCGCTGTCAGCCTCAGCCGACCTGGCCATTGCCGCCTCCCCGGCCACCCTCGCGCGAGTCGCGGCACCGCCAGGCCTGGTCAAGACCGTTGTAGCGCGCCCTGAGTTCGAGGTTCGAGAAGTCCGGGAAGGCGAGCTCGTGCTGGTCGTGCCGCATGTCGAAGGCACAGCGGCAGCGATGGCGCAGGCCGCTCAAGACGCGCTCCAGCGCGTGATGGCGGCCTTCCAAGGGAGTGACTCGTGCCGCCTGTTGGGCCACCGCACCTCCAGACGCCCCATGCCCGCGCACGGGCCCGTCATCGGATACGCGACACGCGACCGATCCGTCTACGTCGCCGTCATGCACTCCGCCATTACCCTGGCGCCCACCGTCGGACGGCTCGTCGCCGACGAACTCGTGACCGGCAGGCCGGCCTCCGAGCTACGTCGTTGCCGCCCGCGTATTCACTGACATCTGGTCGTCAGGCTGCAACGGGAATCGGCCTATTGCCGGGCCGGCTGGCCGGCCCCGTCCTGCCCTTCCGCCAGAGGCGCAGGCCACGGGCCAGACAACCCGTACAACCCCGAAAGAACACGCCTCACCGCCCAACCCCCCTGTCCGGCACCAGACATGTCCGGTCCCCGCCACCCCCCAACCCTTCCGCCGACCTCCCCCGCCTCGCTTGAATGCCGAGCACGCCCAGGCACACCGAGCCTGGCCACACTGAGGAGTCAGTACGGATGAAGCGTCCCATCCTGGCGACCCTGGCCGTCGCGTCGCTCGCGACCATGTCACTCACCGGCGCGACGGCCGCCACCGCGGTCACCCCCGCCTCGTCCGCCGCCGCCGTGGCCGCGCCTAGCGGAGGGGCCGACTCCGCGGACATCTCGCAGCTGCGCCAGGAGTTCAACGACTACATCGCCGGGCTCGACCTCGATGCCGCCACCAGAGCGGCCGCCGAGGATGCGGGATCGTCCGACCAGGCACTCGTCGCCGCCGCCAAGGAGTCCCGTACCCAGATCAAGGCGGTGCTCACCGACGCCGGCGTCGACAACGAGTGGACCTCCGGGGCCATCAACCCCGGTGACTACCAGTGCTCGACCACGGACTTCCGCAATTGGGCCAGCGGTCAGATCGCGCAGATCGACCCCGCGTCGTGGGACTGGTACCAGAACGGCTTCTTGGGCCTGTCGCCCGACCTGCTGATCCAGTACTGGACCCTGATGAAGACGCCCACCAGCCCCGCGGAGACCGCTCTCGGTCCCAACGGAGCGAACACCGACGAGCTGGCCCGCACGTTCACGAACCTCCAGCGGTTCTGGGACGTCGACACCAGCAACGTCGGACTCGTCTCGCTCGACGGCAAGGTCCTCGGCCCCGACGCCGCGGCCGACCGCAAGGTCGTCTACGACGGCCTCGCCAAGATCAGCCCGCTCGGCTCGCTCTTCCTCCAGTGGGGCGTCGAGGGCGGTCTCAGCTCAGGCAAGCTCGCCGGGTTCCCGGGCGGCGTCGACAACCCGATGTTCTCGCTCAACGCCTTCGCGATCGACCCCACCCACTCCGACCCCGACTCGAAGGCCACGCTCGAGGAGCTCGGCATCACCCGCCGTGTGGCGATGGGTGAGGGCATCCTTCAGATGTGGAACGAGCTCGGCCTCGGCCGGGTCGGCGGACGCGCCGTGCTGGCCCACGAGTTCGGGCACCAGGTCCAGTATTCGGACAACCTCTTCGACACCGACATCACCGACGAGGCCGAGGCCACCCGCCGTACGGAGCTGATGGCCGACGCCATGGGCACGTACTTCACGGTCCACAAGCGCGGCGAGTCGCTCAACAAGGCGTACACCCTGCAGGACCTCCAGACGTTCTACAACGTCGGCGACTGCAGCTTCGCCAACCCCGGGCACCACGGCACGCCCAACCAGCGCTACCGCACCTCCGCCTGGGGTGCCGACCTCGCCAAGAGCGCCAGCGACCAGGGGCACATCCTGCCGAGCCTGACGGTCGCCGACTCCTTCGAGAAGGTGCTGCCGGAGCTCGTCGCTCCGGACGCGCGCTGACGCACCGAGAGTGAGTTAAGGCCGCCGGGTCACAGTCACACCCAGCCATGTCTGGCGATCTGCAGTCCTAGCTGGAAGCGGGTGTCCGCTCCGAGCAGTTCCTGCAGTCGGGTGACCCGGCGGCCCACCGTGCGTTCGGACACGCCGAGTTCCCGGGCGATCGAGCGGTCGGTGAGCCCGATGCTGAGCAGACGTACGAGGTGCCGGAAGTCCTTCGAGTCGTCCCGCACGAGCTTCTCGTCGGCGAGCGGCATCGACAGCTGCCAGTAGGACTCGAACACGCTGCGGAGCCCCGCGACGAGACGGCGGTTTCGGATGTTGGCGACGTGCACCTCATCGTCGCGGTCGGACGTGACGTTGGCGGAGACCACGTCGTCGACGATGACGAGATTGATCGGAACTCCCGGGAAGACCCTGGCCTGTTCACCGGCCGCCATGCACGTCTCCACGACCTCGATCGCCTCGGGCGACTCCAGCAGCCGGCTGTCGTACACGACCCTGACCTCGATACCGCGCGCCAGCACCTCGAAGACGCCGTCCGCCGTCGCGATCGGCCGGTCGCCCCGCGAGGCCATGGTCAGCGCGTCGATCCGGGTCGTCGCGGAGCTGATGAGATCCGCGTACTCCTGCAGCGCGACGTCACCGGTCGCGATGTCGACGCCCACGTCAGCCCGTCGGGACGCGTTCCACACATCCGTCAGCTCCTCGCCGACCTCCCGTATGCGCGCTGCCGTCTGCGTGTACGACTGCGCGGTCGCCTCGAGCGGGCCGCGCGGCGCCCGCGCCTCGACCATCCCCTCGGTCTGTACGACGAGCCCCGAGCTCAGCAACGGCCCGAGGGCGCGACCGTCCACCTCGTCCAGCGCCCGCCGACCGGTGGTGGCCAGCCGCACATAGAGCGCCCGCGCGTCTTCGTCGAGGCCCAGGGGCACCTGGTCCGCGGGCAGACCGAGCCGAGGCCCACGCCCCGCCGCCACCGATTCCCGACCCATTCCCACTCCCGTCGCCCCCTCCACTTCCGACCGGCCCGGCACCGTCGGTCGGGCGGTCAGCCTATAAGCTGAGCAAATTTGGGCGTCCGCTGTGGATGTGACTGCGGATGTGGGTGTGGATGTGGCTTGGTGACGGGGGACTGAGCACGTGATCGGACACCTGCCGCCTGCCTGGTTGTTGCTGCAGCGCCCATGCTCTCGATGGCGCCCAAGCAGCAAGCGCACGCGGCCGAGACCGGACAAGCGGCCACCCTTCGCGTGGCTACGACAGCATTTCGGCGCCTCAACGTCACGACGTCGTCACGCCAGTTTGTCGATGAGGTGCTCGCCCACCTGAAAGACGATCGCGAAGGATGCTGAGCGCGAAGATGAGCGGGCGAGGCTCGCGGCCGTCGGCAGCGAAGCCGCGAGCCTCGCCGCGTGGCTTCATTGGGGCATGGGAGACAACGGGTCGGCGCGTACCTGGTACGGCTTGTCGATCAAGGCGGCCCGGCGTGCGGGGGAACCCTCTGACGGCCGACGCTATTCCACTCTTCTGCAGGGGCGATCGCCGAGGTCACGAGTCTGCTCGCGCCGAGCGACGGCAGGCGTTGAATTCGGCGGCACCCGGCCTGTCAGCGCTGTCGCGAGGGCGAGCGGGGCACATCTCTTGGTACGCGGGGTCGGCAGTGAGCTGGTGCAGGAGGCTGCCGACCGCTCGCTCACAGGCGGCGGGAACGTTCATCTCTGGCTGTGGCTGAGCCAATGGGAGATGTCGGCAATGACGGCAGGGTCGACATGTTGCGGACTGCCGTATTCGGCGGGGGTGGATGGTCCGTTCGCCAGCTTCGCCGAGGCCCGCTCGACCCGCGGCAGGGTCTTCGCCTTCTCCTTGACCGTCTCGCGCTCGGCCTTGGCCAGCAGCTTCTTCGCGATCAGTACCTCCAGGAGGTCGAGCGCGTCGTCCACCGCCCGGGTCGTCAGGTAGACGGTGGTGGCCGGCAGCGTCGTCGGCCGACGGGAATCGCCCTGCCGGCGCAGCGGCGACGCCTTGCCGTCCACGCCGTACCGGGACAGCTCGGCGATCCGTCGCGGCGGAATCGTCCGCCTGACTGCGGTTTCGCCGGAAGGCACTGCGCCGGTGCCGCGCTGTCAGGTGAAGCCGTGGCGAGCTGCTGGTGCTGGTGCTGGTGCTGGTGCTGGTGCTCTCGCGCTTGCCGGTCAGGATGGCTGGACTTGGTCGAAGAGCGCGAGGGCTTCGGCGGGGTCTGGGCTCACGAGGCGTTCCAGACCGGCCGTCGTGATCTTTGCCCATCTGCCGGCCCGTGCCCACATGCGTTCCTCGAAGGCGCGGACGGCCTCATCCAGATCTCCAGGGCCGGTGGCAGTGGCGGTGGCGGTGGCGATGGACTCGGCGAGTTCGGCGCCCTCCAGCATCGCGAGGTTCGCGCCCGCCCCCAGCGGGGGCATCAGATGGGCGGCGTCACCCAGGAGCGTCACCCCGGGGACGTGGGCCCAGGTGTGGGACACGGGCAGGACGTAGAGGGGGCGGTGGACGAAAGCGGTGCCGTAGTGGAGGAGGTCGAGGACGGGAGCGGCCCAGCCCTCGAACAGCGTCAGCAGACCCGATCGCACGGCCTCGACGTCGGCCAGGTCCAGGTTCGTGTGCCAGTCCAGCGGCGCGCGGAACTGGGCGTACACCTTGACGTGGCTGCCGCTGTTGCGCTGGGCGACGAGAGCTCGGTTCGCCCCGTACACAGCCACGGAACCGTCGCCGATCAACCGGGCGAGGTCGGGGTGGCGGGTGTCGACGTCGTCCAGGGAGGTCTCGATCGTGGTGACGCCGGTGTAGTGCGGCGTCACCGGCGAGACTGCCGGGCGGGTCCGGGACCAGGCACCGTCCGCGCCGACCACGAGGTCGAACGTCTCCTGTCGCCCGTCCGCGAAATGGACCAGTACGCCGTCCCGGGTCCCCGGCACCACCCGCGTCACGCCCCGCCCCCACTGGACATCGAGAGCGCCGAGCAGCAGGTCACGGAGGTGCCGGCGGTCGATCTCGGGATTGGCCCGGTCGTCCGGGCGGGGGCGCCAGTCGCGCAGGACGGTCCCGGCTGTGTCCAGGATGCGCATGGCCTGTCCCTCGGGGCGGGACAGGGCCTGGAACTCCGCGAGCAGCCCTGCCTTGTCCAGGGCGAGTTGGCCCAGCCCTTCGTGCAGGTCCAGCGTGCCGCCCGGAGGGCGCGCGTCGGGGGCGGGATCGCGTTCGAGGACGGCGACGGGGTGGCCATGGCGGTGCAAGACACGGGCGAAGGTAAGGCCGCCAGGGCCGCTCCCGACCACAGCAATACGACGTCTCATATCGATACACTGTATTTCTTCAGTACGATGCATCGCAACGCAACAGAACGGTGTGAGCATGACTGTCTGGGACCGGCCGGAGCCGCCGACTCGCCCCGTACCCCTCGATCGGGAGCGGATCGTCGCCGCCGCCATCGCTCTGGCCGACGAGGGCGGGCTGGAGGCGGTATCGGTGCGCAAGGTCGCCGCCCGGCTGAACGCCGGCCCGATGCGGCTGTACGGATACCTCTCCACCAAGGAGGAGCTGTTCGACCTCATGGTGGACGAGGTCCAGGGCGAGATCCTCCCCGAGGAGCAGCCCGATGACTGGCGGGAAGCACTGCGCAACCTCGCCCACCGCACCAGGCAGGCCGCCCTTCGCCATGAATGGCTGGCCGACCTGCTCGGCGGCCGCCCGGCCCTGGGCCCCAACGGCCTCGCCGTGGCCGAGGCCACGCTGGCCGCCCTCGACGGCCTCGCCGACATCGACACCGTCATGCGCGCCGTGGAGACCGTCAGCGCCTACTTCACCGGCGCGATCAGGCGCGAGATCACGAACCTGCGGGCCGAGCGCGCCACGGGCCTGTCCGAACGTGACTGGCAGCGCACTCGCGGCCCGCATGTGACGAGGATGCTGGCCACGGGCCGGTTCCCGGCATTGGCCAAGGTCGTGCACGACAGCACGGACATGGACGCCGAGACATCCTTCACGACCGGCCTGGACTGGGTCCTCGACGCCGTGGCCGCCAAACTCACCCGGCCACCGGCGTGAGGCTCAGTTCCTGCCGAATGTGAGTGAGGTCGAGGACGGTGTCCACGGCCGTGCGGGCAGTCCGTCAGTTCCATTTCGGCGTTTCGACCGCCAGGGCGTCGAGGTGGGTGGCGATCCGCTGGAGCAGTTCCATCAACACCGCGTGCTCCTCGCTCGAGAGGCACTCCATCATCCGGACCCTCAGGGCTCCGGACTGCTCGGACACCCGCTCGTGTGCCCGTCGGCCCTCGCCAGTCAGTGCCACCGCGCCGTCGTCAGCCATGTGTGCCCAGCCGCGCTCGACCAACCGGTCGACGTACGGGCGCATGGTGGGCTCGTCGGCGGACAGGAACGCGGCCATGGCCTCGTCGAGTTCGACGATCGTGATCGGGTCGCACGAGATGGTGTTCAACACCTGCCACCCCCGGCGGTTCAGGCCGTCCGCGGCGAACAGTCGGCCCATGCTTCCCTCGATCGCCCCGTCGATGTGCCTCAACCAGTAGCCGAGCGGCCGCTGTTCACGGACGTTGGGCAGCCGAGTCAGGTCAGTCATGACATCCCCCAATGCATGTCTTTTGACAACTATTGTAATCTAGCATGCATGTCGAAGAGGGAACAGGACGATGCGATCGCCGACGTCGAACGGGCCATGGTCGCGATCCGCCGCAGGCAGACCCGTCGGTCGCTGGCGCGGTTGACGCCACCCGGCGGTGGCGGGCCAATCGACCCCACGCTGTTCAACGTGCTGGACGTCATCGACGACCACGACAAACCGTGCTCCGTCAGGGACGTCGCCACCGCGCTGAGCGTTGATCAGCCGAGGGCGAGCCGGCTGGTGCTCCGGACCGTCGAAGAAGGGTGGCTGGACCGCAGGACCGATCCGTCCGACGCCCGGCGCACGCTGCTTGCCCTTACCGGCTCCGGGCGGGAACAGCTCGACCGCGCACACCGGTTCCGGCAGGAGATCTTCGCGCGGGTGATGGCGGACTGGTCGGACGTCGACCGGTCCGAGTTCGCCCGCCTCATCACCGCGTTCGTGACCTCGTTCGCCCAGGTGGTGCCCGACGCCGAATGAGCTCCTCGGAGCGGGCACGTGGATCGTCGGCGCGCCAGTGGTGGGGTTACCAGGAAGCTGGGATGGCCCCGGACGTCCGCGGTCAGGACGCGGGGGCGGTCTCGGCGGTCTGGGGCAGCAGGGCCCGGGTGGAGTCCGCGTATCGGACCACGGTCTTCTCGGCCGTGCCGAAGACCTCGGAGCGGTGGAGCGGGCCGCGGCCGTGGACTCGCGGCGCCTGCACCGGCGCAACGAGCGAAAGCCCGAACACTTCCTGGGCTTCACGGCGATCGCGGTGGTGCTGATCTGCTTCCGATGCCTGAACGCCGTTGTGGGTCGGTAGCCTCCGCAGGAAATCGACGACGCTGACACCTGGCACCGGCTCGCCGCCTTGCTGCCATCGGACCAGGCCCAGGAGTTCAGCGATTGCTGGGCCATCGGGGAGCAGGAGGCAGGGCTGGGCCTGCTCGTTCCGGCATCTCGAGCAAGGACGTGGCGATCAACGAGACGGTCCGCGCCGAACTCTCGGCGCTCGAGGAGACATGGGGTGAGAGGGAAGCGCTCACTCCCCGAATCCGGCAATGCCGCGGCGACGGCTGGCCGGCCTCCCACGTGACCCTGATGGACCGCATCGCCGTCGCCCGGCTGTTCCTCACCGACTCGGCTGGCAAGGCGTTCACCAGCTTCCTTCAGTCGTGCCAGTAGCCGTCGACCATCGCTGACGCCATGGGCTTCGTGCCATAAGAAACGGTGTCTTGGCTTGTCATTTAACGACCGGTGTCGAACGCGGCGCGAACTTGATCAGCGTTTTCGCAGTTCGGCAGGTGTGTAGACGGCCTTCGTCTGATCCTGTGCTCCGTCACAGAGTGGATCAGTGCGAAGGCCGTGGTCGTGAGTTTGGTGTATAGGGATGCCCTGCGGGACGCGTTCGCGGAAGTGTCACACTTCCGGTCGGAGCTGTACGCGTGTCTGACCGTGCGGGGCGACGCCTTGTTCGAGTTGTGCGACGCGCTGCTGTGTACGGACGGGCCGGTGCGGACGCTGGTTGATCTCGCGCTCGCCCGAACACCGCCGTGGACACGGGGCTCTGTACGGCGGGCTCGACCAGGGCCGGATCGACGTCGCCCGGCTGCGTCGTGCTCTGGCTCGTGATCGCTGCCTATGCCCAGCTTCGGCTCGCCCGCCCGCTGGCCACCGACCTCCGCAGGCCCTGGGAGATGCCGACGGCGTGGGCCAAGTCCTCGCCACCGGCGAGGCGTTCAGCCGCTCTCCGCCCGCCACAAAGTCGGCACCAAACCCCGCAGGGCAGGCTGACAAGCAACATACAGGTCAGCACACTGACCACATGCGATATGAGGAGAGGGCGAAGTCGACCGTGGTGAGGGCCATGGTTCCGGTGGTCATCCTCGTCTCCTCACCGGTGCTGCTGCTGGTTGGGGCGCCGATTCGCCGCAGCTACCTCCGCTACGTCCACCGAGACGAGGCCCCGCAGATCCTGGACAAAAAGCGGGGCTGGGTCAGCGTCCACTACTTTGTGATCACCAGCCGCCTTCTCAAATGGCTCTGCTGGCCTACGCAGTCGCTCGCCCGCCGCGCTTCACGCCGGGGTTAAAAGACAAGCTCAGTACGTGTTTTCAAAGCTCTTCTGGTTCGCCTCCGCCCGCGTACTCGTAGCGTGAGCGGCTGCTTTGCCTGACAGCAGCCCGGTGATGGACTGCATCGGTCGTCGTCTGGCCCTTGACTACTTGCCGCACGAAGACCGGGTCGACCTGAATGTCCTTACGGTCCAGGAGAGCGCCACCGAGAAGGCAGCCGAGGTCTTCGATGAGGCTGTCTGGGCCGACGTGATGCAAGGGCCCGTGTCCGCCGTCGTGCCGCCCCAACGAGTTGGCCCGCACTGGCGAGAAACACATCCCAGTCCGTATGGCCGGATGTCCTGGCCAAGCCCAACAGAGTGACCCGGAGGTGTTGTTCGGCCAGGACGAGGAGAAGCGCCGCCCACAACCACGCCTCCTGTTGACTACAGAACGCCTCCATTGGCACGGATGTTCTGGCCTGTCAGCCACCGTCCGTCCGGTCCTGCAAGGAACGCGACGACGTCCGCCACGTCCTCGGGCTGGCCGAGGCGTCCGAGCGAGGTCATGCCGATGGCCATCGCCAACTTCTCCGGCTCGTTGGCCGCTCTCAGCAAATCGGTGTCGGTGGCGCCGGGGGATACCGTATTGACCGTGATGCCCCGTCCGCCGAGCTCGCGTGAAGCTACCAAGGTCAGTTGCTCGAGGGCACCCTTGCTGGCTGCGTACGGGGCGTTGCCGGGGGCGGGGAAAGCGGTGTTGAGGGTGGAGATGTTCACGATCCGCCCGCCGTCACGCATGTGCCGGGCCGCGTAACGAACCGTGAGGAAGACCGACTTCGCGTTCACGGCCATCACTGTGTCGAAGACGGCCTCCTCTGTCTGCGCGATGGGCACGACTTCGGTATGCGTAGCTGCGTTGTTGACCAGAATGTCGAGCCCGCCGAGCCGGCGTTCGGCGGTCGCCAACAACTCCTCTGCCGCGCCGGGCTCGGCCAGATCCAGCTGCACCGCAGTGACCTTCCCACCCGCCTTCTCGGCCTGCCGCACGACCTCATCCGCGGCATCCCGGTTCTGCGCGTAATTGAAGACCACGCTCGCTCCGTCCCGCGCGAGCCGCAGCGCGACAGCCCGACCGATCCCCCTCGATCCACCGGTAACGACAGCTGCCTTGCCTGTGAGAACCGCCATGACTCTCCCTGCCTTGATGTCCTGTTTGGCGTGAACACCCAGACTTACATGCAGCCTTGACAAGAGCGAAAGGCTCGCTGGGAATCCAACAACCTCATGGAGCCCTTCCCCGCATTCAGGGACATAACCTGCGTCAGACAGCTCGACCAGGTCGGTGGGGGTGGTTCGTCAGTCCGTCGGTCAAGGGCGGTGACGGGTACTCCGTCCACGGCCATGGCGGCCTCCTCGGCGCAACTGCTCCAGCTCCTGCCTCTTCCACGAGTTGGTACTCCGTGGCGTGGACATCGGGGCGTTCCCGGAGTTGCGCTCCTGGCCGCTGGTTCAGCCGCGCTGGCTTGCACTGTCCTGGCTGCCGGCGCACCGCAGCGGCCTTGAGTCCGATATCTACTTTCCGAGCCGCTCGATACAGGGCTCCGCCGGCGGGGCGGAGACCGGGCTGCAGCCCGAAGGCCGAATGCACCCGCCGATACCGCGCACCGCAGAACGGTCCAGGCTTCAGGTCTACGAGAAGCGGAGCGCCGCGCCGATGGCCAGGGCGGTGAACGTCGTGAGGACGCGGCCGGGAGTTCGATCGGCGTGTGCCCGAGTTCCTGTGCCCGTACTCGTGGCCGAAGTTGTGCACGGCGGTCACACCGGTGACGTGCTCGAGCCAGACTTGCCCCTTGGCCGAAATGACCGTGTCAGCAGGCGGGTTCGGGCGGGTATTCCGTGAGGGGGGTGGACACGTCGCCGGTGGACACCTCCTCGTTGACCCAGACGATTCCGACCTCGCCCTCAGGCGCGTCGATGATCACCTTCGCGCCATGAGGGATGCCACGGACTCGCTCCACACGCCATTCACCGGTCTCCATGCGGACACCCACCCCCAGATACCTGCTGCGGTGACGCCCGCCAGAGGTGAACGAAATGTAACCATGCAGATACGAACCGTGTGTAGAGATCGGTCGAAAATCCGCAACTATCTACTTATCGACAGGGCGTTCGTCGCTCGCGAGACCGCGGAGCCGGCGTTGTACGCGCGTCCACTCCCGGATGTCCTCGGCCTTCTCGGCCCTGTCCTCCGTGGCCTGCTCGGGATCGCGCGTGGCGAAGACGATCAGACGCATACCCTTGCGCTGCAACTCGATGACATCGGTGTCCACGAGCTCTCCGTCGGCCAGTTCGTGCTGGATGCGGGCCGGTAGGCGCGCGACGAACCCTGCGGCGTCACCGGAGGCCGACGCCGGCATCTCGGTGTCCGCGGCAGGCGGGACCGGGGCTGCGGCCGGGGGTGTCAGAAGGGTGGGCGTGCCGCCCTCCAGGACCGCCCTGGCGCTTCCGGGTGTCCAGCCGAGGGTCCGTTCGATCTTGTCGATGGTGAGAGGCATGGTCTTGTAACCGTCGCTGGACTCGGCGCGCTGCACCGTGGAGTAACCGATGCCGGCTGCTTCCGCAAGGTCTTCCTGCCGCCATCCGCGCGCCTTGCGCACGTCACGAATTGCCTCAGCGAGGCGCTTCCAGTCTCGGGTGGTGGTCACAGAAGTCATGATGCCTCACCGTAAGGCAACACCTACAGATCCTTTCAAGCTCCTCATCAGTAATGATCAGCGCACGGGGTGGCAAAGCGTTGCCCATTGCGCCTTCATTGGTCTCAACTGCCTCCCCCTCGCGCCTTCTTGCGGCGGACGGGGCCGACCGGGTCGACCTGGTCCTTCCGCGCATCACCTCTAGACATCACGGTGATGTATTCCCGTCCGGTAAGGCGCTTGAAACACCTTGCAGTGATGTTTACCCGTCGCTACTCTCCTCCCCGTGACACCCAATGGAGCCACAATTCGGGCCTTTCGAGAGGCGCGTGGGCACTCGTTGAGAAGTCTTGCCCACCTCACAGATAGGCATCCCAGCACCATCATGCGCATCGAAGAAGGGTGCCGGGGTGCGACCCCCGAGACCCTGAGGCGGATCGCTGCAGCTTTGGAGATCCCCGTCGAGGCCATCACCAGGGAGAGACCGTGAGTCAGACCGCACAGCCGGTACCAGTCGACCGTCAAAGACCGCCCCCGTACTTCGCAGCAGCAGGCACCACGCGCCCCTGCGAGAGAAGACGGATCGCCGCGATGCCCGACCAGACCGGAGGCGGTCAGGCAACTCATGCCCAGGCCAAGACAGGTCCGCGCAACGGGCCGGAGCCCGAGTTCATCACCCGAGCACGCAGCGGCGACCGGCGGGCCTTCGCCGTCCTGTACCGCCGGCACCGTGACACGGTCTACGCCGCCATCGTCCGCCAGGTACGCAACCGGGAGCTGGCGGAGGATCTCACCCAGGAGGTGTTCGTACGGGCGCTGCGCCGAATCGAGACCTTCACCTGGCAGGGGAAGAGCATCGACGCCTGGCTGCAGACGATCGCCCGGAACCTGATCGCCGACCACTACAAATCCAGCTGGGCGCGGCGCGAAGTGCCCACTGGCGAGTGGGGCGAGTGGGACCGGAACGGGGACCGGAACACGGAGAACACTGAGGACACCGTGATCCACACCTTGCTGGTCGCGGAGGCCCGCAAGGTCGTCGGCGACGCTCTGCCCTTCCTCAACGCGCACCAACGCACCTGCCTGAGGCTCCGGTTCCTGGAGGAGCTGTCCGTGTACGAGACGGCCAGGCTGATGGGCAGGCAGCCCAACGCGGTCAGGTCGCTCCAGTACCGGGCCATGCGCAGCATGACCCAGCTGGTCCAGGCCACCTGGGCGGTGGGCGCGTGACGCAGAACGGGAACGTCCGCGCGGCAAGCGCCGTCATCCGCGAGTGTTTCGCGCGCTTCGAGGAGGAGGTGGCGGTCAGGCTCGCCCCGGTTCTGGTCCCCGATGCCCTGCAGCGGCTGCACTCCGCGGCGGCCGAGGCGGAACGGGAGCGGCACCGGGGGCGGGCCGGCGACACGGTGGTCCACCGGCAGGCCTTGGCCCAGGCCCCGGCCCAGGCCCAGTCCCCGGCCCTGGCCCTGCATCCGGGCAGGGAGCCGCTGAGCGCGCTGGAGGCCGAAGCCGCCGCGGGGGAGACACAGTGCGCCCGGGTGAAGTCCGTATGGGCCTCGCTGTGGACGGAATTCCACGGCCACAGGCCGGAGGTCATGGCCATCGACTGTTGTGGCGACCGCGTGGTGGTCTGCATCAAGGCGGCGTCCCTGGCCGACTGGTACTCCTGGCTCGCAGCCATCGGGGCGCCGGTGGACGCCGAGCCCCGGCAGGCCGGATACGCGCAACTGGCGTTCGGGCGACGGGACGGGGTGCCGGTGCATCTCGTCGCGCACGACGTGCCGCGTCTCCTCGAAGAGGCATGGGACGCGGCCTGCGAGCCGTACATCCTTTGGGGCCGGGTCTACGACCTGTCGCGGCCGCTGACCGACCGCAACGGCGACATCTGGCACCACCACCGATATCGGCCCCAGGACCACGTCCCGCTGCTGCGCAGGCGCGACCGCGACGAGCTCTCGCCACTGACGTGCCTCGTCCGCGACACCGGACCGCTGACCGACAGGGCACCTTGCCGCGCCCCTTGGCGGCGTTCTGAAAGGCCCTGATCGCCCGAGCGGTGGCCGCCGGACCGAAGGCGCCGCCGGAGGTGATGCGGTAGCCGAAGGCCCGCGGCTGGACCTGAGCAGCCTTCTCGGCCGAGCCGCGCGAGCCCTGCCGCACACCCACGACGAGCTGCCTTCACGTGGCCGGCCCGGGCGGTGGCATCGTCCAATGTCGGCCGCCGCCTGCGCTGTCAGGTTCAGCCCCCGGCCCCCGCTGGATAGGTGAACCCGATGTACACCCGCCGCGCCGCGCGCACCAGCACGAAGGCCAGCGACGGCGCCAGCCACCAGTGGCTGAGACTCCGGCGCATGACCGGGACCCGGGCGAGCAGGCAAAGGTGACGGGCGCCGAGCGCGATCAGCTGCGCCGACGCGAACGGTGGGGGACGGGCAGCCGGCCCGCGGCTACGGCGGGACGGCCGACGTCGTCGACTATGCGCGCCGTACCGGCGTGCCGGTCGAGGTGGTGTGGCCCGAGGGCGCGATTCGCGACTAGCCGTTGCCGGTCATGACGTTGCTGATGCCGACGCCATCGACGGGAGTTCGGTGTTCCGTGGAGAGCTGTCAGGCGCCGGCGCCCGGCATTGTGCGACTTCGGTGAGGTACTCGCTCATCGCATCACGGTTGCGGATGAGTACGTCGATCCGCTCGGTGAGCCGGTCCCTCTCTGCGGCCAGCAGGGCAAGCATCTCCGGTGTCGCATCGGGAAAGTGGATCGATCGAGGTTTGTCCAGGCACGGGAGGATCTGCTTGATGATGCGGGTGGGGAGCCCCGCATCCAGCAGGCCACGGATTTGGTGGACCCGGTCCACGTAGCGGCCGTCGTACTCGCGATACCCGTTCGCACCCCGGTCCGGGACGATCAGCCCCTGCTCCTCGTAGTAGCGAAGTAGCCGACGGGACGCGCCCGTCAGGCGCGACAATTCACCGATTCTCACACCGCCGAAGCTACCCCGCGCACCTCGGCTTGACCCTCACATTCGTGTGAGGGTTTCAGGATGCGGTCCATGACGACCACGTCTTCTCACACGCAACCTCGTATGCGACAGGCCGGCCTGCCATGGTCAGCGCTGTTGGCATTGGGGACCGCCGTCTTCATCACGAGCCTGACCGAGACTCTGCCCGCCGGCGTCCTGCCCGAGATCTCCGCCTCGCTGGGCACGAGTTCAGGTGCTACCGGCCAGGCTGTCACCGTCTATGCGGCCGGTACGGCGCTGACGGCCATCCCGCTGGCCACGGCGACAGCGTCTGTTCCGCGCAAACCTCTGCTGCTCGGCGCCATGGCCATCTTCCTGGCGGCCAACACGCTGACTGCGGCCGCACCGGGATACGTCGTCCTTCTGGCTGCCCGGTTCCTCGCCGGCGTGGCCGCCAGCCTGGCGTGGGCGATCCTCGCCGGCTACGCGCGTCGTATCGCGCCTGCCGGGATGGAAGGCCGCGCCATCGCCGTAGCGATGACCGGGATCCCGCTGGCGTTGTCCCTGGGAGTTCCGGCCGGCACCCTCATCGGTGAACAGATGGGATGGCGGGCGGCGTTCGCCGCTATCTCCCTGGTCACTCTTCTCGTCATCGGCTGGATCAGTATGTCCGTCCCCGCCGTGAGTCAGGCCGCCGGTGACGGTGCGGACACCGCACCAAAATCGGCGAAGTCGCCCCTGGGGCAGACCCTGACTGTGCCCGGTGTCGCCGCGATCATGGTGACGGTCACGACGTTCGTCCTCGGACACACGATCCTCTACGCCTACGTCGCTCCCTACCTACAGCACGCTGGGCTCGGGTCAGCAACCGACGCGGTTCTTCTTGCTTTCGGTGCCGCGTGCATGGTGAGCATTTGGTACGTCGGACGCCACGTCGACCGCCGACTGCGGACTCTGACGGTCACCGCCACCGTGCTGTTCACTCTTGCCACCGCAACTCTCGCCGTCACCGCGACGCATTCGATCGTCTGGGCCGCCGCTGTCCCTTGGGGCCTGGGATGGGGCGGGGCCCCGACCTTGCTGCAAACCGCAGCCGGACAAGCCGGAATGCAACACAGCCCCGCTGCCGCCGACACCGCGCAAGCCGTCCTCGTCACCCTCTGGAACGCCGCAATGGCCCTCGGCGGCATCATCGGCGGACTCCTGCTGCAAAGCTCGGGCGTCACCGTGGTCGCCGTGGCAGCGGCTGCCCTCGGAGCAGTCAGCCTGTTCGTCGTCGCCGGATCCCGACACCACGCATTTCCCAACACCCAGGCCAAGCCATGACTTACGCCAACGTATCAGAGGAACAGACGCCTGCCGAGCAGGCCCTGAGCCACTCCTACGTCACCGCTGACGGACTCCGTTTCGACGTCATCAAGCTGTCGGTCGAGCACCATCAAGACCGCAGCGCAACGTTGACGTACTGGCTGACCGTGCGCCGCCAAGGCTCCGCGGATGAGCGCTGGGAAGTGGCTTTGCCCTGGGACGACAGGTCTTGGACGGACGTGCTCACCTCGGCCGCGCCTCCTCCCGACCGACTGCGGCAGCTCGTCCACCTCGTACACGCCCACCTCGATGAATGGTGGGACACGAAGGCACACAACCGGCAGTCGGCGAGGATGGGACGCCGACTTGCCTGACGGTCAGGCGAGCGGACGCAAGCAGAAGGAGTGTCAGCCGTGATCCTGCCGCAGGTCCGGGACCCTCGGTTCGTGACGATCCGTCGTGGTGGGACCCTCACTGATGCGGATCACCATCTCCTTGCTCTGTGGGCGGCAGACTGCGCGGAGCACGTCCTTGGCCTCTTCGAGGTAGCTCGGCCTGAGGACCCACGGCCGCGCGAGGCGATCGAACATGCCCGCGCCTGGGTGCGTGGCGAGGTCAAGATGATGCAGGCCCGCGCCGCGGGAGGCCACGCAATGGGCGCCGCCCGGGACCTGCGTGGCGCAGCACGGCACGCCGCCTACGCCGCCGGCCAGGCCGCAGTCGTCGCACACGTCGCCGCGCACGAACTCGGTGCGGCCGCCTACGCGATCAAGGCCGTACGCGCTGCCGCGCCGAAAGGCGAGAGTGCCGAGGCCGCAGGGCGACTCGAGTGCCAGTGGCAGCGCGACCAGCTCCCGGGGGCGATCCGCGACCTCGTACTTGACGATCAGCGATTGCGGAACGACATCTGCTGGTCGGTGTTTGACTGCTGAGCACCCATCGGAACGTCAAGATCGTCCGGCCAGCGGCCAGCGGCCAGCGGCCAGCGACCGCACGACCAGCCTGTTGTTGATGGTTGCTGCCCCTCGGCCTTGATCCGCGGGAGTTCACCGCTGGGTGTCGGGGGTGGGGCGGGTGCGGCGGTAGATGCCGGGCGCTGTGCCGAACTCGCGCTTGAAAGCGCGGCCAGCTCCTTCCTCAGCCCCAAACTCAACCACCGCAAGGACGCATACGGCGGCAGCCTCGAAAACCGTGCCAAAGTCGCCCGCGGCATCGCGCGCGCCGTCCGCGACGAGGTCGGCGACCGCATCGCGATCACCGCCAAACTCAACATGGAAGACGGCGTCCCCGGCGGCTTCGCCATCGACGAGAGCATCCAGGTCGCCCGCTGGCTCCAGGACGACGGCTCGGTCGACGCCCTCGAACTCACCGCCGGCAGCTCCCTGCTCAACGCCATGTACCTGTTCCGCGGCGACGCACCGATCAAGGACTTCGCGGCACAGTTCCCGCAGCCCCAGCGGCTCGGCATCCGACTGCTCGGCAACAGCTTCCTGCGCAGCTACCCGTACGAAGAGGCGTACCTGCTGGAGTCGGCCCGCCGGTTCCGCGCCGCGCTGGACCTTCCGCTGATCCTGCTCGGCGGCATAACCCGCCGCGAGACGATGGACCAGGCCATGGCCGAGGGCTTCGAGTTCGTGGCCATGGCCCGGGCCCTGCTCCGCGAACCGGACCTGATCGAGCGCATAACGGCCGACCGGAACACCACCTCGCAGTGCATCCACTGCAACCGGTGTATGCCCACCATCTACACCGGCACTCACTGCCCCTTGGTCGTGTGACAACTCGGCACCGCGTGGCGGCGGCTGAGGGGCGGCGGGACGCTACGCAGCCCTGCAGAGGGCATACACCCCGATCACGGCAGAGCCTTATCGACCCGATCCTGGACCACGCACGGAAGGCTCACCTGTGGAGAGCTGACTGTGAACGTTCGCCGGGTTCGTGATCATGGCTCTGCGTCCTCATGGATAGGGTCGGTTCCATGCCCGCTTATGTGATCGCAGATGTGCAGCTGACTGGTGACGTCGAGGAGCTGGCTGAGTACCGCTCTCAGGTTGTGGCGACGTTGGAGCCGTACGGAGGCAGGTACCTCGCTCGGGGTGGCGACGTCGACGTTGTGGAGGGCGCGTGGGCGCCTGGGCAGATCGTGCTCGTGGAGTTCCCGGACGTGGTTGCTGCGCGGGCGTGGAACGATTCGCCGGAGTATCAGGCGATCGCTCCGCTGCGCATCCGCAACACTGACAGCAAGCGGCTCATCGTCCAGGGGCTGTAAGCACTTCGCACGGCCGGTCAACGGCCTGAGTGCAGCTCAGACATGAAGGACAGGGGGAGGTAAGTGAACCGGGCAGAGCTGGCCGGGATGCTCAATGGACGGAGCGAAGCCTGCGAACCGGCGAAGGCGGCACTTCTCGGCGGAGGCGACTTCGTCGTCTGGGACGGCACCGCCCCCGGTCAGCGACTTGCCGATGTTTACGCGGCGCGCGACCGGCGCGCGCGGAAACGGGGCACCGAGACACTCGCCCTGTCAGCCACCGTCGACATCCTCACCCAGTACGGCACCACGCCGTTGCGACCGGGCTGCATCTTCTCACCGGACAGAACGTGGGCCTTCATGCTCTTCCTGACCGAGGATGCCAGGTCCATCCTGGCCTGCACGGGAGTCCGCAGAACCGTCCGATGACAGTGGTCCCTCTCAAGGCGCACCCGCCACATGCCGGGCGCCGTCGACACGGAGATGCAGGCCTCACCCATGATGACGAGGTCGCCAAGGCGGTGGCCTCCGGGCTGCCCCTTGAGACCGGAGGTCGCGCCGGAGACCATGCGCAGCGGCACGGCCCGGTCTGGGGTCACCGCTCGCGTCCCAGAATCAGCCCGCTCGTCGGCACCCCCGTGCCCGCGGTGACCAGTGCGTGGGTGACGCCGTCGGGCTGGTTCACCGAAGTGCCGCGGATCAGACGGACGCCTTCGGCGATTCCGTTCATGCCGTGCAGGTAGGCCTCGCCGAGTTGGCCTCCGTGGGTGTTCATCGGCAGGCGGCCGCCCGTCTCCAGGTTTCCGTCCGCGATGAAGTCCTTGGCCTCGCCGGTGCCGCAGAAGCCGAGTTCCTCCAGTTGCGGCAGCACCAGGGGGGTGAAGTGGTCGTAGAGGATCGCGGCGTCGATGTCGTCGGGGCGCAGGCCGCTCTGGGCGTAGAGCTGTCGGCCGACCAGGCCCATCTCCGGGATGCCGGAGATCGTCGGCCGGTAGTAGCTGGTCATCATGTGCTGGTCCGCGCCCAGGCCCTGGGCCGCCCCGCGGATCACGGCGGGCGGTTGCGGGAGGTCCCGGGCCCGTTCCGCCGACACGATCACGAGGGCCTGGCCGCCGTCGGTCTCCTGGCAGCAGTCCAGCAGGCGCAGTGGCTCGGCGATCCAGCGTGAACTCTGGTGGTCCTCCAGGGTGATGGGGCGCTCGTAGAACCAGGCGGCCGGGTTGTTGGCGGCGTGCTTGCGGTCCACGACGGCGACCCGTCCGAAGTCCGCGCTGGTGGCGCCGTACTCGTGCATGTACCTGCGCGCGAACATGGCCACCCACTGGGCGGGCGTGCTCAGGCCGAACGGGGTCATCCAGGCGTACGCGGCACGGTCGGCGGTGGTGTCCATCGGCCGGTCGGCCTGCCCGAGACCGTAACGTTCGCCAGAGCGCTCGTTGAAGGCGCGGTAGCAGACCACCACCTGTGCCGCGCCCGTGGCGACGGCCATGACCGCCTGCTGCACGGTCGCGCAGGCGGCCCCGCCGCCGTAGCCGATCCGGGAGAAGAACGTCAGCTCGCCCATGCCCGTGTTGCGGGCCACGTGGATCTCGGAGTTCGTCTCGGCGGTGAAGGTGACCAGGCCGTCGACGTCGGAGGGGTTGAGACCGGCGTCGGCGAGAGCCGCGAGCACGGCCTCGCAGGCGAGTTGGAGCTCGCTGCGTCCGGAGAACTTGGAGAACTCGGTGGCGCCGATGCCCGCGATGGCGGCGGTCCCCGAAAGAGCGCTGCTGCCGGTCATCGCGCGTCCACCACCTTCGGAAGCTCCACGACGGCCGTGCCGGTGAGGTGGGTGCCCAGGCTGTTCGTGCCTGTCACGGAGATCTCGACGCGTCGGGTCTCGTCGGTCCTGGCCGTGACGGTTCCGGTCAACACCATTGTGTCGCCAGGGTAGTTGGGGGCGCCGAGACGGATCCTGATCGCCTTGACGACCGCTGCCGGGCCGGCCCATTCGGTGAGGTACCGGTCGACCAGCCCGTTGCTGGTGAGGATGTTCATGAAGATGTCTTTGGAGCCTCGGTCGACGGCGAGCGCGGGGTCGTGGTGCACGTCCTGGTAGTCGCGGCCGGCGATGGCTGTGGCGACGATGAGCGTGCGGGTCAGGGGGATGGACAGCTCGGGGAGCGTGTCGCCTACCGCCACCTCGTCGTACGGCCTCGTGGTCGGCACGAGGGCCCGCGTCGTGTTCCGCGTCGTCATGACGTCACCGCCTCGCGGGCCAGGACCGCTCCGAGGCGCGACAGGTCGGCGCTCGCCCCGCCCAGGGTCGTGGAGATCTGCTTGCCCCACAGGAAGTGGCGGTGCACCGGATAGTCGGTGTCCACGCCCATTCCGCCGTGCACATGCTGGACGCGGTGGACGACGTTCAGCCCGCTGTCGGTGGCCCACCATTTGGCCACCAGTACCGCCCGTTCGGCGTCTTCGCCGTCCTCGAGCGCGGTCACGGCCTGCCACAGCGTCACCCGCATCGCTTCGATGTCGATGTAGCAGTCGGCCAGTTGGTGCTGCACGGCCTGGAAGGTGGCCAGCGGACGGCCGAACTGGTGACGATCGGTCAGGTACGTGGCTGCGTGCCGCAGCGCGCCCTCGGCCACGCCGAGCTGTACGGCGGCCAGCGCGACACCGGCGCGGTCGACGCTCCACTCCACCGCTCCGCTGCCCGGGGTGCCGACGGCCTCGGCGAAGGCACCGTCGAGGACGAGGTGGGCGCTCAGGTCGTGGCTGGTGGTCTCGGCCTGTTCCCAGGTCACCCCTGCGGCGTCCGCGGCGACAAGGAAGAGGCAGGTGCCCGCGTCGGTGGCTGCGGTGACCAGCACGTGGTCGGCGCCGGAGGGTGAGGGCACTACTGCTTTGGTTCCGGTGAGCCGCCATCCTTGCCCGTCGGCGATGGCCGACGTCAGCGGTGCGAGCGGATCGGCCGGGCCGAACTCCTCCAGGGCCAGGGTCAGCCGGGCCGTGCCGTCTACGGCCGACGGCAGCAGCGCCGATCGCTGCCGCGCGGACCCGTGCGCGGCCACCGCCAGGGCCCCGACGACGGCGGGCCAGAGCGGAACGGGCGCCACGCACCTGCCCTGTTCCTCCAGCAGCACGCACAATGCGGCAAGGCCGAGGCCGGCCCCGCCCACCTCTTCGGGGAGGGCGGGGCCGATCAGTCCGGCACGGGCCACGTCGCTCCAGAGCTTGTCGTCGACGCGCGTCTCGGACGTCTCCACCTCCCGCACCCGCTCGGTGGTGGCGCGGTCGGTGAAGATCTCACGCGCGAGGTCCCGTACTGCTTCGAGCTCTTCGGACAGGGCGAAATCCATCAGGGGTTCTCCTTCGCGACCGGCCGGACCACTGGCCGGAACACCGGCAGCGACACGTCGGGGTCGGCGTCGAGCCAGTCGAGGACGACGGGCATGTCGATCTCGACGTCCTCGGGCGCGATGCCGGCCAGGTTGGTGATGAGCCTGGTGCCCTCCGCGAGCTCGACCAGCGCGACGACCAGGGGGAACTCGAACGCCGGGTGGCGTGGGTGGTGGTTCACCACGAAGCTGTGGACATGGCCGTGGCCCGACGCCTCGACGGTGTCCCATTCCAGGGAGTTGCACTGCGGGCAGCAGGGGCCGGGTGGGTGCCGCAGGGTCGCACACGACGTACAGCGCTGGATCGGCAGCCGGTGCTCCTTGGCCGCGTCGAACCAGAAGGCGTTGTCCCGGTTGACGGCGGGGCGGGGGCGCAGCGCCGCCGGTTCGCCGACGGGCTCTTCCACCCGTTCCCCGGCCGGCTCACGGGCCGGCTCCGCGACCAGCTCGGGAACCGGCTCCTGTACGGGCTCCGCGGGCCGGAACCGAAGGGTGCGCCAGCGCTGCGTGGCGACGACCTCGCCCTCTTGGTCGCGATAGGTCTTCAGCGTGGTGACGAAGCGTCCGACGCCCAGCCCGGTCTTCTTCTGCGCCGAAATCGACTCGACGACCTCCTGCTGGCTGACGTGGTCGCCCGGCACCAGCTCGCGCAGGAATTCCAGCTCGGAGTCGGTCGCGACCACGGAGGTGTAGCCGCCCTCGTCGAGCAGCTCGACCAGCTCGTCGAACCCGCGGCGGCCAGGCGGCGGGGACGATGGGGACACAGTGGCGGCGTAACCGCGCATGGTCCACGCCTGGACCATCGAGGCCGGGGCCACCACACCGGCGCGCCCCGTCGCACGGGCCGCCGCCTCGTCGACGTACACCGGATTGCCGTCGCCCATCGCCTCGGCCCAGTGCCGGATCATCGGCTGGTTCACCGGGTCCTGGCCGGGGGTGGGTGCGTTCAGCTCACGGCCGACGAACGCCTGGAGCCGCTTCTCGTACTCCGTGCTGTCCTCGATCTCCCCGCTCACGCGCCGCGTCCCTTCCGGGGGAGGCCGAGGCCCTGGGTGGCCACCATGTCGCGGAGGATCTCGTTGACGCCGCCGCCGAAGGTGTTCACGATGCCCTGGCGCGAGAGCTGCTCGATCTGTCCGGCCAGCACCGCACCCGGTGACTCCGGGCGGATCCGGCCCGCCGCGCCCAGGATCTGGGTCAGGGTCCGCTGTACGTCGATGTGGGTCTCGGTGCCGTACACCTTGGCCGCACCGGCGTCGGCACCGGTCAGCGCTCCCTGGGCGACCGCACCGGTCATCTTCCAGTTCATCAGGCGCATCGCCTCCAGCTTGGCGTAGGTGCGCGCGAACTCCTGGCGGACCCAGGGCACTTCGATGGTTCCGTTGTCCTTGGCCCACTCCAGCGCCTGCTCCCACAGCTGGGCCATGCGGCCGCCCAGGGCGGCCAGGCCGATCCGCTCGTGATTGAGCTGCGCAGTGATCAGCGGCCAGCCGCCGTTCACCTCGCCCACCACATCGGTGGCGGGCACCCGGATCCCGCTGTAGTAGGTCGCGGTGACGATCATGCCGCCGACGGTCTGGATGGGGCTCCATGAGAAGCCCTCGGCGTCGGTCGGGACGATCAGGATCGAGATGCCCTTGTGCTTGGGGGCGTCCGGGTCGGTACGGGCTGCCAGCCAGACGTAGTCGGCGGTGTTCGCACCGCTGGTGAAGATCTTGCTGCCGTCGACGACGAAGCCGTCCCCGTCGCGGACGGCCCGCGTCGTCAGCGACGCCAGGTCCGTTCCGGCCTCGGGCTCGGTGTAGCCGATCGCGAACACGATGTCGCCGGACAGGATGCCGGGCAGGAAGCGCTTCTTGTGCTCCTCGGACCCGTACGTCATGAGCGTGGGTCCGACGGTGTTCACGGTGACGAACGGGAAGGGCAGACCTGCGCGCTGGACCTCGTCGAAGAACACGTACTGCTCCTCGATCGAACGGCCCTGACCGCCGTACTCCTCGGGCCAGCCGATGCCGAGCCAGCCGTCGGAGCCGAGCCTCTTGACCACCTCGCGGAAGCGGCTCCCGCCCACGCCTTCCTCACCGACCCGGCGGCGCTCGTCCTCAGGCATCAGGCCCGTGAAGTACTCCCGCAGCTCCGCGCGCAGCCGGCGCTGTGCGGCGGTCTCCCGCACGTGCATGTGGTTCTCCTCTTTGTCCTGTGTGTCCTGTGTCGGTGGCCGGCCTGTGCGGTCGGGGCATGTGAGGGCGGAGCGTGCGCGGCCGGGGCATGTGCGGGCGGAGCGTGCGCGGCCGGGGCCGGTGTGGCCGGAGCCTGTGAGGTTCAGGGAAGGAAGCGCTGGCGCCCGTTGGTGACGAACTCCGCGCGCAGCGCGGCCTTGTCGTCCTCGGTCATGACGACGTATTCCGGTTCCCCGCGCCCGGCCCAGCGGTATACGGGGTCGTCGGTGCTCCAGCCCTCGAGCTGCATCTCCTTCTTGCGCAGCTTGTTCGAACCGGTGGCCGGCAGCGCGTGCGAGACCCGGACGAAGCGCGGTGCGCCCTTGGTGCCGAGATCCTCCTGCGTGGACAGGAACCCGGGCAGGCTCAGCTCCTCGAAGCGCGTCCCCTCGGGGATTTCGACGGCGGCCATCACCTGGTCCCCCGAGCGGGGGTCGGGCACGCCGAAGACCGCGGCGGCGAGGACGGCGTCGTGCCGTCGCAGGACGCGTTCGGTCAGGAGCGCGGAGGTGTTCTCGCCGTCGACCCGGATCCAGTCGCCGGAGCGGCCCGCGAAGTAGAAGTAGCCGGCCTCGTCCACGTATCCGAGGTCGCCGGTCCAGTACCACCCGTGGCGTACGCGCTCGGCGTTGGCGGCGGGGTTGTTGTAGTAGCCCTCGAACTTGGCAGCGCCCTCCGTGTCGACGATCTCCCCGATGGCCTCTTCGGAGTTCTTCACCCTCCCGTGCTCGTCGAGAACGGCCGGAGGGCATGTCTCGCGCGTGTCCGGGTGGACGATCCTGACGCTGTCGCGGGCGGGCACACCGAGCGCGCCGGCGGGACCGTCGGGGGCCTGCTTGAGCATTCCGGAGCCCTCGCTGGAGCCGTAGCCCTCGACGAGCCGGCATCCGAAGCGGTTCAGGAAGGCGGCCTTGTCCTCCGGCGAGGCCTCCGTTCCGAAGGCGTGGGTCAGGCTGTTGTCTCCGTCGTCGGCCTGCTCGGGCCTCGCCAGGATGTAGGAGATCGCCTTGCCGACGTAGGTGAAGAAGGTCGCGCCGAAATACCGTACGTCCGGCAGGAATCCGGAGGCGGTGAACTTCGGCGTGAGCGCCACGCAGGCGCCCGCGGCCAGAGCCGGCGCCCACAGCGCCATCAGCGCGTTGCCGTGGAACAGGGGCATGGGGCAGTAACAGATGTCGTCCCGGGCGATGTCGTACTTGGCGCTGTTCGCGTGGCCGAGCGCGGTCAGCCGGCCCTGCGAGCAGATCGCCGCCTTCGAGGCGCCCGTCGTGCCGGAGGTGAACAGCAGCAGCATCCGCGTGTCGGCGGTGACGGCCGGGTCACGGATCACGTCATCGGCCGTGTCACCGGCCGTATCACTGGTCATGTCACCGGTCATGTCACCGGCGTGGGCGGCCACCCGCTCCGCGTACGCCGGATCGTCCACGAGCAGGAACCTGTCGCGTGCCACCCCGATGTCGAGACCGTCGAGGAGCGCAAGCCCAGCCCGGTCGGTGACGATCAACTGGCATTCGGTGTGCCGCACTTCCGCCTCGAGGGCGGCGCCGCGGCGGGTGGAGTTGATGCCGACGACGGCCGCTCCGCTGAGGGCGGCAGCGCCGAGCCAGAAGATGTGCTCGGGCACGTTGTCCAGCAACACGCCGATGTGGAAGGGGCCCGAGACGCGCAGCGACCTCGCCAGCGACGCGCGTGCCGCGCTCTCCCGGACGACCTCGTCCCACGACCAGGTCCGCTCCCGGGTCCGCAGACCCGCGCGGTCGTCCCCGACACGGTCGAGCAGAAGGTCGGCAATCGTCTCGTGTGCCATCGGCGGTCCCTCTCACCACTGTGTGCAGCGGGTTGTGAACCATAGCCAGGGGGGTGGGGCGGGGGTACGTGGGTTTCCCACTCAGTGGGATGGGATGGATGGGAGGGGGTGCGGGGTTGCGCCGGGGGCGAGGGGACGTGGGGGTGGTTGGTGCGCAGGCCCGTCCCTGGGCAGCCGACAGCTTCGGATGTCGCCGGCTCCGGCGAGGTGAAGGAGGCCTAGCGTTAGCCGGCATGGTTTTGAGGGTGCAGCCTGGGGACTGGGAACTGGGAGCGTCGGGTGGCGCAGCCGCTGTACGTTTGGGCGCGATGCGGATCACGAAGTACACCCACGCTTGTGTACGGCTCGAACATGAAGGCCGGGTCCTGGTTATCGATCCGGGTGTGTGGAGCGAACCGGCTGCCTTGACTGGTGCTGATGCTGTGCTGGTGACGCACGAACACGCCGATCACATCGATGTCCTTCGTCTGGCCGGGCTCGGCGTGCCGGTCTACGCCCCTGCCGACGCTGACATTCCGGGACTGGATGTCATCGGGGTGTCGGTCGGCGGGGAGTTCACGGTTGCTGACTTCCGCGTGCGGGCGGTTGGCGGGCGTCATGCGTTCGTCTACGGCGGTCAACCGGACTGTGCGAACCTCGGCTACATCCTCGACGAGGCGGTCTACCATCCCGGTGACTCGCTGCATGTGCCCGATCAGCCGATCGAGACGCTCCTCGTTCCGGCACAAGGGTCGTGGATGAAGACAGCTGAGGCGATCGACTTCGTCAAGGCGATCAAACCGCAGAGGTCGTTCGCGATTCACGATGCCCAGATCAACGACCGCGGCCTGAGCAGCCTCAACGGCTGGCTCACGGAGGAGACCGACTACGGCTACCGGTATCTGAGGCCCGGCGAATCGCTTTGAGGGTCCGCAGGGTCCGTACGCTGCGACCGCGCGGGACGGAGCGCGCAGTCCCACGGCTGCGGAAGTATCACCCGGTTCTCCGCCCCCTCCCGTGCTGCAACGGCTTCCTGACTGAGCGTCGGCTCGCGCCATTCAGGCGGGAGCGCGAAGCGCAGGCAGTCGAGAGTGGTTTCGTCAGGACGCTGATCACGAGCCAGAATCCGAAGTGGTGAACACCCGCTGCCTGATGTCCTCATGGACATACTCATCCATCCACGTAGATACGGCCCATGCCGCGTGCGGGGTCCAGGGTGCGTATCGAGTCGTGATCACCAGAGGCAACGGCTCGATCTGCGGCCGGAGCACGGCCGAGAAACGGTGTTGCCCTCGCCTGTGGTGATCGCTAAGGTCGGTCGGGTGACTGCCGGGTCGGCCTTGGGCCATGCACGAGTGAGTTTCCCGGCCTCGGCGTGAGCCCGAGGCGGGCCAGAGGCCCGCCCCCTTCTCCGCGTCTTTGCTCCCGGCGCCCGCGTACGGCGCCTTTCCAGCGGATCCCAAGACCGGAGACACACCACTGATGTCCTACGACCAGCCATACCCACATGCCGGCGTGCAGCTGAACCACACGGCTGTCTACGCGAGCGACCGCTACCTGTCCGCCGAGTTCATCGCCGCGATCCTGGGCCTCAAGGTCGGCGCACCGTTTGGGCCGTTCCTGCCAGTTGACCTCGGCAACGGCGTGACGCTCGACTACTACGAGAAGAGGGACGAGGCGATCCAGTCGCAGCACTATGCGTTCCTCGTGCCAGACGAGCAGTTCGACGCCGTGATCGCCCGCCTGGAGGTGGTCGGGGTCACCTACTACGCGGACCCTGGCCACACCGACCCCGGCCGGGTCAACAATCTGTTCGGTGGTCGCGGCGCTTACTTCGACGACCCGGACGGTCACAACATGGAGGTCATGACCCGGCCTTACGCCCGCCCATAGAGCATGACAGGGCCGTGATCAACGGGCGCCTCGGGCGAGGTCTTTGATCCAGATCATCGAGGCGCGTAGGCGGAGGCCGGCGAGGTAGCTGTCCGGGGGCTTGTCGTATCTGGTGGAGATGCCTCGCCGTGCCTTGAGCTTGTTGATCAGGCGCTCGACGGTGTTCCTCTCCTTGTAGAGGTCGGCATCGTGGCCGACGGGCCCACGGACCCGGATCTTCTTCAGCACGGGGATGAACTGTGGGCTGTCGGCCGCCTGCCCAGCGGTCAGGATGCACGCAGGGGGCGGCACTTGCGGTCGGCGGCGAGGTGGACCTTGCTGGTCTGCCCGCCGCGCGAGCGTCCCAGGAGGGCAGCCTTCAGGCGGAGCTTTCGGCGACGCCGGACGCGTCGTCGTTCCTCCCTCACGGGATCGGCTTCGGCGTCCTGCCCGTTTTGTTCTTTGGAGCCGCCCCCTTTGACCTGGCATTTCCCTCCTCGGCGGCGGCCTTCTCCAGGGCGGTGAGCACGTCCTCGGTCATGTGCATCCCGGCGCCGGCGTCGTGGTGAGCGCATGCGGTGGTTGAGTCCACGCCGACCAGTGACAGGTCCACCCGACCCCGCTTCGCGGCTTCCGCGATCAGGTTCTCCAGGAGGGCCTTGAACACGCCGGCGTCACGCCACTGCGGACACGAGGCGGAGCCGGTGTCAGGGCGGCCGCGAGCAGCACCGAAGGCGCCCCCTGGCTCACGGACCGCTTCGCCAGCAAGGCGGCCCCCAGCACCTGCTGAGCATTGAGCACCGCCAGCTGTCGTTTCCTGTGTCCCGTGGGTGCGGGCGAGGACGGGCAGGCCGCCTTCAGCGTCTTGCCGGTGATCCTCAGGAGCACATGGCGTGCTCGGCGGTGGTGGCCAACGTTGCGGCGATGTGGTCGGGTTGGAGCCCACCTGGACGAAGTCGGCTCCTACCGATCCGAGTGACATCCGCCAACGCACCACTCAGGGCGAGCAGATGGAACGCTTGATCCGGATCGCCGGCATCGGCAGTGGTGCAAGAGGTGCAGCGTCGCCGTCCCGTCCAACGAGTCCTTCGACGGCTGGATTAAAAGGTTCGCCGATCCCCGCCCCTACGCTTCCTTTGCCGACCGTCCTACCTTCAAGGGCAACGTCGTTGAGACTGGCACTGACGCCTCGTCGGCACCCGAGCACGAACCGTGGAGGCCGAGGCGAGCAACCACCCGCCAGATCACAGGCCATCAACTACAGCGACGTCTGCAACGTAACTGCCTGGGGCGCGAAGCCGTTGCGTTCATAGAACCGGACGGCCTCAGCGTTGCTCGAATAGGCCGTCACCTCCGCAGACTCGGCCCCTTCCGCCTTCGCCCAGCCGAAGAACTCCGCGACCAGACGCCGGCCGATCTGGCTACGCCGAAATGCGGGCTGCACATACATGCTCACCAGCGTCGCGACCTTCACCGGCTTCATCTCCGACGCATCGCCCAGCGCACCAACGAGGTGTCCTACGACCTCGCCGTGACAGTCGGCGATCAGTAACAGCCGGTTCGGATCGTCTATGCCGGCTGCGAAACGCTGAGGCCCGTGTTGACGGGGCCAGTCGGTGTTGATGCTTGGATCCCGAGTCCCGGCGTCCTCAGCGAACAACGCGCTGCTGCACGCGACGAGCCCGCCAATGTCCGTCTTCTCAGCCCTGCGGACTACCACTTCCTGTTGTTGATCGCTCATGACCGTGACGCTATCGGTTCGCGCTGACAACGCAGCCCCAAGTGCCTCCCGGGCTCGTGAACATACTGAGGTGTCAAGGTCGACAAGTGACTAGCAACATCGCGCGCAAGTGCTGCTGCCACTTATGGACAGAGCCGAACCAGAATCCGGCAAGGTGCCTGGCAGCGAGTGCGTCTTCCTCCGCCACTCAGTCGAGCAGCTCACCACCGAGTACACAGACACCCACGTCCGTGGTGGTCACGGCAGTTCCGTGACATCTCATCAACGTTAACCGGCGTGTTGGTCGTCGACGGGCCTCCGGACCCCCGACGACAAACGCTGCTTCCAGAGACGAACGAAGCCAATAGTTACCTCGATGACGGTCGCGATACCCGGGATCCACGCTTGGACGTGGTCCGGGAGAGCGGTATCGCCACCGTCGTCAATTGCGCAGCGGCCACCGACGGGCCGCGGCCCGCGATTGAGACGCTGGTCTTCGGGGCCGACGGCGAACTGCTCACCAGCTACCGGAAGCAGCACCTGTTCGAGCATGAGCAGGCGGTGTTCACAGCCGGGCAGCATGATGGGCGATTCGAGTTGGGAGGAGTGCTCTTCGCACTCGCCACGTGCTACGACAACCATTTTCCCGATCTGACCTCGCGTGGGTCTGCTGACGGGTGCCAGGTGCACTTGGCCAGCTCGCTGTACGACACGGGTGGGGGAGTTGATGAACTGGCGGCGGTCTATCCGGGTATCGCCAAAGACTTGAACATGTCCGTCGTGCTGGCCAACCACGTCGGACCGGCAGGAGCGTGGATCGGCTGTGGCCGCATGGATCCCCGACTGCCCCGCCTACGGCGCAAACTTGTCAGCGACCTCACGCTCTGGACCCGTCACAGGCTCGACCACAACGACTGAGTTCAGGTGCAGCTCAGACATCACGAAAGGGGAGAGGGTAGAGGCGCTGGGCATGGCCGGCCGATGAGCGTGTCCGCGTTCTGCCGCAACTTCCAGGCGGTGGCGGCGATGAGACCGATCCAGTTCCCAAAGCAGACCCGGCTGCTGCTCGCCCCCCCCTGGCCACGCGTGACCGCGAGTCAGTTCGTCGTGAAGCGTGTCGCGTCCTGGCTTGGTGGGGAGCCGAATAGGCGTCGGTACTCGCGGCTGAATTGTGAGGGGCTGTCGTAGCCCACGCGGAAGCCGATGTAGGCGATGTCTTTCGGGTGTGCCAGTAGGAGTAGGCGGGCCTGGTGCAGGCGGATTTTTTTCTGGAATTGGATGGGGCTCATTCCGGTGACCGCCTGGAAGTTGCGGTGGAACGCGGAATTGCTCATGCCGACCAGCGTGGCCACGTCGTCCACTCGGAACGGTTCCGCATAGTTTTCGCGGATCCAGTGCACGGCCCGCGCGATATGCGAGAGCTTGCTGTCGGCCAGGCCGATCTGGCGTACCGTCGCGCCCTGCTCGCTCGTGATGAGGCGCCACAGCAACTCGCGCTTGACCAGCGGCGCGAGCATGTCTCTGTCTCGGGGCTGGTCGAGCAGGCGTACCAGGCGTACGGCCGCGTCGAGGAACTCGTCGGACGCGGTGCTGACGGCGATGGCCGGAGGAGCCGTTCCGTTCGACGGGAAGGTTCCGGGCGCGGCCAGCAGCAGGATCTCGGCGATCTCGGAGGGCTGGAGGACCAGGCCCAGTCCGAGCGCCGGCTCCTCCGCCGACGCGCCCACGAAGTGGCCCGACACGGGCAGGTCCACCGATGCGACCAGGTACTGGCCGGGGCCGTACTCATGGACGTACTCGCCCAGGGCGAGGCGCTTGGTGCCCTGGGCGATGAGTGCCATGACCGTGCCGCTCATCGCCGCGTGGGGTGCCGGCGATTCCTCGCGGCCGATCAGCACGCCGTCGATGGCGGTCGTCGCGTCGGGCCGGGCGTGACGGCCGAGCAGGGCCCGGAGCTCGTTCAGCAGCATGGAGAGATAGATACACCGGCAGGGAAGGCGGGGACAGCGATTCGCTCCGCGCGGGGGAGCGGGGCGAGAGTATTGTGCAAGCCTTCGCCACTTTCGGGCAAAGTAACTCCGCCTGCGGCCTGATTGAATATCGGTCGTCTCGTTGTTTCGGGGAAGGAGGGCGAAATGGCGGAAGAGGAAGCGACTCTTAGTGCGCTTAGTGAATTTCGTGGTGACCTCGGTGGTGAGTTCCGTAGTGAGGTCATTCTTTGCGTCAATGGGGTGACGCATCGTCCGATCGTCGACAATCGCAGGACTCTGCTCGACACGCTCCGGGAAAGCATCGGTCACACGGGGCCGAAAAAGGGCTGCGACCGCGGACAGTGCGGCGCCTGCACGGTACTGCTCGACGGGCGGCGGGTCGTGTCCTGCCTGACGTTGGCGGTCGCCGCCGACGGCTCGGACGTCACGACGGTCGAGGGACTGGCCCGTGAGCGAGAACTGCACCCGCTGCAGGACGCGTTCGTCCAGCTCGACGGGTTCCAGTGCGGGTACTGCACCCCCGGGCAGCTCTGCTCCGCGGCCGGGATGCTGGCCGAACACGCGGCGGGCTGGCCCAGCGCGGTCACCGCGGACGTGTCGCCGGATTCGCCGGCTCCGGCTCTCGACGCGGTGGAGGTCCGCGAGCGGCTCAGCGGCAACCTGTGCCGGTGCGGCGCGTACCCGTCCATCGTCCGCGCCGTCCTGGAGACCGCGTCCCGCACGGAGGAGGCGCGATGAAGAACTTCACCTACCAGCGGCCCGCCCAGGTACGGGAGGCCCTGGCGCTCGCCGCCGCCCACGACGGGACTCGCTATCTGGGCGGCGGCACCAATCTCGTCGACCTGATGAAGGACGGGGTCGAGGCGCCGACTCGGCTGGTTGATGTGCGTCAACTCCCGCTGAAAGGCATCCAGTTGTCTCCCGGAGGAGACCTCGTCATCGGTGCGACGGCGACCAACAGCGATCTGGCCGTGCACCCCGAGGTCCGCCGGCACTACCCCGCCCTCAGCCAGGCCGTACTGGCGGGCGCCTCCGGGCAGCTGCGGAACATGGCCACCGTCGGCGGCAACCTCCTCCAGCGCACCCGGTGCGGATACTTCGCGGACACCTCGCAGCCCTGCAACAAGCGCACCCCGGGCAGCGGTTGCGCCGCACTCGCCGGCGAACACCACAACCACGCGATCCTCGGCTGGACCGAGCACTGCGTGGCCACCCACCCCTCGGACATGTGCGTGGCCCTGGCCGCGTTCGACGCCCGCGTGCGGTACGAGACGTTGGACGGGGTGAGTGAGATCCCCCTGGCCGACTTCTACCTGCCTGTCGGCGACAGCCCGCAGCGGGAGACGGTGCTTCCGCGCGGTGCGCTGATCACCGCGGTCACCCTGCCGGGCTCGGCGGGTGGCCTGCGGTCGCGCTACCGCAAGGTGCGTGAGCGGGCCTCCTACGCCTTCGCCAACGTGTCCGTGGCGGCCGCACTCGACGTACACGACGGCGTGGTGCGCGGTGCCCGGATCGCGTTCGGCGGTGTCGCCTCCCGGCCGTGGCGCGCCCGCGAAGCCGAGGCCGCCCTGCGCGACGCCGCCGCCACACCTGACGCGTTCCGCGCCGCCGCCGACGCGGAGCTGGCCGCCGCTCGGCCACTGGCCGACAACGCGTACAAGGTCGCCCTGGCCCGCAACCTCATGGTGGCGGTCCTGACCGAACTCACCGACCGGGCCGAACTCACCGACCGGGCCGAACTCGCCGACCGGGCCGAGTGACGGACCGGTTCCGCCGTACGCCGGGCACGCACACGTCCGTCACACGTCGCTCCGAAGGAGATCAGCCCATGGACGCCTCCTCGACCAGCCCTCCGACACCGTCCGCCCCGACGTCGTCCGCCCCGACGTCGCCCGCCCCGACACCGTCCACCCCGCCACCGTCCACCCCCGCCCCCGAGAACAACGGCCCCCACCCGGGAGCCATCGGCGTCGCCCGGCCCAGGGTGGAGGGAACCGCCAAGGTCACCGGTGCCGTCCGCTACGCCGCCGACGAGCCGATGGCCGGCCTGGCGCACGGCTGGGTCGTCACCTCCACCGTCACCCGCGGACGCGTCCGCGACATCGACACCTCCGCCGCGCTCGCCATGCCCGGCGTGCTCGGTGTCATCGATCACCGCAACGCGCCCCGCCTCAACCTGGAAGCGGGCTCGTTCTTCGGACCCGACGGCGGTATGCACCTGTTCCAGAGCGCGGAGATCGCGTACTCCGGCCGGCCGGTCGCCCTGGTGGTCGCGGACACCGCCGAGCAGGCCCGCGCCGCGGCCACGGCCCTGCGGGTGACGTACGACGTGGAACCGCACGACGTCGGCTTCTCGGCCGACCACCCCGACGCCCGCCCGGCCACCCCGGCGTTCGGCGAGGACGCCACCGTCGGCGACGTGGACGCGGAACTCGCCGCGAGCGAGGTGGTCGTCGACGAGCGTTACGTCACTCCCGAGGAACACGGCGCCGCCATGGAGCCGCACTCCGCGACCGCGTGGTGGGAGGGCGAGCGCCTGCAGATCGTCGACTCCAACCAGGCGCCCTTCGTGGTCGCCATGACCGTCGCCACTCTGTTCCATCTGGACCCGAAGCAGGTGCGGGTCCGGGCCCCGCACGTGGGCGGCGGTTTCGGCTCCAAGTCGGGTACGTGCGGGCCCCAGTTGGTCCTCGCGGTGATGGCCACCAAGATGTTCGACCGTCCCGTACGTGTCACCCTCACCCGCACCCAGGTCTTCCAGATCGTCCCGATGCGCCCGATGACCGACCAGCGCGTACGGATCGGCGCCGACCCCGACGGCCGGCTGCGCGCGATCGACCACACGGCGGCGTTCGAGCTCTCCAAGGTCGCGGACTACCTGGAGAACTGCACCGAACTCACCAACACGCTCTACGCGGCCCGCGCCATCCGCACCCGCCGCACCGCGGTCCCGATCGACATCCTCCCGCCCTACTCGGTACGCGGGCCCGGCGCGACACCGGGATCGTTCGCCCTCGAATCCGCCATGGACGAGGTCGCCGAACGCCTGGGCATGGACCCCGTCGAACTGCGGCTCCGCAACGAACCCACCGTCGGTCCCGTCTCCGGCCTGCCGTTCAGCCGCCGTAACCTCGTCGCCTGCCTCAACGAGGGTGCCCGGCGCTTCAGTTGGGCCAATCGTGACCACCGGCCGCGTACCCGGAGAGAAGGTCACCTGCTCGTCGGTACGGGGATGGCGGCCACGTCCTTCTCCGCGGGAGCGCTGCCCTCGTCGGCTTCCGTCACCGCCGAGACCGACGGGACGTTCACCGTGGCCGTCGGCGCCATCGACATCGGCCAGGGCGCGCGCACCGCGCTGACCGCGATCGCGGCGGAAGCACTGCGCGTACCGTCCGAACGCGTACGTCTGCTGATCGCCGACAGTGACCTCGGCCCCGCGTGGGGCGCCAGTGGTTCCCGGGGGACCGCGTCCTGGGCGTGGGCGATCACCGAGGCGGCGTCCCGCCTCCGCTCCCAACTACCCACCGGCGAGCTCCCGTTGACGGTCTCGTATGACACGACTCAGGCGCTCAAGGACCTGCCTCTCATGGAACGGCACGCCTACAGTGCCGTGTTCAGCGAAGTGACCGTGGATCCGGCCACCGGTGAAGTACGGGTGCGCAGGCTCCTCGGGATGTACGCCGTGGGCCGCGTCATCAACCCGCTGCTCGCACGCAGCCAGCTCGTCGGCGGCATGATCATGGGCCTGTCGATGGCCCTCCATGAGGAGGGTGTACGTGACGTGGGTACGGGGCGCCATGTCAACACCGACCTCGCCGGGTACCACATCGCCGCGCACGCCGACGTACCCGACATCGAGGCCGACTTCGTACCCGACTACGAACCGGGCCTCCCGGCAGGTGTGAAGGGTGTCGGCGAGATCGGCACCGTGGGCACAGCGGCGGCGATCGCGAACGCGGTCTGGCACGCCACGGGCCGCCGGGTGCGTACGTTGCCCATTCGCCTCGACCGCGTGATCGAAGACGAGCCCGGAGTGTGAGCGGCCCACCACACTCGGTACCCGGCAACCTGACGCGGGGCGGCCGCTCCCTCCAAGACTGTCATCTGCCCATTCGGGCCCTTATGAATTTCGAGCAGGTAAGCCCCTGACCGCGCCGAATCGGCCACAATTCGACCGATCGTTCCCGCCATCGGACAATGGACCCATGACCCAGAGCTCCACGCAGGGGCATGGCCCGTCCGCCGTGACCGTAAAAGGGCACGCCGTGCGACTGCGCACCATCGGATTTGTTCTCCTCGCCGCGGTGGCCATCTGGTTCATCGCGGCCAATACGGAATCCGTCACCATCAGGCTGTGGATCCCGACAGTGACGCTGCCGCTGTGGAGCGTCCTGACCGTCACCCTTGTCGTGGGCATACTGCTGGGCCTGTACGGCGCTCACCGGCGCCGCACGCGTCGCTGACGCGACGCAGTACGTTTCCCTCCCGCACGAATCTCGCCAGGAGGTCATTCGGAATGTCCACCGTCTCTGAAACCCCCGTCCTGGACACTCTCGCCGCCATGACGGCCGATTCCATCGACCGTTGCCAGCTGGCGCCGGACATGCTTCTCCTTACGCGTATCGCGGCGCTCGCCGCCTCGGACGCGCCGCCCATCTCCTACGCGGCCCACATCGACCCCGCGCTCCAGACCGGCGTCAACGCCGAGCAGGTGCAGGACGTCCTGGTCGCCATAGCGCCCATCGTGGGCACCGCCCGTGTCATGACGGCGGCGGGCAACATCGCCTCCGCGCTCGGCATCGCCATAGCCGTCGCGGACGCCGAGATCGAGGCCGAGGGCTGAGCGGACGCTCACCCGGGATCGATCGTCCGCACGTCCGGCACCGGGCGGCAGGCGGCGAGGTCGCCCCCACCACCCGAGACGCCCTGTGCCGGGCGTTCCAACGGCCGCTGGGCCAGGCAGGAGGGTCCGATGACCCGGAGCGCGACCACGGCGATGCGTTCGTCGCCCCACCTCACTCCCGAAGAGCGCGTGGCGCTGGGCAAGAAGGCGCGTCGCGACTGCCCACGGTCGGGCCACGGCGTGTACCGGCCGGCCACCGACCGGCGGGACCCGCTGAAGATCCTGGAGAAACAGTCCGAGGCGCGCGTTCCGGAACTCGTCCCGATCCGTTACGGCCGCATGATCGAGTCCCCGTTCCGCTTCTACCGGGGCGCCGCCGCGATCATGGCGTCCGACCTCGCCGACAGTCCACGCTCGGGCATCACGGCCCAACTCTGCGGTGACGCACACCTGTTGAACTTCCGTCTGCTCGCCTCGCCCGAACGGGACTTGATGTTCGACATCAACGACTTCGACGAGACGCTGCCGGGCCCCTGGGAGTTCGACGTGAAGCGGCTCTCGGCCAGCCTCGTCATCGCGGCCCGGGCCAACGGGTTCGACGACGCGGAACGCGCCCGCATCGTGACCGCCGCGGTCCGTTCGTACCGCGAGTGGATGATCCGCTTCGCGGGGACGGGCAACCTCGACGTCTGGTACGCGAAGATCGACGCCAGCATTCTCGAGACCGTCGCCGCGGACCAGCTCCCCAAGCGCGGTCAGAAGAACCTGGCCCGCGCGATGGCGAAAGCCCGTACCCGCGACAGCCTCCAGGTGTTCGACAAGCTCACCGAGATGGTCTCCGGCCAGCCCCGGATCGCGGCGGATCCGCCCCTGCTCATCCCTGTCGGCGACCTGATGCCGGAGATCGAGCGCAGCGCCTTCGAGCGCCAGTTCCGCGGGATGCTCGAGCGGTACGGCAAGACAATGCCGTCCGACCGGCGCGCGCTCCTGGAGGACTACGAGATGGCTGATGTCGCCCGCAAGGTGGTCGGCGTCGGCAGCGTCGGCACCCGGTGCTGGATCATCCTCCTGATCGGCCGCGACGGCCGCGATCCGCTCTTCCTCCAGGCAAAGGAGGCCGACAACTCCGTGCTCGCCGCCCACGTCGGCGCGAGCCGGTACCGCAACCAGGGCGAGCGGGTGGTCGCGGGCCAGCGGCTGATGCAGGCCGCCAGCGACATCTTCCTCGGATGGGAACGGGTGGACGGCATCGACGGCAAGCAACGCGACTTCTACATACGCCAGTTGCGTGACTGGAAGGGCATCGCTGAACCGGAGAAGATGAAGCCGGAGGGCATGGAGGCCTTCGGCCAGCTGTGCGGCGTCACGCTGGCACGCGCGCACGCGCGTTCCGGTGACCGCGTCGCCATCGCCTCCTACCTCGGCAAGGGTGACGCGTTCGACCGCGCGATGGCGACGTTCGCGGAGTCGTACGCCGACCAGAACGAGCGTGACCATCAGGCACTGGTCGACGCCGTGCGCGCAGGCCGGCTCCCGGTGGAGGAGCTGCCGGCCGCCTGACCCGGGGCGCACATCTACCCGGTGTGCGCCGCCATCACCTCGATCGCCGGGGGTCCTGCCAGGAGGCCGACATGCACTCCTCGACCGTAGGGGCGGACCCCTGATGGCGGGAGAGGGAGGCGCCCGTCCGAGGCAGCCGCACATTCCTGACCTGCACGAACGTCTGCGAGCCGAATTGGGCAGGATCGACGAACAGCTGCGGGCCATGCTGGGAGCCATGGACCGGCTGCAGGGCCTGCTCGACGCCGTGGTCTCCATCAGCCGCGAGGTCGAGCTGCCCGCGGTGCTCCAGCGCATCGTCACCACCGCCATGGACCTGGTGGGGGCGCGCTACGGGGCGCTCGGCGTGCTCGACGAGTCCGGCGGGCACCTGGAGCAGTTCATCACCGCGGGCCTGTCCGAGGAGGAGCGCGCCGAGCTGGCCGGCACCGGTTTCCCGCGCGGCCGGGGCGTGCTCGGACACCTGATCCGTCACCCCGAGCCCCTGCGCGTGGACAGCATCCAGGCGCACCCCTCGTCCACCGGGTTCCCGCCCGGCCATCCGCGGATGCGGACCCTGCTCGGCGTCGCGATCAACGTGCGCGGCGAGATCTACGGGGACCTCTACCTCTCCGAGCGGCGCGACGGAGAGCCCTTCGACGCGCACGACGAGAACGTCGTCGTCGCCCTGGCCGGCGCCGCCGGAATCGCCATCGAGAACGCCCGCCTCTTCGAGCGGGTCCGGGTAGGCGCCGAGCAGTTCCAGCGGCTCCTCCTGCCGACGCTGCCCGACCTGCGCCCCTTCACCGCGGCCGCGATCTACCGGCCGGCGACCGAGCCCAGCCAGCTCGGCGGCGACTGGTACGACGCCGTCCCGCTGCCCGGCAACGTCGTGGCCGTCGTCATCGGTGACGTGGTCGGACACGACCTGAGAGCCGCCGCCTCAATGGCCTCCACCCGCAACATGCTGCGGGCCCTGCTGTTCGAACGGGGAGACTCGCCCGGAGCCGTCCTCGCCCAGCTCGACCGCACACTTCAAGCCCTCACGAACAACCCGCTCACCACGACCACCCTGGCGCGCATCGAACCCGCCGGACCGGTCTGGCGGCTCCGCTGGAGCAGCGCCGGCCACGTCCCGCACCTGCTGATCGTCCCCGGGCAGCGCGCCGAAACACTGTTCGCCGAGCCGGGCCTGCCGCTCGGGGTCGCCACCGAGGAACCCCGCCCCGACCACTCCCGGTACATCCCCCCCGACTCCACCGTCGTCTTCTTCACGGACGGACTGATCGAGCACCCCGCCCGCCCCATCGACGACAGCCTCGACCAACTCACCGACCTCGCCACCCGGTACGCGGCGCTGCCGCTCGCGGAGTTCGTCCAGGCCCTGGCCGACCACCACCCCAGCGACGGCCACGACGACATGGCCGTACTCGCCCTGCGCACCCCGCCCGCCTGACGCCGGCCGGCCCGCGACGGACGCCCCCGCAGACCGGTCCCGTGGAGGATCCGCGGGAAGCGGCGGATGATGGATCCCGGAGCGCTGTCGAAGCGGAGGCCGTCCCATGACTGTCGCCCGGCGAGAACGGCTCCGGCACGGCGCCGCGGTCGCCCTCGAGATCTGTGTCGTGGCCGCGGTCTACTACGGCTCGGCCAAACTGGGACTGCTCCAGCAACTCGTACGCGGCCAGGTCACCCCGCTGTGGCCGCCGACCGGCATCGCCCTGGCCGGCCTGCTCCTGCGCGGCCCGCGGGTCTGGCCGGGGATCACGCTCGGTGCCCTTCTGGTCAACGGCACGCTCGGGCCCACGCCTCCGGCCGTCGCCGCCATCATCGTCGGGAACACCCTCGCGCCCCTGTGCTCCTACGCCCTGCTGCGCCGCGTGGGATTCCGCGTCGAGCTGTCCCGGCTGAGGGACGTGCTCGCCCTGATCTTCCTCGGCGCGTTCACCGGGATGCTGGTCAGCGCCACGATCGGCAGCTCCGCCCTCGCTCTGGCAGGAGTGGTGGGCCACGACGGCTTCTGGCCGACGTGGTCGGTCTGGTGGACCGGCGACGCGATGGGCGTCCTCGTGGTGACGCCGGTCCTGCTCGTGCTGCGCTCGGCACACTGGCCGAAGCACGCTCCGCCGACCCGCTGGGTGGAGGCCTTCCTGCTCGTCGTGGCCACCGTGGGCGTCGGACTCGCCGCGAGCGGCAGCACGCCGCTCATCTTCCTGGGCTTCCCGCTGCTGATCTGGGCGGCGTTCCGCTTCCGGCTGGGCGGGGCCGCACCCTGCGCCCTTGCCGTGTCCACCTTCGCGATCGTCGCCGCGGCCCGGGGGTCCGGGCCGTTCGCCGATCACGATCTGCTCACCAAGATGATCACCTTGCAGGCGTTCAACGGTTCCTCGGCGCTGACCGCCCTGCTGGTCGCGGCGGCCGTCAGCGAGCGCAACAAGGCGCAGGAGGAGATCTCGCTGGCCTGCGAGTACCTCGCCGGGATGGTCGCCAAGATCTCCGAGGGCGGCTACCCGTCGACGCTCACGCTCCGCGTCGGCGAGGACAACCCGGTCGAGGCGGAAGCCCCGGACACGCAGGACCACCCGGGCGGACGACGAGGGAGAACGGCCTGACCGGCCCGGCTTTCCGCACAGCTCGAGGCCTTTCCGCACAGCTGGGTCCGGTCAGGACGCCCGTCACGTACGGTTCTGCCGCGCCTGTACGAAGGCCAGGGACACCGCCGCCGCCGCGAAGCCCAGCACCCCGCCCGCCGCGACGTCGCCGGGGTAATGGACGCCCGTATGCACCCGCGAGTAGCCGACGGCGACGGCCAGCGCGCCGAGCGGCACCGCCGACGGGGGCCAGACGACGCCCACGGCGGTCGCGAACGCGGTCGCCGACGCCGTGTGGCCGGACGGGAAGGATGCCGACCGGGGCATGGGAACGTGCCGCTCCGCGACGACCAGGGCCCGTTCGCGGTCGGGCCGGTGCCGGTGGAACATCCGCTTCCCGAACAGGTTCGCCGCCGCCGAGGCCACCGTGACGGCGCCGACCCCGGCCAGCGCCGCCCGACGGGGACGCCCGGGTGCCAGCGCGAGGCCCGCCGCGACGGTCAGCGAGATCTTCGAGTGGTTGGCGGTGCGTGAAAGCCGCCGCAGCGCCCGGTCGAGCGTGGGCGTGGGCGTGGCGGCCACGGCCGCGTACATCGCCCCGTCGATCGCGTCCAGGTCCTTGAGCACGGCCGCGACGGTGCGGCGGGCGGACGCGGGGGAGTTCGGGTCAGGCACGGGTGGGCCCTTCAGACGTTCGTTCGGTGCGGCCGACGGCGAGGACGAGAAGCTTCCGCCAGTCCACGGGCGGGGCGGGAATCATGACGCCGGGACGGTCGCGCGGCACCAGAACCCGCAGCGCACGCGGACGCAGCGTGCACAGGACCGGCGTCGGCATCCGCAGCGCCTCACCGTCCACCGCCACCGGAATCTCCTCCGCCTCGGAGACGACCTCGACCCGGTGCGCGGTCATGACGGTCAGCCCCTCGGACTGCGACCCCCGCACGGCGAGCGCCGCCGCCTGCGCGGCGCCCTCCACCCGGATGCCCACGACGCCCAGCTCCCCGTCGTCGAGCCGGGGCCGCCGCCCGCCCCCGGCGATGTCGTCGAGCGAGCTGTACGGGTTGTTGCTGACCAGCAGCGCCTGCTGGGACGAGAGGCCGGCGTCGTCGACCCGGGCGTCCAGGCGCCGTCCCTCGGCGCCGACCAGCAGGTCCGGCATCAGGTTCAGGGCGGTGCCCGCCTTGTCGTCGCGGTACTCGGGGCGCTGCACGATGTCCGCGTACACCCCAAAGGAGACGGTGTTGACGAACGCGCGGCCCGCGACGTCGCCGAGGTCGACGCGGAGTTCCTCGCCGTCGGTCAGCGCGTCGAGGCAGCGGGACGGGTCGGAGCGGTCGAGGCCGAGGTCCATGGCGAAGTGGTTGCGGGTACCGGCCGAGATCACCAGGAACGGCAGGCCGTGCTCCGCCGCAACCGCCGCCACCAGCGCCTGCGTACCGTCACCGCCCGCGACGCCCAGCAGGTCCGCGCCCCCGGCCACCGCCTCGCGCGCCAGCGCCGCCACATCGGCCGGGGCCGACGGGTCGAGCAGGATCACCCTGGCGCCCAGTGCCTCGGCCCGCTCGACCAGTTCGAAGCGGCCCACCTTTCCGCCACCGGACTTCGGGTTCATGATCAGGACCGGTCGCTTCGGCCGGGACGCGGGAAGCGCCCGCATCGGCCGCTCCGGACGCGCCGCGCGCAGCGCCGCTCGGGCGAGGGCCAGTGCGGCCGCCCAGCAGAGGATCATCACGAGTGCCGTCAGCCACAACCCGTCGTAGACGAATAGCACCATGACTCCGACGGGGGCGCCGAGCGCGAGGAGCACCCCGAGCAGCCGCACCACCCCGCGATGGGCCACGATCCACCAGACACCGATGGCGCACAGGATCAGCCCGAGCAGCCCGGCGCCGACGACCTTCAGCCCGTTCCTGCCCAGCGCGAGCATCAGCACGGCCAGGGAACCGAGCACCGCCAGCACGGCCAGACGCGCAAGGAGCCGAGCGACGGTGCTTCTGCGGGTGCCCGCCGTCCGTGTCGTGTTTATGCCGTCCTCCCCATGTCGAATGAGCCCTTCCGGTCGGTCCTTCCCACCAGCCTGCGCGCGCCCGGAGCGCGGAGCAGCCCGGCGGGTCCGGGCGGGTGAGCAGGCGACCATTGTCCCCGCGGCACCGAGAGGCGCACCGCGAGGCATACGCGAGCCGCATCGCCAGAAGCGCTGCGACGCGCACCGGCATGATGATCCGCGCGCTATGACGGTCATCCGCTCTTCACGGAACCTCCCCGCTCTGTGACCGGAAGTCGCCTTGCTCCCCAACTTGCCAGCAATGAATACTCCGTTGAGCACTTACGCATCAGGAGTCACGAGCGCGCGACGCTCGGTCCGGCGGCCAACCGCCCGGATGTTGACGGGGGAAACTTGATGAGGTGCGCGTGACCCGTCGTGACCAGCGGCCGGTCCTTTCCCGCGTGCCCGACGGAGCGGCTCCCCATGCCATCTCTTGGTGCCTTCGTCCGGTGCCTGAGAAGGGATAGGAGGGGGAATGCCGACGAATGCAGTGAGCGCCAAGCCGACATATCCCGGCGTATACGTCGAAGAGCTTCCCAGCAGTGTCCGCACCATCTCGACCGTCACGACCTCGGTGACCGCGTTCGTCGGTCACACCCGCCGCGGACCGCTGAACCAGCCGGTGCGCGTCACCAGCTTCGCCGAGTTCGAGCGCCGCTTCGGCGGTCTCAGCTCGCAGAGTGCCGTCGGCTACGCGGTGCACCAGTTCTTCGGCAATGGCGGCACGGTCGCCGTGATCGTCCGCGTCACCAAGGCGGGCACCGGCAAGGCCGCCTGCGTCGCCCTGGCCTCCACCGAGGGCCACAGCGACAGCCCGGTCCTCGAGGTCCACGCCAAGGAGCCCGGCCACTGGGGCGACGGACTCCGCGTCGCCGTCGACTACGACACCGCGTGCCCGGACGACGAGTTCAACCTTCGCGTGTACGACGCCCGGGGCGGCGCCCGCGAGGCCTTCACCGGCCTCTCCATGGACGCCTCGCACGGCCGTTACGCGCCGACCGTCGTCAACTCCGGCTCCCGGCTGATCCGCGTCGACGTCGTCGGCGAGGGCCGCCCCGATCCGTCGGGCACCGTCTCCAAGCCGTTCGGGCACGAACTCACCGATCTGGCCGTGGACTTGAAGGTGAAGATCGGCGACGTCGAGCGCGAGTTCACGCTCTACGACGCCGACACCGACGGCGAAGTCCCGTGCAACGTCGCCGAGTTGGCGCTCCTCCTCGAACGCAAACTGCGGGCCCTGCCCGACGCCCCCGGCAAGCACGCCTTCGCGGGTGCCGAGGTCACCGCGTTCGGCCGGCGTGTCCAGGTCGTCGCCGGGTCCACCGACCCCGAGGACGTCGTCCGGTTCGTCGGCGAGTGCGCCAACGACCTGGGCCTCGAAGGCTCCGTCAACCCGCCCGTGTTCCCGCTCGAGGGCGGTGAGGACGGCGGCGCGCCCGGCCCGCGCGACCTCATCGGATCCGAGGCCGACAAGACCGGCATCCAGTCGCTGCGCGACGAGGCCGACGTCAATCTGCTCGTCCTGCCCGAGCTGGCCGCGTACGAGAAGGTCGAGGACGCGGTCACCGTGGTCTCGGCGGCGCAGCGGCTGTGCCAGGAGCGGCGGATCTTCCTGCTCGTCGACGCGCCGAATTCCTGGGGCAGCGTCGACGCGGCCCGTGCCGGACTCGCCGCCTTCGAGCCGGTGCGCGGCAACCACGCGGGCCTGTACTTCCCGCAGATCCAGCTCACCGACCCGCTCACCGGACGCCTCCGCTCCTTCCCGCCGTCGGGCGCCGTCGCGGGTGTGTACGCCCGTACCGACGCCGAGCGTGGCGTGTGGAAGGCGCCGGCCGGGACCGAGGCGCGCCTCGCCGGGGTGCAGTCCCTCGCGGTCAAGCTCACCGACCGCGAGAACGGCCTGCTCAACCCGCTCGGCGTGAACTGCCTGCGCACCTTCCCGATGGTCGGCCCGACCGTCTGGGGCGCCCGCACGCTGGAGGGTTCCGACGCCCTCGACAGTGAATGGAAGTACGTGCCCGTGCGGCGGCTCGCCCTGCACGTCGAGGAGAGCCTGCAACGCGGCCTGCAATGGGTCGTGTTCGAGCCCAACGACGAGAACCTGTGGCAGCAGATCCGCCTCAGCGCCTCCTCGTACCTGCACAACCTCTTCCGCCAGGGCGCCTTCAAGGGCGGCACTCCGCGCGAGGCGTACTTCGTCAAGTGCGACCACGACACGACGACGGACGAGGACATCGCGAACGGCGTGGTGAACGTCCTCGTCGGCATCGCGCCGGTCAAGCCCGCCGAGTTCGTGATCGTCAAGATCCAGCAGACGTCCGGGCAGTTCGAGATCTAAAGACCTTTGAGGCGTGAAGGAATCCGATGGCTGAGTTCAACGTCAACGCCCATCGCTTCGACCCCTACAAGAACTTCAAGTTCCTGGTCCTGTGGGACGGTCGGACGGTCGCGGGCATCAGCAAGATCAGTCCCCTGAAGCGGACCACCGAGGTCGTCAAGCACCGGCACGGCGGCGACCCGAGCTCCCCGCGCAAGTCGCCGGGCCGCTCCGAGTTCGAGGGCATAACCCTGGAGCGCGGGGTCACCCACGACCCCGAGTTCGACCGCTGGGCCAACAAGGTCTGGCAGGTCGGCGCCGGACTCGGCTCCGAGGTGTCCCTGGCCGACTTCCGCAAGGACATCGTGATCCAGGTCCTCAACGAGGCCGGGCAGGTCGCCGTCTCGCACAAGCTCTACCGGACCTGGCCCAGCGAGTACCAGGTCCTCGGCGAGCTGGACGCCAACGCCAACGCGGTGGCGATCCAGAGCCTCAAGCTCGAGTGCGAGGGCTGGGAGCGGGACTACGAGGTGCCGGAGCCGGAGGAGCCTTCTTTCCTCAACCCGGCCTGAGTAAGGGCTAGTTGAGGTAATCGGGCGGAGCGTGGGTTGAAGGCCGTCGCGGGGGCGGCGGCACGGGCAGGGAACGGGGGCGGGGATGACGGCGGGGATCACGGACAGCACTCAGGCCGGCGACCTCCTGGCGACATGGGAGGCGGGACTCGGGCGCGACGGCCACGGCCGCGCGCTGCTCCTGCACCGCGCCGCCCGTCCCGAGCTCGGCGGCGACCATGAGGCGCTGCTGGCGCTGCCGGTCGGCGCCCGCGAGGCCGACCTGTTCGCGCTGCGCCGGGCCCTGTTCGGCGAGCGGATGCAGGTCAGGATCGACTGCGACGCGTGCGGCGCGGACATGGAATTCGACCTGGACGCACGGGAGTTCGCCCGGACCCTGCGCGCGCCGGACGAGTCTGTGGTTCAGCTCACCGAAGGCGGTTGGGACGTCGCGTTCCGGGTGCCGACCGTCGCCGATCTGACGGCGGCGGCCCGGCACCCGGACGCGGCCTTCTCCGCCGGCGCGGCCCGGCGCGCGCTCCTCGCACGGTGCGTCGTGTCGGCGGAGCGAGACGGGGCCGCCGTCGCCGTGGACGTACTGCCCGAGGCCGTGCAGAAGATGATCGCGGAGGCGGTCGAGGCCGCCGACCCGGCCGCCGACGTGACGCTCAACATCAACTGCCCGGAGTGCGAGGCGGCCACCCGCGCCGAACTCGACATCGCCTCCTACCTGTGGGCGGAGCTGGACGCTTGGGCCCGTGACGTCCTGCTCGACGTCCATCTGCTCGCCACCGCCTACGGCTGGAGCGAGCCGGAGATTCTGGCGCTCAGCCCGCTGCGGCGCCGCTACTACCTGGAGCTGTGTGCGGATGCGTGAGCCCACTGAGCCTGCGGGCGCATCGGGGTCTTCGGACGGGGGTGCCCCGGACTATTTCGACCGGCTGCTCGCCCGGCACGCCGGGGGTGCCGTGCCGCACGCGGGCGTGACCCGGGTACGGCCGAGGCTCGCCGGGCCCTTCGAGCGGGTGGAGGCGGTACGGGGGGATGGGGTGCAGGAATCGGACGGCGTCGAGTCTCTATGGCCTTCGACCCCACAAGTGCCAATAGATCACGGTGAGTTGAGTACGCCGACGCGTGAGGTCCGCTTCCACTCGGAGCGTGAGCGCACCGTCGTACGTACTGAAGCGGCCCCCGCTTTTGAAGTCTCGCGGACGCCGCTCCCGGCCACGCCGGAGGTGCGTCCGCTGCGGCCCGCCGCCATGCCGGTGCCGCGTGCCGTCCCCGAGACCGCACGCCGTACCGCCGCACGGGAGCGAAGCGCCGCGCTCCCGACCCGAAGCGCGGTCTCCGCGCCCGTCCCCCCGGGGACGGAGACCGCCGCCGTCGCCGTGCCCACCCCCCTTCGGCCCAGCGCCGTGGACACGGCGGCGGCACGGGACGCCGTACGGCAGTCGGCGGGTCGGCGCGGAGGGCGCGGCGGCGAGCAGGTGGTGCAGGTGCAGATCGGGCGGCTCGAGGTGACGGCGGCCGGGGCGTCGTCCGCCGACACCGGCCGTGCGGGCCGGTCCGCTCCCGCCAGGCAGAGCGCGACCGTGAGCCTGCAGGACTACCTGGCCCGGGGGCGCGAGTGAGGAACGCAAGCCGTGGACACGCGGGAGGGACACGTGGACGAGGGACTGAGGAACTGACCCCATGAGCAACGCACTCGCACTCGCCCACGTCACCCAGGCCCTGGCCCTGCTCATCGAGGCCAACCTGCAGCCGGAGATCGGCATGGCCGTCAAGGTCGAGCCGCGCAAGCCGCCGGCCGACCCGCCCACCGACCCGACCATCATCGTGTTCCTGTACCAGGTCACGCCCAACACCTCGCAGCGCGGCAACGACCTGCCGACCAGGGCCTCCGACGGCAGGCTCGTCAAGCGCCCGGCCGCCGCTCTCGACCTGCACTTCGTGATCAGCGCGTACGGCGAGGAGAGCGAACTGGTCGGCCAGCGCCTCATCGGCTCGGTCGTGCGCACCCTGCACGAGATACCCGTCCTGCCCAAGGACGTCATCGAACAGGCAGGTGAGAAGCCGTACTTGGCGGGCAGTGACCTGGCCGACGCGGTCCAGAAGGTGCGGTTCACGCCGACCGTGATGGACGTCGACGAGACGTCGAAGCTGTGGGGGATGCTCAACCAGACGCCGTACACGCTGTCCGTGGTCTACCAGGCGTCGCTCGTCTTCATCGAGGGCCGCGAGCAGCCGGTGCCGGTTAAGCCGGTGGAGCGGCAGACGGTGACGGTGCTGCCGTTCGGGGCGCCGGGGGCGCCGGAGCGGCCGGTTTCTGACGGGGGTGCGGATACGGGGGCGGGCTCTGAAGGTGCCCCGGTGTCGGAGGTGGCCGACGCGCCTGTGAAGGGCGGTGCCCAGGGGAAGGTCACCGGCAAGGCGGTGGCGAAGACCGCCGCGAAGGCTCCGGCCAAGTCGACGGCGGCTGCTGCGAAGGCGCCGACCACCCGTACTCGTAAGACCTCGGCGCGTGGCGCCGCCAAGACCACGGACGCTGCCGCCCCGAAGAAACCGGGCGCCACTGACGGCGGGGAGAGCTGAGGCGGCGTGGGGACTCGGGGGCGAGGCGACGACATGACGGCGGACCGTGCCGTCGGGACGGGCGGTGCGCTGCCGCTGGCGGCGGAGATCCAGCGCGTACTGGCACTCGTGGATGCTCATGCCGCGCGGGCGGCGGACACCGCCGGAAAGGCCCAACCAGCCGATGAGCAAGGTGACTTGGGTGTGGACGGCGGCGCTTCAGCCTCCGTGCCCGAGACGGCCCCCGCCACCGCCGCCCCCCTCACGGCCCTGTCCTCCTGCTTCGGCCTCACCACGTTCGAGCGCGACCTCATCCTGCTCACCGCCGCCTACGAACTGGACCCCACCACGGCGGCCCGCTGCGCAGCGGCCAGCGGTGACCCGGAACGCGCCTACCCCACCTTCTCCCTCGCCCTGGCCGCGCTCGGCGAACCGCACTGGAGCGCGCTCACCCCGGTCGCCCCGCTGCGCCGCTGGCGCCTCGTGGAGCTGGACGACGAGTCCCGGCTGACCATGTCGCGGCTCCGGCTCGACGAGCGGATCCTGCACTTCCTGCTCGGCTCGCCCTATCTGGACGCCCGGCTGCACGGCCAGTTGCGCCGCACCCCGGTCGCCGACGGCCTGCCGCCCTCGTACGACCTGGCCGCGAACCGCGTCACCGCCGGCTGGACGGACGGGGCCCGCCCGGACGGCCCGCTCCTCGTCGAGCTGGTCGGCGGCGATCTGCGCAGCCGCGCCGACATAGCCGCCGCCGCGGCCGCCCGCGCCGGGCTCGGGATCTACGCGATGGACGCGGAGGACATCCCCACCGACCCCGCCGCACGTGACGCCCTCGCCCGGCTCTGGCAGCGCGAGGCGATCCTGCTGCCGGCCGCGCTGCTCGTCGAGGTCGGCGAACTGGACCGGGACCAGCGGGCGGCGACCGAGGCGTTCCTGGCCGGGGCCGCCGTACCCGTAGTCGTATCGAGCGAGGACGCGTGGCCCACGGAGCGGGCGCGAGGCGAACGGGTGGCCGTGCCGCACCTCGACGACGAAGAGCAACTAAGCCTGTGGGCAGGGGAGTTCGACGGCGTCGTCGACATCGCGGAGGGGGAACTGCGCTCGCTGGTCGCCCAGTTCCAGCTGCCACCGCACGTCGTACGTTCAGCCGCCGCGACCGTACGCCGTGATCTCCCCGGCGAGGACGAACTCGACGGGGCGAAGCTCGCCTGGCGGGCCGGCCTGGGCGAGGCCCGCGTCGGCATGGACGCGCTCGGCCGGCGCATCGAACCGGAGGCGGGCTGGGACGACCTCGTGCTGCACGAGCGCCAGACCAGTGTCCTGCGCGAGATCGTCGCGCATGTGCGGCAGCGGGCCACGGTCCACCAGGAGTGGGGGTTCGCGCAGACCCTGCGCCGCGGCCTCGGCGTCACCGCGCTCTTCGCGGGCGGCTCCGGCACCGGCAAGACCCTCGCCGCCGAGGTCATGGCCAAGGAACTCGGCCTCGACCTCTTCATCATCGACCTCTCCCAGGTGGTCAGTAAGTACATCGGCGAGACGGAGAAGAACCTCCGCAAGGTCTTCGACGCCGCCGAACGGGGCGGCGCCCTGCTCCTGTTCGACGAGGCCGACGCCCTGTTCGGCAAGCGCAGCGAGGTCAAGGACAGCCACGACCGCTACGCGAACCTCGAGGTCAGCTATCTGCTGATGCGGATGGAGGCCTACCGGGGCCTCGCCATCCTGACCACCAACATGAAGAAGGCCCTCGACACGGCCTTCATGCGGCGCATCCGCTTCGTCGTCGACTTCCCGTTCCCGGCCGAGAACGAACGCGCCGAGATCTGGCGCCGCGTACTCCCGTCGCAGGCCCCGGTGAAGGGCATAGAGCCGGACCTGCTCGCGCAACTCACCGTCGCCGGCGGCTCGATACGCAACATAGCTCTCTCCGGCGCCTTCCTCGCCGCCGAGGAAGGCGACCGCCTCCAGATGCGCCACATGCTCGCGGCGGCCCGCACCGAATACCTGAAGCTGGAACGCTCCTTGACGCCGGGGGAGGTACGCGGATGGGTGTGACTCCGCACTCAGGCTCACGGGACCGGCGTGACGACGCTCGCGTCCCTCGGGAAATCCGTATCGACGTCGGCGAACTCGTCCTAGACGGCTTCCGCGTAGACCCGGACAGGGTCTCGGCATCTTTCGAACGCGAACTGACGCGCCTCGTACGCGAACACGGCGTACCCCTGGCGGCGGACGGCGCTGTGGCGGTGGACGCCCTGTCCGGCCTGTCGCCACTGCCCGCCGGCCTCTCCGCCCGCCGCCTCGGCCAGGAACTGGCCCGCGCCGTGCACGCCGGCCTTTCCGGACGCGGGGAGGTGACGCGATGAGCGGCGCCCAGACCCAGGACTCCCGCGCGGACCAGGCCGCGGAACAACGCCGCAAGAAGCGCAAGGAACGCGCCGCCAAGAACCAGGCGCCCGAGCCGAAGGACATCGTCAGCGGGGCCGGCCAGCCGCTCGACGTCGGTCTCCGGCGGGAGTTGGAGGGACAGCTCGGCCACGACCTCGGGCGGGTACGGCTGCACACCGGCCGGGACGCCGGGCAGCTGACCGAACTGCTTGGCGCGGACGCCGTAGCCGTCGGCCAGGACATCTTCTTCCGCGAGGGAGCCTTTCGGCCCGGCACCGACGAGGGCCGGCGGCTGCTGACCCACGAACTGCAGCACACCGTGCAGAACCCGCACGGCCTGGGCGCGCTGCGGGCCGGCCGCGAACTCGGTGCGGTCAGCCTGCCGCAGCAGTCCATCGAGCGGGAGGCGGAGGCGGCCGCGCAGGCGGTCGTTCGGCCAACATCCTCGGCGTCCTCAGAGCAGGCCCCGACGGTCGAAGAGGGCCAGGCCACGCCCGGCTGGCTGCGCTACGCCACCGTCGACGCCGACCGGATGCGTGCCGAGGCCGTCGACCCGGCGACCCTCGTGGACCGGCTCGCGGGCAATGTGCTGCGCAGCCTGCGCGGCGACCCGACCGACGCCTCCGGCCGGGTGCGGCTCCAACTGGCCCGTATGTCAGAGGAGTTGGAGGACGCGGTCGTCGACCGGCTGGAGAACCGGCTGCTGACGCCCGAGTACGACCGGCTCCTGGAGATCGCCGACGAGGCTCGCCCCGGTCCCGTCGAACTCCAGCCCACCCAGGCGCCGTTGCCCGAGCTGGACCTGTTCGAAGAGCTCGGTGTCGAACGTACCCAGTGGCAGAAGAAGCAGGAGTCCGACCGCAAGTCTGCCGACCGGCGTGCCACCGACACCCGCGAGGAAAAGCAGGACGCCAAGGCCCGAGACCAGAAGAGCGGCAGCGACCGGAGCCGGGCGCGCTCCGACGCCGCCACCGAAGAGCAGGAGTCCGCTCAGCGCACCGAGCAGGAGGACGAGCGGAACGCCTCCCGGCAGCAGGCCCAGGAGGAACAGCAGCAGACGGACGAGGAGGCGGCGGGCGACCGCGAGCGCACCGACCAGGCCGCCGACGAACGCGCCCAGGGGCAGCAGCAGGGCACCGAACAGGCCAAGGAGGAGCGCAAGGAACAGCGCGAGCGTGAAGAGGCAGACCCGCGGCAGGCCAGCGAGCCGGGCGCCGACAAGCGCAAGCGGCGCGACGACCAGACGCAGCCGGGCGCGGGTTCCAAGCGCGAGGAACCGGACCCGAAGCAGAGGGCCCAGCCCGGCCCCGTACGCCCCGAGAAGGTCGACGAGCGCGGCGAGCGGTCCGACTCCGCGCTGTCCGAGCACGGCCTGAACGAGAAGGGCGAGGACGGCGGCGCGGAGGCCGAACCGCGTGAGGAGGAGCGGCCGCTCGGACTTGAAGCGGGAGCCGATCAGGAGGTCGCGGGCGGCGAGGACGAGGGCGCACCGGCGGCGGGCGAGCACGACGAACCCGCGCTCAAGCCCGAGGACTACCTGCCGGACGCCGACCTCGACCTGTCCGCCGTACCGACCGCCGACAAGCTCGCTCCGGGGGCCGCCGAACCGTCGCTGCCTTCCTTCCCCACCCCGCCGCCGACGAAGGCGGAGAAGACCGAGCAGGAGCGGGAGAAGCGGGAGGGGGAGCAGGACGAGGACGACGCCGGGCCGGAGCAGAAGGCCCCTGGCCAGGACGAGGGGCCCGTAGAGGGCGAGGCTCCGCAGCCTGAGAACGGGCCTGCCGCACAGGCTCAAGACCGTGGCACCAAGGACCTCCAGGAGACCGAGAAGCCGCTCGACCAGGAGGTCGGCCAGGACCCGGCGACCCAGGAGAAGGACCGCCCCGAGCCCGAGGCCGAGAAGCCCGACCCGGAGCAGCAGCAGGAGAAGGAGCAGAACAAGGAGCCCGAGTCCGCCGACGGCGACCGGGCGGACGACGACGAGCAGCCGGACGCCGAGGACGCGGAGGCGGAGAAGAGCGAGCAGCGGGGGCGTACGGCTGCGGAGTCCCGTACGGGCGCAGGGGCCCCGTCGGGTGCGGGAGCCGCGCCGTCGGTGGCGACCCCGGTGGCCGCCGCCGTGGCCAAGCCCGCCGGTGCGCAGACTCCCAAGACACCGGTCGAGGACCGTGAACCCTCGCCCGCCGCCCGGCGTGGAGCCGAGCCGCCCCGGTCCGAGCGTGAGGCGCCGCAGGCCAAGAGCCAGGTTCCCAAGGAGACCGGGCCCGGCGCCGCGCCGCGCGGACCCGTCGGTGCCGCCGAGAAGACCGGGCCGACGACCGCTGCCGGACCTGGTGCCGCGCCGTCCGTCGCTCAGGCCGCGGTGAGCCCGGCCGCCGAGCAGACCGACGGGCCCGGCCAGACGGCGGCGACGGACGCGCCCCGGCCCGAGGCGTCGTTGGAGAAGGACGGCGGTGGCTGTGCGCCGCCCGCGCCCGCGCCTGAGAAGGAAGAGGGGCAGGGCGGTTGCGGAGGGGGCGGTGGCGAGGCCGCGCCCGAACAGAAGCAGGAGGATCCGCCGGACGTCTCGGGGCAGGATCCCAAGGCTGCCGTGCAGACCGTGAGCAAGCTGGCGCCCGATCAGGCGGCTGCCGCCATGCCCGGGGTCGACAAGGCCGCGGACAAGAAGATCGGCGAGGAGCAGAAGCGGCTCGACGCCGCCCCGCCGACGAAGGAACGTCCTTCGGGCGCGCCGCAGACGCGTTCGGCGCCGCCCGAGGCCGCGCCGCAGGCCGCCCAGGTCACCGGCAAGGTGGAGCGGATCGGCCCGGAGGACCAGGCCGACAAGCAGAAGGCCAAGGGCGGCGACAAGGCCCAGGGCAAGGAGGCCACCGCCGATGTGGCGCCTCCGCCGGCCCCCGCCGTGCCCAACAAGGGGCTCAGCGAGGCCGAGGCGAAGAACGTCGAGGCGGCCGCCGACGCGGTCCCGACCACCGACCCCGAACTCGAGAACAAGACGGTGGGCCCGGCGCCCAAGATCCGTCTCGAAGGCGCCAGCGACCCCACCCGTACCGACGACCAGGCCAAGGCGCTCAAGGACAAGCAGTCCGACCTGCAGACGACGGGCCGTGACGACGCGGCCAAGCCGCTCGGCGAGGACCAGATCTTCCCCGATGCTCCCCGGGAGGAACTCCGGGGCAAGGCCTCCGGCGGGGGCGGCGGCAAGGCGGGCGCCCTTGAGGCCACTCCGGCGCCGAAGGCCGGGGTCGGCGCCGTCGCCAAGCAGGAGAAGGGCTCAGAGATCACCGGCGCCGCCGGCAAGGCGCAGGGCGACCTCGACGCCAAGGACAAGGAACACCAGCAGAGCGAGCAGCAGGCCAAGCAGGAGAAGCAGGCCGAGATCAACAGCGAGGTCGAGCGCAACACCTCGCAGCAGACGGCCGAACGGGGCCGGGTCGCCCAGGAGACACAGAAGCAGCGCGAGGACTGGCGGGGCGAGCAGGACAAGAAGATCGAGGACGCGGACAAACAGTCCGACGACGAACACGGCAAGAAGAACAAGGAGATCGTCAAGGCCCGCGACGACAAGGACAAGGAGGTCGGCGAGCGCAAGGACAAGGACAACGCCTCGATCGACACCGAGCGCGAGAACGCCGAGAAGGAGGCCAAGAAGAAGAAGGAGGAGAAGAAGCCCTCCGGAGGCATCCTCGGCTGGATCGCGGACAAGGTCGCCGACTTCTTCAAGGGCCTGCTCGCCGCCGTCACCGCGGTCTTCGACGCCGCCCGCAAGGCCGTCAACGGGATCATCGACAAGTTCAAGGAGTGGGCCAACCAGGCGATCGACTTCGTACGGGACCTGGCCGTCAAGGCGATCAACGCGCTGGCGGACGTCCTGATCGCGATCGGCGACACGCTGCTGGCGGCCTTCCCCGAACTGCGGGACAAGTTCCGCAAGGCGATCGAGGGCCTGCGGGACGCGGCGATCGCAACGGTCAACAAGCTGGCGGACGGCCTGAAGAAGGCGGTCAACAGCCTGCTGGACGCCCTTGCCGCCGGCCTGAACAAGCTGCTCGACGTCCTGGAAGCGGGCGTCAAGGCGGTCATCAAGGCGTACCAGGCCGTCATCGAGGGCGCGATCAAGTTCGCGCAGGCGGCGATCGAAGCGCTGGGGAAGTTCGCGGCGCTGGTGGCGGACATCGCGCCGGACCCGGGCGGCTGGATCTCGAAGGCGGGCAGCTCCGCCAAGACCGGTATCACCGACCATCTCTGGGGCGCCATCAAGGTGGCGGTCAAGGGCTGGTTCGACACGAAGGTCGAGGGCATCCTCGGCCTGGGCAAAGCGGTGATCGACGTCCTGGTAAAGGGCTGCGTATCGCTGAAACAGATCGGCAAGATGGCGTGGGACGCGATCATCGCCTCCCTCCCGATGATGATCGCGACGCTGGTCATCGAGAAGGTCGTCTCGATGATCGTGCCGGCGGCGGGCGCGATCCTCACGATCATCCAGGGCCTGATGGCGGCATGGTCGACGGTGAGCTCGATCCTGTCGGCGTTCGGCAAGTTCTGGGCCTACCTGAAGGCGGTGAAGGCGGGCCCGGCGGCGTGCTTGTTCGCGGAGGCGGTGGCTGCGGGGGTCGTGGCCCTGCTGGACTTCATCACCAACTTCCTCCTCCAGAAGCTGGCTTCAGCCACCAAGGGCGTAGGCAAACGCCTCAAGGGCATGGCCCAGAAAATCATGGACGGCCTGAAGAAGGTCGGGGGAGGCGCGAAGAAGGCGGCGGGTTCGGCGGTGAACTCGGCGCGGGGGGCGCTGCGCAAGGCCAAGCAGGCATTGACCCGTCCCGGGTCGGCACACAAGCCGAAGGGCGAGCCCTCGCCGGACCCCAAGTCCCCGGTGAAACCGAAGGATCACGCTACGCCTAAGGGGCCGGCGAAGAAGCCGGAGGCGAAGCCGAAAGACCAGGCACCGGAGAAGGAGCAGCGCCCCACCAAGGACCGGGCCCCGGCCAAGGACAAGACTTCTGAATCCGCGCCGAAGAAGAAGCAGAAGGAGATCGAGGGCCCCAAGCCGACCAAGCCCAAGAAGCCCAAGTCTCCTGTGGGCAAGGCACTCTCGAAGGCTAAGGGCGCGGTCAAGTCGGCCATGAAGAAGGCCGGCAACGCGGCGAAGACGCTGGGCAGGAAGCTGAAGAAGTCGAAGCTGGGCAAGGCGCTCAAGAACGGCGCGTCGAAGCTGCGGAACTTGTTCAAGCGGAAGAAGGGCCACCTGCGTGACCACAAGAAGAGGCAGCACGAGCAGAAGAGAGGGGACCAGGACAAGAGGCGTAAAGAGGAAAAGTCTAAGGAGTCGAAGGAGGCGCGGCTGCAGAAGATCCTGGCCAGGCTGAGGCCGAAGGTGCGCCTCCTCCTCAAGCAGGGCGTCCCCGAGCGCATGCTGTTGGCCGTGCTCGGCGCCCTTCGCGTCTGGTACCGGCTCACCGGCCTGGGGAAACAGGGTGAGCAGCAGTTCAAGGTGTGGGCTCGTCTCAACCCGGAGGAGCCCGTCGACGTTGGCTACCAACTGGTGCCACCGGACATGCGTCAGTTGGTGCGGGAGGAGTCGAAGAACGTTCTGAAACGCCAGGACGTTCGTGCCGCCGCCGAGCGCGTGCACCGCGAGAAGCTCGCGGCGGAGCAGACCGGCAAAGGCAAGGGGGCGGAACATGTCCCGAGGACGTCCGGCAGCTCCGACATTCCTGGGGTGGTCCATTACCTCCGCGAACGCGGCGAGGGCCTGGAGATCTCGAAGTCGGACGGCGCCAGGGAGAAGCTTCCTCCGTACGACCCGGGCTACAAGAACGAGGACTACGAAGTCGGTCCGAACCGAGAGAGAGTACGCGAGAAGGACCAGCCCGGCGCGCGAAATGCAAAGACCATAGGAGTCGAGAGATACGACCAGGTACCTCAAGAACTGAAGGATCTGAAAATCTCGGAAGAAGACTTCGCAGCTGGTATGCGTGCGTACGTCAGGAACGGGACTCTGCCGGGGTCCTGGGACGAGGAACAGCGTGACTTCATCAGGAGCTCGCACTGGCTCATGTTTGTTCGGGAGTCGACTCGTAACTATGCCAACATAGGGTTTGCGGCGATGACGACCGATCTCCTTGCCCGCGGTAGAGAAGGCGGTGGCCTCTCCGCCGAGGATGCCTTCTCGGCATATGAGGGGACGGGTAGGCGGGGCGTCCGTGGCGCCTATCCCATGTCCATGAAGGGAGCGATCCAGGCCGGTTGGGGCCTCGAACAGGAGGAAGATGAGCAGAAGAAGGGACTTCGCGGAACACGCAAGAATCGTGATGAACTCGTCCGCCGAGAGGAAGAGCTGGCGGAGAAGTGGGTCCTTGCGGCCACTCAAGGGAAGGGAATCACAGGGATAAATCGACCGGATGCTATGGATCATGGCAGAAGAATTGTTTCTGAATTCGTCAAAAACTTCTACAAATTGCAATAGTGAGGCCGCCTCATGACCGATTTCAGTCACCGCTTCGTTCTCAAACCGACCTGTTCCATTCGGGATCTCAAGCGGCTTGCGTGGGATCTCGACTGGGATATCGTGGACCTGCGTCGATCGGAGGCCGGAGCGTACGTCGACATCTGGATCACGTACGACAAGCGCACCGAAATCCATCACGTGGACGATGAGCCCATTGGCATGCGGTATCTCACTGTGCGGGGAGAAGCCGGCGACGAGGTTGCGCGGCAGATCCAGGAGAACTGTGACCTTTGGAGCTACCAGGAAGCCCGGCGCGCGCTGCGATCGGCAGCTGACAGGAACGAGAAGCTCACGGCCGTGTACGCCGCCGCGCTCACCGCTCCGGCCGAGGAAGACGGGGGCCTCGTCGCGGCCTTTCGGGAAGTGGCCCATGACGCTGATCCGGGTGTGCGGCAGTCCGTCGTCATCGCGACCGGATACCTCCCCTGGCCCGGTCTGGTGCGCATCGTGGACGAGGTGCTCACGCGCGATCCGGTGGATCGTGTGAGGAGGAACTCTGAACTCCTCCTCGAAGGCCTCCAGCGGGGTGGCGAGTGACCCGCTACGCAGACATCCCCAAACCCATCCGCTCCGGCATAGTCGTAGTTGACCCCGACCGTGGCACCCCCCAGCGCGTCATCGTGCTGCAGTTCAATCCTGACACCCTGGAGCGCAGCATCGCCCCGCAGACCGCTGGGGACAGTGGCGACTCCGGTGCCGGTGGTGGCGGGAACGGGGACCGGAACGAGGCCCTGCGTCTTAAGGGTCCCGCCGAAGAGACCTGGAAATTTACCGCCGAGATCGACTCCACCGATCAACTGGAGATCGCCGCGCCCGACGGCATCCACCCCCAACTCGCCACCCTCGAAATGCTCGTGCAGCCGTCCACCGCTCAGCTGCGCGCAGCTAGCCGCCTCGCGCAGAACGGGACCATCGAGATCAGCCCGATCGAGATGCCCCTGACGCTGTTCACGTGGGGGAGCAAGCGGGTCATGCCCGTGCGGCTCACCGAGCTTTCCGCCAATGAGTCCGCGTTCGACGTGAATCTCAATCCGATTCGGGCCTCGCTGAGCATCGGCATGAAGATTCTCACCGTCAGTGATCTGCCGGCAGGCCACCGCGGTGCCGATCTGTACATGGCTCACCTCGCGCAGAAGGAGCGGCTCGCTTCCGCCGCGCGTGGTGGGAGTCTCGGCTCGCTCGGGCTGCCGGGTGCCGACGTACTGAGTGGAAGGCGTTGAGGACACAGACATGGCTGACATCGAGTCCTACGAGAGTGCCCTGGACGCGATACCGGGATCTCATCCCTATCCGCGCAGCAGCCGGTACCACGACGCCGAGATCGGGGTGCACCGGCTCCCCGACGGGACCGAAGTGCGTTACGCCAAGCGGCGGTTGCTGCCCCCGCTCGATGCCCAGGAGAGCCAGGAACATGTCGTGGGGGCCGGGGAGCGCCCCGACCTCCTCGCCCAGCGCTACTTCGGCGACCCCGCCCAGTGGTGGCGCATCGCCGACGCCAACCCCGTACTCGACCCACGGGAGTTGACCGACGAAGCCGGACGAGTCATCGACGTTCCCGAGCCCGGGGGGCACCGGCGTGTCTGAGCAGCCCGTGGGGAAGGGCCCCGTACACATCACGCTCCTCATGGGGCCGAAGCTCGCCCGCCCCGTGCCAGCCGAGGTGACCGAGGCCCTGCTGTCCGCCCAGATCACCGCCACCGCCGGCGAACGCAGCGGGTTCCAGCTCGCCTTCGATCTCACGAAGACCGGGATCATCAACAAGGCGCTGCTGCCCGAAGGCTTCTTCGACCCCAAGACGCGGCTCATCGTCACCGTCAGCGTCCGGGGGACGACCGATGTTCTCTTCGACGGGCTGATAGTGCGTCAGGAAGTGGGCGCCAGCAATCAGCCCGGTCACTCCACCCTCACCATCACGGGCGAGGACCTGACCCTGCTGATGGACCTCGAGGAGCGCACCGCCCGTTACCCCAATCTCCCGCCCTCCGAGCGCGTCCTTAATATCCTTCGCCAGTACTCCGATTACGGCATCCGGCCCGACGTCTACGCCGAGAAGATCGCGCAGCCGCCCCATCAGGATCTCCGCGTTCACTACCAGACCGGCACCGACCTCCAGTACGTCACCGATCTCGCCCGCGCGAACGGCTACACCTTCTACCTCGACCCCGGCCCCAACCCCGGTCAGTCATCGGCTCGTTGGGGCCCCGAAATCCGCCTCGGCATCCGTCAGCACGCCCTCAACGTCAACATGGATGCCAACACCACCGTGGACCAGCTCACCTTCGCCTACGACGGGACCGCGCGCGAAGAGCCGCAGGCCCGGTGGCAGGATCCGGGGACGCGCGTGTCCACGCTGCTGCCTCAGCCGCCGATCAGTCCGCTGCGGCCCCCACTGGGCCGGCGCCCCACCCCGGCCCTCAAGCGCAAGACGCTCTCCGGAACCGCCAAACTGCAGCGCGCCCAGGCAGAGGCCGAACTCCTGGCCCAAGCCGCCACATCCGCCGACGTCATCAGCGGCTCCGGCTCCCTGGACGTCAACCGCCACGGCTACATCCTCCAACCCCGCCAACTCGTCGGCGTACGCGGATCAGGCCGTGCCTACGACGGCGACTATTACGTCAAGTCCGTCACCCACAACCTGCGGCCCGGGTCCTTCCAGCAGAACTTCACGCTCTCCCGGGAAGGCCTGGAGGCGCAGCACGACACCGTCCGGCCCTGACCCCAAGCCGACAGGCGACAACACCGCACACAACAGGAGCAGTTCAGCATGGCGGCACCCAGCAATCGCTACCTCGGCAAGTTCCGCGGCCGGGTCGTGGACAACAACGACCCGCTGCACATCGGCCGGGTCACCGTCGAGGTTCCCGACGTGCTCGGTGACGAGCCGTCGACCTGGGCGCTGCCCTGCCTGCCGTTCACCGGGCCCGAGGCCGGCCAGTTCGTGGTGCCGTCGAAGGGGACGGGTGTGTGGGTGGAGTTCGAGCAGGGTGATCCGAGTTTCCCCATCTGGACCGGCTGCTGGTACGGGGAGGAGAAGGAACTGCCTCCCGACGCACGGAAGTTGGTGGCCTCGCCGTCCGACCACAAGCCCGTCGTCGTGCAGACGCCCGCGGCTCACAAGATCGTGATGTCGGACGCCCAGGGGGACGAGCGCGGGATCAAGTTGCAGGCCGAGGGCGGCGCGTACATCCATATCACCAAGGAAAAGATCGTCATCGCGACCGGTGGGGGCGCCGAAGTCGTCCTCGAAGGACCGACCGTGACCATCAGCAAGGGCATGACCGTGTCCGCCAAGCAGTGACAAGACGGGGGAAAGATTTAAAGTGTCCGGGATATCCGGGGTATCGGGGGTTTCGGGGAGCCTGCTCGGCGAGGACGCCGTGATCAGCTGCCCGCACGGCGGCAGGGCCGTACCCGCCACGACATCTAACGGGTCGGTGCACCTCAACGGCGTGCCGGTCCTCACCGGCGCGCACACCTTCGTGGTCGCCGGCTGCCCGCACACCGTCGACGGTGTGCCCTCACCCTGTGTGGCTGTCCGCTTCACCGCGGATGACACCGGCATCACCGTCGACGGCGCGCCCGTGCTGCTCGACACCTCCGCGGCCCAGTGCTTCTCGGCGGCGTTCGTCGCCCAGGGGCCGCCCTTCGTCCAGGCCACGCAGCGAGAGGTGACCATCCCATGAGCCGGCGTACCCGGGTCCGCAGCGACATCGCCTTCCCGTTCCGGGTCGACCGGCGGGGGCGCACCGCGCACGCGGACCACGACGAGCATGTGCGGGACCTGATCGAGCAGTTGCTGTTCACCAGCCCAGGCGAGCGCGTGATGCGCCCCGACTTCGGCTGCGGCCTGCTCGACCTCGTGTTCTCGCCGAACAGCCCCGAGCTGATCAGCACCCTCGAACTGTCCGTGCAGGCCGCCCTGCAGCGCTGGCTCGGCGACCTCATCGAGGTCGAGGCCCTGGACATGGAGAGCGACGAGAACGTCGTACGCGTCCACCTGGCCTACGCCGTACGCGCCACCGGAACCCGCCGTGACGACGTCCTCGAAGGGAGGACCCAGACGTGAGCAGCACCACGACAGGCGCGCGGCGCACCAAGGTAAGGGCCGCTCGGCTCAACGGAGTTGACGCCGTCGAGGTGAGCGACGACGGGCTCACCCTCACCGTCACCTTCCTCGGCAAGGCCCCGCACGGCCTCGGCCCCGAGAACGTACGCATCGACGGCGGCCGCCGCGTCACCGGCCTGCGCGCCGACGACGTCAGCGTCGAGCGCGAGGAGGACCCGGAGCTCGACGACCGGCTGTACGTCACCCTCGACAAGGCGGGCGACACCTCCCGCTACCGGCTCTCGCTCGTCGAGACCGACCCGTACGGGCGGCCGGGCGACGTGCCCTTCCACGGGTTCGACCAGCGCTACCACAGCGCCGAGTTCCGCTTCCGGCCCGACTGCCCGTCCCCGTTCGACTGCGCGGACGAGCCGGACGAGGACACGGAGTTCCCGCAGGCCCCCGTCATCGACTACACCGCGCGCGACTACGACACCATCCGCAAGCTCCTTCTGGACCGGCTCGCCCTCACCACGCCCGACTGGGTCGAGCGCAACGCCGCCGACCTGGGCACGACCCTCGTCGAGCTGCTCGCGCACACCGGCGACCAGATCAGCTACCAGCAGGACGCCGTCGCCACCGAGGCGTACCTGGACACCGCCCGCCGCCGGATCTCCGTACGCCGCCACGTACGCCTCATCGACTACGCGATGCACGACGGCGCGAGCGCACGCGCGTACGTCGCCGTGCAGACCGCCGGCGAGCACACCCTGCCCGCGGGAACCTTCCGCTTCGCCTCCGTCGACACCCGCACCCTCGACCCGCACGACACCCCCGAACCGGGCACCGTCATCGACGACCCCGACCTCGCCGACCTGAGCGAACGCGGTTCCGTCGAGGTCTTCGAACCGGTCGCCGCCGACGAGCCACTGAGGCTCCTCGACGCCCACAACACCATCCGGTTCTGGACCTGGGACGGCGACACGTGTGTCCTGCCCGCGGGCGCCACCGCCGCTACTCTGCGCGACGCGTGGCGTGACCCCGAGCAGTGCCAGGAACGCCGGCTCGACCTGCGCCCCGGTGACGTCCTCATCCTCGAAGAGGTCAAGGGCCCGCGCACCGGCACCCCCGGCGACGCCGACCCCACCCACCGCCAGGCCGTCCGCCTCACCTCGGTCACGCCCGGCGTCGACCACATCGAGGACCAGCCCGTCCTGGAGGTCACCTGGGCCGCCGAGGACGCCCTGCGCTTCCCGCTCCGCCTGACCACGCTCGGCGGCCGCGACTGCGAACCCGTCGAGGACGTGAGCGTGGCGCGTGGCAACGTGGTGCTCGTCGACCACGGGCGCTCCCTCGCCTGGTGCGGTGACGGCCTCCAGGAGACCGTCACCGTCCCGCACGACCCCGCCGTCACCGGCGCCTGCGGCACCCCCGCTTTCGGCTGCGTCGACCGCGACGAGGGCAACGCTCCCGCCCGGCTCATCAACTCCCTTGCCGACAAGGTTGATTCGGGTGTGCCGCTCAGCGCGGACGACATCCGTGAGCTGTTCGATGTCGTCGGCGATACGGAGACGAGCCGCGCCGGACTCGGACTCGAACTCGCCGGGCAGCAGGGCCGCGAGCGTGTCGTCCCCAGTACTGCTTACGCGCAGGCCGCCGCACTCGGCACCCTGCTCGCCCAGTCCGTGTACCCGGGTATCAAGCCTCGTTTCCAGCCCCGGCTCGGCCGCTCGCCCGTCACCCAGGTCGTCGCCTTCCCTGACCCGGACCACGTCAGCAAGGGCCAGGCCGACCGGCTCGCGGCGATCCCCGGGCGGATCGAGCAGCGCCTGACCGAGCTGTGGCGCAGTGCCCGCGACCGTGACGGTCTCGACGACACCGAGATCGACGAGCTGACCGTCGTGTTCGGGCCGAAGGTCCTCGACCGGCTCGAAATGCGTCTGCACCCGGTACGTGCCTTGCGTGAACTCCTGCACCGCAGCGACGAGTTGCTGGACAACAAGCTGCGCCGCGTCGAGGTCCTCGCTGCGCGAGCCCGCGCCGGTACGGTCCTCGACGGGCGTATCGCCTGGGAGATCGCCCACAGTTGGGGCCCGGCGTACGCCGCCGGACTCCACCCGGGCGAGCCCGTCCTGCGCGGTCCGGCCACCGCCGCCCTCGCCCACGACCCGCGCCACGCTCTGCCCGCCGTCCGTGTCCACGAGGGTGAGCACACCTGGGAACCCCGCCGCGACCTGCTCGAAAGCGGCCCCCGCGACCGGCACTTCGTCGGTGAACTGGACGACGACGGCCGCCTCACCCTGCGTTTCGGCGACGGCCGCCACGGCGCCCGGCCCACCCCGGGCGCGCGCCTGGAACTGCGCTACCGGCTCGGCGGCGGCACCGCGGGCAACGTGGGCGCCGAGGCCATCAACCACCTCGTCGTCTGCCGCGACCCGGAGGGCGACGCGGCCCTGCCGGTCGCGGGTGTACGCAACCCGCTGCCCGCACTCGGCGGAACCGAACCTGAACCACTGGAACAGGTGCGGCAGTTGGCGCCCCTCGACCTGCGCCGCACCAAGCTGCGTGCCGTCACCGCCGACGACTACGCCGAACTCGCTTCCGCGCTGCCCGGCGTGCAGCGGGCCGCCGCCGAGATCCGGTGGACCGGCAGCGTCCAGGAGGCGCACGTCGCGATCGACGCGTACGGGACGGGTACGCCCGCGCCCGCACTGCTCGACGCGGTCGCGCACCAGCTGGAGACGTACCGGCGCATCGGCCACGACCTCGTCGTGAGCCCGGCGCGTCTGGTGCCGGTGGACATCGAGTTGTGCGTGTCGGCGAAGCCGGGGCACCAGCAGGGGCAGATCCTCGCCGAGCTGTACCGGGTCCTCGGGCGCGGCCGGCTGCCCGGCGGGCGGCTCGGCTTCTTCCATCCCGACGCGCTGACCTTCGGCGAACCGGTGCGGCTCAGCCGACTCGTCGCGGTCGCCGCGGCTGTCCAGGGTGTGGAGAGCGTCCAAGTGGCCCGGCTGCAAAGGCTGTTCGAGCAGGACCGTGGAGAGAGGGAGGAAGGCGTGCTGCGGCTCGGCCCGCTGGAGATCGCCCGCTGCGACAACGACCCGGACCACCCGGAGAACGGCCGCCTCGACATCCGGCTGGGAGGCCCCCGATGACCAGCGACCCCACCTGCACCTGCGGCGGCACCTGCGCGGCGGGCGCCGGGCACGACGAACGCCAGGCCCCCGCCGCCCCGCACAACCCGCCCGGCCTCAGCGCCCTGGCGCACCGCGTCGGTGACTACGGCTCCTTCCTGGCCGCACTTCATGACCGGCTCGCCTCGCCCGCGTACCCGGCGCTCGGGCGGCTCACCGTCCGTACCCCCGACGACCCGGCGCTCGGTCTGCTCGACGCCACCGCTGTCCTCGGGGACCTGCTGACCTTCCACTCCGAGCGCATCGCCGACGAGTCCTACCTGCGGACGGCCAACGAACACCGTTCCCTCGTGCTGCTCGGCCGCCTCGTAGGCCACCGGCCGCGCCCCGGTGTCGCCGCGTCCACCCACCTCGCGTACCGCCTCGACCGCGACCCGCGCGCCGAGACGCTGCCCGTGGTCATCCCGCGCGGGGCGCGCAGCCACGCCGTGCCGGCCTCGGCCGACGAGGAGTCCCAGGCCTTCGAGACCGGCCAGGACCTCAAGGCCCGCTGGGACTGGAACGAGCTGAAGATCCGCAGGCGCCGGGCCTCGCTCATCACCCCGGACGACCTAGAGCGCCGCTCCGAGCTGTTCGTCGAAGGCACCGACACCTCCCTGCGCACCGGGGACCAGCTGCTGTTCGTCTTCGAGGAGAAGGCGGGCGGCGACCGCAGGCTCACGCCCGTCACGCGGGTCCGCGTCGACCGGGACGACGACGTCACCGGCATCGGCCTGCCCATGTCGGCCCCGCCCACGCTGAAGGAACTCGTCGACGAGGTGAGCCGCTGGGTCGCGAAGCCGGCGGGGCCGGGCGCCCCCGGCGAGGAACCGCCCACGCCCGAGGTCCCCAACCCGCGGCCCGTCAGCCTCCTCATCGAGGAGTTCGACTTCCAGGTCCTCACACCGCTACGGGCCGACCTGCCGGGCATCAAGACGCCCGGCAGCCTCGCCGACCGCCTCGCCGAACCGGTGGAACGTCTCGGCGAGGCCCAGGTACTCGCCAGGGCGTACGAGGATGTGGCTGCCTGGTTCGAGCAGCTGGAAGCCGTACTCGATGAACTGGCCGAGCGGGCAAGGGAGTTGGCGCCAGCCCAAGCGGTCGACGATGACGAGCGGGCCGCCGCGCTTCAGTACACGAAGCGGCGCCAGGAACCCCAGGCCGTCGCCTTCGACGCCCTGGCCACCCTCGTACCCGCGCTCACAGGTACGGCCACCGGCAAGGCAGCATCCCGCCCCGGCACCACCCCCGTCGCCCAGACACCCGGCGCCGACACGGCCCGCCTCCTCGCGGCCCTGCACCCGGGCCTCGGCCGCACCCTCTACCCGGCACTGCGCAAGGCCAAGGCGCCCAGCGCGCCCAAGGTGCTGCGCGAGGTGCTCGCCCTGCGCACGCGGACCGCCCCCTTCGGCGCGACCGCGCCGCTCAAGCCGGTCCAGGACGACCGCGGCCGCGTGGTCCGCACCGCCGACTGGCCGCTCACCGGCGCCGTGCTGACGAGTGTGCGCGTCGTCTTCGACACCTCCGGCAAGGCGCCGGAGCGCGCCGAGTTCCAGTACATCGAGGGCGGCAACTCCGACCAGCGCTCGGAGAACCTGCTCGGCCAGACGCACATCCCGCCGTTCCCCCTCGGCCCCGGCACGGTCGACCTGTCGGCCCGCGTCGCCCCGGAGCGCGACCTGAACTGGCTGGCCCGCCGGCCCACGGACTCCCAGGAGCCGGGCGTCACCGCTCAACTGCACGCCGGGCTGCCGGAGTTGGGCCTGTTCGTGTCCCGCCCCGACGACGAGGGCCGCGTCCACGTCGTCGTCGGCGACGGCACGTCGGACCCGGTCGAACTGCGCCCCGGCGCCCCGCAGCAGGTCACGCGGGGCGGGTACGTGGTGACGCTCACGTACACGACGGCCGGTACCCAGCCCAACGTAGAGATCGTCATCGCGAGCACCCCGGAACCCGTCAACCGGAACATCCTCCAGCTCGACAGCGTGCAGGACGCCGTCACCGTCGGCAGCTGGGTCGCCGTCCAGCGGCCCCGCAAGGGCGCGGACGGCGGCATCCCCGGCGACAGCAAGCTCCAGCTCGTCACCACCAAGGTCACCGCGGCGCGCACCGTCGCGTACACGAACTACGGCATCACCGGACGCGGCACCGAACTCGTCCTCGCCGACCCGTGGCTCGACGACAAGGACGTGCTGCTCTCACACATCCGGGAGACCACGGTGTACGCGGCCGGGGCACCGCTGCGGATGGCCGACGAACCGCTCGGCGAGGACGTGCACGGCAACGAGATCGAACTGGCCGACCTGTACGAGGGCTTGGAGCGCGGCCGCACCCTCATCGTCGGCGGCGAGCGCAGTGACATCCCCGGCACTACCGGCGTACGGGCCACCGAGGTCGTCGTGATCGCCGAGGTCGAGCGCGCCACCGACCCGACCGCACCGGACGGGCCGTTCCACACCAAGCTGACTCTGACCGCCGACCTTGCCCACCGCTACCGCCGCGAGACGGTGGAGATCCTCGGCAACGTCGTGGAGGCCACGCACGGCGAGAGCCGGGACGAACCCATCGGCAGCGGCGACTTCGACCGCGTCAACCAGACCTTCACGCTCTGGCAGTCGCCGCTCACCTGGATGGCCGCCGACACCCCCCTGGGTGCGACACCGGCCCTGGAGGTGCGGGTCGACGGCCTGCTCTGGCACGCGGTCGACAGCCTCGCAGGGCGCGGCCAGCGCGAGCGGGTCTACATCACCGGCACCACCGCCGACGGCCGCACCACCGTGACGTTCGGCGACGGTGTGCACGGCGCCCGGCTGCCCAGCGGCCACGAGAACGTACGGGCCCGCTACCGCTTCGGCACCGGCAAGGCCGCCAACGTGGCCGCGGACCGCATCACCCAGGCCGTCACCCGCCCCCTCGGCGTCACCGCGGTCACCAACCCGCGGCCCGCCACCGGTGGGGCCGACGCCGACGGGCCCGCGCTCACCCGGCGCACCGTCCCGCTGTCGGTCGCAGCCCTCGACCGGCTTGTGTCGGCGCCCGACTACGAGGACTTCGCGCGCTCGCGGGCCGGTATCGGCCGGGCCCACGCCCGTGAACTCTTCGACGGCAAGCGGCGGTTGCTGCATGTGACGGTCGCGGGCACGGACGACGTACCGATGGCCGAGGACTCCGATCTGCTGCGGTCCTTGCGTGCCGCGCTCACCGAGTACGGCGACCCGCGCCTGCCCGTCCGCGTCGATGTGCGGGAGCTTGTGCTGCTGCTCCTGGCGGCCCGCGTGAAACTCGCGCCCGACTACGCCTGGGAGGTCGTCGAGCCCCGTTTGCGGGCGGCGCTGCTGCGCCGACTCGGCTTCGACGGGCGGGAGTTGGGGCAGCCCGCCGCGCTCTCCGAGGTCCTCGCCACCGCGCACTCCGTGCCGGGCGTCGACTACGTGGACGTCGACGTCTTCACCGGCGTACCAGCGTCCGCCACTCCCGAGGAGATGGCCCGCCTGATCGCCGAGCCGGGCCCGCCGCGTCCCTCGGTCCCGGCGCGCTCGGCGACGCACGACGAACGCGCCTACACCGTGCGTGACAAGGACGGCGAGACCCTGTCGTCGATCAGCAGGCGGCACGGTCTGCCGCTCGACGAACTGCTGCGCCTCAACCCCGACATCACCGACACCCGGCGCATCGGCCAGGGCCGTTCGGTGTTCGTCTTCCGAGGTGTCCGCCCGGCCCAGCTGACCATGCTGTCGCCGCTGGCCACGGACACGATCGTTCTCACGGAGGTCAAGTGATGTCCCGAGAGCCGGACGGGCTCTACGACCTGCTGCCCCAGTGGCACCGCCTGCGCGACGCCGAGGAGGGCGAGCCGCTGCGGGCCCTGCTCGCCGTCATGGCCGAGCAGCTGGACCGCGTGCGCGACGGCGTCGAGCAGGGCTACGAGGACCTGTTCGTGGAGACGGCCGCGCCGTGGGCGCTGCCCTACCTCGGCGACCTGGTGGGCTACCGGCCGCTGCCCGGCTACGAGCGCGTGCTCACCACCGGCCTGCGCGGAGCCGGCCGCGACGGCCTCGAACAGGCCCTCGCGCCCCGCCGCGACGTCGCCGCGACCGTCGGCAACCGCCGCCGCAAGGGCACCCTGCACCTCCTGGAGGAAATCTCCGAACAGGTCGCCAACTGGCCAGCGAGAGCAGTGGAGTTGTCGCGGACCGTCGCGCACCAGCAGCCGGTCAAGCTGTACGCGGACGGTGCCGCACACCGTCGTACGCGCGGCCGGCTCGCCGACCTGCGAGATGGTGCCGCCCTCGACCTGGCGGGCGGCCCGTTCGGCACGGTGGCCCGGAACGTGGACGTGCGGCGCGCCGACTCCCGCTACCGCCAAGGCGGCTTGAGCCCGGCCGGGGTGGCGCTCTTCGTGTGGCGGCTCAAGGCCCACTCGCTCACCACGTCACCCGCGTACTGCATAGACCGGGCCCGGCACCTGTACACCTTCTCCATCCTCGGCAACGACACCCCGCTGGTCACCAAGCCGGAGCCCGAGCCGTCGGCCACGCACATCGCGACCGTCGACAACGTGCCGGCGTTCATCCGGCGCCGCCAGCTGCACGACCGGCTCGCCGACTACTACGGGCCCGGCAAGAGCTTCGTCATCCGGCGTGACGGCGAGGACAAGCCGGTGCCGTTGTCCGACATCGTGGTCGCCGACCTGTCGCAGTGGCGCTACCGGCCGAAGCGCGGGCAGGTCGCCGTCGACCCCGAACTGGGCCGCATCGCGTTCGGCGCACGGTCGGCGCCCCGGCAGGGCGTATGGGTCGACTACCACTACGCGTCCGCCGCCGACATGGGCGGCGGCGAGTACCCGCGCGACCGTGTGGAGCGGCCCGACGCCACCGTGTACCGGGTCGGCCCCGGCGAGACGTACCGGCAGATCATGGACGCCTACCGGGCCTGGCAGCACGACCGCCGTTCGGGCGCGAGCGGGCCCGACGGCATCGTCGAGATCACCCACAGCGGCGCCTACCAGGAGCAGCTCGACTTCGACCTCGACCCGGGCGACCGCTTCGAGCTGCGCGCCGCCGAGGGCACCCGGCCCGTCATCCGGCTCCTCGACTGGTACAGCAACCGGCCCGACGCCCTCAACATCCGTGCGGTGTCCGAGGATTGCGCACCGGCGGACCGTCCGCGTCTCGTGCTCGACGGGCTGCTCGTCGCCGGGCGCGGCATCAACGTCACGGGCCCGATGGGCGCAGTCGTCGTACGGCACTCGACGCTCGTACCTGGCTGGTCCCTGGAGCCCGAGTGCGATCCGCACTCGCCCGACGAGCCCAGCATCGTCCTGGAACGCACCACCGCGCGCCTCCAGATCGAGGACAGCGTCCTCGGCACCGTCGAGGTCATCGGCGACGAGGTGTCCGAGGACCCCCTCGACATCCACCTGCGCGACTCCATCCTCGACGCCACCGGACCCGACCGCGAGGCGCTGTCCGCACCGGACTGCCGCCACGCGCACGCGGTCCTGCACGTCCACCGCTCCACGGTCATCGGCGAGGTGCACACGCACGCCGTGCGCATCGCCGAGAACTCGATCTTCACGGGGAAGCTGCACGTCGCACGGCGCGGCATCGGCTGTATGCGCTTCAGCTACGTACCCGTCGGCTCCCGCACCCCGCGCCGCTACCGCTGCCTGCCGGACGCCGCCGACGTGCGACCGCTGTTCACGTCCGAGCGGTACGGGACGCCCTGGTACGGGCTGTTGGCGGACCGGTGCCCCGAGGAGATCCGGCGGGGGGCCGAGGACGGGGCCGAGCTGGGCGCCTTCCACGACCTGTACCGGCCGCAGCGCGAGGACAGCCTGCGGGCACGGCTCGCCGAGTACGTGCCCGCCGGGACGGACGCGGGGATCTTCTTCGTGACCTGAGCCGACCTGAGCCGACCTCAGCCGACCTCAGCCGACCTGAGCCGACCCGCCCACGGGGCGCGCCCCGCCCACCGACGACATGCGACCCGCACCTTTCCAACCAGGGGGACACCCTTCATGCACGCAGATATCTCCCGCGCCACGTTCCGGCCGGCGCGGCACTACTCGGCGGTCATCACCCAGCAGGGCCGGGTCCAGCTCGACGCGGACGCCAACGAGCAGGCCGCGATCCAGCTCCACCAGGCGCGCGCGACCGCCGTCGACCTGATCGGACAGCACGGCGGCCCCCTCGGCACGAGCGGTGACACGGGCTTCCGCATCGCGTACCACGGAGCCACCCCCGAGCTCGACACCCTGGACATCCACGGCGGCCACTACTACGTCGACGGCATTCTGTGCGACGCGACCCGCCCGGGGCCCGGCGACGCGGTGCCCGACGACGCCACCGCAGCCTCCGATGACGACGCCGAATCCGAGGACGGGAAGCCCGCGGCCCCGCCCGCCTTCTGGAACTACTGGGACCAGCCCGACGCCTACCGCGACAAGGAGAAGCCGGCCGACCGGCTGCCCACCGACTACCCCTTCGTCGTGTACCTCAGCGTGTTCGAGCGCGCGGTGACTGCCGCAGAGGACCCCGAGCTGCGCGAGGTCGCCCTCGGCTCGGCGATGCCCGACACCGCCGCCCGCCGCAAGGTCGTCTGGCAGGTCCTGCCGCTCGCGTACGCCAAGCTCGGCATCGAGGGCGACGTGCCGCCGCCCGACGACGTCCGCCGGGCCTTCGAGCGCTGGGCGGCGAAGGAGGCCGCCCCCAAGTCCCGCCTCGCCGCCCGCAGCGAGCGCCCCGACCACGCCGACGAGGACCCCTGCCTGGTCAAGCCGGACGCCCGCTACCGGGGCCCGGAGAACCAGCTCTACCGCGTCGAGATCCACGAGGGCGGCGAGGCCGGCAAGAACGGCCGGGCCACCTTCAAGTGGTCCCGCGAGAACGGTTCCGTGGTCTTCCCGGTCGACGAAGTGGACGGCACCTGGGTCGAGTTGGCGACCCTCGGCCAGGACGACAAGCTCGACCTGAATGTCGGCGACCACGTCGAACTCGTCGACACCGCGTACGCGTCCCGCCTGGAGCCCCTGCCGCTGCTCAGGGTCGAGGAACTGGACCTGCCGGGCCGCCGGGTGAGGCTCTCCGGCGAGCCGGACCAGCACGTCGGGCGGCGCCCCGAACTCCACCCGTACCTGCGCCGCTGGGACCACGAGGCCGGGTCCCGGCAGCGCGGCCGCACCACCCCGCTGCGCGGCGGCGCCGTCCAGATCGAGGAAGGGGCCTGGCTGCCCCTGGAGGACGGTGTCGAGGTCTACTTCGAGAAGGGCGGCACGTACCGCACCGGTGACTACTGGACCATCGCGGCCCGCACCGCCACCGGCAGCGTCGAATGGCCCGTGAACGCGGCCCGCAAGCCGCTCCTGATCCACCCGGCCGGCATCGTCCGCCACTACGCGCCGCTCGCGCTCGTCGAGGGCGAGGGCGCCCCCGTCGACCTGCGCCTCGGCTTCTCCCCGCTCGCCACCCGGGCCGTCCCGCCCGCGGACGCCGCCGCCCTCGCCGCCGAACAGCAGGCGTATGACGAGGAGTTGGCCACCGAGGGTGCGGCCCCGTCCAACAGCAGGTCGGAGACGACCGCCGCCGCCGAGGCAGCGGTGGACGACTCCGCGGCCGGAGAGGAGACCGCCTGATGGCCACGCCCCTGACCGCGTCCAAGCTCGTGCAGGTCCTGCGCGCCGAGGGCCTCACCGTCCACGAGGTACGCAACTGGCGGACCCACAACCGCAACGCGAAGGGCCCCTACGGCCCGATGCGCGGCGTGATGATCCACCACACCGCCAGCTCCGGGACGAGCGGCTCGGTCCAGCTCTGCTACGAGGGCCGGGCCGACCTGCCCGGCCCGCTGTGCCACGGCGTCATCGACAAGAAGGGCGAGGTCCACCTCGTCGGCAACGGCCGCGCCAACCACGCGGGCCTCGGTGACGGCGACGTCCTGCGCGCCGTCACCAACGAGACGACGCTGCCGCACGACAACTCCGCCGACACCGACGGCAACCGGTACTTCTACGGCTTCGAGTGCATCAACCTCGGCGACGGCAAGGACCCCTGGCCGGACGCGCAGAAGGAGGCCATCGAGAAGGTCTCCGCCGCCATCTGCCGCGCCCACGGCTGGGGTGCGCGCTCCGTGATCGGCCACAAGGAGTGGCAGCCCGGCAAGGTCGACCCGCGCGGCTTCACCATGGACGGGATGCGCAAGCGCATCGCGGACCGGCTCGCCGGCCACGGCGGGAGCAAGGGCGGCGGGGGCAGCGGCAGCACCACCCCGAAGCCCCCGCAGCAGCCCCCGAAGGCCGAGTACGAGCCGTTCCCCGGCGCCGGCTTCTTCCACGTCGGACAGAGCCACCCCATGATCACGATGATGGGGCACCGCCTGATGGCCGAGGGCTGCAGCCGCTACGAGTCGGGCCCGAGCCCCGACTGGACCGAGGCGGACCGCAAGTCCTACACGGCGTGGCAGCACAAGCTGGGCTTCAAGGGGAAGGACGCCGACGGCATCCCCGGGAAGGCCAGCTGGGATCTGCTGAAGGTGCCGAAGACACGGCGCTGAACACGCTGTTCCGTGAAGGGAGCGGGGGAGTGGGCCGTGTTCCGTAAAGGAAGCGGGGGAGTGGGCCGTCCGGACGGTTGTGCGTCCAATCGACTCATCTTACGCATACTGCGTAAGGGTTGATAAACAGTGGCAACAGAAACTCCCCGGCGCTGACCCGGGTTGAACCAGGCCGACTCCCTCGCTCTTCTACGGAGACTGCTCGTGTCTGGGTCCAACCTGTCAATTCCCGCTGCCCGGCCCGTGATCGGCGAAGCCGAGATCGAGGCGGCCGTACGTGTCCTGCGTAGCGGCCATGTCATCCAGGGGCCGGAGGTGGCCGCCTTCGAGGACGAGTTCTCGGAGCTGGTCGGCGAACGCGCCTGCGTCGCCGTCAACTCCGGCACCTCCGCCCTCCAGCTGAGCCTCATGGCACTCGGCATCGGGGCGGGCGACGAAGTCGTGGTGCCCTCCTTCTCGTTCGCGGCTACCGCCAACGCGGTACGCCTCGTCGGGGCCGAACCGGTCTTCGCCGACATCACGCCCGGCACCTACTGCCTCGACCCTGCCGCCGTGTCGGCGGTGCTCGGCCCGCGCACCGCCGCACTGATCCCCGTCCACCTGTACGGGCACCCGGCCGCCATGGACGAGCTGATGCCGCTCGCCGACCGCCACGGCCTCGCCGTGATCGAGGACGCCTGCCAGGCGCACGGCGCCGCCCTGCACGGCCGTCCCGTCGGCACATTCGGGCAGACCGGCTGCTTCAGCTTCTATCCGACGAAGAACATGCACGCCCTCGAAGGCGGCATGATCACCACCGCCGACCAGCAACTGGCCCGCACCCTGCGACTGCTCAGGAACCAGGGCATGGAACAGCGCTACGAGAACGAGATCGTCGGCGCCAACCTGCGCATGACCGACGTCGCGGCGGCCGTGGGCCGGGTGCAGCTGGAGCAGCTGCCGGCGTGGACCGAGCAGCGGCGGGCCAACGCCAAGGTGCTCGACTCCCGCATCGAGGGGCTGGCGGTGCCGCTCGTGGCCGACGGCGCCCGGCACGTCTACCACCAGTACACGGTGGCCATTCCCGACGGCCGCAGGGACGCCGTTCAGCGGGAACTGGCAGCGCAGGGCATCGGCAGTGCGGTGTACTACCCGACCCCCATCCACCGCCTCGCGCCGTTCCGCGACCCGGCCAGGCCGCCACTGCCCGAGACCGACAGTGCCGCCGCCGAAGTGCTGTCGCTGCCGGTTCACCCCACCCTCGGGATCGGCGAACTCGAGCGCATCGCCAAGGCCGTGAGCGTCGCCGGAGGTGCCCGATGAACCGGCGGACACTGCGCGCGGGCCTGGTCGGACTCGGGGCGATGGGACGCAATCACGCCCGGGTGCTCTCGTCGCTCGACGGCGTCGACCTCGTCGGCGTGATGGACCCGGCCGGAGATCCCACGGGTGCCGCCCGTGGCGCCCCGGCCGTCGCCACCCTGCCCGAACTCCTCGCGCTCGGCCTCGACTACGCGGTGGTCGCCTGCCCCACCGTGCTGCACGAGGACATCGGCCTCGCGCTCGCCGCGAACGGCGTGTGCGCGCTGATCGAGAAGCCGCTCGCCCACTCTTCGGCCGCGGCCCGGCGCTTGGTCGACGCCTTCGACGGTGCCCGTCTGATCGCCGGCGTCGGACACATCGAGCGCTTCAACCCGGCGCTGCAGAGCCTGCGTTCACGTCTGGAGGCGGGCGAACTCGGCGAGCTCTTCCAGGTGGTCACCCGGCGCCAGGGACCCTTCCCGCAGCGCATCGCGGACGTGGGCGTCGTCAAGGACCTGGCGACCCACGACATCGACCTCACCAGCTGGGTGACGGGCTGCCGCTACGCCTCCGTGGCCGCCCGCACCGTCCACAAGAGCGGCCGCCCGCACGAGGACATGGTCGCGGTCGTCGGCGAGCTGACCGACGGCACCATGGTCAGCCACCTCGTGAACTGGCTCAGCCCGCTCAAGGAGCGCTTCACGGCGGTGACCGGCGAGCGCGGCTGCTTCATCGCCGACACCCTCACCGCGGACCTCACCTTCCACGCCAACGGCGCCTTCGCCACCGAGTGGGAAGCACTGAGCGCCTTCCGGGGAGCCGCCGAGGGCGACATGATCCGGTACGCGATCCCCAAGCGCGAGCCGCTGTTCGTCGAGCATGAACGCTTCCGCGACGCCGTCGACGGCAAGTCCATGGACATCGTCACCCTCGACCAGGGGCTGAGGACGGTCGAGGTCGCCGAGGTCGTCCTGGACTCGGCACGGCGGAAGGCGTCCCTGCCGCTCCAGAACGCGCATCCCCGGAGTCTGACGGCGTTCGCCCAGCGGTCCTGAGTCAGTCCCGGACCTGCGTGGTCGTCCCGCTCTCCGCGGGGAGCGACCACGCGGGCGCCGCGGCGGGCGATCTGAAGACCCACCAGCGGAACGCGGCGTAATTCGCCACCGCGTTGACGACGGTCGACGTCGTCTTGGCGGCGACGTACGACAGGCCCAGAGCGGTCAGCCCGGTGACCGTCGCCAAGGTCGCAAGGTAATTCAGTACGACGAGCACAAGGTATTTCGCGAATGCCGGTCCGGCCATTGCGCCGTTCCGGAAGACGAACGATCTGTTGAGTCCGAAGTTGACCGTCAGCACGGTGACGAAAGCCAGTGAGGTCGCCGCGGCCAAGGGCATATGAAATACGCCGTGCAGCAGGACCAGCGTCCCGACATCGATCGCGTAGCACAGGCCTCCGACCAGGAGGAATCTTGTCGTATCGGCCGACGAGAAGCGGCAAGCGGAGTTCCACATTCCCCGAATAATTTCTGGTACCTTCCTCCGTGCTCAAGACCGTTGTCGCGGACGGGTTTCCAGGCAGAGAACCATGAGAGGGTTTTTCTTCGTGTATCAGAACATGAAAGTCGCCGTCGTGGTGCCGGCCTACAACGAGGAAAAGCTGATCGCCCGGACGATCAGCACCATGCCTGAATTCGTCGACCATATCGTGGTGATCGACGACGCCAGCACCGACGAGACGGCCTCCGAGGCCCTCGACGCCGGCGACCCGCGGATGGTGCTCATCCGGCACGGCGAGAACACCGGAGTCGGCGGAGCGGTCTGCGACGGACACCAGGAGGCCCTGCGCCTCGGGTGCGACGTCTCCGTGGTCATGGCGGGCGACGGCCAGATGGACCCGGCCTACCTGCCCGCCCTGCTCGCCCCGATCTGCGACGGGACCGCTCTCTTCACGAAGGCCAACCGCTTCTACTCCCGCGACTCCTACCAGGGAATGCCGAAGTTCCGGATTCTCGGCAACATCATTCTCTCTTTCATGACCAAACTGGCCTCCGGATACTGGCACCTGTTCGACCCTCAGAACGGTTACACCGCGATCCACAGGACAGCACTGGAACGACTGAACCTCGACACCGTGGCCAAGGACTACTCGTTCGAGAACGACCTGCTGATCAATCTGAACATCCTCCGGATTCCGGCCTGCGACGTCCCGATCCCCGCGGTCTACGGGAGCGAGGTGTCCACGATGCGGATGCACAAGGTCATTCCCGCGCTGATTTCCCAACTGGCGCGCGGCACCGGCCGGCGCGTCATCCTCAAGTACGTCATCTTCTCGTTCTCGCCGATCGCCCTGCTGCTCCTGGCGGGACTTTTCCTCATCGCCTTCGGCGGTGTGGCCAGCACCTGGGTATTGATCCACACGATCGGGCCCGCGACCGCCAGCGCGGGCAGTGTCCTGGTCGCCACCTTTCCGGTCCTCACCGGAATTCACCTTCTCATCGGCGCCCTCATGCTCGATATCCAGGAGAGTCCGGACCGCCGGGCCGCGACCGCCGGAATCGGGGGCTCCTGACCGGCGGCCGCGAGCTGGGCACGGCGGCCTTCAGGTCTCCGTGAGCACGCCGTCCTTCTCGGTGTGCAGGGCGCCGGTGCCCGGGCACTCCCACACGCCCGGTGAGCCCGGAACTTCGCGCAGCCGCTGCCCCGCACGGCCCACCCAGCCGATGTGCCGGGCCGGGACGCCCGCGACGAGGGCGAAGTCCGGCACGTCCCGCGTGACCACGGCGCCCGCGGCGACCATCGCCCAGCGGCCGACGCGGAGCGGCGCCACACAGACCGAGCGCGCGCCGAGCGACGCGCCCTCGGCGACCGTGACCCCCACGGGCTCCCAGTCGGCACGTCCCTTGGGCCGCCCTTCCGGGTCGACCGAGCGCGGGTTGTGATCGTTCGTCAGCACGACCGCGGGCCCGACGAAGACGCCGTCGCCGAGCTGTGCGGGCTCGTAGACAAGGGCGAGGTTCTGGATCTTGACCCCGTGGCCGATCCGGACACCGGGGCCGACGTAGGCGCCCCGCCCCACCACGCAGTTGTCGCCGAGCACGGCCTGCTCACGGATCTGGGCGAGCTCCCACACGGCGGTGCCGGGACCCAGGGCGGCCGACTCGTCGACCTGGGCCCCGGCTGCCATACGGACCGGAGAAACGGACACTTCGGGCACTTCACGGTTCTGCTTCATGTGCTGTGGAACGAACCAACCGGCATCTGGGTGCGGGGACTTGGTCCGTCCGGCCCGCCCTGCTACCAGCTCGACGCACCGTGGCCGCACACGGGCCCGAGGACGGCGCTTTCGGCCCCCGCCTCGTCGGACACATGGAGCGTGAAGCAGTGATGGACGGCGCCGTAGAAGTATCCGGCGACGCTCTCTCCCGCCTCCGCCGTCTCCGTGACCCTGCCGGACGCGGGCCCGCCCGTCACATCCACATACCACACCACGTAAGTCATCGGCCGGGAACCGCCGTTGGTGATGACGTACTGGAGGCCGGTCACGTCCTGGACCTCGCGTGCCGTGACGGAGATCGGGGAGCTGCCCAGTTTTCCCTCGGCAGTCGTGGGTGGTGGTTCATCCCCGGCGGGTTCCGCGACGGCGGTCGATGCGGGCAGGCCCAGCGCGACAGTCGACACCGCCGTCCCGGCCAGTACGGTGCGCCGCGAGATCTCCTTCATCTTCTCTTCTCTCCGTCGGTGCGGTCGGATCGGATCAACGAACTAGGCCACGGCCTGCGTGAACACGTTCTGCAGGAGTTTCTGGATCGCGGTGTCGGTCGGGACGCTGCCGGTGAAGGACAGGGAGCCGACCGCGAACACCCAGCCTTTGGGGCCGGTGGGCGGCATGTAGATCATTTCGGCCCCTCCGGTCTTGTTGAGCCCTTCGGCGATGAGTACGGATCCGGGCACCGTGGTCTGCCGGCGGTCGACCTCCCAGCCGCTCGCGGCGATGTCGTACGAGACGCTGCCGATGGTGTCTCCCACGCTCAGACCGGTGCCGGCGGTGAAGGGATTGCTGGTGGTGTCGCGCACCTGGTACGGGGCGAAGGACATGTACGTCGGCTGGTAGTGCGATACGCCGATGATCTGCGACTCGGACTGCCCGGCGTCCGCGTAGACGTCCCGGGTGCCGTCGGTGCGCCGGAAGATGATGGCGTTGCCGTCCGACGTGTACTGCATCCGTTCGTAGACGCCGTTGCCGCCGAGGTAGATGATGCGGCCGCCGTGGTTCTGGAAGGCCACGAGGTTGTTGCGCGCGGTGGGGCTGAAGTATTCGGGATGCGTCGTCAGGACCAGTGCCTTGTAACTCCCGCCCTGTGCCGGTGTGCGCAGCCAGTTGGTGCCCGTGGAGTGCAGGTCGGTGTCGGCGTAGCAGTCGTAGCCGATGCTCTTCGAGGTCATCCAGCGGAACAACTGCACGTCGCTGTAGAGCAGATGGTCGATGATGCCGGGCGTCGACAGGTAGGAGTTGTCCCACGAGGTGCCCATGTTGGGGCGTTGCATGGTGACGGTGCGCCGGGCACCGGACTGGCCGGTCGTGTACTGGTTGTGCCCGCCCCAGTAGTTGTAGGCGTTGTAGGTGTTGGTGGGCACCAGGACGGCGATCTTCTGCTGTGGCGAGGTGGGTCGCACCACGAACATCACGTTGTGTTCTTTGCCCTGGGGCGATTTCAGCTGCGAGGCGTAGACGCCCGTCGGCCAGCTGGTCCCCGTCCCCACAGGCACGGAATAGGACTCGCTCCACCCGCAGCCCGCGCTGTGGTACCCGCTCTGCAGCAGCTGGAACTGCCCGGTCCGTGTGGTGGGCCGGGTGACCACGACGGGTGCGCCCGTGGTGGGGGCGAGGCGCAGGGTGGAGGACGTGTACGTGGGGAAGGTCGTGGACACATGGATGCCGACGCTCGTGCCCTGCCGGACGGACAGCGTGGTCGCATATCCCTGAAGTGCCGCGGATTGCTCACGGGTGAAACCCGTGCCGACCACGGAACCGGACCCGCTCGCCCATTTGACGCCGCTGGTGTTCACCGTCTCGGAGTTGAGCAGGCGGTACCACTGGAGGTTCTTGTCGGGGCCCGGAGGGTTCGCGGTGTTCGTCTGGATCTTGTAGACGGCACCGGAACCGTTGGAGAAAAGACCCCGCTCGAACGGACCCAGAATGGTCGTGTCGACAGGGGCACCGCCATTAGCCCACTTGAAGGTTCCATCCGTCCCGAGATAACGGAACCAGCTGAGGGAGCTGCCGTGCCGGGTTCCGAAAATGACCCCGTTCGGGTCGGCGAAGAGCTGGGTGTAGGGCTGCCATTGCGTGCCGATCCTGGCACCCGAATTCGCCGCCCAGCCGAAAGAGCCGTTGGTGCCGGTGTATTTGTACCAGCGCAGGTCTCCGTTGCCGTCCTGCGCGTAGAGGACGTTGTTCCACCCGCCGATCACGCGGGGGAAGTTCCACTGGGTACCGATGCGGGTGCCGCTCGCCGCGTGCCAGCTGCCGGCGCCTGTGTTGAGGTCCGAGAGGATGTACCGGTACCAGAGAAGATCACCGTTGGGCAGGATCGCGAAGATCTGACCGTCGGCCGCGGCCAGGACGGTACGGAATTTCTGCCAGCCGGTCCCGATGAGCCGAGGGGAGCCGGAGTTCGCCCAGGACGCGGGGGTTCCGGTGGTCCAGTTGACATGCCGATACCAATACAGATTTCCGTCGGCCTGAATCGTATAAATAATTCCGTTGCCGCCGGGCACCAAGCTCAAGAACCGTTGTTGAGGGTCGTAGGCCATATCTCTTGGTGCCCTTCTGGATGATCTGTCGTGGGCTCGGATGATTCTGCGTCACTTGTCCGGGCGCAAGAATCGACACGCGGGCGCGGTCCTGAGCGCGGGAATCAGCGAAAGGCAGAGAATACCGATGAACATGGGCGCTGCCATATAGCGAAAACACGGCGCCGGATTGGCGGCGAGCACGGTGAGCTGTACGCCGAGGGAGACGCCCGCGAGGGCGAGCAGGGAACGGCAACGACGGTTCCGGGCGAGCAGGGCCACGAGCGCGTAGGTGGCGTAACACCAGGTCGCGCCGCGCCACAGGAGCCACTCCAGCTGCGGGACACGGAAGGCCTCACGGCTGAACGTGGCGGCCTGGTGGAGGGAGTCGGACAGCGGTCTGGCCTTGAGCAGCGGCCGGTACGGGTTGCCCGCGATCGGCTGGTAACCCCACAGGTCGGCGGGGATCGCCGAGTTGTACGTCCATGTCCTCGCGTTCTTGTCCGCCGGCCCGGGGAAGACGGCCCAGGCGATGTGGGCCCGGCACAGGCGGGACCCGAGGATCTGCTGCGGCGACTCGCGCAGGGTGCGCCACCACAACTCCACGAGCGGCTTGGAGAGTTGGCTGGCCGCAGTGCGGTTGAGCTTCGCGTTGTAGGTGAGGACGTCGGCCTCGTAGCAGTTGTTGCCGGCCTCGCGCCACGTCGCCAAAGGTGCCACCTTGGCCATCAGCCGCAGATCGTCCGGGGTGAAGAGGCCGGGTGCGCGCGCGTACGTCACCGAGATGTCGGCGTAGTGCAGGTTGTAGAGGAACGCCCTGCTCGGCAGCTGGATCCCGGCCGCCGGGTAGACGACGAGTGTGAGCAGCAGGGTCAGGGCCGTGGTGCCCGTCGCGAGACCGGCGATCAGCAGCCGGGCCCCGGGCAGCGCCAGGAGAAGGGCCAGCGACGCGACCAGGGCCATGGGGAAGCCGTTGTTGCGGAAGAGGGCGATGCCCAGCAGCCCGGTGCACAGCAGCACGAGTTCCGAGCGCTGTGGACGGCCGTTCCATGTGCCGTGCGCACGTCTGCCCAACAGCCGTACAGCCACGGCGAACACGAGCACCGCGCACACCGTGAACGGCACGTCCTTCCACACGAAGACGACGAAGGACCCGAGCGGTGGAGTCGCCGCGCAGGCCACCGCGGCCGGTGCGCTCCACCTCCCGCGCACACCTAGGGTGCGCAGGCTCGCACACGTGTAGGCGAGCACCGCGGACATCGCGACGGTCTGCAGCAGCGTCAGGGCGGAGAAGTCGCCCGTGACGTTGAGCGACAGCCAGACCAGCGAGTTGTAGAGCACCGAGTGGTCCGCGCGCCAGTGGCCGGTCGTGACCTGCCACGTGTACACCACCGAGTCCATCGTCATCAGGCCCGGATAGAAGGCCGCCCACCACAGCAGATAGCAGCTCTGGCACGCGAGGAAGACGGCCAGCGGCAGCCGCAGGCCCGGTGGTACGCGCGCCTGGAGGGCCCGTGCCTTCGAGGCCGCCGTCTCACGGGGTCCACCGGTCGGGACCGTGGCAGGGGGCTGGGCGTATGACACGGCTTGAGATCTCCTGGGCGTATCGGAAAGCGGTGGGGACCGGCAGACGAGCGACAACTACGGCGCGTACTCCACGTGCTCCGGCGGCGTGGTGGCCGGTGTGGCCCGTGCCGCCGGGGACGGGATGACGGCACCCGCCCCACCGCGCAGCGCGGGGATCAGCGACAGACAGAGCACGCCGATGAACATCGGAGGAGCCATGTAGCGGAAGCACGGCGACGGAGTCGCGACCAGAACGGTGAGTTGGGTGCCGAACGTGACGCCCGCCAGCGCGAACAGCGGGCGGCAGCGGCGCGACCGGGCGAACCGGGTGACGAGTACGTAGGTCGCGTAGGCCCAGATCGCGCCGCGCCACAGGAGCCACTCCAGCTGGTGGACGTGGGCGGCGGCGTACGCGAACGCCCCGACGCGGTGGAGGGTCGCCGACAGGGGCCGGGGCTTGGCCGCCTTGTTGTACGGGCTCGACTTCATCTCCGGGTGCCACTTGTAGAACGACGGGTCGACCCGGTTCAGCTCGTTGTACGTCATGCCCCCCTGATCGCGGGGCCCGGGAAAGACGGCCCACGCGATGTGGCCCCGGCACAGGCGCGCGCCGAGCACGTTCTGGGGGGCCTTGCGCAGGGTGCGCCACCACAACTGGACGAGGGAATCGTTGAGTTGGTCGGTGACCCGGCTCTTGACCTTGCGGTACAGCGGGTCGGAGGCGAAGCACGAGGTGCCCGTCGTGCGCCAGTCCGAGAGCGGTGCCGCCTTCGCCATCACCCGTAGGTCGCCCTTGGTGAACAGCTCCGGCCTCTGCGCGTAGGTCACCGACAGGTCGGCGTAGTGGAGGTTGTAGACGAGGGCCTTTGGAGGCTTCTGGATGCCGACCGCCCCATACACCACGAACATCAGGGCCAGGGTCACGGTCGTGGTGACGATGACCAGGGCGGCGATCACGCGCCGCGCACCCGGCAGCACCACCAGAAGGCACAGCGCGGCGATCACGGCGACGGGGAAGCCGTTGTTACGGAAGAGGCTGACGCCGAGGAAGCCGGCGCACAGCAGGGCGAGTTCGGAGCGGGGCAGACGCCCGTTCCAGGTTCCGCGCAACCGCCTGCCCACCCGCCGCACGGTGACCGCGAACACCAGCACCGCACAGATCGTGAACGGCACGTCCTTCGCCACGTACACGGTGAACGGAGCGAGCGACGGGGTCAGCGCGCACACCAGCGCGGCCGGTGCGCTCCATCGCCCGCGCACACCGAGGGTGCGCAGACTCGTGCACGTGTAGGCGAGGACGGCGGACATCGCGACTGTCTGACACAACGTCAGTGCAGCAAAGCCGCCAGTGGTGTTGAGGCTCAGCCAGAGCAGTGAGTTGTAGAGGACCGAGTGGTTGGACATCCAGTGGTCGGTGGTGACCTGCCAGGTGTAGGTGATCGCGTCGTAGTCGATCATCCCCGGGTAGAAGGCCGCCCACCAGAGCAGGTAACAGGCCTGGCAGGAAAGGAAGACGGCCAGCGGCAACCGCAGGGGCGGCGGTACGCGCGACCACAGGGACCGGACGTGCAGGGCCACGGCCCGGGAACCGTGCGGGGCGTCTGACATGGGGGAGCTCTCCTGGGTGTTCGGACCGGAATCCCGGGTTTGAGGCGTACGCACGGTCAGCGGGTGCCGTCCGGAAGCGCGGAGTGCGCGTCCCCGAGCAGCTGCCGCGCGTCCTGCTGCGGAATGACCGACGCGGGGTACTCCCGGCCGAGCATGACCATGGACACCACCCGTGCCGCCGCGTGCCCGTCGTCGTACACACAGAACCGTCGCCGGAAGTCGGCCCGCAGAGCCGCCGAGCGCGCGTCCTGCCACGCCCCGGAGGCGAACAGCTCCGTCAACTCCTCGGTGCTGCTCGTGACATGACCCGGCGGCTCGGCCAGTACGTCGAAGTAGACGCCGCGCGCCGCCCGGTAGGCCGCCCAGTCGTCGCCGTGGACGATGATCGGGCGGTCCGTGGTGGCGTAGTCGAACATCAGGGACGAGTAGTCGGTCACCAGGGCGTCGGAGACGAGCATCATGTCCATGGCCGAGGGCTCGTCGGTGACGTCGAGGAGCAGCCCCCGCCGCTGGAGGTCACGCAGCTCCAGGCCGCGGAATGCGGCCTGCGCGTCCCTCGGGTGCAGCCGCACGAGCAGCGTGACGCCCGGCCCGAGCCCGCGCGCGAGCTGTTCCAGGTCGATCCGTGGGACGTAGGACTTGCGGTGGTCGCGCCGGGTCGGGGCGTAGAGCACCACGGTGTTGCCGTCCGGGACACCGAGCCTTCTGCGCAGCGAGACCGTCCGCATCCGGTCGCCCTTCACCAGCACGTCGTTGCGCGGGGCGCCGGTCGGCAGCGAGGTGAAGTGACATGGATAGGCGCGGTCCCAGATCTGCTGCGCGTACGGGCTGGAGACCAGGCTGAAGTCCCAGCGGTCCGAACGCCTCAGCTGTGCACGGAGGTTGACGCCGTGCTTGGCGGCCGGACGGCTGAGCAGATCGACGCCCATGTGCCCGAGGGGCGTGCCCTCGTGGGTGTGGACATGGACCTGCCCCGGGCGCTTCACCAGGTTGAGAGTCCAGTCGACGTTGTTGACGAAGTACGTGGCCCGGCTCGTCACCCGGTGGTAGCGCGGGCTGTCCGGGGTGACGTAGTCGATGCCGCTGGGCAGCTGGTCCACGGCTTCCGGCCGGACCACCCACACCGCGTCGATGTGCGGGGCCACCAGCCGGGCCGCGTCATAGATGGCCGCCGGGTCGCCGAGAAAACCGCGGTGCCAGTTGGCCGAGTACACGGCGAGGTTCGGATCGAGCCGGCGCAGGCGCTCGGCCCCGGCATACACGCGCTTGACCTGCCCGGCGGCCACCTTGCCCAGCACGCGCTTCTTGCGCACGGACACGCGGCCGAGGCGTTCGGCCAGCGCGTATGCCTGGAACACGGGGTACGGGGAGCCCATCAGACGCCACTGCGCGCGGTAGGCGTCGTCCGGCGCCGTGAAACTGTCCGGCTTGTGGCGCCGGTAGAAGTCCACCGTCTCCCGGTAGAAGGCGGACCGGTCCTCGGGCAGCACGCGCTCGGTGAGAGGCATCGTCGCCAGGAAGTGGTTGATCATCCGCTCGAACAGGAGCGGCCTCGACTCGCGCAGCTCCGGGTGCTCGTCGAGAAACGCGAACAGCCCCGCGTACTGCGCGAAGATGTCGAAGTGCTTGCGTCCCGGTGTGCGGGTGATCGCACCACGCCTGCGCTGCAGATACTCGACACACACCCGGTCGAGGCACGCGATGCGGCGGGCGGACAGCAGCGCCTGGTAGGTGATCGGGGCGTCCTCGTACAGGCCCGGCTGGTACGTGAATCCGTGGCCGGTGAAGAAGTCGCGGCGGTACGCCTTGTTCCACGCCACCAGGAACAGGTGCAGATACTGGGGACTGCTCTTGATGTCGAAGGTGTCCGTGCCTGCGGAGGCGAGCAGGTCCGCCGTCATGCTCCGGCCGCCACGGCCCCACCAGTGTGTGCGCACATGGTCGAACACGAGGATGTCCGGGTCGTCGGTGACGGTGAGACGCTCGTCGATCGCCCGCAGCGTCCCGGGCGTGTAGCGGTCGTCGCTGTCGAGGAAGAGCAGATAGTCACCCGTCGCGTGCGTGACGCCCGCGTTGCGTGCCCGGCCGAGACCGACGTTTTCCGGCAGGTGCACCGCCCTGACCCGGCTGTCGCGCGCCGCGTACTCGTCGAGGATCGCGCCGCAGTGGTCGGGGGAGCAGTCGTCGACCGCGATGACCTCGACGTCGGTACAGGACTGGGTCAGGACCGAGTCGAGGCATTCACGCAGGTAGCCCTGGACCCGGTAGACGGGGACGATGACGCTGAAACGAGGCACGGGCTCTTCCGTTGTCGTAGGGGACGTTGAGGTAGGGGACGTTGACGTGGGGGACGGGGTCAGTCGTGCAGGGCGCGGACGGCGGCCGGGGCCGGGGCGCGCTCGGCCAGCGGAACGACCGGCGGCAGGGCCCCGGCCGGCTCGCCGAGCAGCACCCGGCGCACGACCCGCTCGGCGGCCAGCCCGTCGTCGAACTCGCAGAACCGCCGGCGGAACGCGTGACGCAGCCGGGCCGATGTCCTGCCCTGCCACTCACCGCTGCGGAAGATCCGCGCCAGGTCCTCCTGCGTACGGGCCACGGGACCCGGCGGTGTGGCGAGCAGGTCGAAGTACACGCCGCGTGTCTCCCGGTAGATGTCCCAGTCGTCGGCGTACACGACGACCGGGCGGTCCAGGTTGGCGTAGTCGAACATCACCGACGAGTAGTCCGTGATCAGGGCGTCCGAGGCGAGGCACACCTCCTCGGGTGAGAGGTGCTCCGTCACGTCGATCAGCGCACCCGACCGCAGCATCCCTTCGAGGCCCGCCGACCCCTCGTAGGAGTGGTGGGCCCGCAGCAGCACGACGAACTCGTCGCCGAGCGCCCGGCAGAACGCGGCGAGGTCGAGCTGGGGGAGGAAGTCCGTGCGGTAGTCGCGGTGGGTCGGCGCGTACAGCACGGCGATCCGGTCCTCGGGGACGCCGAGGCGGCGCCGGATCGCGGCGACGTCCTCGCCCGTCGACGTGTAGAACGCGTCGTTGCGCGGATAACCGACGTCCAGACTCTCGTACGTCCCCGGGTAGGCCCGGTCCCAGACCTCGGTGGAGTGGTGGTTGGAGGAGATGTTGAAGTCCCAGCGGTCCACGCGCTGCAACAGCTTGCCGAGCGGACCGGTCGCGGCGGCCGCCGCCGGGTACTCCACCAGGTCCACACCCATGCGCTTGAGCGGTGTGCCGTGCTGGGTCTGCACATGGATCGTGCCGGGGCGCTTCTTCACCGCCATCTCGAAGTTGACGTTGTTGAAGGTGTACTTGGCGGTGGCCATGACCTGCCAGTAGCGGGCGCTGCCGATCACCACGCTCTCCACGTCGTCGGGCATCGGCCCCGTATGGCCCTCGGCCACCAGGAACACGGACTTGATGTGCGGGGCCAGGCGCCGCGCCGCCGCGTGGATGGCGGCGGGATTGCAGGTGTAGCCGCGGCCCCAGTACGAGGAGTAGACGGCCAGGTTCTCGTCGACCGGCCGCCTGAGATACGCCCGGTACGGGTTGCCGCTCCGCTTCCGCAGCCACCTGAGGCACCGTCCGACGAACCGGGCCACCCTGCCCGCCCGGGCCTTCGTGCCGCGCAGCGCGCTGAACGCCGCGTAGGAGCCGGAGGCCAGCACCGCGTGCTGGAGCCCCACGCTGCCGCCCGGCCGTCGGCTGTCCGCAGGGCGGTGCACGCGGTAGAGCCGGGTGGCCCGCCGGAAGAAATGCCGCCGCGCCGCCCGGCTGGGCAGTCGCCCCGGGGTCGCCGCCGTCTTGAGCACTCCGCCCACCAGCTGGTCGAAGACCCTGCCGAGCAGAGCCGGGTCCGGCTTCAGCTCGCCGGCCCGGCGCATCACCAGGTCGAACTGGTCGAGCAGGTCCATGTGGTGGAGCCCCGGCAGGTGGTTCCGGCTGCCCTGGCGGCGCACCATGTGGCGTACGCAGATCCGGTCGAGCACCGCGATCCGCTCGGCCTGGAGAGTGGTGACCACGCTCCACACCGTGTCGGTGAACATGCCTGGTACGAAGGTGAGTTGGCGCCGGGTCACGAAGTCGCGCCGATAGGCCGCGCTCCACGCGGGCACCCAGACGTCGGGCAGCGCGGGGTGCTGATCCACCGAGAAGGTCCCCGCCGGGGCGTCCTCCCACAGCCTGCCGAGCGTCGGTCCCGTGCCGCCGCTGAACCAGTGCACCCGCTCGTGGTCGAAGAGCAGCAGATCGGGCTCGCCGGACTCCGCGAGCCGCGCGTCGAGGATTCCCAGCGCCCCGGGCACCAGCGTGTCGTCGCCGTCGAGGAAGAGCAGGAACTCGCCCCCGGCGACCGCCGTCCCGGCGTTCCGCGCGCCCGGCAGTCCGTCGCCCGCCGGCGAGTGCGCCACCCTGACCCGTGGATCGCGCTCCGCGCGAGACGCCACGATCGACGCGCACAGCCCGTCCGGGTCGCCGACGACGGCGATCAGCTCGAAGTCGGCGAAGGCCTGGCCGAGCACCGAGTCCAGACAGTCGGGCAGCCGACCCGGACCGTCGTGGGCCGGAACGACAACACTGAAGCGGGGCAACACACTCTCCTTTGACGGGTGTTCAGACGGCGCTCGTGGGCAGCGTCACGCTCGATTCCGGTTCATGCCGCGGCGGCGCGGCCGCCGGCCGCCTCTCCTCCAACGGCACCGCACGCGGCCGCACCGCCGGCTCCCCGAGGAGGACGTGCCGTACGACCCGCTCGGCGGCGCCCCCGTCGTCGTGCGGGCAGAAGCGCTCGCGGAACGCGGCCCGCAGCCGGGCGGAGCGCGGCCCGTGCCACTCCCCGGTGGCGAAGATGTCGATGAGTTCGTTCTCGCCGGTGGCGACGGCGCCGGGCGGGAAGTCCCGGACGTCGAAGTAGGTGCCGCGGGTCGCCTCGTAGGCCTCCCGGTCGTCCGCGTACACGACGATCGGGCGGTCCAGGTTGGCGTAGTCGAACATCAGCGAGGAGTAGTCCGTGACCAGGACGTCGCTGGCCAGGCAGAGGGATTCGACGCTGGGGTGGTCCGAGACGTCCACGAGGCGGGACGAGTCCGCGCCCACCGGCACGGCCGAAGACAGGTGGTGGGCGCGGGTGAGCACCATGAAGCCGGGACCGAGTGCGCGGAGCATCCGTTCCAGGTCGACGGCGTGGCGCTGGTCGCGGTGGTAGTCCCGGTGCGTGGGGGCGTACAGGATCGCGACCGAGTCCCGGGGGATGCCCAGGGACTCACGCAGCCGGGCCACGTCCTTGGCGGTCGCGCTCTGATAGACGTCGTTGCGCGGATAGCCGTACTCGAGCGTGGTGTAGCCGGCGGGGTAGACCCGTTCCCAGACGAGGGTGGAGTGGCGGTTCGCCGACAGGACGTAGTCCCACTTGTCGCAGTTGGCGAGCATTCGCCGGACGTCGGTGTCGCCCACGGCGGACGGCCGGTGGACGAGGTCGAGTCCCATGCGCTTGAGCGGGGTGCCGTGCTGGGTCTGGAGGAACACCTGGCCCCGGCCTTTGACGAGCCGGCGGTCGAAGTTGACGTTGTTGACGAGGTACTTGGAGCGGGCCAGGGCCGTCCAGTACGCGGCTGTACCGGGGGTGAGGCGGCGGGTGCCCGGCGGGACCGTGTGGTGGTGCGCGGGGTCGGCGATCCAGGCGGTGCGGATGTGCGGCGCGAGTTCGCGGACCTTCGCCTCGACGGCCGCCGGGTTGCAGCCGTAGCCACGGCCCCAGTAGGCGGAGAACACGGCGTCGTGCTCGCGCAGCGGAAGGAGCCGCTGCACGCGGTAGTGGAGCTGGAGCATGGCCGCCCTGACCGCACGATGGGTGGCCGAGGCGGCGCGGTGGACGCGTCGTTGCAGGGCCCGCGCCGAGTGCAGGGCCCGGTAGCTGCGGTGCGCGCCCAGCCGTACGAGTCCGTGCCGGACTCGGGTGCGGATACGGGGAGTCGCGCCCGGGCAGTGGTAGCGGCGGCAGTAGGTCCGGGCCCGGCGCAGGAACGCCGCGCGGCTGCGACGCGGCAGCCGGTCGGGCGCCGTGAACACCGTGCTGAAGTGGTCGATCATCCGGCGGAACACGAGGGGCCGCCAGCGTGCCGTTTCGGGGTGCGCGGTCAAGTAGGCGAAGACCCGGTCGTACTGACCGAAGATCTCGAAATGCCGCTGCCCCGGGGAGCAGGTGATCGCGCCTTTTCTGCGCTGGCGGTATCGCACGCAGACCCGGTCGAGCACCGCGATCGACTCGGCGGTCACCAGTACCGGATAGGTCCAGGAGACGTCCTCGTAGTAACCGGGAGCGAAAGTGAAGCCGGCCCGCTCCAGGAACTCACGTCGATATGCCTTGTTCCAGACGACGTGCAGCACCCTCAGCAGGCCCGGCCTGTCGTCGAGGCTGAATGACGCGGGCCCCCTCTCGGCGAGGTGGGCCGTGACGGGATTGGGGGCGGTGTCACCGGTCCAGTACGACCGTACGTAGTCGTAGACCAGGACATCGGGGCCGCCGGTGTTCTTGAGCCGGTCCGAGATGGCGCGCAGCGCGTCGGGGGCCAGGGAATCGTCGCTGTCCAGGAAGATCACATAATCGCCGGTGGCGCGTTCGAGACCGGCGTTACGGGCCCGGCCCAGACCGACGTTCTCCGCCAGATGCACGACGCGCACCCGCGGGTCACGGGCCGCGAACTCGTCGACGATCGTTCCACTGGCATCCGGGGAACAGTCGTCGACCGCGATCAGCTCGAAATCCGTGAACGGCTGTTCCAGGACGGATTCCAGGCATTCGTGAAGATATGCCTGCACCTCATAGACGGGGATGATCACACTGAACCGTGGCAATGCATTTCCATGGGTCGTCAGCGGGGTATTGCATGAAAACGGCCCATGGAGTGAAGGGGTTACGGAGGATGCGGCGTACGGGGGACCCTCGGATGCGCGCGGCTGACGATTCCGTGGCAAGGGCCCATTTCTGACGGTACGACCATTCGGAATTGTCGTACGGGGAAGTGGAATTGCCACCCGGTATTTGCCTGTGCTCGGGAGTTCAGCAGGTGCGGATGGCGTACGTCGCTCGGGCCGTAGCCCGCGGGCGCCGCCACCTGAGTGGTCCGAACAGGGCTGATCCGCCTAAGCGGTGACGAAAGTCTCGAAACGGATAGACTCGCGCAACCCGACGGCTTGTGGGAGGCCCGAAATGCGGCGGTGGGCCGAGTTCGTTCTGCGGCATCGCAAGGCGGTTGTGGCGTTCTGGGGGATCGTGCTCATCGCCGGCGCGCTGCTCGCCGGGCACACGACGAACCGTCTGACCATCGACTTCTCGCTGCCGGGTCAGCCGGGCACGGTGACGGCGCACAAGATCGAGAGCACCTTCGGCAGCGGCGGCAACACCAGCCCGTACCTCGTCACCGTCACGATGCCCCCCGGGCAGACCATCACCGGCCATGAGGCCCAGGTCGCCGGGGTGTTCACGGCGATCGGGGGAGCGGTCCCGGGGCTGCGCGTGATCGACGAGGCCAACACCGGGGACAAGGCGTTCCGTACGAAGGATGACCGCACCGCGTACGCGCTCGTCTTCTACCGCTTCAACCCGTCGCCGAAGCAGCACCTGTTGACCGATCCGGTCCGCATGGTGGGGCAGCACGCCGCCCCGCCCGGCGCGACGATCGGCGTGACGGGCCATGACGTGCTGGCGTCGGGAGGCAAGGGCACCGGTGGGCCGGGCGTGCTGGGGGAGACCTTCCTCGGCGCGGCCGGAGCCCTCGCTGTGCTCGCCTTCGTGTTCGCGTCCTTCCTCGCCCTGCTGCCGCTGGTGGTGGCCGCGGTGTCGATCCTCGCCACGTTCGTGATGCTGCTGCCCATCACGTACGCGACGAATGTGTCGTTCATCGTGCAGTACCTAGTCGCCCTGATCGGCCTCGGCGTCGCGATCGACTACTCGCTCCTCTTCGTCACGCGCTGGCGGGAGGAGCGTGACCGCGGCCGGGACAACCACGAGGCCGTCGTCGTCGCGATGGAACGGGCCGGGCACGCCGTCGTGTTCAGCGGTGTGACGGTGGCCATCGGTCTGCTCGCGCTCGTCGTCCTGCCGGTCCCGTTCATGCGCAGCATGGGCTACGGCGGCGCGCTCATCCCGCTCGCCAGCGTCACGACGACGCTCACGCTGACGCCCGCGATCCTCGGCGGCATCGGCCCCCGCGTCGACTGGCCGAAGATCCGTCACGAGAACCGGGCGAGCCGCGCCTGGAGCCGGTGGACCGCGGGAGTGGTACGGCACCGCTGGATCGCGGCGATCACCGCGCTCGCCGCGCTCTTCGCCCTCATCGGCGTCTTCTTCGGCATCAAGATCGGCCTCGCGTCCTCGGCGTCACTGGCCAAGAGCGGACCCGCGTACGAGACGCTCAAGACGCTGGAGCGCGGCGGGGTCCCGACCGGTGCGCTGACGCCGATGGAGGTCCTGGTCAGTACCGGCCAGGCGCCGTCGACCGCCGCCCGCCTCGCGAAGGTCGGCGGGGTGAGCGGGGCCGTCATCGCCTCCGGACCCGCCGGCAACCGGGGCGGCCAGAGCATCGTCGTCGTCATCCCCGACAGCGAGACGGTGAACTCGAAGAGCGTCGACGTCGTCAAACGGGTCAAGAGCGTCGCGGACGGACTGCCGGGAGTCGTCGGAGTCGCCGGCATCGGCGCCGCGCAGATCGACTTCCTGAACGCGGTCTACGGCAACTTCCCGCTGATGCTCACGATCATCGCGCTGCTCACCTACGTACTGCTGGCGCGCGCTTTCCGGTCATTGCTCCTGCCGCTCAAGGCGGTGCTGCTGAATCTGGTCTCGCTCGCGGCGACGCTCGGCGTGATGGTGATCTTCTGGCAGAACGGCCACGGCTCGAACGCGATCTTCGGCATCGCTGCGACGGGGGCCATCACGTTCTGGATCCCCCTCATGGTCTTCGCGTTCCTGTTCGGGCTCTCGATGGACTACGAGGTGTTCATCCTGTCCCGCATCAGGGAGGAGCACGACGCCGGGCGGTCCACGAACGGCGCCGTCATCGAGGGCATCGGCCGCACCGGCCGGCTCGTCACCAGCGCCGCCCTCATCCTCTTCCTGGCCTTCGCCGCCCTCGCCTCGGGACCGGGGACCGACCTCAAGACCCTGGCCACCGGGCTCGGCATCGGCATCCTGCTGGACGCGACGATCGTGCGGATGCTGCTCGTCCCGTCCCTGGTGTCCCTGTTCGGCCCGTGGAACTGGATCCTGCCCCGCTGGGCAGCCCGCCCCCTGCGCGTCCAGCCGTCGTACCCGCACCCGGAGCAGGACGTTCCCGAGCCGAAGGCGACCGCCGCGGACTGAGGCGGGAGCGGATCCGCCTGAGCCGGGGGCGGATCCGCGTACTACTACTCCGCCGCCGTGGCCCGGATCGCGGAGATGTCGAACTGCAGACGGACCTTCTCGCTCACCATCGCGCCGCCGGCCTCGAGGCGCTGGTTGTAGACCAGGCCCCAGTCCTTGCGGTCGATCGTGGTCGTGCCGTCGAAGCCGGCGCGCTCGTAGCCGAAGGGGTCGACGACCGAGCCCAGGTAGTCGAGCTGCAGCTCGACGGGACGGGTCACGCCGCGGATCGTCAGGTCGCCCGCCATGAGGAACGTCTCACCGCCCGCGTGGGCGGTGGAGGTGCTGCGGAACGACATCTCCGGGTGCTGGCGCGCGTCGAAGAAGTCGGCGCTGACGAGGTGCGCGTCCCGCTGCTCCACGCCCGTGTCGACGCTGCCGATCCGGATGACGATCTCGGCGCGCGACGCCGACGGCCGGGCGCCGTCGAAGTACATCGAGCTGTCGTAGTCGAGGAAGGCACCGCGGACCGTCGTGACCATCGCGTGCCGGACGGAGAAACCTATGCGGCTGTGGGGACGGTCGATGGTCCAGTGACCGGTCAGGGCACGCAGCGCGGGGTTGAGTTCGTCACTCTGTGCGGAGCTCTGAGGGAAGGGCGTATGAGGGCCGGCAGCCGACGTCGGCTCGAGAGTCGCGGACTGGCGACGGCTGAAGATTCCCATGATGTGTCGTCGTCTCCTTCGGGTCTGGTCACTATGTGTTATCACGCGTTGGGTAAAGTCCCCCGAGTGAGATGGGCGTTCTCGTCCGAGTTATCGGCTCTGGCCTGCAAAGGTCCACAGAATCGCCACAAATATGAAGGCACTGACGGGTGGTCTAATATCACGCAGTGTGACGGTTGCGCGTGACTCTGGCGGTGTCGGTGCCGGTATCGGCGCGGGTGTGCCGATTGTGTCCCGCCGTGTTCCCGGGGAGGGGCCGGGGGGCTCCGGAGCGGTCGGCCCATTTGAACGATCAAAGTTGCGGCGCGTTAGCATATGAGCGCCGCCTAGCTCGAAAGACGAACCTGTGACTGCCAAAGACGACACGTTCACTGACTGGATGAACCGCGAGGAGATCGCGGAGTCGATGATTCCGATCATCGGGAAGATGCACCGGGAGCGTGACGTCACGGTCCTGATCCACAGCCGCTCCTTGGTGAACAAGTCGGTCGTGAGCATCCTCAAGACGCACCGCTTCGCCCGCCAGATCGTCGGCGAGGAGCTCTCGGTCACCGAGACGATGCCGTTCCTCCAGGCGCTCGCCTCGCTGGACCTCGGCCCCTCGCAGATCGACATCGGCATCCTCGCCGAGTCGTACCGCGCCGACGACCGCGGTCTGTCCATCGAGGCGTTCACCGCCGAGGCCGTCTCCGGCGCCACGGGCGAGAACAAGATCGAGCGCCGCGACGGCCGCGACGTCGTCCTCTACGGCTTCGGCCGCATCGGCCGCCTCGTCGCCCGCCTCCTCATCGAGAAGGCCGGCTCCGGCAACGGTCTGCGCCTGCGCGCGATCGTCGTCCGCGGCGGTGGCGACCAGGACCTCACGAAGCGCGCCGCGCTCCTGCGCCGCGACTCGATCCACGGTCAGTTCCAGGGCACGATCACCGTCGACGAGGCGAACGGCACCATCGTCGCCAACGGCAACGAGATCAAGGTCATCTACGCGAACGACCCGTCGGAGATCGACTACACGGCGCACGGCATCAACGACGCCATCCTGATCGACAACACCGGCAAGTGGCGTGACCGCGAGGGCCTCTCGCAGCACCTGCGCCCCGGTATCGAGAAGGTCGTCCTGACCGCTCCGGGCAAGGGCGACGTCCCGAACATCGTCCACGGCGTCAACCACGACATGATCAAGCCGGACGAGCAGATCCTGTCCTGCGCCTCCTGCACCACCAACGCCATCGTCCCGCCGCTCAAGGCCATGGACGACGAGTACGGCGTCCTGCGTGGTCACGTGGAGACCGTCCACTCGTTCACGAACGACCAGAACCTGCTGGACAACTACCACAAGGCCGACCGTCGTGGCCGCAGCGCGCCGCTGAACATGGTCATCACCGAGACCGGTGCCGCCTCCGCCGTCGCGAAGGCCCTGCCCGACCTCAAGGCCCCCATCACCGGCAGCTCGATCCGCGTCCCCGTCCCGGACGTCTCGATCGCCATCCTCAGCCTGCGCCTCGGCCGTGAGACCAACCGCGAGGAAGTCCTCGACTACCTGCGCGACGTCTCGCTGCACTCGCCGCTCAAGCGCCAGATCGACTTCACCAACGCGCCCGACGCCGTCTCCATGGACTTCGTCGGCTCGCGCCACGCGTCCATCGTCGACGCCGGTGCCACCAAGGTCGACGGCGACAACGCGATCCTCTACCTGTGGTACGACAACGAGTTCGGCTACTCGTGCCAGGTCATCCGCGTCGTCCAGCACGTCTCCGGCGTCGAGTACCCGACCTTCCCGCTCCGGAAGGTCTGACCGCCCCGGGCGGCACAGCCCTGAACGACCCGAGGGGGTCCGGCCGTTGACACGGCCGGACCCCCTCGGGGTTTACAGGCTCACGCGCCTGCCGGCGAGGCCATCCACGCCTCGACCTCGTCGGCCGAACGCGGCAGCCCCGCCGACAGATTCTCCGTACCGTCGGCCGTGACCAGGATGTCGTCCTCGATCCGTACACCGATGCCGCGATACTCCTCGGGCACCGTCAAGTCGTCCGGCTGGAAGTACAGTCCTGGCTCCACCGTCAGCACCATGCCGGGCTCCAGGACGCCGCCCACATACGTCTCCGTGCGCGCGGCCGCGCAGTCGTGGACGTCGAGTCCCAGCATGTGACCCGTGCCCGCCATGGTGAAGCGCCGCTGGAGCCCCAGCTCGAAGACCCGTTCCGGATCGCCCTCCAGCAGGCCCCACTCGACCAGCTTGCCCGCCATGTACCGTTGCGCCGCGTCATGGAAGTCGCGGTACGCAGCACCGGGCTTCACCGCCGCGATCCCGGCCTCCTGGGCCTCGTACACCGCGTCGTAGATCTGGCGCTGGAGCGGGGCGAACGTGCCGCTGATCGGGAGGGTGCGGGTCACGTCCGCGGTGTAGAGGGTGTGCGTCTCCACGCCCGCGTCGAGGAGCAGGAGTTCGCCGGGGCGTACCGGGCCGTCGTTCTGCTCCCAGTGCATGATCGTGGCGTGCGCGCCGGCCGCGCAGATCGAGCCGTAGCCGACGGCGTTCCCTTCGAGGCGGGCGCGGCGGAAGAAGGTGCCCTCGATCCAGCGCTCCGACGTCGCGATCGCCGTCGCCAACTCCCTTACGACATCGGTGAATCCGCGCACGGTGGAGTCGACGGCCTTGCACAGTTCGCCGATCTCCCAGTCGTCCTTGACCAGACGCAGCCCGGACAGCGCCTCTTCGAGTTCGGCGTCGCGCTCAGCGTCCGTCGTCACCGCGGCTTCGAGCGCCGGGTCGTGGCCGCGGACGATACGGGTGGGGGTCCCGGGGGTGGCCGAGAGTTCGGCGGCGGCGTCGCGGATGTCGCGGCAGGGCAGGCCGAGGAGCAGTTCGGACTCGGCGAGGCTGCGGCGCCGGCCCATCCACAGCTCGGACGTCATGCCGGTCCAGAACTCATCGGTGTCGCGGCTGTCCCGGGGGAGCAGATACAGGTGGATGTCGTGGCCGTCGCCGCCCTCGCGAGGCTCGAACACGGCTGCGCTGTCACGAGCTTGATCACCCGTCAGGTGCACGTAGGCCGAGTATGGACGGAACGGGTAGTGGCTGTCGTTCGAGCGGACCTTGAGCTTGCCGGACGGGACGATCAGGCGCTCGCCCGGGAACATGACGGACAGGGCCGCACGGCGACGCGCGGCGTACGGCGCCTGCTCGGTGGGCCGCACGTCACGCCGCTCGGTGTCGGCCCAGCCGGTGCGCATCAGGGCCGACAGCTCGTCGGAGAGGCCGCCGTAGAGGCTGTTCTTACGGGGGTTGGCGTTCGCCTCGGCCTTGCTCTCGGAGGGGTTCACGGGGCACCTTTCGGGTGGGCTCGCCGGTCAGCGTAGTTCTCGTCGGCGCAGGTGCGTCAGAACGCGTCGTCCGCGAGGTCGACGGCGGTACGGTCCAGGGAATCGAGCAGGCTGAACTGCGCCTCGGTACGCGGTAGTTCGTGCCGGAAGAAGTACCGGCAGGCGCCGCGCTTGCCCTCGTGCACGGGCTCGGTGCCCGGCGCCGCGGCGAGCAGCTGCTCCAGCCACATCCAGGCGACGACGACATGCCCGACGGCTTCGAGGTAGACGCTCGCGTTGGCGAGGGCGGTCTCCGGATCGCCGGTCGACCACAGGCGCTGGGTCACGGCGACCGCGCGGCGCACCGACGCGTCGAGCCGGGCGCCGAACTCGGCCGCCTCGCCGCCCGCCTCGGCCGCGCGGGCGGTCGTCACCGAGATCCGCTCCACGAGCAGCCGCAGCCCGGCCCCGCCGTCCATGACGACCTTGCGGCCGAGGAGGTCGAGCCCGTGGATGCCGTGCGTGCCCTCGTGAATGGGGTTGAGGCGGTTGTCGCGGTAGAACTGCTCGACGTCGTACTCGCGCGTGTAGCCGTAGCCGCCGTGCACCTGAATGGCGAGGCTGTTGGCCTCCAGGCACCACTGCGACGGCCAGCTTTTGGCGATCGGGGTGAGGACGTCGAGCAGCAGCCGCGCGGCGTCCCGGTCCTCGGGTGTCGTGCCGGTGCGCTGCTCGTCGAGCAGCCGGCCGCAGTACAGCGTGAGCGCCAACGCCCCCTCCACGTAAGCCTTCTGGGCCAGGAGCATCCTGCGGACGTCGGCGTGGGCGAGAATCGGGACCTGGGGAGCCGCCGGGTCCTTGGCCGTGACGGGGCGGCCCTGCGGGCGGGTGCGGGCGTAGTCGAGGGAGTGCAGATAGCCGGTGTAGCCGAGGGCGGTGGCGCCCAGGCCGACGCCGATGCGGGCCTCGTTCATCATGTGGAACATGTAGGCGAGCCCGCGGTTCTCCTCGCCGACGAGGTACCCGACGGCGCCCGGCGCGCCGCCCGGCCGATGGGCGCCCTCACCGAAGTTGAGCAGGGTGTTCGTCGTGCCCCGGTAACCCATCTTGTGGTTGAGGCCCGCCAGGACCACGTCGTTGCGCTCGCCCAGCGAACTGTCCTCGCCCACCAAGACCTTGGGCACGATGAACAGGGAAAGACCCTTCACACCGGGCGGCCCGTCCGGCGTCCTGGCCAGCACGAGATGCACGATGTTCTCCGACAGCTCGTGCTCGCCGCCGGAGATCCACATCTTGTTCCCGAAGAGGCGGTACGTCCCGTCGTCCCGACGCTCGGCCCGCGTCCGCACATCGGCCAGCGACGACCCAGCCTGCGGCTCCGAGAGACACATCGTGCCGGTGAAGCGGCCCGCCAGCATGGGCCGCACATACGTGTCGACCTGCTCCTTCGAGCCGTGCGCGAGAAGCAGGTTGGCATTGGCCATGGTGAGGAACGGGTACGCGGCCGTGCCGATGTTCGCCGCCTGGAACCAGGCGAAGCACGCGTCCGCGACCACCGACGGCAGCTGCCCGCCGCCCACGTCGTAGTCCATGGTGCTCGCGATGAGCCCCGAATCGCCGAAGACCCGGAGCGCCTCCTTCACCTCCGGGATGATGTGCACCCGCTCCCCGTCGAAGGTCGGCTCGTGGGTGTCGTTCTTCTTGTTGTGCGGGGCGAAGTGACGCGTCGCGATCTGCTCGCTGAGGTCGATCGCCGCGTCGAACGTCTCGCGCGAGTGGTCCGCGTACCGCTCCCGGTCCGTGAGCGCGCACACGTCGAGCCATTCGTACAGCAGGAATTCGAGATCGCGGCGGTTCAGCAGCAGGGATGCCATGCGTGTTCTCCAGGCGTACGGGGATGACGGGCGCTTCCGGCCCCGGGGTGACCGGACCCCACCGGGCAGCGTACTGAGCAGTTGCTTATACGGCCAGTAGGTGCCGGTGAGAAGACCGGGGTGGGGCGGGCGCCCCTGGGTAGTCTTCCGGCCGGGAGACGAGACCGAACGGGTTGTAAGGCCGAAGGGGGAATGCAGTGACAGCGGAACCGGTGCCGCGCGCCGCTCTGGACGACGGGCAGATCCGGCACCTCGAACTGATCCAGACCGTCGTGGCCCGCATGGGGAACAACTCGTTCCTGATCAAGGGCTGGGCGCTGACACTCATGGGCGCGCTGCTCGCCTTCGCCGCCCAGAACGGCAGCCGGACGATCGCGACCACCGGCTTCGTCCCCATCGTGGCGTTCTGGCTGCTCGACGGGTATTTCCTCTACAAGGAGCGGCAGTTCAGGCGTCTGTACGACCGGGTGCGGCGGTCGGGCGCCGAGGTTGAGCCGTTCAGCATGGACGCGAGCGCGGGCGCCGAGCGCGCCGGGACCCTGCGGGCGGCGGGCTCACTGACGGTCGCGCTGTTCTACGGCGGTCTCGCCCTCGCGCAGGGGATCGTCCTGCTGGTCGTGCTGTAGTCGGTCAGTCAGTCAGTCAGTCACGTCAGTCCTGTTCGGTGGTCAGTGCCTCGGACAACCGTCGCGCGGCGTCGTCCTGGACCCCGGGCGGCGCTTCGACGGGCGCGGGCCAGATACGTCCCATCCGGTCGTTCGCGAACCGCGGCACGACGTGGACGTGGAGATGCGGCACCGTCTGCGTCGCGGCGGCGCCCGACGACTGGATGACGTTGAGCCCGTCGGGCCGGAACACCGAGCGCACCGCGTGCGCGACCCTCAGCACCGACCTGCCCACCGAGGCCGCCGTCGGCTCGTCGAGGTCCCAGATGTCCTCCACGTGACGACGCGGGACGACGAGGACGTGACCGGCGTGCACCGGACGCAGCGGCAGGAACGCGATGACCTCGGGCCCGGCGCTGACCATATGGGCCGGCGCCGTGCCCGCGGCGATACGGCAGAAGGGGCAGGCGGGCGGGGTCACGCGTGGTGAGGCCATGCCGCGACAATACGGTTCACCAGAGCGTGCACCTCCGCCACGGTCCCGTTTGGCGCGTCCGCACTGCCCGGGTCCACCAGCGTGAGGGCCCGGGCCATGGCGAGGAACAGGTCCGGGGTGCTGTGCTCGTTGGCGAAGTTCACCAGGAGCCGGACCCGGAGCCTGAGCGGGTCGACGAGTTGCGTGACGTCGGGACGGCGCTCCGCCTCGACGTCCGTGAGCACGGCTTCCACCCAGCGCGTGTAGTGCGTGGCGTCGCGCAGGACCCGGGTCGCGGTGAGGGCCTCGATGAGGAGGGTTTTGTCGGAGACGGGCGGGGTCTGGGGCGCGGGCGTCGTCTCAGGTTCGGCCACCGGCTTCGCGGGCTCCGGCTCGGGCTCGGGCGTTGCGGGCTCGGTCACCGGCGTCGTGGGCTCGGGCTCGATCAGGGTGTCGGTCCCAGTACCCGCCCCGTTCTCCGAAGGCGTCTCCGGAACGGGTGGCGGGATGTGAACCGGCGGAACGTCAATGGGAGGAACATCAACAAGCATGTCCTGTACGGGAGTTACAGTCGAAGCCCCCGATTCCTCCGTCCCCGCCCCCACCCCCGCAAGCGAAGTGTCCCCCGCGTCGTCCCACTCGCTGAACGCCAGCGGAATGCTCCGTACGGCCTCCGCGTCGAGGACCGGAAGGTCACGGTCCGCCGCCTCGATCATGACGGTGGCGAGCCTGCGGATGAAGGCCGCTGCCTCCTGCTTGTCCTCGCGCAGCAGGTCGATGAGGTTGTCGGGTGCCTTGTTCCCGCCGAACAGCTCGGCGGAGCTGTACTGGATGGACGCGAGATCCCGGGGCAGCGGGCCGCGCGGCTTGACCCAGAACAGCGGCAGGACCGCGACCGGCTCCTGACCCGGTGAACGCCCGGCCCGCCGGGCCCGCTCCATCATCACGGCCCACTCCCGCCGGCACCACTCGCTCTCGAAGTAGTCCGCCGTGATCAGCGCGACCAGAAGCCGTGTGGAGCGGATCGCGTCGACCATGGGCTCGCGCCACGTGAGACCGAGGCGCAGACTGCGGCGGTCCAGGAAGCCCGCACTCGACAGGTTGCGGCCACGCTTGATGCGGAGTTCCTGTTCGAGTCGTTCATGGAACTCCGCGACGTGGTCCTGGTCGTCCTCGCGGTTCGCGTAACTGGTGAAGAAGAACGGGGCGTCGACGGGGGGCGGGCCGAGCACAGCGCGCTGCGGCTTCTTGGTCCCGTCCCAGTTCGCCGCCGCCGGGCCGATCAGGGCCTGGACGAGCCGTGCCTCCTGGCCGTCGGCCATCTCCTCAAGAGCGGCGGCGAGCGCCTGGAGGACGTCGGGGCGGTCGCGGCCGAGCGCGACGGAGACCAGGCCGACCACGCGCGTACGGATCGTCTCGGTCTCGGACGGCAGGCTCGGCGAGACCGTCGCGCGCCGGTCGATGGCCTTGATCCACTCCCGGTAGCTGCGCAGGTCCCGGCACACCGGAGAGGACAGCAGGGTGTCGATGAGGGTCTCGCGGTCCTGGCCGCTCATCCGGACGTGGCCCGACGGCGCCGGTGCGGGCCTCTCGGGCGCGGGCGCCAGTCGTACGGCGTCGGCGATCGCGACGCACACGGCGGGCGGTGTGCCCCGCCGGATCTGCTCGGCGACGGCGATGATCTGGCGCGGATGCCCTGCGAACGTACGGGCCAGTTCGTCAGCGACTGGCTGGCGGATGTCGGCCAACTGGCGGAAGAGACCGGCGGTTTCGGGCACGCCGAGGTCGCCGACGGGCAGGCGGGCCGCCGCGCTGTCCCATTCCGTGCCCGGCGGGCGCGACGTGACGAGGATCCGGGCCTCGCCGGACGGGAAGTGCTCCTGGATCTTGTCCGGGTCCGCGACGTTGTCGTACAGCAGCAGCCACTTGGCGTCGGGGTTCCCGGGGAGGTCCGTCCGCAGGACCTCGCGGTACCGGGTGTGCAGCTCCTGCATTCCGAGGTCGAGGAGCTCTCGCAGGCGGGCCGGGTCCCTTTCGTGGGAGCAGTCGAACCACCAGGCCACGCGGTAGCGCATCCGGTAGCGGTGGCCGTAGGTGATGGCGGCCTCCGACTTGCCGTACCCGTGCGGGCGGCCGACAGGGTCGTGGAGGAGGACCGCGCGATGCTCCTCGAACAGGTCCTGTATGGCGGCGATCTCCTCGTCGCGGCCGACGAACGGGGTCGCCTGGACCGGCAGGTTCGAGATCGGCGGCGGATCGGTGGCGGAGCGCCTCGACACGGTCACAGGCTGCCTCCCCCCGCGGGGTCACGCCGCCTCGCGGCCGCGGCGGCCATGACCACGGACCGCAACCGCTCGGCCTGCTCCGGCCCCGCACCCGGCAACGGCAGCACGTCGGCACCCCGTACGAGCACCGGCAGGGGCGCCGCGTCGATCTGTACGGCGACGAGCCAGGACGGATCGGACGCGGGCGGCGTGAAGGTGGCCTCCCAGTCGGTGGGGGCGGTGTCCCCGGCGTCGAAGTAACTGCGGGAGAACACGACCACGACCCGGTCGGCGGACTCCCTGGCCCGCGCTACCGCCTCCGCCAGGGTCTCCCGCCCGACGCGCCAGCGCCGTTGGCGGACGCTGTGGCCGCCGTCGCTCAGCACCTCCTCGATCCAGTCCGCCCAGGCCTGGTCGGCGCCGACGTAACTGATCGCGACCGAGCCGGGTTCGCGGGCCGCGCCCTCGTGCCGGGGCGCCGGCGGGTCCGGCGTCGTACGCGGGAACACGGCGGGCAACGGCGCGCCCTTCGGGGAGCCGAACGCGGGGACAGTGCCCTCCGCCTCGTCCGCCTCCAGCGGTTCGAGCCCGGCGCGCCCCGCCTCCAGGATGCTTTTGGCGAGCTGCTCGACGAACCCGTAGTACCGCTCGTCGGCGCCCGGGGCCGACGACGACACCAGGGATTCCAGGCCCTGTTGGCGGAGCCAGTCGAAGGCGCCGGGTCCGGGGAACGACTCGGAGCGGCGCACCACGTCCGGGACCAGACCGTCGGGGACGGGCTTCCAGCAGACCGGGATGAGACAGCCGGGCACCTGGCCGGCCCCGGTGGTCGCGTGGTGGCGCATCCGGGACTGGACGACCGCCCATTCGAGACCGCAGCCGCGGTCGTCGAAGTAGCCGGGGGAGTAGAGCGCGATCATGACGCCGGCCCGGGTGATGGCGCTGCCCGGCAGCGTGCCGGGGTGCAGCGCCGCGCCGAGGGCGCCGCTCACGCCGTACCCCTCCTGGGCCCGCAGCCGGTACTCCAGGTCCGCGTGGAAGCGGGTGAGCGCGGGCCAGCCGTCGCCCCGGGTGCAGCTCGTGTAGAAGAAAGCGGATGGATCCACGCGCCCCTCACAGACTGCGGTACGGGCCGGACGGTTCAACAGCATTGAGAATAGGACGGGTTGACCTTCCTGGGTACTGGGCGTAAAGGGCCTGGTGGGTGCGCCGGACCGGCGCTAGGGGGCTACTCGCCTGTGGCGGGCCGGCCGCCCGGCGCCGACACGTCGACCAGCTTCGACTCGCCCTTCGGCGTGAGCCGCAGGATCGGGACGGCCTTGTCGCGCGGGTCACCGTTGTCCTTGAAGGACAGGAAGCCGCTCGCCCCCGGCACCTTGCGGTCCCCGTCGAGCTGGTGGAACATCCGGCCGACCGAGGGCCCTGTCACCTTGCCCTGCCAGTTGGACGCCATCCGGATGCCCTGCGCCGCCGTGAGCACCGCGTCGTGGCTCATGATGTCCTGGCCGTCGTAACGGGCGTCACCGGGGAACCACTTGTCCATCAGGCCGCCCGGCTGGAAGTTGCCCGCCGAGGGCCCGGAGACGGCGCCCGGGTCGTCACGCCACATGTCCGCGTGGGCCAGGCCCGTGTAGAGGACGGTCACGCCGGTGTGCGCGGCGGCCTCCAGCTCCTCGGGCGTCAGGTTCGTCGTGTCGTCGCCGGTGAGGACGGTGAACTGCTGTTTCTGGCAGGCCCGGTTGGCGAGCGCGTCCAGGAAGTGCGACAGATGAATCCCACGCCCCGCGAAATACACGACTTCGGGCCGCTCCGTGCACAACTGCTCGGCCCTGTAGCGGAGTTCGTTGGGCCAGGCCGAGGGAACCGACGAGTCGTACGTGAACCGGTCCGCGACGAGACGGTGGTCCTTGTCCGGGTACTCCTCGGTGAACGCAGCGCCGAGCGTCGACGCGTAGAGATTGCTCTTGGCGGCGTCCTGGATGACGACGGCGGTACGGAACTTGCCCTTCTGGCGCTTGAGGTACGCGGCGCCGGCCCGCGCCTCGTCCGCGTTGGTCGGCGCGACCCGCACAAAACCCTGTATCCCGGTGATGTCCGTGGCCGTCATGATGCTGGAGACCGTGGCGATCCCGCTCTTCGACAGCTTGCGCAGCGCCGCGAGGTTCCGGTCGGTGCTCGGGCCGAGACCGGCGACGGCGACCAGCCGGTCCGGGGAGTCCTTCAGCGCGATCAGCTGGTCGACGGTGTGCTCCCAATGGACAGAGTTGCTCCCGGTGTTGGCGACGAGCAGCCGGATCTTCGGGGAGGCGGCGAGGTCGCCCCGGTTGTGCCGGAACTGCGCGAGATAGGCGCCTTCCAGCTCGTGCCGCACCGAGTCCTCGGAGTTGCTGTCGTCGTCGGTGACGGTGAACGACGTGAGATAGGCGACCGTGACGTACGGCTCCTTGCCGCTCGCGGCGCGGACCCGCTTGTTCTCGTCCGCGATCATCTTCTCTACGGGCTTCAGGTGCCCGGCGAACGCGAACGAGCCGTCGGTGACACCGACGCACTCCCCGTTCGCCCCCTCGTGTGTCACACCGGCGGCGCAGCGGGCCCGCGCGTCGGACACCTTGCCGGCGATCACGATCCCGGCGACCGTGGCCACGACCGCGAGCGCCACGGCGGCCGCCACCAGCTTCACCGTCCGCCAGGACCACTCGCGCCACCGGGGCCAGGTCAGCGGGCTCATGCCCCGCTCCCGAGCACCGGCGACGTACGGGCGGGTGTCGTGAGGCGGTAGCGCTCCGCCTCGTTGACCAGAGCCACGTTGTAGTTCCTCCACAGTCGGGACAGGTGCACGAAGCCGTCGGCGAGGACCGGGCTGAGCTGCATCCCCGGGTCCGTGAGCGGATCGCTCCACAGCCAGCGCGCCACCACCAGGTCGCGGATCACCGCCGGAACCGTGACCTGGTCGTCGGGGTCGGAAGGGGCGAACCGGGCGCGCAGCTCCAGCGGACCGCCGGGGTGGGCCAGCCGGTTGGGCGCCGCCGTGATGGTGTGGAAGGCGCTCAGCCATTCCTCCGTGTGCGCCGTGCTGCGCAGCGTCACGAGATAGTCGGCGACCTCGTCGACCTTCTCCAGGGCGAGCTGGTGGTACAGCTCCTGGACGCGGTCCTCCGCGTTCGCGTAGTGCTCCGCGAGGACTTCGTGCGCGGTGTCCCACGCGCCCGCGCGCCCCGCGAGGTGCCACAGCAGCATCCGCCGCAGCCACGGATGGAGCGACAGCGATCCGGGAGTGCTGAGCAGCCAGCGGCTGCGGATGTCGGTGAACAGCTCCGCCCCGCGACCGAGGAGCTGCGCGCCCACGAACAGGTCGTCGGCGGCGGCACATTGGGCCAGGCGGTCGCGGTCCGCCGTGTCGAAGTCGGCCAGCAGGTCGTCCAGCGCGGCGTCCACGAGGAGCGGATTGCCGCCGCCGGTGGACACGGTGCGGTGCGGCAGGTCGCGCAGCCACAGATTCTGCTGGGGTCCGGGCACCTGCGGCACGTTCGGCCCGCCGAGCACCTCGAAGACCAGCTTCACGGCCTTGGGCAGGCCGCCGGTGAGCCGGTGGACGAACGGCGCGAGCGTCGTGAACGGGGTCAGCTCGGGGTGCGACGTGAGCTGCTGCTCGACATGGATACGCACCTCGTCACGGTCCAGGTCACGCATCCGCAGCGGATACCACCATGTGTCCTGGCCGTCCCCGGACGGGCGGTGGGCGTGCCAGTCCGCGAGCGAGGCGCGGTCCGGCTCGCGGGGCTCCCACGGCCACTCCTCGCCGGTCGCCGGGCCCCAGCGCGGCAGCCAGCGGTTGCAGCCCGCGACGACCGTCAGCGGGTCGCACGGGCGCCCCCCGAGCACCGTGTCGTCGTGCCGCGCCTGGACCAGCAGATCGAGGAACGCGCGGCCGTGGTCCGTGTGCGCCTCGTCGAGCAGCAGCAGATACGAACGCGGCCGGAAAGGTCCCTTGACGGCGGCGCGCAGGTCCTCCAGGAAGGCGGAGCACAGCAGTTGGTCGAGCCGCAGCTTGTCGCGCTCGTCGCCCTGGTGGCGCCAGCGGTTGAGTTCGAGCAGCACCTCCCACGGGTCGGTGCCGTGGGTGAGCCGGTGCTCGCCGTACCACGCGGCGGTCGAGTTGTCCCAGCGGCCCGCCCAGGGCCGCGCGGCCGGTCCGGTCGCCGTGCCGAGCAGCGACCGCGCCTCGGGGCTCGCGCCGTCGGGGGCGTCGACCGATCCATGAGCGACCGTCAGATACGCGGCCAGGTAGTCGCCGTGCTGCGCTCTGGCCCGTTTTTCGAGGTCCGTCAGCGCGCCCCTGATCCCGCGCTGCCCGCCGGTGAGGGCCTGGTGCGGAAGGTCCTGGTCGGAGGCGAGCAGCCCCAGGGCGAGCCGCGGGAAACCCGTGTGCCGGTAGTTCGGCAGATTGCGCGCCAGCTGCCGAGCGAGCAGCCCGAGCGCGTGGCGCGGCAGCAGCTCCTGTCCCGACGTGAACGCGACGTATCCGAAGGGGTACCGCGTCCCGAACTGCTCAGCCAGGACACACAGCAGCTCGCTCGTTCCGCTGCCGCGCGGCCCGAGCAGCAGGGTCAGCGGCCGCTCCGCCGCGCGGTCGAGCGCGAGCGTCGACTCCACGAGCGAGACGATGCCTCCGCGCCCTCGCACGCCGGTGACCGCAGAGTGCTCCGTCACGCCCCCGCTCCCTCGTCTCTAGGTGATCTGCAGGGCATCAGTCCAGCGACAATGCCACATCAGGCACTCTGTGACATCAAGTATTCAGGTTTCCCCCGGAGTTGGCCGATCTTTGCCGGGAGTGGCCGACGGACGGGTTCCGGTGCGGGGTCGCCGCACACATGCCGAAGGTGCCCCGGGGCCCTCAATCCGGGTCCCGGGACACCTAGCCGATCTCGGCGGGTCTACACCTCAGAGGCGGGTCTACACCTCCGAGATGGACCGGCCCGCCCACTCCGGGGCGGCCTCCGTCAGTTCGGTGAAGCGCTTGAGGATCTCGTCGGGGAACGGGACCGCGCGCCCTGCCTCCTGGTCGACGTGCAGGGCGAGCAGCTCCGTCGTGGCGACCGGCCGCGCGTCCGCCGCGGGCTGCTCGCCCGCGGCGCCGACGACGAACATCTCGTGCGTGAAGCGCGCCTTCTTCGCGGCCGCGCCCAGGACCCGGGTACGGATGGCGAGTTCCGCGCCCTCCGGGACGTCGTCGAGATAGCGGATGTGCGACTCGACCGTGTACAGGGAGCAGCCCGTGGACTCGCGGTAGCCCGAGTGCAGGCCCGTCTCGATCATCAGCGCGTCGGTGGCGTGCCCGAAGACGAGGACGTAGAAGGCCTCGCTCATATGGCCGTTGTAGTCGATCCACTCCGCGCGCACGGTGCTGTGGTGCAGCGGCAGGGCGGTCACTTCCCGCCCTCCGTCCGCCCGCCCGGCAGCCGGCCCGTCGCCCGCAGTACGTCGATGACGCCCTGGTCGCGCTCGGCCACCAGGTCTGCGATGGTGCGCCCGGCCGCCGCGTCGTCGCAGCCGCTGACCACGGCGTCGTACAGCTTCTTGTCCAGCTCGGGGGCTTCGAGGCGGGTCCACGGGGACTTCAGGGACGGGCCGAAGTGGTCCAGCATGTGCGCCATGCCGCCCTCGCCGCCGGCGAGCGCGAACGTCAGCATCGGGCCCATGAACGCCCAGCGCAGGCCGGGCCCCTCGGTGATCGAGTCGTCGATCTCCTTCACCGTGGCCTCGCCGTTGGCGACCATGTGCAGGGCCTCGCGCCACAGGGCTTCCTGGAGGCGGTTGGCGATGAAGCCGGGCACCTCGCGGTCCATCGTGATGACGGACTTGCCCGCGACCTCGTAGAAGCGGGACGACCAGGCCACCGCCTCCGCGTCGGTCTTCACGCCGCCGACGACCTCGACCAGGGGGATCAGGTACGGCGGGTTGAACGGGTGCCCCACGACGAGCCGGCCCGCGCCCGCGATCTCCGTCTGCATGTCGGTCATCGGGTAGCCGGACGTGGACGACGCGATGACGACCCCCTCCGGCGTCGCCGCGTCCAGACGGGCCAGCAGATCGCGCTTCAGGTCGAGCTTCTCGGGGGCGCTCTCCTGGACGAACTGGGCGTCCACAACTGCCTCTTCGAGGGTCGCGGTCACCGTGAGCCGGTCCCTGGACGCGCCCTCCGCGAGACCGAGCTGCGTCAGCGCGGGCCAGGCGGCGTCGACGAGGCGGCGCAGGCGGACCTCGGCGTCGGGCGCCGGGTCCCAGGCCTTCACGTCGTAGCCGCGGGCCAGGAAGTGGGCGACCCAGCCGCCGCCGATCACACCGGCGCCGACACAGGCGACCCGGCGGACGTCCTCGGGTGCGAGCGTTGCCATGGTCAGGCCTTCCCTTCCTGGATGGTGCGGGGCTTGAGGCCGAGCTTCTGCCGGGCCTCGTCCGGGGTGGCGACGCGGGCGCCCATCGCCTCGACGATCGTCACGGCGCGCTCCACGAGCTGCGCGTTGGTGGCCTTGACGCCCTTGCCGAGGTAGAGGTTGTCCTCCAGGCCGACACGGACGTGGCCGCCGAGCAGGACCGACTGCGCGACCCACGGCATCTGCATCCGGCCGAGCGCGAAGCTCGCCCACTGGGCGCCCTCCGGCAGCATGTTCACCATCGACTGCAGAACGCCCGGGTCGGCCGGGGCGCCCCACGGGATGCCCATGCAGAGCTGGAACACGGTCGGGTCGTCGAGCAGACCCTCGGCCAGCATCTGCTTCGCGAACCACAGGTGGCCCGTGTCGAAGATCTCCAGCTCGGGCCGCACACCCAGCTCCTGGATGCGCTTGGCACCCGCACGCAGCATGTCGGGGGTGGAGACGTACAGGTTGCTGCCGTCACCGAAGTTGAGGGAGCCGCAGTCCAGCGTGCAGATGTCGGGGAGCAGTTCCTCGACGTGCGGGAGCCGGTCGAGTCCGCCGACGAGGTCGGTGCCCGGCAGCTGCTTCAGCGGCTCGTCCGGGTCGACGACCAGGTCGCCGCCCATCCCGGCGGTGAGGTTGATGACGACGTCGGTGCCGGTCTCCTTGATCCGCTCGACGACCTCGCGGTACAGCCGCGGGTCACGCGAGGGCGCGCCGGTCTCGGGGTCGCGTACGTGGATGTGGACCTCGGCGGCGCCCGCGTCGGCCGCCTCGACCGCGGAGCGCGCGATCTGCTCGGGGGTCACCGGTACGTGAGGGCTCTTGCGGACCGTGTCGCCGGCGCCGGTGAGAGCGGCGGTGATGATGACGTCCTGGTTCATGGGCATGGGGACATGGCTCCTTTGGGCCGGAGGGCCGTTGGGGGCTGGGGGGATGTGGGGCGGGTGGGTCAGTTCATCCGGGGGAGTGAGCGGTGAGGGTGGTGTCGACGTACGCGAGCAGGGCCGCGTGCATCGCCTCGGCGTCGGTGCCGGGGGCGCCGGGGGCCGTGGCGAGGACCTGGGTGGCGAGGCCGTCGATCAGGGCGGTCAGCGCGAGCGCCGCCGCCTGCGGGTCGACGGGTCTGAACGAACCCTGCGCGATGCCGCGCCGCACCACGTCGGCGACGGTCTCGCGCCACTGCCGGTAGTACTCGGCGTGCAGGTCGCCGACCGCCGTGGAGCGCGCCGCCTCGGCCCACAGGTCCAGCCACACCGCCCACTGCCGCCGCTGCTGCGCGGTGCGCGGCGTCTGCAGGGCGATGAGTCGGCGCAGTTCGCCGGCCGCGTCGGACGCCTCGGCGGTACGGGCCGCCCGGTGCGCGGTGTCCTCGTCCATGCACCACCGCACGGACGCCTCGAGGAGTTCCGCGCGGCCGGGGAAGTGGTAGTGGATCGCGGCCGTACTGGTCTCACAGGCCTCCGCGATGTCGGAGACCCGTACGGCGTGGAAACCGCGCTCGGCGATGAGGCGGACCGTCTCGCGCACGATCTGCGAGGGGCGGCCCCCCTCGACCGGGACGGCGGTGCCCGACGGGCGGGCCGGGGTCCGGTGCCGGGAGCCCAGCAGACGACCCGCGTCCACCTGACCCTCGTCGGCGATCCGGGCCAGCTCGGCGGCCGTGAAACGGCGCGTACCGCTCAGGGACCGGGACAGCTTCGACGGGTCCATGACGATCCGCCGGGCGAACTCGCGCTGGCTCACCCCGGCGGCCGTGATCACTTCCCGTACCCGGGCGGCGATCTCGTCGCGGTTCTCGTCTCCGTGTCCGTGCTCCACGATCGACGACGCTAACCCAGCGTTGAGCAGATCTCAACACCTCGGCGAGTATTCATACAGTTCAAGGCTTGTATTGAGGTGCTGACCGGCGCATCAGTCAGGATCGCAACGCCTATCGCAACACCTGTCGCAACGCATTGCCTCAACACGTGATCGTCGTCGTCGCGGGCGCGCTCCGGGAACCGTCTTGCCCGACCGCCACGAGCCGCAGCCGCGTGCCGGCGCCGGTACCTGCCACCGACGCTCGCGGCACGCTCAGCACATACACGTCGTCGTAGATCCGCCCCAGCCACCTCCCGTCGCAGTCACGCAGTACGTCGTAGTGGCGGACGCCTTCCTCGGCGAGGCGCCACGACAGGAAGACGTGGGCGGTCTCCCCTTCGACGCACACGTCGTCGACGGTGAAGTCCTGCGGCGGAGCGGGAGGCTTCAACTCTGGCCCCAACAGGGTGAGTTCACCCACCCGCACCGCGCACGAGGTGGGCCGCGCGGACGACACCCGCAGACCCACAGCCGCGATCGTCCTTCCCCGGAACGCGGCAAGATCGTGTGTCGTCGTGTGCCACCCCGCCTCCGACGTGCCCGCCGCGAGCCATGTGAACTCCCGGGGATCGTCCTGGAACAGCAGCCCCACCTCCAGCGTGACCCCGTCCTCCGTGCCACGTGCGGTCACCGTCAGGCGCTCTGGCCCGGTCACCGAGAGCGCCGTCTTGTAAAGACGTACGGTCGTCGCCCCGCCGCCCGGCCCGACCTCGCCCGACAGAAGCAGCGAGGACCCGCCGTCGTACGCGAGCGTGTGGTCGAAGTCGACGGACAGGGGAGCGCCCGAGCCCTCCGCGCGTGTCCAGAACTGCCACGTCGGCAGCACGTCCTGGACGGACGCGTTGTGCCAGTCGCCGTCTGCCGCGCGCCGCCCGTCGAGGAAGAACGCGCGCCCGTGCCCGGTGTTGAAGCGTGTGACGAAGGGGAACGCGCCGATGACCGACCGCTCGGTGATGTGGTGCGCCACGCCGTCCCACGCCCGGTGGTCGTCCCGGTCGCGCGGCGTCTCGCGGTCGTGGGGGAGGAGGCGCCCGCTGCGCGTGGGATCCTCGTGCGGCCCCGACCAGTAGCGCCGCTCACGCCGGAACACCTCGCCCTGCGCGTCCAGGTCGTCGTGGTCCGGGGCGAGTTCCTTCACGAAGTGCGAACCGAACAGCGCCCAGCTCGTGCGCGCCGGCTCACCCGGCGGGAACAGCAGCCGGGGATCGTACTCGGGGTCGAAGCCGAACTGCTCGTTCTCCGTGCCGTGGAAGACGGTCGCGTACGGGTCCCGGCCCAGCTTCCGGGCGGTTGCCACCGAGGTCTCGACGCCCTCCGGTGTCATCCAGTAGTTCGCGAAGAAGCTGTCGGTGTGGTCGAGCCAGGGGGCGTTGTCGGTGTTGAGGTGGTTGACGTAGTCGAGGTGTCCGTCGGGCGTGATCGTGTCGTACCACTGGAGGTGGAACCCCTCCGGGGCGCGCTCGCGGAGTGCGCGCAGGAGGTCGGCCAGGAGGGCCGCCTGTGCGGGCGGTGTCTCGGCCTCGTGGTTGATGAAGTAGCCGTCGAAGCCGAAGTACGCGGCCATCTCGACCAGCTTGTCCGCCACGGGGAAGGAGCCGTCGGCGCGCTGCTCCAGGTACTCCTCGAAGTCCCCGTCGCGCGGCCAGAACCAGCAGCCCAGGCTGCGGACGCCGTTGCGGTGGGCGGCGTCCGTGTAAGCCGGGTTGGGCAGGTTGACCAGGCCGTGGGCAGGGTTGTCCGTGGGTGAACCGTCGACGGGCAGCCCGTGCCAGGAGCCGTAGAGATCCGAGTACTGCCAGAAGCGCAGCAAGCGGCGGGCGAAACCGTCGCCGTACTTGCGGGCGGTGAAGAAGGCGTTGTCGTAGTCGTAGGAGAGGTTCATGAGCTGCGGGCCCGTCGCCAGGTCCGGGTGGGCCTGCGTGGCGGGGAACGGGGCGATGCGCGGCGCGAGCGGGACCCGCGAGCGGAAGTACCGCGCCCACCGGTCCGACCCGGGACTCCAGCCCTTGAGCGCGGCGGCGTCATAGCCGTGCATGTACGGGCGCACGGCGGAGCGGTCGGCATCCATGGGTCAACTCCGGTGGGACAGCGGTCAGTTCAAGGGCCGAGTTCAAGGGCCGAGATCAGAGGGCGAAATCAGGGGCCGAGATCAGAGGCCGAGGTCAGGCAACGTTGTCAACCGTCACGACCTCGGTGATCCCGCGCGCCGCGAGATGGTCCTTGTCGTTCGCGAGGCTCGCCAGGACCGTCGTCGGGCGGACCCCGTCCGCCGCAAGCCGCGCGAACGCCTCGAAGACCGCTCCGCCCGGCGCGCACACCGAACGGTTCGGCGCCAGCTCGTCGTCGCCCGTGTCCACGACCAGAGCCGTCGTGCGCGGCGCCGGCGCGTGAAGCCGTCCCCGCCACCGCTCGGCGATAGCGGCGATGGTCTTGCCGGCCGGCTTCACCTCGCCCGCGTTCGTCAACAGGCCCAGCGAATACTCCAGTTCGGGGAAGTCGGCCAGGCCGCGGCTGACATCGTGCGAGCACCACCACGTGACGCCCCACAGATCCGGGCAGTCGAGCGCGGCCTCCACCGTCGCCTCCATGAACGCGGCCGCGTGCTCCGCCGGGATCAGCGGCTGCGGCGCACCCACCTCCTGGAGCCACACCGGCCGCCGCGGGTCCGGCGCCCACGCCTTCGAAAGCTCGATCAGATACGCCGCGAGCCCGGTCGTCGCACCGCCGTCGTGGCCGTGGCGCTGGGCCGTGCCGTTGAAGACCCAGGAGTGCACCGCCGTCATCGCGCCGAGCCGCGCCGCGTGCGCCGGGGTGAACGGCTGGTCGTCCTGGAACCACGACGCGTCGTACTCGGCGTGCATGTGGTTGAGTCCCGGCGCCCCCTCCTCGCACGCGGCGAGCACCCGCTCCAGCCAGCTCCCGGCCTGCTCCGGCGTGATGCGGTCCGGGTCCGGGTGCGGCGGACCGGCCGCGAACTGCGCGATCTCGTTGCCGATCGTCATGCCCAGGAAGTTCGGCCGGTCCGCGAGCGCGGATGCCAGGGTGCGGAGGTACTCCTGCTGCCCGGAGATCACGTCCGGGTCGGTGAAGATGTTCCGGCGGTGCCAGGTCTGCGTCCAGGTGGGCAGGAAGTCGAAGCTCGACAGATGGCCCTGGAGGCCGTCCACGTTGACGTCGAGACCGCGCTCGGCCGCCGCGTCCGCGAGTGCCACCAGCTGCTCCACGGCACGCGGTCTGATCAGGGTGCGGTTGGGCTGGAAGACGGGCCACAGCGGGAACACCCGCACATGGTCGAGGCCGAGCCCGGCGATCGCGTCCAGGTCGGCGCGCACCGCGTCGAGGTCGAAGTCGAGCCAGTGGTGGAACCACCCCTGACTGGGCGTGTAGTTGGCGCCGAAACGCATCACGGACTCCCGGATCTAGGAATCGAATCCCGGGCAGTCTGCCCTCAACTCGGCGTTCGCATCCAGCGTTTGCGCGGTTCCGCGGGATTTCTGCGGGACCCCTTGCCGAGGCGGCTTTAGCGCTTTAGTCTCCACGGCACTCAAGCGCTTTAGCGAGCCGATCGCAGCACCCCGGCGAAGCGGATCATCGCAGCACCCCGGCGAAGCGGATCCAGGAGACAGGTCATGCGGCGTACCCCCGCCAGACGCCCCACCATCAAGGACATCGCCCTCCGCGCGGGCGTGTCCGAGAGTGCCGTCTCCTTCGCGCTCAACGGCAAGGCCGGAGTCTCGGAAACCACCCGCGACCGGGTCCGCCGCGTCGCCGACCAGCTCGGCTGGCAGCCGAGCGCGGCGGCCCGCGCCCTGTCCGGCGAGGGCGCCGCCACGGTCGGCCTCGTCCTGGCCCGGCCGGCCAGCACGCTCGGCGTCGAGTCGTTCTTCCTGCAGCTCGTCTCGGGCATCCAGGAAGTCCTCGCCACGCGCCGGCTCGGCCTGCTCTTCCAGGTCGCCGAGGACCTGCCGGCGGAGTGCGACACGTACCGGCGCTGGTGGGCGGAGCACCGCGTGGACGGGGTGATCGTCGTCGACCCCCGCGCCGACGACCCGCGCCTGCCGGTGCTCGACGAACTCGGCCTGCCCGCCGTCGTCATCGGCTCCCTGCCACCCGGCGACGACGGGACGGGGCACGCCAACATCTCCAACCTGTGGGCCGACGACGCCCGCGCCATGGCCTCGATCGTCGACCACCTCGACGGCCTGGGGCACCGCAGGATCGCGCATGTCGCCGGTCTGCCCGGCCTCGCCCACACCCGCCGCCGCATCGCCTGCCTGCGCAGTGAGGCGGACCGGCGCGGACTCGACGTCTCCTCGTACCCCACCGACTACTCGGACACCGAGGGCGCGGAGGCCACCCGGCGCCTCCTCGACTCCGCCGACCCGCCCACGGCCATCGTCTACGACAGTGACGTCCTGGCCGTCGCCGGGCTCGCCGTCGTCGCCGCGCGCGGCATCCCGGTACCGGACCGGATCTCCCTCGTGGCCTGGGACGACTCCGTCCTGTGCCGCACGACGCACCCCACGCTGACCGCGCTCGTCCGCGACACGGCGGCGTACGGGCGGCGGGCCGCCGAGGAACTGCTCGCGCTGCTCGACGGGGGCGCGGCCCGGCGCGTGGAGGACGTGCTGCCCCGCCTCGAACCGCGCGGCAGCACGGGAGCCGCCGCGGGCTGAGCCGCACCACCGAACGCGCCACCCCCCACACGCAAGTCGCCAGGACAACGATGTCGCCCCCTCGCCCCGGAGGTCTCAGGTCCATGAACGGCTCCCTCACCCGGCACTTCAGAATCGGCGCCCTCGGATCGGTGGCCCTCGCGCTGGCCGCGACCGGCTGCTCGGCCACGCCAACGCCCGCGGCGGGCCCCGGCGGCGCGAGCTCGCTGACGGTGAACCTCGGCTACGCGGGGACGACGATCACGCGGAACTTCAACCCGCTCTCGTTGAAGGCGACCCAGGGCACGTTCGGGTTCCAGTACGAGTCGCTCTTCGGGTTCAACACGCTGAAGGCCGGCGAGTTCATGCCCTGGCTCGTCACCAAGTACGACTGGGCGGACGGCGGCAAGAAGATCACCCTGCACCTGGACAAGCGGGCGAACTGGAGCGACGGGTCCCCGCTGACGGCGTCCGACGTGGCCTTCACCATCGACTACATCAAGAAGCAGAAGCTCCAGCCGTCCTTCGGCACCTTCGAGTACAAGAAGGTGACCGCCGTCGATCCGCACACCGTCGAGATCACCTTCGCCGAGCCCGCCTACGCCAAGCTGAGCAGCATCGGCGGCGTCACACCGGTCCCGGAGAAGATCTGGAAGAACAAGGACGGCGTGAAGTTCACCAACCCGGACCCGGTCGGCAGCGGCGCCTACAAGCTCAAGCAGTTCGGCGCCCAGCAGCTCACCTTCGAGGCCAGGGGCGACTACTGGAAGCAGAAGAACGTCCCCGTCAAGATCGTCAAGGCGCCGGTGGTCGCCAGTTCCTCCGAGGTCGGCAAGCTGCTGCGCGGCGACATCGAGTGGAGCGGGGGAGCGGTCACCGACGTCAAGAAGCAGTACGTCGACAAGGACCCGAAGAACCACCACGCCTGGTACCCCACCTACGGCGGCCTGTACATGTTCTTCAACCAAACGAAGGCGCCGTTCAATGACGTCCACGTACGCAAGGGGCTCTCCCTGGCGGTGGACCGTTCGGAGCTCGCCCAGCTCGGCAACCCCGGGATGTTCAACGACATGAACCTCACCGGGCTCGACACCAAGACCCAGGGCAAATGGATCGCCCCCGAGTACGCCGGAAGCAATCAGCCCAACGCCGAAGTGGCCGCAGCCCTCAAGGAGTTCGCGAAGGCGGGCTACACCAAGAAGGGCGACAAGCTGGTCGGCAAGGACGGCAAGCAGTTCTCCTTCGAGATCACCGAGGTCGCCGAGTTCGGCGACTCGGTCCAGCGGGACAAGGTCCTCGCCGAACAGTTCAAGAAGGTCGGCATCAACGTCGACGTCAGGCCGGTGACCGGCGCCCAGGTCGACGAGAAGCGCCGGGAGGCCAAGTTCGACGTGGTGGTGGGCGGAGCCGTGTACTACAACACGCCGTTCGGCTTCTTCAAGGACATGCTCTTCAGCGGGAACGCCGGAATCTGGACCAACTACGGCCACTACAAGAGCAAGAGCACGGACGCGCTCCTCACCCAGCTGGAGAGCTCCGGCGACGAGGCCACCATCAAGCGGATCTCCGGCAAGCTGGAGAAGGTCATGATCGATGACGTGCCGGCCGCCCCGCTCATCACCATCGGCGCCTCCGCCGAGTACAACAGCAGCCGCTGGACCGGCTGGCCCGACGAGACGAACCCCTACGCCAACCCCGCCCCGTGGTCCGGCACCACCAACGCGATGGGCATCCTGCTCAACCTCCGCCCCGCAAAGGCGAATTGAGCGGCATGACCACCCTGACCACCCCCAAGACAGCCGGTGCGCCCACGAAGCGGCGCACCGGCGGGGCCTCCCGCTACTTCCTGCGCCGTCTGGGCTTCTACGCCGTCGCCGCGTGGGGCGCCATCACCCTGAACTTCCTCGTACCGCGCCTGATGCCCGGCGACCCGGCCTCCGCCCTGATCATGCAGATGCAGCAGAAGCAGGCGCTGTCCGGCGATCAAGTGGCCAGCATCTACCGCCTGTTCGGCAAGCCCGGCGAGCCGCTCTGGGACCAGTACCTGACCTACCTGGGCCAGGTCGCCCACTTCGACTTCGGTCTCTCGGTCGCCTACTATCCGACGCCCGTGTGGGAGGTCATCCGCACCGGGCTGCCCTGGACGATGGGTCTGGTCGGCCTGACGGCCGTGATCGCGTTCCTGCTCGGCACGGCGGCCGGTGTCGTCTCCGGGAGCCGCGTGGGCTCCCGCTTCGACTCGATCCTGACGCCCGCGTCCATGTTCCTCGGATCGCTCCCGTACTTCTGGGTCGCCCTCCTCCTGCTCATGGCCTTCGGCGTCCAGCTCGGCTGGCTCCCCATCGGCGGCGGCTACGACGGTGACCTCGTCCCGTCCTTCAGCGGCCCCTTCCTCGCCAGCGTCGTCAGCCACGGCATCCTGCCCGCGCTGACCATGGTCGTCTCCTCGCTCGGCGGGTGGCTCGTCGGGATGCGGAACATGATGGTGACCACCGTCTCCGAGGACTACGTGCTGCTCGCCCGAGCCAAGGGCCTGTCCAAGGCCCGCGTCATGTTCCAGTACGCCGCCCGCAACGCCGTCCTGCCCAGCGTCGCCGGCTTCGCCCTCACCATCGGCACCGTCGTCAGCGGCCAGCTCCTCGTCGAGATCGTCTTCGCCTACCCGGGCGTCGGCTACCTCCTCTACCAGGCCGTCAGCAGCGTCGACTACCCGCTGATGCAGGCCCTGTTCCTCAACGTGTCCCTGTCCGTCCTCGCGGCGAACTTCATCGCCGACTCCGTGTACGGCCTCATCGACCCGCGCGCGAGGGAGACCCGCTCATGAAGCTCCCGGGCAACCCCAAGGTGCGCACCGGCATCTGCGTCTTCGCGTTCTTCGCCCTCGTGGCGCTCGCCGGCCCGTACGTCGTGCAGAACCTCATGGGCCTGTCACCCAGCGACGTACACACCGCCGACGCGATGCAGGGTCCGTCCGGCGCACACCCCCTCGGTACCACCGCGACCGGCGAGGACGTCCTCGCCCAACTCGTCGTCGGCAGCCGCGTCTCGCTCCTCGTGGGACTCGTCGCCGGGCTCGTCACGACCGTCCTGTCGGTGATCGTGGGCGTCGCCGGCGGCTACCTCGGCGGGCGCGCCGACTCCGTCCTGACCGTCCTCACCAACATCTGCCTCGTCATCCCCGGGATGCCGCTGCTCATCATCATCGCCAGCTATGTGCAGGGCAGGGGCGGCTGGCTCACCGTCGCCCTCATCATCGGGCTCACCGCCTGGCCGTGGGGCGCCCGCCAGAAACGCGCCCAGACCCTCTCCCTGCGCCACCGCGACTTCGTCACCGCCGCCGAGATGACCGGCGAGAGCCGCTGGGGCGTCATCACCCGCGAACTCATCCCGAGCCTCGCGCCGATCATCTCCGTGAGCTTCCTCGGCGCCGTCGTCGGCTCGATGTTCGCCGACGCCGGCCTGTCCTTCATCGGCCTCGGCAACATCAACATCACCAGCTGGGGCTCGATGCTGTACTGGGCGCAGAACGGCTCAGCGCTCACCCGGGGCGCCTGGTGGTGGTTCGTGCCGCCCGGCGCGTGCATCGCCCTCATCGGCGTCGCCGCCGGACTCATCAACTTCGGCATCGACGAGATCGCCAACCCCCGTCTGCGCAAGCCGCCCAAGAAGGTACGCGACCGCGCGGACGCCGCGAAGCTGCGCCGCACGGGAGCCCACGCCGAGCCCACCACCAAGCCCGCCCTCACGGCCCCGGAGGCGGCCTCATGACGACCCGGGAACAAGAGCCCCTGCTCACCGTGCGCGGACTGCACGTCGACTACTTCGACCGCGCCGACCCCGTGCACGCCGTCAGCGGCGTCGACCTCACCCTGCTGCGCGGCGAGACCCTCGGCATCGTCGGCGAGAGCGGCTGCGGCAAGTCCACCCTCGTCACCGCCGTCACCCGACTGGAGCGCCCGCCGGCCGTCACCACCGCCGGATCCGTCCTCTTCCACGGCAAGGACGGCGCGCCCCCGGTCGACCTGCTCACCCTGTCCGACCGCGGGCTCGGCGCACTGCGCTGGGAGAAGATCGCCGTCGTCTTCCAGAGCGCCATGAACGCCCTCAACCCGGTGCTCCGGCTCGGCGCCCAGTTCACCGACGTCCTGCGCAGACACCGCGGCCTGTCGAAGAAGGACGCGCTCGCGCGGGCCGGCGAACTGCTCGGCATGGTCGGCATCCCCGCCGACCGGCTCCGCTCCTACGCCCACGAGCTGTCCGGCGGAATGCGCCAGCGCGCCACCATCGCCCTGGCCCTCGCCTGCGAACCCGACCTCGTCGTCATGGACGAGCCGACCACCGCGGTCGACGTCGTCATGCAGCGCCAGATCCTGCGCCAAGTATCAAGACTTAAGCGGGAGTTGGGCTTCTCCGTCATCTTCATCACCCACGACCTGTCCCTGCTCATCGAGATCGCCGACCGCATCGCCGTGATGTACGCGGGCAAGGTCGTCGAGACCGGACCCGCACGGCAGCTCTACACCGACCCCAAGCACCCCTACACGGAAGCCCTGCGCGGCGCCTTCCCTCCGCTGCACGGCCCGCGCCGCGAGATCACCGGCATCCCCGGCTCCCCGCCCGGCCTGCGCGTCCTGCCCGAAGGCTGCGCCTTCCACCCGCGCTGCGCCCACCGCTTCGAACCCTGCGACCGGACGACGCCGCCCCTCCTCGCCCTCGGCGCCGGCGAGACCGCCTGCCATCTGCACCAGAACGTACGCGGAGAGGAGGACCACCATGCCCGCACCCACTGAGCCCGCCCCCGGCGCACCGGTTCTCGAGGCCCGCGACGTCGTCAAGCGCTTCCCCCTGCACGGCCCCGGGCAGCACGGCAAGGAGGTGCACGCCGTCGAGCCGACAAGCCTCGCCCTGCACGCGGGCCGGATCACCGCCCTCGTCGGCGAGAGCGGCAGCGGCAAGTCGACGCTCGCCCGGATGCTGGCCCTCGCCTACCCGCCCACCGAGGGCGAGATCCGGCTCGACGGCGCCCCCGTCAAGCAGGCCCGCACCGCCCGCGGCCGACGCGCGTACCACCGCCAGGTCCAGATGGTGTTCCAGGACCCGTTCTCCTCGCTCAGCCCCGTGCACCGCCTGCGCTACATCCTCAGCAGGCCCCTCCAGCTGCACGGCCACGCGTCCGGCCGCGCCGAGCTGGAGCGGCAGATCCTCGAACTCCTCCGGCGCGTCAACCTCACCCCCGCCGACCAGTTCATCGACAAGTTCCCGCACGAACTGTCCGGCGGCCAGCGTCAGCGCGTCGCCATCGCCCGTGCCCTCGCGGCCCGCCCCAAGGTCCTCCTCGGCGACGAACCCGTCTCGATGCTCGACGTCTCGATCCGCCTCGACATCCTCAACCTCCTCGGCACGCTCCGCGACGACGAGGGCCTGGCCATCCTCTACATCACCCACGACATCGCCGGCGCCCGCTACTTCGCCGACGAGATCAAGGTCCTGTACGCGGGCCAGCTCGTGGAGTCGGGACCCGCCGACGCCGTCGTGGAACAGCCCCGGCACCCGTACACCCGCCTCCTCCTGGACTCCGCGCCCGACCCGGACCGCGAGGGCGCGCTCCTGGACGCGCCCGACGTAGTCGACGACGAGGAGACGCTGGGGGAGCCCCCGAGCCTCGTCGACCCGCCGACGGGCTGCCGCTTCCACCCGCGCTGCCCGCTCGCGCAACCCGTATGCGCGACCGCGTTCCCACCGCGCACGGAGTTCGACGACGGACAGTGGGTGCACTGCTGGAGCTACGACGAGGAGAACTACCGGTGATACAGCCCTGGTTCACGGACGGAAAACTCGGCATCTTCCTGCACTGGGGGATCTACAGCGTCGACGGCGTCGCCGAGTCCTGGTCCTTCTTCAACGGGGACGTCCCGTACGACACCTACATGGCGCAGCTCGACGGGTTCGGCGCCGAGAAGTGGGACCCCGACGCGTGGGCCGAACTGTTCGCCGACGCTGGTGCCACCTACGCGGTCCTCACCGCGAAGCACCACGACGGCGTCGCCCTGTGGGACACCCAGGCCAACGACCTGTCCGTGCCCAAGCGGACCCCCGCGGCCCGCGACCTCGTCACCCCCTACGTGGAGGCCCTGCGCCGCCGAGGCCTCAAGGTCGGCCTCTACTACTCGCACCTCGACTGGTCCCACCCCGACTACGCCACCGTCCGGCCCGACGGGCAGGACCCCTCCGACCGCGGCAACCCGTACTCGATGCCCGCCGTGGGCGAGGAGTCACCCGAGCGCTGGGACGCCTTCATCGCCTTCCACCGCACCCAGATCCGCGAACTCCTCGGCCGCTTCCAGCCGGACCTGCTCTGGTTCGACGGGGAGTGGGAGCGCAGCCCCGAGCAGTGGCGCATGGCCGAACTCGCCGATCTCATCAAGGAGTTGAGCCCGCACACCGTGGTCAACGGGCGGCTCTCCGGGCACGGCGACTACGCGACACCCGAGCAGGGCGTACCCGTCGAACCGCCGAAGGGCCCCTGGGAGCTGTGCCTCACCGTCAACGACTCGTGGGGCTGGCAGCCGCAGGACGACCACCACAAGTCACCCCGCCAGCTCGTCCGCGTTTTCGCCGAGACCGTCGGCGGAGGCGGCAACCTCCTGCTCGCCGTGGGCCCGAAGGCGGACGGCACGATCCCGCCCGCACAGACCGACCGCCTCGAAGCGCTCGGCGCGTGGATCGCCGGCCACCGCCCCGCCGTCCACGGCGCCGTACGCGGCCTGCCGCACGGCCACTTCTACGGCCCCTCCACCCTCTCCGCCGACCGCCGCACCCTGTACCTCTTCCTCTTCGACCGGCCCAACGAGTACGTCGTGCTGCGCGGCGTCCGCAACGCCGTCATCTCCGCACGCATCCTCGGCACGGGCGCGGACGTCCGCCACGAGCGGGTCGGCGGACTCGGCGAGGTCCCCGGCTGGGAGTACCTGTACGTCACCGACGACCAGCTCGACCCGCTGTGCACGGTCGTCGCCCTCGAACTCGACGGCGAACTGGACCTGTACCGGGAACACACCCGCGACTGACGCACCGCGACCGGCATACAGGTAGCCGACACATACCTCCCCCCACAGAGCACACCGACTCCGACCCCCGATCACGGAGGCACCACTCCATGACAGCCCGAAGAGCCGTGCACGCCTGTGCCGTGGCCACACTCCTCGTCGCCGCGGCGGCCCCGACCGTGGCGGCGGACGACGCGGGAGAGCGCCCCCTCCCCGTCGTCTCGCCCACCCCGCAGCACATGGAGCGCGCCGGCGACGACGCCCCGCTTCCCTCGCACGCCGAACTCGTCGTAGGCGATGCCACCGACAAACCGGCCCGCGACCTCGTCACCGCCACCCTGCGCGCCCACGGCGTCCGCGACATCGACGTACGCACCAGCGCCTCCGGGAACTCGCCGCTGACCGTGCTCCTCGGCCCGGCCACCCGCCCCGACATCGCCGAGGCCCTGGGCGCCACCGACGTCCCCACCCAGGACGAGGGCTACGCCGTGCGCGTCGGCGAACACACCGTCGCGCTCGGCGGCGCCGACGCGACCGGCCAGTTCTACGCCGCCCAGACCCTCAAGCAGCTCGTGAGGAAGGGGACCATCGCCGGGGCGTCCGTCTCCGACTTCCCCTCCATGCGCCTGCGCGGCTCCATCGAGGGCTTCTACGGGCCGCCCTGGACCGCCGAAGAGCGCCTGGACCAGATGGACTTCCTCGGCGAGGTCAAGTCCAACACCTACGTGTACGCGCCCAAGGACGACCCGTACCACCGCGACAAGTGGCGCGAGCCCTACCCGGCGGACAAGCTCTCCCAGCTCGGCGCGCTCGTCGACCGGGCCCGCGCCAACCACGTCCGCTTCACCTTCGCCGTGTCGCCCGGCGGCTCGGTCTGCTACTCGGACCCGGCCGACGTCAAGGCCCTCACCGCGAAGCTCCAGGCGATGTACGACCTGGGCGTGCGCTCCTTCTCGGTCCCGCTCGACGACATCAGCTACACCAAGTGGAACTGCGCGGGCGACCAGGCCAAGTTCGGCGCCCCGGGCCGTGGCCCCGCAGCGAAGGCGCAGGTCGGCCTGCTCAACACCATCCAGCGGGACTTCATCGCCACCCACGACGGCGCCAACCCGCTCCAGATGGTGCCCACTGAGTACGGCGACCTCACCGACACCGCGTACAAGCAGGAGATCCGCGGCAACCTCGACAAGGACGTCGAGGTCATGTGGACCGGCACGGACGTCGTCCCGCCGGAGATCACCAACGACCAGGCGGAGAAGGCCGCCGCGCTGTTCGGCCGCAAGGTGTTCGTGTGGGACAACTACCCGGTCAACGACTTCGGCCGCACCTCCGGACGCCTGCTCCTCGCCCCCTACGACAAGCGTGAGCCGGGCCTGTCCGGGCACCTCAGCGGCATCGTCTCCAACCCGATGAACCAGGAGGCGGCCAGCAAGCTCGCCGTCTTCACGATGTCCGACTTCTCGTGGAACGACCGCGGCTACGACCGTGACCGCTCCGCCCGCCAGTCCGCGCTGCACCTGGCCGGCGGCGACCCGCGCGTCGCCGACGCCGTCCAGACCTTCGTCGACCTCAACCACATGGCGCCCACGTTCGGCTCCACGCCGTGGCAGCCCCAGTCGCCGATCCTGAGCGACCGGCTCGAACGGTTCTGGAAGGCGTACGGGACCGACCCGAAGACCGCGATCCGCACGTTCACGCCGACCGCCACCACGATCGGGAACACTCCGGCTGTCCTGCGCGCCGGGGTCCCCGACAACATGTTCCTCCACGACGCCGGGCCCTGGCTCGACTCGACCGAGCTGTGGGGCAAGGCCCTCGCGCACGGGCTCGCCGCGCTGAAGGCGATCGACGCCCATGACGCGGCCACGGCCGCCACCGAGCGCGCCGCGATGGAGAAGGCGGCCGACGCCGCCTCGCACATCACCATCGACCCGGCCGAGCACCACCAGCCGGGACCCGTGAAGATCGCCGACCCGTTCCTCGGCGACTTCGTCAGCAAGGTCAAGGACCTGCACGACGAGTCGATGGGCCTCAAGCCGCTGCGCCAGCTCGCCCTGAACAAGACCGCCACCCAGAGCTCGGACTACAGCTGGAACGGCGGCTACCCGTTCAACGCGGCCAAGTCCGTCGACGGCGACCGCTTCGACTTCTCCACCACCAGCGGCAAGGAGGCACAGCCCTGGTGGCAGGTCGACCTCGGTTCGGTCGCCGACCTGGAGCACATCGACATCTACAACCGCACCGACTGCTGCGCCGACCGCACCAAGGACTACTACGTCCTGGTCTCCGACGAGCCCTTCACCGGCACGCTCGCCGACCAGCTCTCCAAGCCCGGCGTCTGGGCCCACCACGAGACCGCCCAGGCCGGCGGCCCGACGGTGATCCCGGCCCAGGCCCACGGCCGCTACGTGCGGGTGTGGCTGGCCAACGACAAGCCGGTCGAGCTGAACATGGCGGAGGTGGAGGTGTACGGCAGGGCGCGGGGCTGACCCGCACCAACCGCCAGCGCGTCCGCACCACCCGCTAGCGCGTCCACACCTCGATCTCACCGAGCAGCTGCGCCGACAGGCGGGACTCGTCCCGGTGCGCGGCGGTGCGCAGGAGCCGCGCGGCATGGACGGCGTGGTCGGCGCCGCCGCGCGCCAGGTTCAAGATCCCACGCAGCACGCGCCGATACGCCAACTCCAGTTCCGTGTCGTCGAGTTCGGTGCCGTCACTGAGCAGCAGATGCAGCAGGTCGTGCGCCAGCGATGTCGCCGGCTGCCCCTCCGCGGTCACGAACGTGGTCACGGAGGGGCCCAGCCACGCGAACACCGGGTCCATCACATGGCGCACGAGGGAGTCGTTCGTCCCGCCGGACACCTCCATCTTGTGCCAGATCTCGTCCCAGTAGGGCCGCGACCAGCCCGGCCCGCCGTGCCCCTGCGGGTAGCGGTAGAGCCAGTTCGCGTCGACCGGGTCCGGGGGCCTCAGCTCGCCCTCGCGCAGCGAGATGTCGAGCGTGCCCCGGCCGTCCGCTCCCCAGGACCGGCGCAGGGACAGCGACAGGGCGAAGTCCGTCCACTGCTCCTCGTTCAGCGCCGACCGCCACAGCAGAGCGTGCCGGTGCCAGGCACTCATCGGGTTCGCCGAACTCGGGAACAGCTCGCGGGCCGACGTGCCGCCCGTCAGGAGCAGGATCACCAGGACGAGGTTGGCGCCGTAGAGACCGTGCCGGGAGGCGACCCGCAGGACCGCGGGCCGGTACGCCGGGTGCTGGTCGCCCGTACGCGTCTCGTGCTGGTCGAGCACGCGGATGAGCAGCCGCCCGAGCCGGGCCCGCTCGGCCTCCGGCATCCGCGCCGTCATCGACTTGGCGAACCGCAGCATCTGACGGCCCGACAGCGGCGCGTACGACAGGAGTGCGTACGCCAGATCGTCGTCGACCCGCGCGTCACCGAGCGCGAGCGACGGACGGTCCCGCAGCAGCCCGGTCAGCACATGCAGCGCGAGCCGCACCGCCAGGTACTCGCCGAACGTGGCGTGCAGGAACTCGTACGACGCGAGGACCCGGCCGTCGCGCACGGACTGGGCGCGCTGTACGAAGAAGAACCGGCCGAGCGCCACCTCCGCCGCCCCGAGCGGGGTGCGGAAGCCGGAAGCCCCGGCGGGGCCGCGGCCGAGGAGCGCCGTCAGGTCCTCGTCGAGTTCGGCCGCGGACACCCACTGGCGGCGGCGGTTGAGCAGCGCGAACGCGACCAGCGAGAGGCGCTGCATCTCCAGCTCCGCCCGCTCGCGCATCTCGTCCTCGGGCACGGTGTCCCGGCTCGTCTTGCCGACCTCACGGCGCGCGAACGAGAACAGCAGCTCCTCGTACAGGTCGGCCTCGTCGAGCGGTTCGCCGCCGTCGCGCTGGAGGCCGTTGCCCGCGACGTCGTACAGCGCCAGCATCGTCAGGAGCAGCGGCTGCGCCGCGAGCGCCGCGTGCCGTGACACGACCTCCCACGACAGGGGGCGCAGGCCCTGCGCCGCGAATCCGGCCGCGTTCGCGTCGTTCCACACCGACAGCCAGCGCTGGATCTGCGCGGCCCGGAACGGTTCGAGGCGCAGCGCGACCATGCCCTGCGGGTAGCGGGCGCGGTCGGCGACGGACGTACGGCTGGTCACGAGGGCGAGCAGCGGGCGGCCCTGTTCCGCCTCGCGCTCCTGGAACCGGGCCACCCGGACCAGGAAGTCGTTGTGGTGCACCCCGGTCGTCTGGAGCAGCTCGTCGAACCCGTCGAGCAGCAGCACGGGGACCGCGCCGCCCGCCGAGCGCACCAGCTCCGGCCAGGTGGCACGCTCGCCGGTCGCGGACCGTACCGCGTTCTCGATCTGCTCCTGGAGGTCGTCCTCGGCGCGCACGTCGCGCAGCGGTACGCGCACCGGCAGGAACCCGGCGGCGGGCAGCCGGGCGGCGAGCACCCGGGTCAGGACGGACTTGCCCGCGCCGGGCTGCCCGAGCACCAGGAGCGGCGTCCGCGTCTGGGCGGACGAGGTCAGCGCACCGGCGAGATAGCGGGTCAGGTCCTCGCGCACCGGGGCGTGTTCCCACCACGACTCGTCGGCGGGCCCGTGCTGCCCGGTGACGGCCCGCACCCGGAAGTCCGGGTCCAGATACATCTCCTCCAGGGAAGGCACGCGGATGCCCTCGGGCGCCGACTCCGCGTCGAGGACCGGACGGGAGAGCACGGCCCGGTGGGAGCGGGCCAGCGCGGCGGCCACGTCGACCGGCGGCGGCGCGGTCGCGGCCGACGCGGCGAGCAGGACCTCGATGCCCGCGAGCGCGCGCTGCACCTCCGCCCGCGTCGCCCGGTGCTCGTTCCGAGCGACCCAGAAGCCGAACTCCGGTGCCTGCTGGGCGAGTTGGGCGTAGAGCGTGTCGTAGTGAGCGGCCGCGGCCGCGGGCAGATCCAGGGTCAGGGCGCGTTGCGTCGCGTCCCACTCGGCCGCGGTGAGCCGGTCCCGCACCGCAAGCCCCGCCACGAACTGCTCGAAGCGCCGGGACAGCGCCGCGTACCAGTCGAGGAGCTGACCGGCCACGGCCTCCGGCGGCAGATGCGGCGCCGGGAGCGGCGCGTCCACGGCGGCGAGCGCCTGCGCGAAACCGGCGTCCCGCTCGCCCGCCCCGACCAGCGTCAGCTGGTCGTCACGCGTGAGCCGCACCTCGTCCAGGGAGAACGGCAGCTCCAGCTCTTCGAGCGCCTCGAACCAGCCGAGCACGACGACGACCGTGTGCGCCGCCCGCAGCAGCTCGCCCCGCTCCGCCCGTCCGCCCGCGGCCCCGAGCCGCCGCCCGACCCCTAGCACCGCGTCCCGCCCGAGCCCCAGGATCCGCCCGCGCGCGTCCGCGATGCGCAGCACCCCGTCACTCACCCCGCCCGTCGCCACCGCCAGCGCGCCCCCGAGGGCCCGGTCGAGCGCCGCCAGACGCGGCGGATCCGCACCCAGCAGCACCAGCGCGTCGGACAACGACAGCAGTCTGCGCGAACCCACCTGAACCCCCCGGCGATCATGTGCGGACGCGGCCACTCTGCCAGGGCACACGGGCGGCGGTCCATGCCGCGGCGGGCGGGAAACGGTTCCCCGGCCACGGTGCGTGAGCCGCCGGACACCTCGGGCGCGCCGCTCGTCCGCATGGCTTAACGTGTGGCCGTGGACAGTCAGGGGAAGCGTGCGGTACGGCTGCGCCTGACCGGAGCCGTCGTGCTGGCCGCCGCCTCGGGCCTGGCCGGCGCGTGGTCCTATGTGCGGATCGGCGGCTCCGCGGGCGATGTCGTACGTGACCTCGCCGTCGGCTGGTCGTACACGGCGGCCGGAGTCGTCGCCTGGCGGCGCAGGCCCGCCAACCGGACCGGCCCCCTGATGATCGCCGAAGGCGTCACCTGGTTCTTCGGGAACCTCCAGGGCACCTCGGTACCTGTTCTCTTCGCGTTCGGCGCCTGGTGGGAGGCGCTGAACATGGCGATCCTCCTGCACCTCGTCCTGTCGTTCCCCGAGGGCCGCCTCACCACCGTCCTCACCCGCCGCCTCGTGCAGTTCGCGTACGGGCTCGTCGCAATCGGCGGGTTCGTACGGACGCTGCTGTTCGACCCGGGGAAGGCCACCGGCGCGACCTACCTCGACTGCACGAGCTGCGGCCCGAACGCCCTGTACATCCCCGGCACCCACGACCTCTTCGCCCCCGTCGACACCGTCTACCACGCGGCCGCCTGGGTCGTCTCCGCCGTCGCCGCCGTGGCGATCGTCCAGCGCTGGCGGCAAGCCTCCCCGGCCCGCCGGCAGGCTTTGCTCCCGGCCTGGCTCGGCATCGGCATCGCGGTCGTGTTCCTGATGTGGGACATGCTCTTCTACGTCGTGCCGTGGTTCGGCCACGTCGGCGGCACCGGCGAACAGGCCGTCTTCCTGTTGTCCGACCTCGCGCAGGTCGCCGTCCCGTTCGCGTTCCTCGCCGGTCTCCTGCGGATGCACCTCCAGCGCGCCCAGGCCAGCGGCCTCGTCATCTCGGTCGGCACCGACCCCGACCCGGCCCGCCTGAGCGAGGCCCTGGCCCGCGTCCTCGGCGACCCGACGCTGCGGCTCGGCCTGTGGCGCGAGGAACGGGGCGCCTACGTCGACGGGTCGGGGCGCGACGTGACGGCGGACGGACCCGGCCGTACGCCCGTCGGAGCGGCGGACGGCCGCCCGCTCGCCCTGCTGCACCACGACCCCGCCCTCATGGACGACCCGGAACTTCTCGCCTCCGTCGCCGCCGCGCTGCGCCTCGCCCTGGAGAACGTGTGGCTGCGCTCGCACGCCCGGGACGTCAGCTCGCGCATCGTCCAGGCGGCCGACTCCGAGCGCAAGCGCCTGGAGCGCGATCTCCACGACGGCGCCCAGGCCCGCCTCGTCTTCGCCCTGATGGCCCTGCGACGCGTCGAGCGTGGCCTCGCCGACCACCCGGACGCCGGCCTGCGCGAGTCCGTGAGCGAGGCCGAGTCCAGCGTCCGGCTCGCCATAGAGGAGCTGCGGGGTCTCGCCAGCGGGCTGCACCCTGCCGTCCTCACCCGGGAGGGCCTCGGCCCCGCGCTGACGGCGCTGGCCAGGGAGGCGGCCCTGCCCGTCGTCGTCGCGGCCGAACCCCGGCGCTACGACGCGATCGTCGAGTCGACGGCCTACTTCACCGTCTGCGAGGCTCTGTCCAACGCGGCCAAGCACGCCGGGGCCCGCGCCGTCAGCGTCTCGGCCACGCTCGAGGACGGCCGGCTCGTCGTCGAGACCGTGGACGACGGCATCGGGGGAGCGGACAGCAAGCGCGGCACCGGCCTGCGCGGCCTCGCCGACCGGGTCGCCGCCGTCGACGGCGTGCTGCACATACACAGTCCCGCCGGTGGCGGGACCCGGATCAGGGCGGAGCTTCCGTGCGAGTGATCGTCGCCGAGGACTCGGCGCTGCTGCGGCAGGGGATCGTACGACTCCTGTCGGACGAGGGCGTCGAGGTGCTCGCCGACTGCGCCGACACGCGGCCGCTCCCGGCCCTCGTCGCCCGGCACCGCCCCGACGCGGTCCTCCTCGACATCCGGATGCCGCCCACGCACACCGACGAGGGCCTGGTCGCCGCCGCCCGCATCCGCGAGTCCCACCCCGGCACGGGCGTGCTGCTGCTGTCCCAGTACGTCGAGACGACCGACACCGTACGGGCGCTCGCCCTGCACCCCGAAGGGTTCGGCTACCTGCTCAAGGAGCGCGTCGCCGACGTCGACGAACTCTGCGGCGCCCTCAAGCGCGTCGCCTACGGCGAGACCGTCCTCGACCCGCTCGTGGTGGCCCGCCTCATGGACACCCCGCGCGCCCCGGGCCCCCTCGACGAACTCACGGGCCGGGAACGCGACGTGCTGGCCCTCATGGCCGAGGGCCACTCGAACGAGGCGATCGCCCAGCGCCTGGTGATCGGCGGCAAGACGGTCGAGACGCACGTACGGAACATCTTCGGCAAGCTGCGCCTGGAACAGGACCTGCTGGGAAATCGGCGCGTACGCGCGGTCCTCACGTACCTGCAAGCCTGAGTCGCTGACAGATTGCGCGACGGAAGAGGTCCCGGCTGACCGCTCCGAAGGCGACGTCGTCCCCCGTGTGCCCCCGTGGCTCCCCCGTACGTCGACTGCGGAGCGGTGCCGGTGCGCCCAAGACTAGGGAGCGCGCGCTGGCCGGCACATCAGGGTCAGCCCTGAGATCCGGAACAATCACTACCGGATCAGCGGCGCAGAGGTCGCTGAGTTGAGGTCAGCGGGGTTCGATGAGTCGAGGTCAGCGGGGTTCGCAGCGCCCCACGACGGCCCCGGCCCGGTCGATGCACAGCACGTCGACCACGACGGGCGCGCCGCGCAGTACGTGCAGGGCCTTGTCTCGGGCGGCGGCTACGAGGTCGCCGAGCCGGCGTGGTGGGCCGGGGCGTGGATGAGTTGAGGTCAGCGGGGTTCGCAGCGCCCGACGATGGCCCCGGCCCGGTCGATGCACAGCACGTCGACCACGACGGGCGCGCTGCGCAGTACGTGCAGCGCCTCGTCGCGGGCGGCGGCGGCCACCAGGTCGCCGAGCGCGGGCCAGAGCTGGAGCGCGGCAAGGCCCGTATTGGCCGACGCCACCGCCGCCGTGATCTCCGCCCCCGCGCCCGCCTGCTCGGCGAGCCCGGCGAGAAACGACTTGTCGACCTGCGAACGCGCCGAGTGCAGGTCGAGATGCCCGGCCGCGAGCTTCGACAGCTTCGCGAACCCGCCGCAGACGGTGAGCCGGTCGACGGGATGACGGCGTACGTACTTGAGGACGGCCCCCGCGAAATCCCCCATGTCGAGCAGCGCGTCCTCGGGAAGCCCGTACTCCGCGACGACGGTCTTCTCCGACGTCGACCCCGTACAACCCGCCACATGCGTACGCCCGGCGGCCCGCGCCACGTCCACTCCGCGCCGGATCGAGTCGATCCACGCCGAGCACGAGTACGGCACCACGATGCCGGTCGTCCCCAGGATCGACAGCCCGCCGAGGATGCCGAGGCGCGGATTCCAGGTGGAGCGCGCGATCTCCTCGCCGTGGTCGACGGACAGCGTGATCTCGACGTCCCCCGTGCCGCCGTACCGCGCCGCGACGGCCGCGATGTGCTCCCGCATCATCTGGCGCGGCACGGGGTTCACCGCAGGCTCGCCGACGTCGAGGGGCAACCCAGGCCGGGTCACGGTCCCGACCCCGGGGCCCGCCTTGAACACGACGCCCGCCCCGGCGGGCAGCAGCCGCACAGTGGCCCGCACGAGCGCGCCGTGCGTCACGTCCGGGTCGTCACCCGCGTCCTTCACGATGCCGGCCATGGCGTACGACCCGGTCAACTCCTCGGCACCCAGCGCGAACGCGGGCGTCTCCCCCTTCGGCAACGTGACCGTCACCGGGTCGGGAAACTCCCCGGTAAGGAGTGCGGTGTACGCGGCCGTGGTCGCGCCGGTCGCGCACGCACCGGTCGTCCAGCCGGGGCGCAGACCGGTGTGCTTGAGTTGGGCACCACGCCCGCCCGCCTCACCCATGACACGCCCGCCCGCCTCACCCACGATGGGACCCCGCACCCGTGCACGTACTGATCCTCGGCGGCACGACCGAGGCCCGCCGCCTGGCGCAGGCCGTGTGCGACGCCCGCCCCGAATGGCGCGTGACGACCTCGCTCGCGGGCCGCGTCGCCCGGCCGCTGCTGCCCGTGGGCGAGGTGCGGACGGGCGGATTCGGGGGAGCCGACGGCCTGGCCCGCGCGCTGCGCGAACTCCACGTGGACGCGCTCATCGACGCCACCCATCCCTTCGCCGGAACGATCAGTTTCCACGCGGCGACGGCCGCCACGGAGGCCCATGTTCCCTTGCTGGCTCTGCGCCGCCCCGGCTGGGTCCCTACTGAGGGCGACAACTGGCACCGGGTCGCTTCGCTGGAGGACGCGGCGACCAGCTTGCCGGCACTGGGCCGCAGAGCATTCCTGACGGTGGGCCGCCAGGGCGTCCCGGCCTTCGCGTCGGTGGACGACGTCTTCTTCCTTGTACGCGCGGTGGACCCACCGGAGCCTCCGCTGCCGGGCCACACCCAAGTCCTCCTGAGCCGGGGCCCGTTCACGTTGGAGGACGAGAGGGCGCTGTTGCAGGAGCACCAGATCGACGTACTGGTCACGAAGGACGCCGGGGGTTCAGCGACGTCAGCGAAGCTGGTCGCTGCGCGAGAGGCAGGCATCCCGGTGATCGTGGTGGAACGTCCACCCGTACTGGCGTCAGTGCAACGGGTGGGTTCGGTGGCCGAGGTAATGGATTGGCTCGGTCAACTCAGCCCCTGGGGGTCCCCCCGGACGGAGTCTGGGGGAGTTTGAGGAGCGGGGTCTGGGGCAGCGCCCCAGAGTTTCGGGAAGGGGCGGGGTGGGGGATTACTCCACCTCACTGGCCACGGCATTCACCGCAGCCGCAGCCATCGCGCTACCGCCCCTGCGCCCCCGCACGATCAGATACTCAAGCCCCAACTCCGCCGCGTGCAACGCCAACGCGTCCTTGGACTCGACCGCCCCCACAAACCCCACCGGCACCCCGATCACCGCCGCAGGCGGCTCCGCCCCCTCCCGAACCATCTCGAGAAGCCGGAACAACGCGGTCGGCGCATTCCCCACGGCGACCACCGCCCCACCCATCCGCTCCCGCCACAGCTCGAGCGCCGCCGCCGAACGCGTCGTACCGAGCCGCTCCGCAAGCTCCGCGACCGACGGGTCGGCCAACGTGCACACCACCTCGTTGCCGGCAGGCAACCGCTTACGCGTAATGCCACTGGCCACCATCGAGACGTCACACAGAACGGGCGCGCCGCCCCGCAGCGCCTCCCGCGCACGGATCGCGACCCCCGGCGAGTACGCGAGGTCACCCGCCAGATCGACCATCCCGCACGCGTGGATCATGCGGACCGCGACCTGCGCCACCTCCGGAGGCATCCCGCTGAGATCGGCCTCGGCACGGATCGTGGCGAAGGACCGGCGGTAGATCTCCGCCCCGGACTTCTCGTACTCGAACGCTGTGTTCACGGCGGGGAGCCTATCCAGCGGCGCGCACTTCACAGGGTGCGGGGCCGTCCTCGTCGAACGCGCCTGAAGCCCGGCGCCGAGCGGAGCCGGCGGAACCACAAGACCCCGACAGGGGAGACGCCCTCTCCCGCCGCCGGATAGATGCGCCTAGCATCTGTCCTCGGTATGTACTCCATAACACTCTGGGAATTCGCCGCACTGGCCCTCGCGGCCGTGCTCGTCGGATTCTCGAAAACGGCCGTCAGCGGCGCCAACACGGTCAGCCTCGCCCTCTTCGCCGCGGTCCTGCCAGCCCGCGAGTCCACAGGCGTCCTGCTCCCCATCCTCATCGCCGGCGACATCCTCGCCGTCATGACCTACCGCAGACACGCCCACTGGCCCACCCTCTGGCGCCTGTTCCCGGCCGTGGGCGCGGGAGTTGTCCTCGGAACCCTCTTCATGATGTGGGCCGACGACTCCGAGGTCCGTACGTCGATCGGCGCGATCCTGCTGCTCATGTCCGCCGTCACGCTGTGGCGCAGACGCCGCCTCGACGCGCCGCAGGTCGAGGAGAAGGCGAGCCGCGCCGGCCGCGTGAAGGCGCGCTCCTACGGGGTGCTCGGCGGCTTCACCACGATGGTCGCCAACGCCGGTGGGCCCGTCATGTCGATGTACCTGCTGTCGGCCGGCTTCCGGAAACTCGGCTTCCTCGGCACGTCCGCGTGGTTCTTCCTCATCGTCAACTCGGCCAAGGTCCCCTTCAGCGCGGGCCTCGGCCTCATCAACGCGCACTCACTGCTCCTCGACGCGACTGTCGTACTGTTCGTCGTACCCGGCGCGTACATCGGCAAGGTCTGCGTGCACCGCATCAACGAGCGCCTCTTCGAACGCCTCGTGATCCTGGCGACGGTCGTGGGCGGCGTTCAGCTGTTGCTGCGCTGAGAGCTGCGCGCTGAAGGCTGCCCTGAGGGCTGAGTTGACGCACCCTCAGGACGCCCTCAGGACACGGTCAGGACGCCCTCAGGACACGGTCAGGGCGTCGCTCCGCTTCGCGGGCGCCAGGCCGTTCTCCAGGTCCTCCGCGAGCAGCCGCTTCGCGATCGTGTCCACGGCGGCCCGCAGGTCGTCGCCCGCCGGCCGGCCGAGGTCGGCCTCGACCCGCCCGCTCAGCCACGTGCCCCACGCGCGGCCGATCGCGTCCGCCTCGCGCCGCCCCGCCGCCGTGTGCGAGAAGTACGAGTCCGCACGCGACAGATAGCCCTCGTCGACCATGCGCTCGAAGACCGGCACAAGGACCTCCGGCGGCATCCGGCGCCGGGCCGCGATCATGCCGAGGCTCGCGTGCCCCACCAACCGCGTGAAGAACTCGACCTGCATGACCGCCCACGCGCCCGCGATGTCGAGCCGCGTGTCGGAGTCCGCGAGGATGCGGCGGGCGGTGTCCAGGTCCGCCGACTTGACGATGTCGCCGACCGCCCGCTCCAGAACCACCGTTTCCGGGCCCTGCGGAGAACCGAACCCCTCGCCCATGTCGGACGACCCCATCCGCGCACTGTCGCGCAGCTGCACCTGCTTCAGGAACAGCGCCACGACGAAGCCGAGCAGCGCCACCGGAACCGTCCACAGGAACACCGTGTGCAGCGTGTCCGCGTAGGCCGACACGATCGGGTCGCGCGCCGGGCCGGGCAGCCGGTGCACGCCTTCCGGACTCTGCGCGGCCTTGGCGATGACGGCCGGCGGCGCCACCCCCGTCTTCGCGGCGGCGACGACTCCGTCGGCGAGATTCGTCTTCAGCGTGTTCGCGTAGATCGTCCCGAACACGGCGGTGCCGAAGGAGCTGCCGAGCGTACGGAAGAAGGTGACACCCGACGTGGACGTGCCGAGGTCCGCGTAGTCGACGGTGTTCTGCACGGCGATCGTCAGGACCTGCATACACAGACCGATGCCGAGACCCAGGACGAACATGTAGATGGACGCGAGCCAGGTGCTGGTCGAACTGTTCATCAGGGACAGCAGATAGAGCCCGAGCGCCATGATCAGCGAGCCCACGATGGGGAAGAGCCGGTACTTCCCGGTCTTGCTGACGACGTTGCCGCTGAAGATGGACGCGATGAGCAGACCGATCACCATCGGCAGGGTGCGGACCCCGGAGATCGTGGCCGAGTCGCCGTCGACGTACTGGAGATAGGTCGGCAGGAACGTCATCGCGCCCAGCATCGCGAAGCCCACGATGAAGCTGAGCACGGAGCACACCGTGAACACGGGGTTGGCGAAAAGGCGCATCGGAAGCATCGGCTGCGACGCCCGGGTCTCCACCCAGCAGAACGCCCCGAGCGCGACGACACCGCCCGCGAACAGGCCGATGATCGGCGCCGAACCCCACGCGTACTCGTTGCCGCCCCAGCTCGTCGCCAGGATGAGCGCGCTCGCCCCGACCGCGACGAGCGCGATGCCGAGATAGTCGATGACGGGCCGCACCGCCGACTTCACCACGGGAATCGTCCGGGCCGCCGCGATGACCACGATGATCGCGATGGGCACGTTGACGTAGAACGCCCAGCGCCACGAGAGGTGGTCCGTGAAGAGGCCGCCGAGGAGCGGGCCGACGACGGTGGCGACGCCGAAGACGGCACCGATCGCGCCCTGGTACTTGCCGCGCTCCCGGAGCGGGATGACGTCGGCGATCAGCGCCATCGACGTCACCATCAGGCCACCGGCGCCGACGCCCTGCACCCCGCGCCAGGCGATGAGCAGCGGCATACTCGTGGCGAGTCCGCACAGGAACGAGCCGGTGATGAAGATGACCGCCGAGACCTGGAAGACCACCTTGCGTCCGAACAGGTCACCGAACTTGCCGACGAGCACCGTGGCGACGGTCTCCGCGAGGAGGTACGCCGTCACCACCCACGACATGTGCGCGGCGCCGCCGAGGTCCGAGACGATCGTCGGAAGCGCCGTGCCGACGATGGTCTGGTCGAGTGCGGCGAGGAGCATGCCGAGCACGATCGTCACGAAGATGACGTTGCGGCGGCGCCGGTCGAGCACGGGGGGCTGCTGCGCCGCGGGCTCCGCGGTCTCCGTTGTGGTGGTCACTGGGCCAGGGTCACACCAACAGCGGTTTCCCGCACGGCGAGCGGGTGAGGACGGGGGCGCTTTTTGGGGTTTCTTGGCGCGCCACCCATTCCTACGTCGTCAGCGTCCTTCGCCGTCCCTCAGCCGTGGCGCGTGGGCCGCCGCGTCCACCGGGGTGCCGGCGCCCTCGACCTCGGCGGCCAGCGTCGTCGCCCATGTGGTCAGGGCCGCCGTGTCGATCCCGTAGGGGAGGTGCCGGCCGGTGGCCTCGGTCCACGCCGTGACGCCCGACGCGCCCCGGCGGAGCAGGCGGGCGCCGCCGGTCACGTTGCCGCGGGCCGCGTGCGTGAGGCCGACCGCGAGTTGGGCCAGGGCCCGCCACAGGCCGCGCTCCGCGTCGGGGCCGGACTTCCACGCGTCCTCGAACACCTCGTGCGCGTGGAACGGCCGCCCCGCGTCGAGCAGCGCCTGCGCCTCGACGACGGTCTCGTCGGGACTGCGCGGCACCCCCTCCGGCTGCCGCTCGACGCCTTCGGCCCCGTAGGGCAGCGGCCGGCCGAGCCCGTCGCGCGGCCGCGCGCTCCTGGCCCGCCCCTCCTCGTCGCGATCCCGCTCCCTGCCACCGCCGCTGGTCACGTCACTCATGCCGAGATTGTCCCGCGTCCGAGCCGCCGGACCAGGCACGGACCACCCCTGAGCTTGGGGTATTGTTCTTTCTGCGCCGCCGAGCGGGACTCCCGCAAGAACGGCGCGATCGGGACGTGGCGCAGCTTGGTAGCGCACTTGACTGGGGGTCAAGGGGTCGCAGGTTCAAATCCTGTCGTCCCGACTTTTCGAAGTCGCAGATCGGCGGCCGTTTCAAAGGAATTTGAAACGGCCGCCGATCTTTTTTGTCCCCCTTTTCTCGCCCTTCGCGGGCTGATGCCTGGGCGGCCGCTTGTCCAACGGCCTGACCGGCCATCTCAGTTGGGTCAGCCCCGCTGGGGCTGTGGGGAGCGGAGTACGAGCAGAGTGATCTCGCTGGGGGCGAAGACGCGGAAGGGCGGGCCCCAGAAGCCGGTGCCGCGGCTCGTGTAGAGGAGGGTGCGGGCGCCGTGGCGGGTGAGGCCGGCGAGGGCGGGCTGGTCGAGGCGGACGAGGTAGTGGAAGGGCCAGATCTGGCCGCCGTGCGTGTGGCCGGAGAGCTGGAGGTCGACGCCGCCGGCCGCGGCCCGGTCGATGAACTTGGGCTGGTGGGCCAGGAGCAGGACGGGGTGGTCGGGGTCGGCGCCGTGCAGGGCTCCGGCGAGATGGGCGCGGTGGCCGGCCAGACCGGAGGACTCGGCGGTGACATCGTCCACGCCGGCCACCACGAGGGTGTCGCCCCCGCGTTCGAGCAGCAGATGGCGGTTGCGCAGCGGCTCCCAGCCCAGCTCGTCCATGAGGTCGACCCAGCCCTGGGCCTCGCTGTAGTACTCGTGGTTCCCGGTGACGTAGACCCGGGCCCGGGTGGCTTTTACGGTGCCGAGCGGGGCGGCCTGGGCGCGGCGGCGTTCGGCCGTGCCGTCCGCGATGTCGCCGGTGTGGCAGACCAGGTCGGCCTCCAAGGCGTTCACCGTGTCGCAGACCCGGGCCGACCAGCGGGCGCGGTCGAGGGGCCCGTAATGGGTGTCGGTGATGAGGACGACGCGGATGCCGTCCAACCCGGCGCCCAGGCGCGGGAGTTCGACGTCGAGCCGGCGCACCCGTGGCACCCGGCGCGCCTCGGCGTACCCCCAGGCGAGCAGCACGGCGGCTGTGCCGAGGGTCGCCCAGGTGACGATCCTGGCCCGGTCCTGGCTGTCGCCGACGCCCGCCACGGTCAGGGCGAGGCGCAGCAGGACGCCGAGCAGCACGGACCAGGTGAACAGAACCCAGCTTGCGCCCAGCAGGGTGTCCCCGACGATCGCCGCCCGGTCCTGCTGCCGCTTGCCGTGACCGCGCCCCATCGCGAGCGGCATACCGACCAGGCCGAGGGCGAACAGAGCGGTGCCGGCCAGTGTGACAGCGAGCGGCCAGTGCTGACCGGAGTACAGCAGCAGCCAACAGGGCACGGTCCACAGCAGAACCGGGGCGATCAGGGGGATGTAGCGCATCAGGCGATGCAGCCCTCCCCGCTGGGCCTCGCGCGCTGCGCTGTCATCGGATCGCGTCTCGCTGGTATCGGTCACGCTTCCCCTCCTCGGGCAAACCGGGCTGCGTTCGCGCACTGTATCCGCCCACCGCCGGCTTGGCCGGACGGGGTGCGAGCGTCGGATACGGCGGCACCTCGCCGGTGCGGGCCATCGGCGTATTCGCGCGGATGGCGGAGCGGGTTTCGTACCGACGGATGACTTGGCCGTAAGAGTTCTGTCAAAGGCGGACGCGCTTCCGTATGGGAGGCGTCAACGGCGCTCGAATTCGGTCAGGGAGGCGGTTTCCTCGAACCGTCCGTTGAATCCGAACCTCATCTAGGAGCTCGCGATGGCCGACCTGGCCTTCGTCGTCACCACGATCGCGGTGTTCGCGCTGGTGGCTCTCGTCGCCAAGGGGGTGACGAAGCTGTGACCGCCGAGAACATCGTCGGCCTGATCGTGGCCGTCGCCCTGCTGGGCTATCTCGTCCTCGCCCTCATCTTCCCGGAGAGGTTCTGAGAAGCGATATGAGCCCCGTACTCGCCGGCGTGCTCCAGCTGCTCGCACTCATAGCGGCACTGGCACTCGCCTACCGTCCCCTCGGCGACTACATGGCCCGGGTCTACTCCTCCGACAAGCACCTGCGCGTCGAGAAGTGGATCTACAAGGGCATCGGCGCCAACCCGGACACCGAGATGCGCTGGATGGCGTATCTGCGTGGTGTGCTGGCCTTCTCCGCGGTCGGCGTCCTCTTCCTGTACCTGCTGCAGCGCTTCCAGGGCAGCCTGCCGGGCTCGCTCGGCTTCAAGTCGATCGACCCCGACCAGGCCTTCAACACCGCGGCGTCGTTCGTCTCGAACACCAACTGGCAGTCGTACGCGGGCGAGCAGGCCATGGGCCACGTCGTGCAGACCGGCGGTCTCGCCGTGCAGAACTTCGTCTCGGCGGCCGTGGGCATCGCCGTGGCCGTCGCCCTGGTGCGCGGTTTCGCGCGCTCCCGCACCGGTGAGCTGGGCAACTTCTGGTCCGACCTGGTGCGCGGCACCGTGCGCATCCTGATCCCGATCTCCGTGGTCGGCGCCCTCATCCTTGTCGCCTGCGGCGCGATCCAGAACTTCGCCGGGATCCATGAGGTCGGTCAATTTCTGAATCAACACAGCATTGGTGGCTCGCAGCAGTGGAACGGCGGCGCGGTCGCCTCGCAGGAGGCCATCAAGGAGCTGGGCACGAACGGCGGCGGCTACTTCAACGCCAACAGCGCCCACCCCTTCGAGAACCCCAACGGCTTCACGAACCTCTTTGAGGTCTTCCTGATCCTTGTCATCCCGTTCGCCCTCACCCGCACCTTCGGCCGCATGGTCGGCAACCTCAAGCAGGGCTACGCGATCCTCGCGACCATGGCGACGATCTGGATCGGTTTCGTCGCGCTGATGATGTGGACGGAGTTCCACCACGGCGGCCAGGCGTTCCACCTCGCGGGCGGCGCGATGGAGGGCAAGGAGAATCGGTTCGGCATCGGCGGTACGTCGATCTTCGCGGTCTCCACGACGCTCACCTCGACCGGCGCGGTGGACGGCTTCCACTCCTCGCTCACCGGCTTCGGCGGCGGCATCACGATGCTCGGTATGCAGCTCGGCGAGATCGCACCCGGCGGTACGGGTTCCGGCCTCTACGGGATGCTGATCATGGCCATCATCGCGGTGTTCATCGCCGGTCTGATGGTCGGCCGTACGCCCGAGTACCTGGGCAAGAAGATCGGCACCCGCGAGATCAAGCTCGCGGCCTGCTACATCCTCATCACGCCCGCGCTCGTCCTGGTGTTCACGGCCGTGTCGATGGCCCTGCCCACGCCACCGCACTCGATGCTCAACCACGGCGCGCACGGCTTCTCGGAGATCCTCTACGCGTACACGTCGGGCGCGAACAACAACGGTTCCGCGTTCGCGGGACTCAGCGCCGACACCAACTGGTTCAACACCACGATCGGGCTCTCGATGCTGCTCGGCCGGTTCCTGCCGATGGTGTTCGTCCTCGCCCTCGCGGGGTCCCTCGCCGAGCAGAAGCCCGTACCCGCCACCGCCGGCACCCTGCGGACCGAGAAGCCGCTGTTCACCGGGCTGCTCGTCGGCACCATCCTCATCATCACCGGTCTGACCTACTTCCCGGCCCTGGCCCTCGGCCCGCTCGCGGAAGGACTGGCGTCATGACCTCCCGTACCGCGAAGACCCATAGAGAAAACGACGAGGACGCGATGTCCACACCCATCCCGACCCGGGCGCCGCACAGCGACGTGCCGTCAGGTCACAAGGACGACGGACGTGTCGGCGCGGGTCTCTTCGACCCGAAGCAGCTGCTCAAGTCCGTGCCGGACGCGTGCCGCAAGCTCGACCCGCGCGTCATGGTCAAGTCGCCCGTGATGTTCGTGGTGCTCGTCGGCTCGGCCCTGACCACCGTGTTCTCCTTCAAGGACCCGACGGACTGGTTCGGCTGGACGATCAGCGCGTGGCTCTGGCTCACCGTCATCTTCGCGAACCTGGCGGAAGCGGTCGCCGAGGGCCGCGGCAAGGCGCAGGCGGACACGCTCCGCAAGGCCAAGACCGACACCGTCGCGCGGCGACTCGTCGGCTCCGCCGAGGAGCAGGTCCCGGGTACGGAGCTGAAGATCGGCGACCTCGTGGTCTGCGAGGCGGGCGACATCATCCCCGGCGACGGAGACGTCGTCGAAGGCGTGGCCAGCGTCGACGAGTCCGCCATCACCGGTGAGTCCGCCCCGGTCATCCGCGAGTCGGGCGGCGACCGCAGCGCCGTCACCGGCGGTACGAAGGTCCTCTCCGACCGCGTTGTCATCAAGATCACGACGAAGCCCGGCGAGACCTTCATCGACCGGATGATCAACCTGGTCGAGGGCGCGGCCCGGCAGAAGACGCCCAACGAGATCGCGCTCAACATTCTTCTCGCGTCGCTCACGATCGTCTTCCTGCTCGCCGTCGCCACGCTGCCGCCGTTCGCCGACTACGCGCACAAGCACCTGACCATGGTCGTCCTGGTGGCCCTGCTGGTCTGCCTGATCCCGACCACGATCGGCGCGCTGCTCTCCGCGATCGGCATCGCCGGCATGGACCGCCTCGTGCAGCGCAACGTCCTCGCCATGTCCGGCCGCGCGGTCGAGGCCGCCGGTGACGTCTCCACGCTGCTGCTCGACAAGACCGGCACCATCACCCTCGGCAACAGGCAGGCCGCCGAGTTCGTCCCCGTCAAGGGCGTCACCGCCGCCGAACTCGCCGACGCCGCCCAGCTCTCCTCGCTCGCCGACGAGACCCCCGAGGGGCGGTCCATCGTCGTCCTCGCGAAGGAGAAGTACGGGCTGCGCGAGCGCCATCAGGGCGAGCTGACCGGCGCCGAATGGATCGCCTTCACCGCCCAGACCCGTATGTCGGGCGTGGACGTCGACGGACGCAGGACCCGCAAGGGCGCGGCCGGTTCCGTCATCGCCTGGGTCCAGGCACAGGGGGGACGGGTCTCCGACGACGCCGACACCCTCGCCGACCAGATCTCCGAGGCGGGCGGTACGCCGCTGCTGGTCGCCGTCGAGGACGACAAGGGCGCCCGCGTGCTCGGCGTCATCCACCTCAAGGACGTCGTCAAGGAAGGTATGCGGGAGCGGTTCGACGAGCTGCGCCGCATGGGCATCAAGACCGTCATGATCACGGGCGACAACCCGCTCACCGCCAAGGCGATCGCCGACGAGGCGGGCGTGGACGACTTCCTCGCGGAGGCCACTCCCGAGGACAAGATGGCGCTCATCAAGCGCGAGCAGGCGGGCGGCAAGCTCGTCGCGATGACCGGAGACGGCACCAACGACGCGCCCGCGCTGGCCCAGGCGGACGTCGGCGTGGCGATGAACACGGGTACGTCGGCCGCGAAGGAGGCCGGCAACATGGTCGACCTCGATTCCAACCCGACCAAGTTGATCGAGATCGTCGAGATCGGCAAGCAACTGTTGATCACCCGCGGCGCATTGACCACATTCTCGATCGCCAACGACGTCGCCAAGTACTTCGCGATCATCCCGGCACTGTTCGCAGCGGTCTACCCGGGCCTCGACAAGCTCAACATCATGCAGCTTTCCTCGCCCAACTCCGCGATCCTCTCGGCCGTCATCTTCAACGCGTTGATCATCATCGCGCTCGTACCGCTCGCCCTGAAGGGCGTCCAGTACCGGCCGGTGAGCGCCGACAAGCTGCTGCGCCGGAACCTCGGGATCTATGGCCTCGGCGGTCTGATCGCCCCGTTCATCGGCATCAAGATCATCGACGTACTCATCTCCCTCATCCCCGGGCTGTAACTTTTTTGAAAGCGTGCTGATCACCATGAACAACTCGGTTACGAACACCGGCCGGTTGCTGTGGGCCGGTCTGCGGGCCCTGATCGTCCTGACCGTCGTCTGCGGCGTGATCTACCCGCTCGCCGTCACCGGCGTCGCACAGGCCCTGTTCCACGACAAGGCCAACGGCTCCGAGATCAAGTCCGAGGGCAAGGTCGTGGGCTCGTCCCTCATCGGCCAGCGCTACGACCTGCCGCTCAAGAAGGGGCAGCAGACGGCCGAGCCCGACCTCAAGTGGTTCCAGCCGCGTCCCTCCAACGGCCTCGCCGAGAACACCGTCAACACTCAGTACAAGCTGATCGTGTCCGGGGCGACGAACCTGGCCGGCGACAGCCCGGTCCTCGTCAAGCAGATCCAGGACGCGCAGAAGGCGGTCATCAAGGACAACGAGGCGCCCGGGTACAAGGTCGACAAGGCCGCCATCCCCGCCGACGCCGTCACGTCCTCCGGCTCCGGCCTCGACCCGGACATCTCCCCGGCCTACGCCGACCTCCAGGTCCACCGCGTCGCCGACCGGAACCACCTCGCCGTCGCCCAGGTGCAGAAGCTGGTGGACGAGCACACCCATGGGCGCGTCGCCGGCTTCATGGGTGAGCCCGGGGTGAACGTGCTCGAACTCAACATCGCGCTCAAGGGACTCGCGGCGAAGAGCTGACGGCCTTTGGCGCGCAGAGAGGGAGTTGACGGACGGGGTGAGGCCCTGGTCCGTCAACTCCCTCGACCACAAGGCCGGTTCCACGGGGTCGGCCTTCGTGCAGACATCCGTACAGACAGGAGAGGCGCACGCCGATGACACGGGTGCTGGTGGTGGAGGACGATCCCCAGCTCGTCCGCGCCCTCGTGCTCAACCTGCGGGCCCGCCGATACGGAGTCGACTCGGCTGCCGACGGAGCCACCGCGCTCAGCCTCGCCGCCGCCCGTCAGCCCGACGCGGTCATCCTCGACCTGGGCCTGCCCGACATGGACGGAACGGACGTCATCAGGGGCCTGCGAGGCTGGAGCCGGGTACCGATCCTGGTGCTCTCCGCCCGCAGGGCCTCCGACGAGAAGGTGGCGGCGCTCGACGCGGGCGCCGACGACTACATCACCAAACCGTTCAGCATGGACGAACTCCTTGCCCGCCTGCGGGCGGCCGTCCGGCGGACCGACGCGGCTCCGCTCGCGCCGGACATCGTCCGCGTCACGACCGACGAGTTCACCATCGACCTGGCCGCCAAGAAGGCCAGCAGGGGCGGACGCGACATACGCCTCACCCCGACCGAGTGGCACCTGCTGGAGATCCTGGTCACCAACCCCGGGCGGCTCATCACGCAGAAGCATCTGCTCCAGGAGGTCTGGGGCGAGTCCCGGAGCGACAAGACCAACTATTTGCGCGTCTATATGGCGCAATTGCGGCGCAAACTGGAGACGGACCCCGCGCACCCGCGCCACCTCATCACCGAGCCGGGCATGGGATATCGCTTCGAGGGCTGAGCCGGCCTGAACCGGGCTCTCGTGAGCCGGCCCACCACCCCCCTGCCTCCGCCCGCAGAGACGCAGATACGCAGAGAGCAGAGACGAGAAGATGGCACGCGGCAAGCTTCGGATCTACCTCGGTGCGGCACCGGGCGTCGGAAAGACGTACGCGATGCTCTCCGAGGCGCATCGTCGCGTCGAGCGGGGGACCGACTGCGTCGTCGGCTTCGTGGAGCACCACGACCGGCCGCGCACAGAGGTGATGCTGCACGGCCTGGAGCAGATCGCCCGCAAGGACCTGGACTACCGCGGCAGCGTCTTCACCGAGATGGACGTCGACGCGGTGCTCGCCAGGCACCCCCAGGTCGTCCTGGTCGACGAACTCGCACACACCAACATCCCCGGCTCGCGCAACGCCAAGCGCTGGCAGGACGTCGAGGAACTCCTCGCCGCCGGCATCGACGTCATCTCGACGGTCAACATCCAGCACCTGGAGTCGCTCGGCGACGTCGTCGAGTCCATCACCGGTATCCGGCAGCGCGAGACCGTCCCGGACGAGGTGGCTCGCCGCGCCGACCAGATCGAGCTGGTCGACATGTCGCCGCCCGCCCTGCGCCGGCGGATGGCGCACGGGAACATCTACAAACCCGACAAGGTCGACGCGGCGCTGTCGAACTACTTCCGCCCCGGGAACCTGACCGCGCTGCGCGAACTCGCCCTGCTGTGGGTGGCGGACCGGGTCGACGCCTATCTGACCGAGTACCGCAGCGCGCACGAGGTCTCGGCGATCTGGGGCTCGCGCGAGCGCATCGTCGTAGGCCTGACCGGTGGCCCCGAGGGCCGCACGCTGATCCGCCGTGCTGTGCGGCTCGCGGAGAAAGGCGCGGGCGGTGAGGTGCTGGCCGTCTACATCGCCCGCAGCGACGGACTGACCTCCGCGTCGCCGAAGGAACTGGTGGTCCAGAGGACCCTCGTGGAGGACCTCGGCGGAACCTTCCACCACGTCATCGGCGACGACATCCCGGCCGCACTCCTGGACTTCGCGCGCGGCGTCAACGCCACCCAGATCGTCCTCGGCGTGTCCCGCCGCAAGGGCTGGCAGTACGTCTTCGGGCCGGGCGTCGGCGCCACCGTCGCCCGGGAATCGGGCCCCGATCTGGACGTCCACCTGATCACGCACGACGAGGCGGGCAAGGGACGCGGCCTGCCGGTCGCCCGCGGTGCGCGGCTCGGCCGGTCCCGGGTCATCTGGGGCTGGCTGGCCGGGGTGGCCGGACCCGCCCTGCTCACGCTGCTGCTCACCCGGTTCACCCCCGCCGTCGGCCTGGCCAACGACATGCTGCTGTTCCTCACCCTGACGGTGGCCGCCGCCCTCCTCGGCGGCCTCTACCCGGCGCTCGCGTCGGCGCTCGTCGGGTCCCTGCTGCTGAACTGGTTCTTCACCCCACCTATCCACACCCTGACCATCGCCGACCCCAAGAACATCGTCGCCATCGCGATCTTCGTCGGTGTCGCCGTGTCGGTCGCCTCCGTGGTGGACCTCGCCGCACGTCGTACGCATCAGGCGGCCCGGCTGCGCGCCGAGTCGGAGATCCTCTCCTTCCTCGCGGGCAGCGTGCTGCGCGGGGAGAACAGCCTGGAGGCGCTGCTCGAACGGGTCCGGGAGACCTTCGCGCTGGACTCGGTGGCGCTTCTCGAGCGGGCCGGCGACATGGACCCGTGGACCTGCGCGGGCAGTGTGGGCACGGGACCGGTGGTCGCTCGTCCGGAGGACGCGGACGTCGACATGCCGGTCGGTGACCGGATGGCGCTGGCGCTGTCCGGGCGGGTGCTGCCGGCGGAGGACCGGCGCGTTCTGGCCGCGTTCGCCGCCCAGGCCGCGGTGGTGCTTGACCGCCAGCGCCTCCAGGTCCAGGCCGAGCAGTCCCGCGGCCTGGTCGAGGGCAATCGCATCCGTACGGCGCTGCTGGCCGCCGTCAGCCATGACCTGCGTACACCGCTGGCCGGGATCAAGGCGGCGGTCTCTTCGCTGAGGTCGGCCGACGTGGCCTGGTCCGAGGAGGACCAGGCGGAACTGCTCGCGGGCATCGAGGAGGGCGCCGACCGCCTCGACCACCTGGTGGGGAACCTGCTGGACATGTCCCGCCTGCAGACCGGCACCGTCACCCCGCTGATCCGTGAGATCGACCTCGACGAGGTGGTGCCGATGGCGCTCGGCGGCGTCCCCGAGAACAGTGTCGAGCTCGACATCCCGGAGAGCCTGCCGATGGTCACCGTCGACCCGGGCCTGCTGGAGCGGTCGGTGGCCAACCTCGTGGAGAACGCGGTGAAGTACAGCGCCTTCGACGAGCGGGTCCTGGTGTCCGCGAGTGCCATCGCCGACCGGGTGGAAGTGCGGGTGGTGGACCGTGGCCCCGGCGTCCCCGACCTGGCCAAGGACCGCATCTTCGAGCCCTTCCAGCGCTACGGGGACGCCCCGGGCGGCGCGGGCATCGGCCTCGGCCTCGCGGTCGCCCGGGGATTCGCCGAGGCGATGGGCGGCACACTCAGCGCGGAGGACACCCCCGGTGGCGGCCTCACGATGGTCCTCACCCTGCCGACCGCGAACGGCTTCGGGCCGGCCGGCCCGGACCTTCCGGCGCCCCCCGCGCCCTAGCCTCGCGGCCGGCACGCGGATTGCTCGTAGCTGTGTGCGGCCCTGGCGCGTCCTTGACGCGCCTCGCCGCCCCATCCGGTGACACTGACCCCGAACGGCTCCCACACCCGTCGCACCCTGTACCGCGAGGTCCCCCATGGCATTCGGTTTGGCCCGCCGCGAACTGCGGCCGAGAGTTCCGCTGCGGCCCGGAGAAGGGGAACGCCACCACCTGACCAGCCTCGAAGGGCTCGCCGCGCTGTCCCTGGACGCGCTGAGCTCGGTCGCGTACGGACCCGAGGCGATCGTGCTCGTCCTGATCGCGGCCGGTACGGGGGCGCTCACCGCCACGCTGCCGGTGACCCTGGTCATCGCGGGCCTGCTGGCGGTGCTCGTCGTGTCGTACGGACAGGTGATCGCCGTCCACCCGGACGGCGGTGGCGCCTACGCGGTGGCCAAGAAGGATCTCGGCCCGAAGACGAGCTACCTCGCGGCGGCGAGCCTCGTCGTCGACTACGTGCTGACGGTGACCGTCAGCCTGGCGGCGGGCGCGGCCAGTCTCGTCTCCGCCTTCCCCTCGCTCGGCCCGTACCCGCTCGAAATCTGCCTCGCCGGGCTAGCGCTGCTCACCGTCGTGAATCTGCGGGGAGTGGCCGAGAGCGCGCGGGTACTGATGCTGCCCACCGTGCTGTTCATCGTGAGTATCCTCGGCATCATCGTGCTGGGACTGCTGCGCGGCCATCCCGTAGCGATCGTCGGAACCTCCCAACCCGTCCATGCCACCGAGGCGTTGGGGGTGCTGCTGCTCCTGAAGGCCTTCTCCTCCGGATGTTCGGCGCTCACCGGTGTGGAGGCCATCGCCAACGGCGTGCCCGCGTTCCGCGAGCCGCGCGTGAAACGGGCGCAGCGCACCGAGCTGATGCTGGGCGCGCTGCTCGGCCTGATGCTCGTCGGACTCGCCGTGCTGATCCACCGCGACCACGTGGCCCCGCGCGGCGGCGTGACGGTCCTCGCGCAGCTCGCGGCCGGCTCGTACGGGACGGGGTGGGCGTACTACGCGACCAACCTCGTCGTCACCCTCGCGCTCGCGTTCGCCGCCAACACGAGTTTCGGCGGTCTGCCCGTCCTGATGAGCCTGCTCGCCAGGGACCACCGGCTGCCGCACCTCTTCGGGCTGCGCACCGAACGTCCCGTGTACCGCTGGGGAGTTGTCGCCCTGGCCGTACTCGCGGCGCTGCTGCTGATCGCCGTGAACGCGGACACGCACCGCATGATCCCGCTGTTCGCGATCGGTGTGTTCATCGGCTTCACGATCAGCCAGGTCGGGCTCGTGCGGCACTGGGCGGCGCAGCGGCCGTCCGGCTGGCTGCGGCGTGCGGTGCTCAACGGGGTCGGCGCGGTGCTCACCGCGGTGGCGGGCGTCGTCCTGCTGGCCACCAAGTTCCTGGAGGGGGCCTGGGTGGTGGTCGTCGCGGTGCCGCTCCTGATGCTGCTGTTCGCCCGCGTCCAGCGGTACTACACGGAGGTCGGCAAGGAGCTGGGGCTCGGCGAGGTGCCGCCACCGCCGCGCGTCACCGACTCCCTCGTGATCGTGCCGGTCGGCGAGGTCAGCAAGCTCACCGAGCACGCGCTGACCGCCGCTCGCGCCCTGGGCCGCGAGGTCGTGGCCGTCGCGGTGCACGGCGATCCCGCCAAAGCCCGTGCGTTGGAGGCGAGTTGGGACCGCTGGAAGCCGGGCGTCCGGCTCGTGATCATCGACAGCCCGCACCGATCGCTCGTGCAGCCCATCGTCGACTACGTCCAGCGGGAGGCGCAGGACGGACGCCAGATCGCCGTCCTCATCCCCGAGGTCGAACCCCGCCACCGCCGCTACCAGATCCTCCAGAACCAGCGCGGCCTCCTCCTCGCGGCCGCACTCCGGGCCCGCACGGACGTGGTCGTGTGCGTGGTGCCGTACCGGCTGAGTATTTGAACGCCGTCCCTCTGTAGCCCGCCGGTCGCGGATTGTCCGGAAACCGTACCGAGCGTCGAACCGCGCTTATGAATTGAAGCGGACTCGGGCATCATGCGGCGGTCCGTATCCAACGATCAACAGGGGGAAGAGAGTTGACGACCAAACTCCGCCTTGTGGTGCTTCTCAGGAACACGTTCCTGTCCGGTGCGCTCGCGTTCACCGCACTCACCGCCCAGGCGTCTCCGGCGGCCGCCGACGAGAACATCTGCGGTCATCAGGTGGGCGGCGACATCCTCGCCAAGTACCAGTCCATCGGAGGACAGGGGGGCCCGCTGGGCTGCCCGACCTCCGACGAGCTGCCGACTCCCGACGGCCGTGGCCGCTACAACACCTTCGACGGCGGCTCCATCTACTGGACGGCCGCGACCGGCGCGCACCCCGTATGGGGAGCGATCCGCGACAAGTGGGCGGCGCTCGGCTGGGAGGCCGGCAAGCTCGGCTACCCGGCCGGGGACGAGCTGACCAACCCCGACGGCCAGGGCAAACGGCAGCAGTTCGAGAACGGCACCATGTACTGGCACCCGACCCTGTCCAACGGCGCCCACGCCGTGTGGGGCAGGATCGGCGAGCTGTGGGGCGAGTACGGCTGGGAGGGCGGCGAATTCGGCTACCCCACCAGCGACGAGTACGCCGACGCCGACGTGAAGGGCGTGCGGCAGAACTTCAGCGCGCGTCACATCAGCCTGTTCTGGTCGCCCGGCATGGGCGGCACCAACGGCACGTGCATCGGGGAGTGCGTCGGTTACGAGGGCACCACGAACGTCCCCTGGGTCAAGCAGACGAAGGTGTGGAAGGCCCTCCACAACGGTGACATCGACGTGTTCGTGTACCCCACCGCAGCCGGGTTCGACGACGCGGACACGAACTACGACACCCTGTGGAACCAGGCGTGGGACGCCGTCCCGTACCCGAAGGGCCTCAGCGCCTCGCAGGGCTCCTCGATGTACAAGCAACTCGCCTGCCACTCGCGCTACGCCTACGAGTGGCCGGACGGCAGCCACGTGACGGGCGACAGCTGGGACCTGGAATCCTGGCGCCCCGACGTCTCCTGGGACAAGGCCCTGAACCCGCTGTCGGTCGTGTTCCACCAGTGCAACTGGACCTGACCGGCGGCATCAGACGATGGCGAGTTCGTTGAGGAGCCGGCCGAGTGCGGCCGGCGCCTCGACGTGGGCCAGGTGGCCTTGGCCCGCGAGCTCGTGGACCTCGGCGCCGGTGACGCGCTGCCGGATGTCGTCGAACGACGTCCCGTAGGGGGCCGTTCCGCGGTTGCGTCGGCCGATGATCAGGTCGACCTGGCCTGCCTGTCGTGCCAACGCACCTGTGTCTGGCGCGGAGTTGAGGGCGCTCAGCTCCGCGTACAGCGGTCCGCTCAAGCGGCACAAGGCCGCCCATGCGAGCCGGTCGGCCCGGAGGTCTGCGACACGCGCCGCCGGGAATCCGGAGATCTGCCGATTGACGATCTCGACGCTGCGGTCCCGGTCGGCCGTGTCGTCCGCGATCTTCAGGTCCGGAAGCGCGTGATGGCCGAACGGCCGCATCACCGGTTCGTAGGCGATGGTCTGGTGGACGGGACGCTCGTCGGCGGTCAGCAGCGCGATCAGGCCGCCGTAGCTCCAGCCGAAGAGCGCGCGCGTGCCGTCGAACTCGTCGAGGACCACGCAGAGGTCCTCGACCTCTGTCCGCAGCGAGTACGAGTCGGTCAACGGCCCCGAGGGGGTGCGGCCTCGGCGGTTCACGACTGCCACGGACGGCCAGGCGTCGATGGCACCTGCGACGTGGCGCCACGTATGGGCATCGCTCATCACGCCCGGGACGATGACGAGGCCCGGCGCATCCGGCTCCCCGTACACATCGACCGTGACCCAACTACCTCCGCCGACCGGCAGTCTCGCCGACGGGACCAATGCGGCGGCACTGACAGGGTTCATCCAGGCCCTGTGGCACGGGTTGTCCGTGCGGTCCAACCTGGGTGCTACCCGCGAGGACCTGATGGAGGCAGCACGGCTGGGCCATGGGTTGATCTGCCGACAGCTCACGTCAACATCGTCCTGACGTTGCCCTGTTAAAGTGCGCCGATGTCAGTGATCAAGAAGTTCCAAGTCACCTTCGACTGTGCGGAACCTGAGCGTGTGGCTCGGTTCTGGTGTGAGGTGTTGGGGTACGTCGTGCCGCCGCCGCCCGAGGAGTTTGGCACGTGGGACGCGTTTGATCGGTCGCTGCCGGCTGAGCGGCAGGGGGCGGCGTTCGCCTGTGTTGATCCCTCGGGTGAGGGGCCGCGGCTGTACTTCCAGCGGGTTCCCGAAGGCAAGGTCGTCAAGAACAGGGTGCATCTTGATGTGCGGGTCGGTACGGGGCTTGTGGGGGAGGAGCGGCTGGCCGCCCTCGAGGCCGAGTGCGCGCGGCTGATCCCGCTCGGCGCGGTGCGGGTGCGACTTCTGTATGACGGCCACGATTCGTGCATCGTGATGCAGGACGTCGAGGGTAATGAGTTCTGTCTCGACTGAGGCGCGGGCCACCTCCCGCGCGGGGCGCCACCCGCGGTGGGGGCGCCCCACGGGAGTGCCCCCTACGGCAGCGGTGGCGTGGCCCCCCGCTGCTGCGGGATCGTCACCGTGCCCTGTTGGAGTGCCACCGTTCGAGCCGGCGACGGGATGCGGATGCCCTCCTTGCGGTAGCGCGCGTGCAGGCGCTTGATGAACTCGTGCTTGATCCGGTACTGGTCGCTGAACTCGCCCACCGCCAGGATGACCGTGAAGCTGATGCGGGAGTCGCCGAACGTGTGGAAGCGGATGGCCGGTTCGTGTTCGGGAACGGCGCCGGTGATGTCAGTCATGACGCCGGTCACGACCTCGGCCGTGACCTTCTCCACGTGCTCCAGATCGCTGTCGTACCCCACACCCACCTGCACAAGCAGCGTCATCTGCTGTTCCGGGCGGCTGTAGTTGGTCATGTTCGTCGAGGCGAGCTTCGCGTTCGGGATGATGACCAGGTTGTTGGAGAGCTGGCGTACGACCGTGTTGCGCCAGTTGATGTCGACGACGTAGCCCTCCTCGCCGCTGCTGAGGCGGATGTAGTCACCCGGCTGCACCGTCTTGGACGCCAGGATGTGGACGCCCGCGAACAGGTTCGCCAGCGTGTCCTGGAGCGCGAGCGCCACCGCGAGTCCGCCCACGCCGAGGGCCGTCAGGAGCGGGGCGATGGAGATGCCCAGGGTCTGCATGACCACGAGGAAGCCCAGGGCGAGCACCACGACCCGCGTGATGTTCACGAAGATCGTGGCCGAACCAGCGACCGCGGACCGGGACTGCGCCACCGACCGCACGAGCCCCGCGATCACCCGCGCCGCCGTGAACGACGCCACCAGGATCAGCAGCGCCGTCAGCGTCATGTTGACGTTGTGCCGGGTCCGCGTGGTGAGTGGCAACGTGGACGCCGCCACGGCCACGCCGGCCGCGACCGCCGACCACGGGACGAGCGAGCGCAGCGTGTCCACGATGACGTCGTCACCGCCCCACCGCGTCCGCTCGGCGCGCACCGCCAGCCAGCGCAGCACCATGCGCAGGAGCACCGCCGCCGCGAGCCCCGCGGCGACCGCGATCCCCGCCACGATCAGATCGTCCGGCGTCACACCCCGGTTCATCGGCGCCCTCCCGTGCGGCGACCGGGATCGTCGGATGCCGCCGGGAGCGGCCGTATGTGATGAATCGTCACTTGCTACCTGCTTGTCCGTGGGTGGAGCCGCGCGCGTCTGCGCCGACGCGGCCGGGTCATCCTCCCGCACGCCTTCATCACACGTACGGGCGGGATGCCCACGCCTTGCTCACATCACCGTCACATACGGAAGGCTGATGAGCAGTCAACAAGCGGTAGCCGATGGCCGGTAGCCCGTCAGGGCCCGGTGTCAGGGCCCGGTGTCAGGGCCCGGTGTCCGGGCCCCCGTCGCGGCGCAGGGCGGCGTAGCGCGCGTACGCCTCCAGGCTGTCCGCCACGAACGGGTACTGGCGCATCGCGTTCGTCAGGCCGGCCTCGGTGAGCCAGTCGTGCCAGGAGACCTCGGACGGGAGCGGCGAGACCGGTCCCTCGATGGTGGCCTCGTGCACCGCCTGCCAGTACGGGCCGAGCTCGCCGTGACACAGGTACTTGAAGGCGGGGCGCACCTTCGCGGTCACGCCGAGTTCCTCCGCGAGTTCGCGGGCCGCCGCGGCCTCGTACGTCTCGCCGGCGTCCACCGCCCCGCCGATCAGCCAGTTGTAGCGCCCGGGAAAACGGGACGCGTGCGACGGCCTGCGATGCACCAGGATCCGTCCTGCGGGGTCGCGGCACACGACCGTCGCCACCCGGTGCAGCCATCCCTCACGGACAGCGGTGCTCCGGTCCACCGTGCCGAGGACGCGGTCCTGCTCGTCCACTCGGTCCACCAGTTCAGTCATGCGGACACGATGGCAGAGAGCGAGGCGGCCGGTATACCAGTTCCGCACTGAACGCCCACGAGTCAGGTGACTGATCGTCCGCTACGGGGCGGATCGCCACAGATGGCCCATTGACGTCCTTTCGGGCCAGCCGTGAGGGTGGAGTCATGACTCGACTGTCCGAGCATCTGCGCCAGGCCACCCCCGTCGTCGCCGAACGCGGGGAGGGCGTCCATCTCTACGGCACCGACGGCCGCCGCTATCTCGACTTCACCGCCGGGATCGGCGTCACCAGCACCGGCCACTGCCACCCGCGCGTGGTCGCCGCCGCCCAGGAACAGGTCGCCACCCTCATCCACGGCCAGTACACGACCGTCCTGCACCGCCCCCTCCAGCGCCTCGTCGAGAAACTGGGCACCGTCCTGCCCGAAGGGCTCGACAGCCTCTTCTTCGCCAACTCCGGGAGCGAGGCCGTCGAAGCGGCCATGCGGCTCGCGCGGCAGGCCACGGGCCGGCCCAACATCGTCGTCGCGCACGGCGGCTTTCACGGCCGTACCGTCGCCGCCGCCTCCCTCACCACCTCCGGCACGAAGATCCGTACCGGCTTCGGCCCCCTGATGGCGGGCGTCGCCATCACCCCGTTCCCGAACGCCTACCGCTACGGCTGGGACGAGGAGACGGCCACGCGGTTCGCGCTGCGCGAGTTCGACTACCTCCTCCAGACCGTCTCCGACCCCGACGACACCGCCGCGATCCTCGTCGAACCTGTCCTGGGAGAGGGCGGTTACGTCCCCGCCAACTCGGCCTTCCTGCAAGGCCTCAGGGAGCGCGCCGACCGGCACGGCATCCTGCTCGTCCTCGACGAGGTGCAGACCGGCGTCGGACGCACCGGCCGCTTCTGGGGCCACGACCACTTCGGCGTACGGCCCGACATCCTCATCACCGCGAAGGGACTCGCGAGCGGCTTCCCGCTGTCGGGGATCGCCGCGCCCGAGGCGCTGATGCACAAGGCGCGGCCCGGTTCGCAGGGCGGCACGTACGGGGGCAACGCCGTCGCCTGTGCCGCCGCCGTCGCCACCCTCGAAGTCGTCGAGGAGGAAGGGCTCGTCGCCAACGCGGCCGCGATGGGCGCCCGGCTGCGCTCCGGTATGGAGGACGTCGCGGCGAAGACCCCGGCCATCGGCGACGTACGAGGCCTCGGCCTGATGCTCGCCAGCGAGTTCACCACCGCCGACGGCGAACCCGACACGGCCACCGCCGTACGCGCCCAGCAGGCCGCCGCCGACGAGGGACTCCTGCTCCTGACCTGCGGCCCCGCGGGCAACGTCGTCCGCATGATCCCCGCGCTCATCGTTAACGAAGGGCAGATCGACGACGGGCTACGGGCCTGGGCCGCCGCGGTGGAGACGGCTACCGGGACCCGCTGACCACGGTGCCGAACGGCACCACGCCCCCTGACGACCGGGCCGATCGACACCACGCTCCGATGACCACTGACCGGTCGGCGGCACGCCCGGCTGACCGCCGGGCCGAAAGGCTCCACGACCGGCTGACCGCCGACCGACCGGCGCCACGCACCGCCGACCACCGGGCCTGTGGTCACCACGATCCGCCGACCACGGGTCGACTGGCATCACGCCCCGCCGACCACAGGCCGACCGCCATCACGCCCCCTGACCACCCACCGAGGAATCCCGTATGACATCGACTCAGCCCACCCCCCAAGTCGTCGAGGACGTGGCCAAAGAGCTCCTCATCGGCGGACGTTTCCAGATCGCCGCCGGCGGACGCACCTTCACCGTCACCAACCCCGCCACCGGCAAACCCCTCTGCGAAGTCGCCGACGCCGCCCCCGCCGACGGCCGGCGTGCCGCCGAGGCCGCCGCTGCCGCACAGGAGTCATGGGCCGCCACCGCACCCCGCGCCCGCAGCGAGATCCTGCGCCGCGCCTACGAGATCATCATCGAACGCGCCGACGACCTCGCCCTCCTCATGACCCTGGAGATGGGCAAGCCTCTCGCCGAGGCGCGCGGCGAGGTCACGTACGCCGCCGAGTTCTTCCGCTGGTTCTCCGAGGAGGCCGTCCGGATCCAGGGAGGGTTCGCGCCCTCGCCCGACGGGCGCAGCCGCCACCTGGTCATGCGCAGGCCCGTCGGCCCCTGTCTGCTCATCACGCCGTGGAACTTCCCGCTCGCCATGGGCACCCGCAAGATCGGCCCCGCCGTCGCGGCCGGCTGCACCATGGTCGTCAAACCCGCGCCGCAGACACCGCTCTGCACACTCGCCCTGGCCGGGATTCTCACGGAGGCCGGCCTGCCCGACGGCGTCCTGAACGTCGTCACCACCACGGACGCGGCGGCCCTCGTCGAACCGATGCTGCGCGGCGGCCTCATCCGCAAGCTGTCTTTCACCGGCTCCACTCAGGTCGGCCGGATCCTCCTCGCCCAGTGCGCCGACACCGTGGTCCGTACCTCGATGGAGCTCGGCGGGAACGCGCCGCTCATCGTCTTCGAGGACGCGGACCTCGACACGGCCGTCGAGGGCGCCATGGTGGCGAAGATGCGGAACATGGGCGAGGCGTGCACCGCCGCCAACCGCATCTTCGTGCACAGTGCCGTCGCCGAGGAGTTCGCCACCCGTCTCGCCTCCCGCATGAGTGCCCTCAACGTCGGCCCCGGCACCGAGCCGGGCACGGACGTCGGCCCGCTCATCGACGCCGCCGGACGGGAGAAGGTCGACGGGCTCGTACGCGACGCGGTGCAGCGCGGGGCGAAAGTCCTCACCGGAGGTGAACTCCCGGACGGGGAGGGCTACTTCTACCCGCCGACCGTCCTCGCCGGGGTGACGCGCGACGCCGGCCTCAACGAGACCGAGATCTTCGGGCCCGTCGCCGCGCTGTTCACCTTCGAGGAGGAGGACGAGGTGGTGAGCGCCGCCAACGACACCGAATGGGGCCTCGTCAGCTACCTCTTCACCCGCGACCTCGACCGGGCGCTGCGCGTCGGGGAACGCCTGGAGACCGGCATGGTCGGCCTCAACACCGGACTCGTCTCCAACCCGGCCGCCCCCTTCGGCGGCGTCAAGCAGTCCGGCATCGGAAGGGAGGGCGGCCGCGTCGGCATCGACGAGTTCCTGGAGTACAAGTATCTGGCGATCCCGGCGCCCTCGCGGTGACCCGTGCCGCGTGACGTCAGAGGCGTTCCAGTGCGCGGAACGCCATGAGCTGGGACACCAACACCCTTGCCGTAGGCGCCAGTTCACGTATTGACAGCAGACGCTTGGAGTTCAGGAGACGGAGTACGGCGGCCAGGTCACCGGCCGGAAGGTCGGTGGCCGCGACATGGCCGCACGCCGAGAACAGGCGGCGCCCGGCGGCCTCCGTCCACAGCACGCGCTCCGTGGCCCGCACCACGTCGTCGTCGCCGAACGTGCCGCGTGGCGCGGGCGGCGGCACGGGCAGGAAACCGCCGGCCGTCCACTGCCGCAGGGACTGCCGGGCGACGCGCTCGGCGAGCGGGCCACGGGCACCGGCCGCCCGGAAGTGGGCGAGGGCGTGCTCCAGAGGGGTCGCGGGCGTCTCGCTGAGGTCGCCTCCCGTCTGGGCGTCCGGCACGAGCAGGCTCTGCTCGCCGGACGTGCCGGACGGGCCGGGCCTCGCGGGATCGGGGTCCGGCGCGAGCAGCGTCTCCGGCGTCACGCCGTACAGCAGGTCGTACAGCTCGGACGCCGCGTTCCGCCCCTCGCGTACGACGCTCACGCGCACGCCCGTCGACGCCCACCCGGCGTAGGGGTCGGCGACGGGGGACTGGTGCGCGGGCCAGTACAAGAGGTCGCCCGGCCCGGCCTCGACCGTGAAGGAAGAGCTCGGGTCGTCCGAGTCGAACCGCATCCGCTGCCGCCCGTTCAGCGTGAAGAGGAACGTCGAGAGGCGCTGTCCGGGCAGCGCCTCGGCGATCGGCTGCTCGTACGTGCCGTGGACCAGCGTCGTGAACGCGCTCGGCGCGGGCTGTCCCACCCGGGCCCACAGCCCGGCGTAGAAGTCGCGTTCGCGCGCCCACAGCGGATGGTGGAACGCGTGCAGGGCCCGCAGGGACAGGGAGTACGGCTCACCGGACAGCTGCCGGACGAGACGCTGGTGGTAACCGGCGAACGAGCCGTCACGCGGCTGTGGCAGGAAGTCGCCGGGCTCGGTCTGGGGTTCGCCGCCGACAGTGAACTCCGCGTAGGGCGGCGCGCCGAAGGGGCCGCAGCGGTGGGCCGCGGCCACGGCCGTCTCGAACACCTCATGCGCGTCGAAGGGGGCGGGTGCGACCCGCTTGAGCAGCACGGGCCGCCGGTCCCAGTACCGCTCGGCGAAGGCCTGCCAGTCGAGTTCGTGCAGCTCGTCTACGTGGGCGGGTCCGTCTACTTGGGTGGGCTCGTCTACGTGAGTGGGCTCGGGGGTGCGGGCGGGCTCGGGGGTGCGGGGTTCCTCCCTCATACGGACCCGTCCTCGTCTCGGTCTACGTCCACCGGCTCGATGGCGCGTATCCGGTAGAGGTCGGACAGGAGTGGGACCAGAGCCTCGGCGGGCGTTCCCGTCTCGCGGGCCAGCTCGCGGGCGGTGAATGCGGCGCCCGACCCCAGCCGGTCGCCGACCCGCTCGGCCGCCGCGCCCTCGACCGGGAGCGTGTGCCCGTTCGCCGCCCACACCGCACGGCCGGGACCGTCGGGCATCCGGAACAGTTCGGCCGATGCCCGCATGCGCACCCCGGGGTCCACTCGCGAGGCCGCGCGCGGTGGAGGTACCGGTTCGAGCCCCGCGGCCGAGTGGCGGGCGGCCCAGGTGATTCGTAGCTCCCGGGGCAATTCCGGGCCGGCGGCCAGCCGGGAGAAGAGCCGTGCGGCACCGGCCACCGGTTCCGCCGCGCCGATCCGGCCGTCCGGCCCGGCCGGGGGAGGGAACGGCAGGGCGGCGGGGGCTCCCGCGTAAACGGAGTCCTGCTGCATTCGTTCCGCGATGAGTTCCCGTACGTGGGTGAGGGCGGCGGCGGGGTGGGCGGGGACGGTGATCCGTAGCGTGGTGCAGCGGTCGAGATAGTGGTCGAGGTGGCGGCAACCGGCGGGCCAGTACACCAAGTCGCCCGCACCAGCGGTCAGTTGGAACTCGGTGCCGGTGTGTTCGGGCCAGAGCCTGACCGTCATCGTGCCGTCGAGCACCCACGTGAGTGCGATCGAGCCGGGGCGTGGCGCAGGCGCGTCGGGGCCCGCGCAGTGCTGTCCCACGGAGAGCTCGGCCGTCACCGGCAGAGCGGGCCGGCCCACCGCACCCCACAGTCCGGCGAGCAGATCGCGTACGCGCGACCAGATCTCGAAGTCGCGCCACAGAGGCTGCCGCGCGCTCAACAGCCAGCCGGATTCGTCGAGTTGACGGCCCAGGCGGTTCGCGTATGTGTTGAGATCCCGGTCGTCCGGGCCGGGTAGGAGCGTGCCGGGGGTGGGTAATCGCCCCCGTGCGGTGGCGAAGTGGACGGCGGAGGCAGGCGCCGCGCAGGCGGCGGCGATCACCCGGTACGCCTGCTCCGGCCGGAGGCCCGGGGCGAACGGGACCGCCACCGGCTCCCTGCCCCAGTGCGCTTCGGCGAACCGAATCCACCGGGCGGAGAGATCGGGCTCTGTCGCATCCATGGGGTCGAGAATCTGTCAGAGCGGGTTCGGGGGAGTCAACGGTTGTCAGGGTGATCGGCTGAGATATGGCGCGGAAGCGGCCCTGTGCCCCCGGCCAACCGCCCCCGTGCTCCCGCCGCCTGACGCCCCCGCACCCTCATGGGCAGGAGCCCCCGCACCCCCATGGCCAATACGTGGGCGAAAAGTGAGAGAAATGTGGAGTCTGGCACGTTCGCGCGGCGGGAATGCCGGATTCCCGTGTATTCGCCACGCAGTTTCCGGCGGTAACACCTGAGCGGCCCCGATCTGCGTAGAACGTCGGCATGGGATCGTGTGTGCGAGCCCGCTGCGGAGGTCCGGCGGCCGAAATCGGAAGGTGATCTGAATGCCCCTCGCGCTGTTCAGGAGGAGGCGGTCCGGACGTGACGGGCGCGGGGCAGGCCTGGTCCACCCCGTGCCGCAGGGCGCCGGCGTCCTCCACTGCGAGGTGCTCGACCCCATGGGAGAGCCGATGGTGGGAGCCTCGGTCACCGTGACGTCGCTCGGCTCCGGCCGCCCCGTCGCCAAGGCCACGAGTGACCCGTACGGGCTCGTCTTCCTCACGCTGCCGCCCGGCCGCTACGGCTGCCTGGTCGCGGCCGACGGCCTGCACCCCCACCAGCAGACCCTCGACGTCGTCGCCGGTGAGACCCTTCCGCTGACCTCCGTACAGCTGCACTTCGGGCAGCCGCCGGAGCTGCCGCAGCCCGGCACCTGGCTCTTCGACCCGCCGCACACCGCGATCCGGTTCATCGCCAAGCATGTCGGCATGGCCCACGTCCACGGCCGGTTCACCCGCTTCGAGGGCGGAATCCAGGTCGCGCCCGAGATGGCGGACTCGCGCGTCGACGTGCGGATCGACGCGTCGAGCATCACCACGGGCAACAAGACCCGCGACAACCATCTGCGTTCGGCGGACTTCCTCGACGTCGAGCGGTACCCGTACATCGACTTCTCGTCCGACCGGTTCATCTACCGCGGCGGCACCAAGTGGACGCTCCAGGGCGCCCTCACGATGCACGGCGTCAGCCGCACCGTGGACCTGGACACCGGCTACCTCGGCATGGTCAACGGCGGTTACGCGGAGGAGCTGCGCTGCGCGGCCCTCGCCACGGCCGAACTCCACCGCGAGGACTACACGCTGGACTGGCGCAGTATGCTCGCGCGCGGCATCGCGGTGGTCGGTCCGACGGTGAAGCTGGAGCTCGACATCCAGGCGATGTACCGCAGCCACGACACCCCGACCCCGCCGGAGTAGCAGCCCCGTCCTCCGGCCCTAGGCCCCCGGCTCCCGGCCCCTGGCCTCTGGCTTCCGGCTCCCGGCCTCCGGCTCCCGGCCCTGGCCCCCGGTCCCCGACCCTCGGCCCCCCGGCCCCCCGGCCCCCCGGCCCCCCGGCCCCCCGGCCCCCCGGCCCCAGCCCCCGCTCACGTCACGAGCCGCAGCCGTTCCTCCGCCCTGCCCACCCGCACCGTCTGGCCCCAGGACAGGTCGAGCGCGTCGCTCTCCACCCCGTCCCCGAACACGACCAGGCGGTCGGACTCGGACGTGACGCGGAGGCGGTCGGCGGGGCCCAGTGAACCCTCCACCAGGGACGTGCCGGTGGCCGGGGACGGCCACGCCTCGCGCACGAACCACAGCAGCCGGGGCTCGGCCGGCGCGGGCAGCTGGAGCACGCTCGCGTGCTGCGTCCACAGCGAGCGCAGCCAGCCGGTCGCACCGGTCCCCGTGCCCACGAGCACGCCCGAGGAGGCCTGGGCCTCGGGCCGGTACGCGTCGTCGTCCGGCCCGATCCGGTAACGGGCCGTCTGGTGCGACGGCGGGCCCAGGTAGATCTCGTTGAGCGCGAGCAGCCGCTGGGTGTCGTCGGCGACCGCCTCGACCATGGTGAGTTCGTCGACGCCGGCCCGCCCGAGCCCGGCCGCCCGCAGCAGTTTCGCCGCCTGCGCCACCCGGTGCCGCACCAGCACCCCGGGGTTGCGCCCCGGATCCGTGTCGATGCCGACCACCGGCTGACCGGACAGATACTTCGCGACGTTCGCGACCAGGCCGTCCTGTCCCACGACGACCACCACGTCCTCCGGACCGAACAGGAACCGGTCCAGATCCGTCCGCTCGAGCCGCGTCTGCCGCCACGCGAGCGGCACAGCCGCCGCGACCTCCGCGAGCGCCCGCCGCGTACGGTGATGGCGCTCGGCCACCTCGTCGACGGAGCGTCCGCGCGAGGACAGGAAGAACGCCGCCTGCCCGTGCGTGCCGTGCCGGGCCAGCAACTCCTCGTACTCCGTGGTCCGGTGGACGAGGACGGCGCGCGGGGCGAGTGTCACCGCCGGTCACCCCGGTCGTTGCCGAGCCGGGCGAGCAGGCCCGTGAGCACGTCGGGGGACAGGGTCAGGTTCTCGATCCGCGGCACGTTCTCCGCCAGCTGGGTGGCGGCGAGGGCGTGCAGGGTCGCGGCGTCCACCTCGGAGTGGACCCGCAGCCACGCCTCCTGCGCGTGCGCCCGCGCCTCACCGACCGCGCGCGCCGCCTCCGCCTCACCGTCCGCGAGACGCACCAGCCGCGCGGCCTCCGCCTCGGCCCGCACGGCGTCCGCCGCCGCGTTCTCCTCGGCCTCTCGGCGCGCGTTCGTGCCGCGCTGCTCCACCAACTGCTCTTCCCTGCGGGCCAGTTCGATACGGCTGGCGAGCTCGTTCTCGGCGATGGTGCGCTCCCGTTCGACCGCCACCGCCCGCCGCTCGTACGTCGCGCGGTCCGCCTCCTGCTGGATCAGCTCCCGGGCCGGAGTGCGCAGCGCCCGCTCCACCTCGGGCTCGGGACGCAGCGCCACGACGCGAACGGTCACGACCTCCACGCCGGTCGCGGGCAGCCGGGGCTCCGAGGCCAGGCCGGCGGCGACGCGTTCGCGTACCGAGGTGACGCCGTCGGCGAGGGCCTCCGCGAGCGGGGTGCGCGCCAGGACGTCGAGCGCGTGCTGCTGTGCCGTCTCGGTGAGGAGTGCGGACAGCTGCTCCAGGGGCGTGCCGCGCCAGGCGCCGGTGTCCGGGTCGAGCGAGAAGTCGAGCCGCGCGGCGGCGAGCGCCGGGTCACTGATCCGGTACGTCACGGAGGCCTGCACGGCGACGTCCTGGAAGTCGGCCGTCCGGGCGTGGAACGTGACCGCCAACTCCCGGTCGTCGATGGGCACTTCGGACAGCGCCGCGCTCAGGGCGCGGAACCAGAAGCTGAGCCCCGTCCCGTCGTGCGCGAGCTCCCCGCGCTTGTGGTGCCGGATGTGGGCGGTGGGCGCCGAGCGCAGGTGGTGCAGTCCGAACGTCCGCTTGATGTCGGCCATGGTGGGAACCCCCTAGTTGTTTTCGTCATGACGACGATAAGGGGGGATCCTGAATATAGTCAAGGTGACTATTAATGGAGTGGGTGAAGCGGCGTTGCGTGCGGCCAACTCCCGTACGGAGGGGCGTAGTTTGAGTTCTCGTTACGGATCAAGGAACAGGAACGGACAGGTGGCCATGGAGCGACCGGACCCCCACGCGCGGCTCGACATCACCCGGGCCACGCCCGACGACTGGCAGATCGTCGGCGGCTGGGCGGCGGACGAGGGGTGGAACCCGGGCCTGTCCGACAGCCGCAGCTTCTTCGCCCAGGACCCCGACGGCTTCTTCATGGGCCGCATCGACGGCGAGCCCGTCTCCGCGGTCTCCGTCGTCAACTACGGCGAGGACTATGCCTTCCTCGGCTTCTACCTCGTACGCCCGGACCTGCGCGGCCGCGGCTACGGCATCGCCACCTGGAAGGCGGGCCTCGTCCACGCCGGCGCCAGGACCGTCGGCCTCGACGGGGTCCCCGCCCAGCAGGGCAACTACCGCAAGTCCGGCTTCGACCTCGCCCACGCCACCATCCGCTACAGCGGGATCCCGCAGCCGAGCCCGTCCACCGGCGACCCCGAGCCCGGTTCCGTCGTCCCGGTGGCCCAGGCCGGCGGCCTGAAGAGCATCGCGATCTACGACAGCTGCTGCTACCCCGCCGAGCGCCCCCGCTTCCTCGCCTCCTGGCTCACCGGGGATGGCCACCACGCGCTCGCCCGCGTCGTCGACGGCCGCGTCACCGGATACGGCGTCGTCCGCCCGGCGCGCGACACCTTCCGTATCGGCCCGCTGTTCGCGGACACCCAGGACGACGCGCGCGCCCTGTTCGACGCGCTGCACGCGTCGGTCGGCGGCGCGGCGGTCGCCGTGGACGTACCCGGGTCCAACCCGGCGGCCGTCGAGCTGGCCGAGTCGTACGGGCTGACCCCCGGGTTCGCGACGGCCCGTATGTACACGGGTCCCGTGCGGCCGCTCGCCGGGGAGCGGATCTTCGGCGTCACCACGCTCGAACTCGGCTGAAAAGGGACTCTCACAAGCGGTTGACGGGCCGGTTATCTCAAGACGGTAACCGGGCTAGACCAATTAAGGCGGTGGCCATCTCCGGGACGGCGGCGGGACATCGCGGCCGGACAGGGTGAAGGCGACCGACCACCGCACACGGGGGCAGTCGCTTTGGAGGAATCACCGATGGACCGCAGATCGTTCATGGCCACGACGGGGCGCGCCACGCTCGCCGGCGGCGCGCTCGCCGCGTCCGGCACGCTGCTCTCCGCGCCCGCGGCCACCGCCGCACCCGCCGCCGACACCTCTCCCGCCCAGCAGGGCGAGGGTGACGGGACCATACGTTTCAACATCATCAGCGACATCCAGGGCGACCTGTCCGACTTCGGCAAGGCCCTCGACGACCTGCACACGATCAACCCGGGCAGCGTGGGCCTCGGCGTCGCCGGCGACATCACCCCGCGCGGCTACGACTTCGAGTACGCGGCCGTGCGCCAGATGATCGACAAGCACCCGCACCCGAAGACCGTGGCGTGGGCGATCGGCAACCACGAGTTCTACGTGCCGAAGTACAGCGACCCGAACACCCTCGCCCAGGCCACCTGGCCCAACGGCACCACCGAGGACTCCCTCTTCAAGAGCTTCTACAACTTCGCCGAGCGCGGCAAGGTCTACACGGAGACCTCGTTCGGCGGCGTCCCCGTTCTCGTCATCGGCACCGAGCAGTACTCCCACTACCACGACGCCAAGCTGTGGGACGAGGTGTGGATCAGCGACGAGCAGTTCACGTGGCTGGAGGACCGGCTCGCGTACTGGGCGCGCCGCCGCAAGCCGGTCATGGTCCTGACGCACCACCCGCTGCCCAACACGGTGTCCGGCACGCACAACAAGCTCTACATGAGCGACTACCTCCAGCCCGACCGGCTCCTGGGCATCCTGGGCAAGTACAAGGACGTGTTCCTCTTCTCCGGACACACCCACTGGGACCTCAACCTGTCCGACTGGGTGGTGCGCCGCGTCGTCCCCGGCACGGGCAACCTCGAAGGGTTCACCGTCGTCAACACGGCCGCTGTGCAGGTGGGTTGGAAGGACGACGGCAAGGGCGGCGAGGTCTCGCTCGGCGGCGCCTTCAACCAGGGCCTCCAGATCGAGGTCGACCAGCAGAAGGTCGTCATCAAGGCCCGTGACTTCACCACCAACACGTGGCTCAAGCAGCTGACGGTCCCGCTGCACAACCAGGGCTGACCGGCCGCCCGCGCCGGGGGAGGGGTTGCCGGGTCAGTCGTCGGTGAACGACCCGTGCCGCCCCGCCCCCGACGCGAAGCGTGCCGCCCCCTCAAGACCCTCCGCCAACACGGCTTTCCCGTAAGCGAGTTCACCCACCATCGCCGCCTCCTCGCTCAGCCCGCCCTGGTCGAGCACGGAGGCCCGGTCGCCGCGCATACAGGCCTGCGGGAAGCCCGCGATGTGCTCCGCGAGCGCCTCGGCCTCGGCGCGCGCCCGGCCCGGCGGCACGACCCGGTTCGCGAGCCCCATCCCGTACGCCTCCCGGGCCGGGACCGGGCGGCCCGTGAGGATCAGGTCCATGGCGCGGCTCTCGCCGATGAGGCGCGGCAGCCGCACCGTCCCGCCGTCGATGAGGGGCACGCCCCAGCGGCGGCAGAACACCCCGAACACCGCGTCCTCCTCGACGACCCGCAGATCGCACCAGAGCGCCAGCTCCAGGCCGCCCGCCACCGCGTGCCCGCTCACCGCTGCGATCACCGGCTTGGACAGCCGGAGGCGCGTCGGACCCATCGGCCCGTCCCCGTCCTCGGCCACCCGGTTGCCGGACTCCGTACCGACGGCCTTGAGGTCGGCGCCCGCGCAGAACGTGCCGCCCTCACCCCAGAGCACCGCGACGCGGGCGGTGTCGTCCGCCTCGAACTCCCTGAAGGCGGCGGCCAGTTCGGCGGCCGTGGGCCCGTCGACCGCGTTGCGGACCTCCGGGCGGGACAGGACGACGGTGGTGACATGCCCTCGGCGCTCGACGCGGACCGGCATCCGGGACCCTCCTGGTGTTCGTCGCTGCGTGTACGTGGCTGGGTGGCCGCCAGTGTGACAGTCACCACCCGTCGGGGAGTGCCGGACTTCGAGCGGGAATCGACTCCGCGTTGACCTCAAGGAAGCTTGAGGTCTTACCTTCTTCATCATGAGCATGGAGACCACGGCGTGGACGCAGCTGCACAGCGTCATGAACGCCCAGCGCGACACCCGACCCTTCCACCCCGCGACCTTGCGCCGCATCGCCGCCTTCGCGCGCCCGCACCGCCGCCGTATCGCCCAGTTCCTCGTCCTGAGCGTGGTCACCGCGCTCACCGCCGTGGCCACCCCGGTCCTCGCGGGGCACGTCGTCGACGCCATCGTCGCGGGCAAGCGCCAGGGCACGGTCATCCGGCTCGCCCTGCTCATCGCCGTGATCGCGCTCGCGGAGGCGGGGCTCGGCCTCCTCGCCCGCTGGCTCTCGGCCAACCTCGGCGAAGGCCTGATCCTCGACCTGCGTACCGCCGTCTTCGATCACGTACAACGGATGCCCGTCGCCTTCTTCACGCGGACCCGCACCGGCGCCCTCGTCAGCCGGCTCAACAACGACGTGATCGGCGCGCAGAGAGCCTTCAGCAACACGCTCTCCGGGGTCGTCGGCAACATCGTGACGCTCATCCTCACCCTCGCCGTCATGCTCACGCTGTCCTGGCAGATCACGCTCCTCGCGCTCGTGCTCCTTCCGGTGTTCGTCGTGCCCGCCCGGCGCATGGGCACCCGTATGGCCCGCCTCCAGCGTGAGGCGGCCGAGCACAACGCCGCCATGGGCACCCGGATGACCGAGCGGTTCTCGGCGCCCGGCGCCACCCTGATCAAGCTGTTCGGCCGGCCCGGCGACGAGTCCGCCGAATTCGCCGAGCGCGCCCGCCGCGTCCGGGACATCGGCGTCCGTACGGCCATGTCGCAGTCCGCGTTCATCACCGCCCTCACCCTCGTCTCGGCCCTCGCCCTCGCGCTCGTCTACGGCCTGGGCGGCTACTTCGCGATGGAGGGCACCCTCGAAGCGGGCGCCGTCGTGTCCCTCGCCCTGCTCCTCACCCGCCTCTACGCCCCGCTGACCTCCCTGGCCGGCGCCCGCGTCGAGGTCATGAGCGCACTCGTCAGCTTCGAACGCGTCTTCGAGGTGCTCGACCTCAAGCCGCTGATCGACGAGAAGCCCGACGCCCGTGCGGTGCCCGAGGGCCCGGTCTCCGTGGAGTTCGACGACGTCCGCTTCGGCTACCCCGCCGCCGACAAGGTCTCCCTCGCCTCCCTCGAAGAGGTCGCGTCGCTCGACACCCGCGGGGGAGCCGAGGTCCTGCACGGCATCTCGTTCCGCGCCGAACCCGGCCAGACCGTCGCCCTCGTCGGCTCCTCGGGCGCGGGCAAGTCGACCGTCGCCCAGCTCATGCCCCGCCTCTACGACACCGACGAAGGTGCCGTCCGCATCAGCGGGGTCGACGTGAAGGACCTGAGCGCCGTCTCCCTGCGCGAGACGCTCGGCATGGTCACCCAGGACGGCCACCTGTTCCACGACTCAGTCCGCGCCAACCTCCTCCTGGCAAGGCCGGGTGCGAGCGAGGACGAACTGTGGGACGTCCTGCGCCGTGCCCGCCTGGAGGACCTGGTCAACTCCCTGCCCGACGGCCTCGACACTGTCGTCGGTGAGCGCGGCTACCGGCTCTCCGGCGGTGAGCGCCAGCGCATGACGATCGCCCGGCTGCTCCTCGCGCGCCAGCGCGTCGTGATCCTCGACGAGGCGACCGCCCACCTGGACAACACGTCCGAGGCGGCCGTGCAGGAAGCGCTCGCGGAGGCACTGGCAGGCCGTACCGCCGTCGTGATCGCGCACCGGCTGTCCACGATCAGGTCCGCCGACCAGATCCTCGTCGTCGAGGACGGCCGCATCGTGGAACGCGGCACCCATGAGGCGCTGCTCGCCGAGGACGGCCGCTACGCGGAGCTGTACCGCACGCAGTTCGCGGACCCGACGGACCCCATGAACGTGGTCGAAGCCGTATAGCCGAAAACCGTATAGCCAAAAGGGGTGTAGGGGGCGGCCCGCAGGCCACCCCCTACACCCTTTCGCGCATCTGACGGAGGTCAGTCGGTGCCGAACTCCATCGCCGCGCGGTCCAGGGCCTCGTCGTCGCCCGAGACCTCACCGCGGGAGGCGATCGCCTCGGCGCCGCCCTCCGGCATCGTGCCGATCAGGCCCGTCGCCGCGGCCTGCAGCTCGGGGTGGGTCGTGCCGACGATGCCGAGGCCCGCGTACTGCTCCAGGCGGGCACGAGAGTCGGCGATGTCGAGGTTGCGCATGGTGAGCTGGCCGATCCGGTCCACCGGACCGAACGCGGAGTCCTCGGTGCGCTCCATCGACAGCTTGTCCGGGTGGTAGCTGAACGCCGGGCCCGTGGTGTTGAGGATCGAGTAGTCCTCACCGCGCCGCAGCCGCAGCGTGACCTCGCCGGTGACGGCCGAGCCGACCCAGCGCTGCAGCGACTCGCGGACCATGAGCGCCTGCGGGTCCAGCCAGCGGCCCTCGTACATGAGGCGGCCCAGGCGCCGGCCCTCGTTGTGGTACTGGGCGAGGGTGTCCTCGTTGTGGATCGCGTTGACGAGACGCTCGTACGCGGCGTGCAGCAGCGCCATGCCGGGCGCCTCGTAGATGCCGCGGCTCTTCGCCTCGATGATGCGGTTCTCGATCTGGTCCGACATGCCCATGCCGTGGCGGCCGCCGATGGCGTTGGCCTCCATCACGAGGTCGACGGCGGAGGCGAAGGCCTGGCCGTTGATCGTGACCGGGCGGCCCTGGTCGAAGCCGATCGTCACGTCCTCGGTGGCGATCTCGACCGACGGGTCCCAGAAGCGCACGCCCATGATCGGCTCGACGGTCTCGACGCCGGTGTCGAGGTGCTCGAGGGTCTTGGCCTCGTGCGTGGCGCCCCAGATGTTGGCGTCGGTGGAGTACGCCTTCTCGGTGCTGTCCCGGTACGGCAGGTCGTGGGTCACCAGCCACTCGGACATCTCCTTGCGGCCGCCCAGCTCCGTCACGAAGTCGGCGTCGAGCCACGGCTTGTAGATGCGCAGGTGCGGGTTGGCCAGCAGGCCGTAGCGGTAGAACCGCTCGATGTCGTTGCCCTTGAACGTCGAGCCGTCGCCCCAGATCTGCACGTTGTCCTCGAGCATCGCCCGGACGAGGAGTGTGCCGGTGACGGCGCGGCCGAGCGGCGTCGTGTTGAAGTACGCGCGGCCGCCCGAGCGGATGTGGAACGCGCCGCAGGCGAGCGCGGCCAGGCCTTCCTCCACCAGCGCCGCACGGCAGTCGACCAGGCGCGCGATCTCGGCACCGTAGGTCTTGGCGCGACCGGGCACCGACGCGATGTCGGGCTCGTCGTACTGGCCGATGTCGGCCGTGTAGGTGCACGGGACGGCACCCTTGTCGCGCATCCACGCGACCGCGACGGAGGTGTCGAGGCCGCCCGAGAAGGCGATGCCGACGCGCTCGCCGGCGGGCAGGGAGGTAAGAACCTTAGACATGGGAAGAGTATGCATCCTTAAGAATGGTTATGCAAAGCCCGGGGGCGGGCGATGTGCGTGAGCATGAGAACGCCCCCTCCATCGTGACGGTGGAGGGGGCGCGGCGCACCCCTGGAGGCGCCGGAATTTCGCGTGTCGGGCTCGACGCTCAGGCCGCCAGGGTCTCGCCGCGGGACTCGCGCTTCGTCACGGCCATATAGGCGACGAGGCCGAGGATGGCGACGGTCCACGCGAGCGTCACCGGCCCGAGACCGAACCCGAGACCGCCCCGGGCCTGACCGAGCGCCATCCAGTCGGCGAGCGACGCCCCGAGAGGCCGCGTGATCACGTACGCCGCCCAGAAGGCGCCCACCGCGTTGAGAACGCCCGCCCGGAACGCGACGGCCGGTACGCAGATGGCGGCGGCGAACAGGACGGCCGATCCCAGGTACCTGAGCCCGATGCCGGCCGTGAGGTCACCGGCCGCCGTGCCGAGCGCGAAGGTGGCGAGGACCGTAGCCCAGTAGAACGTCTCGCGGCGACGGGTCCGGATGCTGTGGATCGACAGCGTCCCCTCGCTCGCGTGCCAGATGAAGAAGACGGCGGCCAGTACGACCATGAAGGCCGGCGTCGACAGGGTGTACGGAACTCCGAGGCCCACGTGCAGGATGTCGGCGGCCATCGTGCCGAACACGCTGACCATGACGACGGCGGTCCAGTACACCCATGCCACGTAGCGCCGCAGCGAGAACTGGACCGCCAGCGCCGCCACGAAGGCCAGACCGCCGAGCGCGACCGCCGGGATCGGGCCGAGCGTCCGGGCCATCCAGTCCGAGGCGGTTTCGCCCATCCCGGTGGTGAGCACCTTGATGACCCAGAAGTAGACCGTCACTTCAGGCACCTTGTTCGCCATTCGGCGCCTTGAGGTGCGGGGGAGTTCATCGAGGAGGGGCTCTGTCGTCATGACGAGCACGATGCCATGGGGGACAGCTCCCTTTGCCATTGTTTTTGATCTTCTGGTACGGGAGTTTCCCCAATTCTCAACGAAACCGAATGCAACCTGAATGCGACCTGAATGCGTGAGCAGATTCCCTGGTCAAGAGTGTCCGGTGGCTGATATCGGCGATTTACCGGCGAATTGAGCGAGTTGAACGGGCCCGGCTCAGGCCGTCCGTATCGACCGGTTCCTCTTGAGCCGGCTGTAGACGCGTTCCGGCGTCAGGGGCAGCGCGCGGAAGCGGACACCCGTGGCGTCGTGGAGAGCGTTCGCGAGTGCGGGGGCCACCGGGTTGATGCAGCATTCCGCGATGCCCTTCGCGCCCATGGGGCCGAAGGAGTCCGCCGATCTCACCAGGAGCAGCTCGGTACGGGGGACGTCGGCGTAGGTGGGGATGCGGTAGTTCCGGAGGTTCGGGTTGACCATGGTTCCGTCCGCGTCGACCTGGTAGTTCTCGGTCAGCGCGAAGCCGATGCCCTGGGCGAGACCGCCCTCCACCTGCCCCCGGACCTGCGCGGGGTTGATGACGACGGCCGCGTCGGTGGCCTGGACGCTGTAGAGGACGCGGATCTCGCCCGTCACCTGATGGACCGCGATCTTGAACCCCTGCGTGTTGGACACGACGCTCCGAGGCGACCCGTAGGCCTTGCGCGCGGCGGTGAACCGGATTCCGCGTGTCCGGGCCAGCGCGACGAGCTCGGCCAGCGGCACATGCTGCTCCCCGCAGACGACCTCCCCGTCACCCAGCGAGCACATGACCACATGGACCCCCGTGTGCGCGGCGGCGAATTCCAGAATGCGGTCGCGCACGGCGTTGGCCGCCCGCAGCACCGCGTTGCCGGCGACGAAGAGACCCGCGCTCGCGAAGGCGCCGGTGTCGAATCCCGTGCGGTCGGTGTCGGACTGCACCAGACGGATCCGCGAAGGCGTCGTCCCGAGCTGGTTGGCCGCGATCTGGACGTGTGCGGTCGACGTGCCCTCGCCGAACTCGACCGTACCGACGGCCAGTTCGTACACGAGGTCGTCGCCGAGCGTGACCCAGGCCTCCGACAGGTGCTCGGTCGGGGGCGCGGTCTCGTGCAGGGAACTCGCGACCCCGGACCCCACGAGCCAGTCCGGGCCGGGCGGCGGTTCGGTGACCGCGCGGGCCAGGGCGTGGTCCACGGCGTCGATGCACTTGCCGAGCCCGTCCTCGTTGAACATCACGTCGTCGGGACCCTCGTGCAGGGCGAGAAGCGGATCGCCCGGCTTCACGATGTTGCGCCGTCGCAGTTCGAGCGGGTCGAGGTGCACGGCGCGGGCCAGTTCGTCCATCGCCGACTCCACGGCGAACGCCGGCTGCGTCATCCCGTAACCGCGCAGCGCCCCGCTCGGCACGGTGTTCGTGTAGACGGAGTACGCGTCGTACTTCTTGTTCGGGCAGCGGTAGATCATGACGGCGGCGCCGCCCGCGTACAGGGTCTCGCCGCCGTGGTTGCCGTAGGCGCCGGTGTTCGACACGTTGCGGACCTGGAGCGCCGTGAGAGTGCCGTCCTCCTTCGCGCCGAGCCTGACCGCGAGCGTCATGGGGTGCCGCGGCGAGGCCGTGGTGAACTCCTCCTCGCGCGTGTACTCGAAGCAGACGGGCCGCCCGGTGTCCAGGGCGGCGAGCGCCGCCAGATCCTCCGAGATCACTTCCTGCTTGCCGCCGAATGCGCCACCGACCCGCTCGCAGAACACGTGGAGCTGGTCCGGGCGCAGCGCGAAGAGATGCGCGAGCTTGGCCTTCGCGATCGACGGTGACTGAGAGCTGGTCCGCACGTTGAGCCGGCCGTCCTCCACCCAGGCGATCGAGCCGTGGGTCTCCAGATGCGCGTGCTGCACGCGCGGCGACGAGTACGTTCCTTCATGGATCACGTCGGCAGCGGCGAACCCCGCGTCGACATCGCCGATGTGCGAGTGCAGCTCCAGCAGGACGTTGTGGGCCACGTCGCGGACGAACGGATCGTCCGCGCTGTGCAGTTGGGGAGCGCCGTCGGCCATCGCCGCCTCGGGGTCGAACACCGCCGGCAGCTCCTCGTACTCCACCCGGAGCCTGCGGCAGCCCTCTTCCGCCGCGCCGACCGTGTCGGCCACGACCGCGGCGACGCGCTGGCCGACGAAGCGGACCGTGTCGTCGAGGATGTACGTGTCGTCCGGATCGACTAGGTGGTCGGTGTGGATCGCCGTGGAGAACCGCTTACGCGGCACGTCCTCCCAGGTGAAGACCCGGTGCACGCCCGGCACCGCCATTGCCGCGGTCTTGTCGACGGAGGTGATCCGGGCGTGTGCGTGCGGTGAGTGCAGCACCTTGAGGTGCAGCATTCCTTCGACATGGGTGTCCATCGTGAACTCGGCGCGGCCGGTCACCACGCCCTCGGCCGCCGGCGGGCCGACGCTCGTCCCGACGGCCTTGCCCGGCGCGGCGGTCTCGACGCCGACGACGCCGTTCACCGCGTCCTCGATCGCCCGATAGCCGGTGCAGCGGCAGAGGTTGCCCTTCAGCGCGCGCGGCAGATCCGCTTTCTGCGCCTCGGTGAAGGTCGCCGACGTCATGATCATCCCCGCGGTGCAGAAGCCGCACTGGAACCCCGGGGCGTCGCGGAACTGCCGCTGCATCGGGTGCAGTTGCCCTGGCGACCCGAGCCCCTCGATCGTGGTCACCTCATGGCCCTCCGCGCGGAACGCGGGGGTGATGCAGCTGTGCACCGGACTGTCGTCCAGCCACACCGTGCACGCGCCGCAATCGCCCGCGTCGCACCCCTTCTTGACGCCGTGATGGCCGAGCGAGCGCAGGAAAGTCCGCAGGCACTGGCCGGGATCCGGCTGTTCGTCGAAACTCCTGCCGTTCACGACATATGTCATGGCCCATCACCGTCCGAATACGTCATGGCGCGTCACCGTCCGACAGTTCGCGGCGGATCTCTTCGGCGAAGTGCTGCGTCAGATGGCGGCGGTGATCGGGGGTCCCGTTGGGATCCGCGAACCAGAGGCCGGAGGGGACGGCGTCGATGCGCTGCCGCAGAGCCGAGGCATCGGGCAGGGCGTCGAAAGCGAAGCGCACAGGCCGTGTCGTACCGGCCGTGACGGTGAGCAGCAGGTCTCCCTTGCCCGGCGTGCGCGTGCCGACGAGGAAGACCGTCGAACGGCCGAGACGGGTCAGCGTGAAACGGCGGTGGGCGGTGCGCTTCCTCAGCGCACGGTCCGGAATCTCGATGCGCCGCAGGATTTCCCCGGGGGCGAGCACGTTCTGGTGGTCGCCGGTCACGAAGTCGAGCGCGTCGACGGTGCGGGTGGACCCGTCGGGAGCCCACAGCTCGTACCGCGCCTCCAGCGCGACCGCCAGCGTGATCATGGGGCCGGCGGGCAGGGACAGACAGATGTTGCCGCCCACGGTCGCCGAATTCCATACCTTGAACGAGGACAGGAAAGCTTCGCAGCTCGTGGCGAGAAGGGGGCCGGCGATCCAGTCCTCCGGAAAATCGAAGGAATACAGATCGCGAATGGTGCACGTCGCACCGATTTCCAGCCCATCCCGGCTCGGGACGAGCGGCGCCCAGTCCAGCGCCGTCAGATCGAGCATTCGGCGCAGGCTCGGCTGCTCCACGGAATAGAGCCACGTACCGCCCGCGAGCCACGCATCGCCTTCGCGCCATTGCGCGCCGGGCTGATCGAGCGGGCGACGGACAACTTCCGTAATGGTGTTGAGGTCCATGGGGTCGGTCTCTCGCGCGATGATCGTGCGACGGTTATCCCCGGGCATCCATCCCCGAGCATCTGTCCCCGAGTATCGCGAGAATTCAAGTTTCGTCGCGATTCCCCCTGAACTAGACTACGCCGTATGGGTATCCGTGCAAGCGGCACCGCGACCGTCGTCACCTCCCAGAAAGTGCGGGACGGCCTTGACGACGAGTACGACCGCTGGCAGGAGAAGGTGAACCGGACCGTTCGGCGCTTCGACGGATTCAAGGGGACGGAGACCTATCCCCCCGGATCCGGGGACGAACACGAATGGGTCGTGGTGTTCCGCTTCGCGGGCACGGACCAGCTCACCGCATGGCTCGACTCGACCGCACGCCGGGAGCTGCTCGACGAAGGCAGCGCGCTGCTCGACGGCACCCCGACCCAGGAAGTCCTCGCAGGTGGCCACATCGAGGAGCCCGACCAGGAGGAGGGGGTCACGGCGGTCGTCTCGCACGAGGTACGGCCTGGCCGGGAAGCCGAGTTCGAGCGCTGGCAGGACAAGGTCCTGAAAGAACAGGAGAAGCGCCCCGGCTTCATGGGGGCCGAATTCTTCCGTCCCGTCGAGGGGATCCAGGACAACTGGGTGGTCGTTTTCCGGTACGACACCCGTGAACATCTCGAAGCCTGGCTGGATTCCAGCATCAGGGAGGACCTGCTGAAGGAAGGGCGCGAATATTTCGCGTCCTACGAGGTCCGCAAAATGGGGTCGGCGTTCGGCGGCTGGTTCCGGTTCGGCTCGGACGAGGACGAGGAGGCCCCGGCCAACTGGAAACAGGCCATGACGGTCGTGCTGGCGCTCTATCCCACGGTCATGCTCCTGAATCTGAGCGTGGGTCATGAATTCGACGTCTGGGGCGTCCCCGGATATCTCGCCCTGTTCTTCAGCAACGTACTGAGCGTCAGCATTCTGACCTGGCTGCTCATGCCGCTGGTGAACCGGGCCCTGACTTTCTGGCTCCGGCCCGGCCGGACCCACACCGTACGGGTCGAAGTGCTGGGCGCGGGAGCCGTGGTCCTGTGCTGGGCCCTGACCATCCTTGTCTTCGCCCTGACGACGGGCTGACCTGGCAATGGCCGGCCGGGGAAATGTGCCCGGAACCAAATGCGCCGGTTCCGAAATGTGCCCGGAACCGACTCCGGCGCTAGGCGTCCCGGGCGAACGCGTAGGTGAGCCGGGCGAGGCTCTGGCCGACGCTCCGCGTGGTGAGGAGCCGCAGAGACGTCTCGTAGCCGTTCTCCCCGAAGAGGCGGTGCCCGCCGCCGAGCACCACGGGATGGACCATGAGGCGCAGTTCGTCGGCCAGATCGAGCTCGATCAGTGTGCGTACGAGCCTGCCGCTGCCGTACACGACGATGTCCCCGTCCAGTTCCCGCCTCAGCTTGCTGACCTCGGCGGCCACCTCGCCGATGAGGACCGTCGAGTTGGTCCATCCGGGGTCGTCGAGCGTCGAGGACACGACGTACTTGGGGAGGCTGTTCAGCCGGTCCGCCCACGCGCCGGTCCGTGACGGCCACCGGGCGGCGAACCACTCGTAGGTCCGCCGCCCGAGCAGCAGCGCCGAGGTGCCGAGGGCCTCGTCGTACTCGACCTTGGTCCACTCCATCAGGTCCTCGTCGCCCATGCGGCCGAACCAGCCGCCGTGCCGGAAGTCCTCGTCGCCGGTCGGGTCCTGGATGACGCCGTCGAGCGAGACGTTCTCGCTGATCACGATCTTTCCCACGCGGGGCCTCTCCCTCGGTCGGGCACAGGTCCGCCGGACCTGTCCCCTCAAGCCTCGGGTGGGACCGCCGCTTCCGCAGCCGCGCGGCGTCCGCTCAGAGTGCGGCGACCGCCGTCGTGAGCCGGTGGATCGCCTCGTCCACCGTGGCGCGCGGGCAGCCGAGGTTGACCCGCATGTAGCCGTGCCCCTCGCGGCCGAACTTCTGCCCCTTGTCGAGCCACAGGCGGGCGTTGAGCAGCATGAACCGGTCCAGGTCCGCCGCGTCCATGCCCAGGCCCCGGCAGTCCATCCACGCCAGGTAGAGGGAGTCGGCGGGCAGCACCCGCACCTTGGAGGTGGCCGCGTTCACGGCCTCGGCGAAGTGCGTGTGATTGCCGCGCAGATAGGTGAGGAGCTCCTCCAGCCAGGGCTCGCCGTGCGTGTATGCGGCCTCGGCGGCGACCGCGCCCAGCACATTGGCCACGGGAAAGACGTTGCGCTCGTACTGGCGGGCAAACTCCTCCCGCATTCTCCGGTCCGGGATGAAGACGTTCGCGCACTGGAGGCCCGGCAGGTTGAACGTCTTGCTGGGCGCCGCGCACGTGATGCTGTTACGGGCGAATTCCTCGCCGAGTGACGCGAACGGGATGTGCTTCCTGGCCGGATTGATGATCAGGTCCTGATGGATCTCGTCCGCGATGACGAGAACGCCGTGCCGGGCGCAGATCTCGCCCATCGTGCGCAGATCTTCCTCGGACCAGACATTCCCGGTCGGATTGTGCGGGTGACTCAGGATGAAGATCTTGGTGTCGGGCCGGATCGCGGCCTCGAACGTACGCGGGTCGAAGGCGTAGCCGTCTTCGGTGCGCCGCAGGGGCGCGTACGCGAGGCGGCGGCCGTTGAGCAGGACGTCCTCGTGGAAGTGGGCGTACACCGGCGGCTGGATGAGGACGGAGTCGCCGGGGGCGGAGAACGCCTGGACCGCCGTCTTCAGGCTGGTGATGATGCCGGCGGTCTGGACGACCCAGCGCCGGTCCACCTCCCACCCGAACCGTCTGGCCTGCCAGCCGGTCACGGCGTCGAGATAGCCGTCGGAAGGACCGCCGGGATAACCGAAAATGCCGTAGTCCACGGCTTCGTGCAGTGCGTCGACAACCGCGCGCGGGGCCTTGAAATCGGTGTCGGCCACCCACATCGGAAGGGGATCCGCCGCCGCTTCCTCGGGGGCGAGGAATTCCGGGGCGGTGTCCCATTTCATGGAGTTGGATTTCTTGCGTTCGATGACCTCGTCGAATATCGAGAATTCGTCGCTCACAGTTCATCCCCGGGGTTGGGTGTCCGACTGACGGCTGCCGAAACTCTGACCCGGCCCCGGCCCGCCGCGCAAGATCCGTGCAGGTGGCAGTCAGGTGGCAGGTCAGGGCGTGCGGAAGCCGCGGAACGTCACGGGCTTGCGCACCTCGAAGCCGAGGCGCTTGTAGAGCGCGACGGCCGCGTCATTGGCGGCCGCCACGTGCAGGAAGGGGCGTTCGTCCCGGGATTCGACACGGCCGATCAGGTCCCGGACGAGCAGGGCGGCGTAACCCCGGCCGCGTGCCTCGGGCGCCGTGCACACCGCGCTGATCTCGGTCCACCCGGGCGGACGCAGGCGCTCACCTGCCATCGCGACCAGCGCGCCGTTCTCGCGGATGCCGAGATACGTGCCGAGTTCGTGCGTACGGGTGCGGAAGGGGCCCGGGCTGGTGCGGGCCACGAGGTCGAGCATGTCGGGGACGTCGGCGGGGCCGAGTTCGACGACCTCGGGGGCGGGGCTCGTAGCAGCGCCGGGCGCCACGTGGACCATCTGGAAGCCGTCGAGGGTGAACACCGGTGCCCAGTCGGCCGGGGGTGATGCCGGGGAGCTGAACATGTCGGCGAACTCGCCGGGGCCGAGCAGGGTGGCCAGGTCGGACCACGCGGACGGCCCCGGTGCGGCGGAGACGGCGGCGAAGGTGGCGACGTCCGGGTGATACGTGGCCGCTTGGCCGAGCCGGCGGGCCAGGTGGGCGTGGTGGCCGCCGAGCGACGCGGCGACCGGGTGGTCGAGAGCTGTGTCGTGGGGGACGTGCATGTGTGTCCTTCTGCCGAGTGCATGGGTGTACTCGTTCTGCCGCGTACGCGGTGTGCTCGTTCTGTCAGGTGCACGGTCTACTCGTACGTCGGTGTACTCCCGAGTGGGCGGGCCCGGAACCGGATCGTAGGCTGCGTCCATGACAGACGCGCTCACACCCACCACGCCCGACGAGGCCTTCGAGACGCTGCTGGCGGGCAACCGCCGGTTCGTGGCCGGAGCGTCCGCCCACCCCAACCAGGATGCCGCGCGCCGCGCCGAGATCACCTCGTCGCAGAGCCCCTTCGCCGTGATGTTCGGGTGCGCCGACTCCCGTCTTGCCGCCGAGATCATCTTCGACCAGGGTCTCGGCGACCTGTTCGTGGTGCGCACCGCCGGCCATGTGGTGGGCACCGAGGTGCTCGGCAGCATCGAGTACGGCGTGAGCCTGCTCGACTGCCCGCTCGTCGTGGTGCTCGGGCACGACTCGTGCGGGGCCGTCGGCGCTGCCCGCGCCGCCGTCGAGGACGGTGCGACGCCCGGGGGCTTCGTGCGTGACGTGGTGGAACGGGTGACACCGAGCGTTCTTTCGGCGCGTGCCGCCGGACGGGTGACGGAGCAGGAGATCCTGCACGAGCACATCCGGCACACGGTCGACCTGCTCCTCGAACGTTCCCGCGCACTCGCCGAGGGTGTGGACGCCGGACGGGTCGCGGTCGTGGGCATGGCGTACCAACTCGCCGACGGAACGGCGGAGTTGATCGCCTCGCGCGGGCTGAGCGACAAGTACGAGGTACGGGACTGAGGGGCCGTCGGCGTTCGGCGTGGCGGAGCCGGGCCTACCGGCCCCCGCGGTGAACGCCTGACTTGGCACGCACATCGCGACACCCCGCCGCTCCATCCCCCCGGAACCGACAGGTAGACCCCATGCCCGACCTGCGCAACCCGCACAGCCTGCCCGACCTCACCGGGCTGCTGCACGAGTACGACCGTGCCCGCGCCTACACCGACGACCTGTGGCGGGACCTCACCCCCGACGAGGTGATCTGGCGCCCGAACGAGGACTCCAGCGCCATCGGCTGGCACCTCGGCCACCAGGCACACGTGGCGCACTTCATGGTCCGCAACCTCACCGCCGCCGAGCCGAGCCCCGACCCGGAACTGGACGCCGTGATGGACTCCGCCAACCCGGAGAAGTTCCGCGGAGCGCTGCCCACCGTCGACCGCCTCGCCACGTTCCGCGACACCGTCGCCGAGCGCGTCCACGCCCGTATCGGAGACATCGCGGCCGGACGTGTGGGTGCGCCGAATCAGCTGGCCATCGTCGCGACCCATCTGCTGACCGCGCTGATCAACCACGAGTACCAGCACGACCAGTGGATCGGTGAGGTCCGCGCCGAGAACCTCGGCCACGCGCTCCCGTCGGACCCCGCGTCCGACCTGCTCAGCCGCGTCGACGGCTACCTCGTGCTCCAGCCCTACGGCTGCTGACCGTACCGAACTGCCAACGTACGCATCCGAGTTGACTGGAAGAAACGATGATCCGCACCCCTCGTCCGACGGTCGAGGCGATACTCGGCGTGCTGCCCGAGCTGGGTCCCCACGCGCGCGACGCCGTCATCCTGCACCCCACGCGCGGGGAGCCGGGCCCTCACGACAGCTCGATCGGCGGGCCGCTGCTGTGGCCGGGCGACGAACCGTGGCCCGAGTGCGCCGAGCCCGACGAGACCGACCCTGACGGCGAGCCCGCGACGGCCATGGTGCCCGTCGCGCAGATCTTCCGGCATGACGCGCCGGGACCCTGGTGGCCCGACGGCGTCGACCTGTTGCAGATCCTGTGGTGCCCGAACGAGCACTGGGACGCGCCGGACCAGCAGGCCGAAGGCGGCCCGGTGGTCGCCCTGCGCTGGCGCCGGGCCGCCGACGTGACCGGCCCGCCGACGACTCCGCCCCCGCCCTCGCGCCACGAGGAGGACGGCTATCTCCCGCAGGCCTGCACCATCACCGCCGAGCCCGTGACCGATTTCCCGTTCCGTGATGAGCTGCCGGAAGAACTCCAGCCACGGCTCGAGGAGTTGGTCCGCGCGACCGGCGACGGCGGCGACGTCATCACCCGCCTCGCCGGCTGGAAACTCGGCGGCTGGCCGACCTGGCACCTGAACCAGCCGAGGGTCTTCACCTGCGACGACTGCGGCACGGCCATGACGCTCCTGTTCACCGCGGCCAGCGACATCGAGACGGACGTGGTCGTCGGCCGGTCGGGAGACCTGCGTGTCTTCACCTGCCCGGCCGACCACCGCCACCCTTTCCAGGCGGACCTGCACTGACCTGAGCGGTGAACTAGGACCGGGAGAGGACGCAGAACTCGTGTCCCTCCGGGTCCGACAGGCACGTCCAGGAGACGTCGGGGCCCTGCCCGACGTCGAGATCGGTGGCCCCGAGCGCCCGCAGCCGGGCCACCTCGGCCGCCTTGTCGTCACCGACGTCCGGCACCACGTCGAGATGAACCCGGTCCGGCACGGTCTTCGCACCGCCCCGGCGGAATTCGAGATACGGGCCGACGCCCTTGGCCGAGCGCCACACCGCGTGGTCGTCGGTCACCTTGTGCAGGGTCCAGTCCACCGCCTCGCCCCAGAACCGGGCCATGGCACGCGGATCCACGCAGTCGACCACGACCCGGGCGAGCGGCCCGGTGTCGCGGTACGACTCGCGAGGCTCAAGCACGCAGAACTCGTTGCCCTCCGGATCGGCGAGCACCGTCCACGGCACGTCACCTTGGCCCACGTCGGCCGGTTTCGCACCGAGCGCCTGGAGGTGGGCGACCAGCTCCGCCTGATGGGCCGCCGAGCTGGTCGCGAGATCGAGGTGCACCCGGTTCTTCGTCGTCGTCTTGGGTTCCGGGACGGCGATGACGTCGATACAGACGCCGACCGGGTCCCGCCAGTCGAAGCCCTCGGGCTTGGCGGCGGTCGCGCCCGGTTCCTGGCTGCTGATCCGCCAGCCGAGCGCCTCCGCCCAGAACCGGCCGATCGCCGCGTCGTCGACGGCCTTCATGTTCACCAGGACAGGTCGCAGTGTCATGCCCGCGACCCTACGCACGCTGCGACGACCTCCGCAGGGGTTTTCTGGCGAGCCACGATCAAGGCGCTGACCAGCAGCGATACTGCGCGCTACCGGCTTGCGGTGCCGGGTGCGGGACCGACCGGCCCTACCGGGGGAGCGTGCCGGGTGCGAGCGTGGCTGCGAGGGAGACCGCGCCCGGGAAGGCGGTGGCGGCGATGGACGCGCCCGTGGTGGTAGGCGTCGACGGATCCGACGGCAGTCTCGCGGCTCTGGACTGGGCGGCCGACGAAGCGATGCGGCGCGGCCGCCCGCTGCGCATCGTGCACGCCTCGCTGTGGGAACGCTACGAAGGCGTCGTACTCGCGTCGACCGCCGAGCGGCCCTCCGCCCAGGTGCTCGCGGAGAACATCGTCGGCACGGCCGCGGACCGGGCCCGCCTGCGCGTACCCGGCCTCACCATCACGACGGACGTCCTCGCCGAGGACGCGACCGGCGCGCTCCTCAAGCAGGGGTACGACGCCGTGCTCCTCGTCGTCGGGTCACGTGGCAGGGGAGCGCTGGCCGGGCTGCTGCTCGGGTCCGTCGGCCTTGTCGTGGCCGCCCGGTCGAGCGGCCCGGTCGTCGTCGTCCGCGGGGACCGGCACGCACTTGAGGGGCGCCACGAGCGGATCCTGCTCGGCATCGGCGATCACGACGTGGACTCGCCGGCCGTCCGGTTCGCCTTCCACGAGGCAGCCGTCCGGAATGTCGAACTCGACGTCGTCCGCACCTGGCGCCGGGCGGCCCGCGACCCCGTCCACCACCCGCTCATGACCGGCGAGTTCGACGCGCACTTCGAACGGCGGGCGTCGGACTTCCTCGACAAGGCCCTGTTGCCGATGGTGCGCGAGCACCCTCAGATACGACTGAGCAGAAGCACGGTCGAGGGCCCCGCCCGACGGGTGCTGGCCGAGCGCTCCGCAGCGGCCGATCTGCTGGTCGTCGGGGCGCGACGGCGGGACTCACTCTTCGGTCTGGAACTCGGCAGGGTCGCCCACCGGGCGCTCCACCACGCCGAGTGCCCGGTCGCCGTCGTACCGCAGCACCACCCGTCCCCGGCGGACGGTGCCCCATGACGAACCCCGCCGAACGGCACCACGTGGGACGGGACCCGCGTATCGCCGTCGGCGAGCCCGCCCGACACAGAAGGGGAGTGGCTATGCCCCGTAGGAACCGACGTCACCTCGCCAGGAACTCGACTCTGCCGAGCAGACTCGAACGCCACGCGGCCACCGGCCACGCGCCGCCCAAGCCACCCGGGCCCTTCCAGCGTCCCGCGGTGAAGGACGAGCTGCCGCAACGTCCCGTGCACACCGTCCAGGTCTCGGCGGCCTTTCTCTGACCGACCCGTCTGCACGAGTCGGCCTCCGGTGCATCCTTGAGGAAGAAGTGCGTCACTTCGTCCTCGGACCCAGCTGCGGGAGGGCGGTCGTATGTCGGAACGGGGCGGGCCCGGCGGAACTCCCGCCATCGAGCTGAGCCGGCTCACCAAGCGCTACGGATCGGTCGTCGGCGTCGAATCGCTGACCCTGACCGTCGAGGCCGGCGAGGTCTTCGGCCTCCTCGGACCCAACGGAGCGGGCAAGACAACGACCCTGCGCTGTCTCGCCGGACTGCTGCGCCCGACGACCGGAAGCGCGAGCGTTCTCGGCCTCGACCCCACCCTGGACCACCCGCGACTCGCGCCCGTACTCGGCTATCTCCCCGGTGAGTTGCGGTTCTATCCCGAACTCACGGGTGACGAGACCCTGGATCTGCTGTCCGCCCTGCAACAGGCGCCGTCGCCCCGCCGCCGGGAGCTGTGCGAACGCCTCGACCTCTCGGACCGGGACCTGCGACGCCCGGTCCAGAGCTATTCGCGCGGCATGAAGCAGAAGCTGGGGCTCGTCCAGGCACTCCAGCACGAGCCCAGACTCGCCGTGCTCGACGAACCGACGGAGGGCCTGGACCCGCTCGTGCAGGAGACGTTCTACGCGCTGATGGCGGAGGCCGCCGGGGCAGGCCGCACGGTGCTGCTGTCCAGCCACGTCCTGCCGGAGGTTCAGCGGGCCTGCGAGCGGGTCGCCATCATTCGTGAGGGCCGGCTCGTCGCCGTCGAACGCGTCGCCGCGCTCCGGGAGGCGCGTGCGCGCCGGATCCGCGTCACCCTCGACGGCACGGGCGCCGCCGGTCCTCGCAGCCTCGGGGCGGCCGACCGCTGGAGTCCGCGCTGGCAGGGCGACCGCGCCGAACTCCTCGTACCGCCAAGTGACATCACGGACACCTTGCGTCAGCTGCTGTCCCTGCCCGTCGCCGACATCACCGTCGAGGAGGCGGGCCTCGACGAGGCGTTCCTGGACCTGTACCGAAACCAGGACCGGGCGTTCGAGGGCGACGGGTCATGAAAACCCGCCTGCCACTGCTCTGGCTCGCCCTGCACCGCAGGCGGCGAATGCTCCTCGCCGTGCTCATCGGCATGGTGGCCTTCGAGACGCTGATCATCGTCGTGACCCACGCGATCCCTCCCGGCCAGATCTTCTCCGCCGCCGGCCGGGAGCCGCCTTCGGCGTACCGGGCGTTCAGCGGCTCCACCGGGGACGTGTCCATCGCCAGCTATCCCGGGCTGCTCGGCGCGGGCCTCGTCCACCCGTTCTGGATCGCGCTCCAGCTGACGGTGATCGGCTCCCTCGCCGCTGCCGCCGTGGCCGCCGACGTGGAATCCGGCACCGTCGAACTCGTCATGGTCCGGCCCGTCACCCGTACGCGGCTCCTCGCCGAACGCACCGCGGCGCTCCTCCTCGCCTCCGCCGCGCTGGTCGCGGCCGGCACGCTGACCGTCGCGGCCGGAGTGGCGTTCTCCCCGCAGATCCACGCGCACGTCGGCCTCCGGGGCGTACTCGCGGCCGGGGTCATGGGATACGCGTTCACGCTCTGCATGACCGGGCCCGCGCTCGCGGTGTCCGCGGCTGGACGGCGACGGTCCCAGGTCCTCGGCACGGTCGTCGCGATCGGCGCCGTGGGGTTCGCCCTCAACTTCATCGCCCTCGCGTGGCACCCGGCCGCACCCCTGCGGTACGTGAGCCCCTTCCACTACTACGCACCGGGCGACGCCCTGGCCCGGGGCGCGATCCTCTGGCCGCAGCTCGCCGTACTGGTGGGGGTCGGCGCGGCGGGGCTCCTGGCGGCGCACTTCCTGCTGTGCCGCCGCGACCTCGCTCCGTGAGCGGACTCAGCCCCCAGAGCGGGGGCGCGGCTACTCGTGTGCGACGACCGCGACAGGTGCCCGCGAGTGGTGGAGTACCGCGTGGGTGACCGGGCCGATGTGGGTGCCGACCGCGGTCCGGCGGATGTGCCGGCCCACCACGACGAGCCCCGCCCCGGCCCCCGCCTCCACGAGCTGCCACGCCGTCCGCCCGACCGACGCCTGTGCGGTGACGGCGACTTCGGGGTACGTCGCACTCCACGGGCGCAGCATCTCGTCCAGGCCGGACTGCGCCTCCTTCTCGGCCTGGGCGCGCAGTCCCGGGTCGTACGCGCCTCCGTATCCGGCCGACTGAGGAAGGTCCCAGCTGTGCAGCGCCCGCAGCCGGACCGACCGGCGGGCCGCCTCCTCGAACGCGAAGGCCAGCAGGGCGTCGCAGGGCCTGCCGGTGTCGACGCCCACCACCAACTCGCTGTCCACAGCGGGTAGTTCAGTGCCGTTCTTACCCGCGCGCACCAGCACCACGGGCCGCTCCGTCGCGTGGATGACCGCCATGCCGACGGAGCCGAGGACGAACCCCAGGAGCGTGCCGTGGCCCCGGGAACCGAGGACGAGCATGTCCGCCGAGTCGGCCACGGAAGGGAGCGCCTTCGACGGCGGTTCGTCGCGTGACTCGGTGGTGACGTCCAGGCCGGGGTGGCTGTCGCGCAGCTCGTCCGCCGCGTCGCTCAGCAGCTTCTCCGCCCACCGGGCCCGCGTCTCGGCACCGGCGTGGGGGAGGAGGTTGCGGGCGGTCGACCGCGCTTCCGCGTGGACGAGCCGGAGCGGGACCCCTCGCATCAGCGCCTCGCCCGCGGCCCAGTGGGCGGCCGCCAGACTCTCCCCGGAGCCGTCGAGGCCGACGGCGACGAATCTGCTCATGATGGCCATCCTCAGGGTTCCCGGACGGGGTCCGGCACAGCGTCGAGGGGCTCGTCCCCGCCCATGTCGAGGCGGAACGGCGGGTACACGTCGGTCATGAGCCCGGCATAGGCCGCGACGCGCAGCACCCACCGGTCGAGCCCGACGACGAGATCGAAGAGATCGCGCGGGTACTTGCCGGTGAAGGCCAGGATGACAACCGCGATGAGCGACAGCAAGCCGATGAGGCCGCCGCCCCACCAGCCGGTGTGCACGGCACCGGTGAAGATGCCGATCACGAGGTACTGCGGGAGCGCGAGCAGCCACCACTTCACCAGGACCAGCCAGCGGTTGAGCCGCTCCGGGTAGGCGATGTCGAGCCGGGCCGGATAGTCGGGTTCACGGCCGAGGCTGAAGGGCGGGTACCGGTCGGTGCCCAGCGCGCTGTGCGCGTAGTACGACACACGCCAGGACCAGCGCAGCACACCCACGTTGAAGTCGAAGAGGGGCCGTGGGTAGCGCTCCGTGAACAGGATCGCGAAGAACGCGATCACGCTCACGACGGTGAACCCGATCCAGAGGAAGGCCAGCACGATGTAGTGCGGGATCGCCAGAAGCCATTTGACCAGCCACAGCCATCGGGACAGTGGCGAGTCGAGTCGGGCCGAGACGACGACGGGGTGCAGGGCGCTCGGCAGCATGGTGCTCAGCTCCTTCGGGTCTCCGCGCAGCCACGGCGCGTCCGCGCGCGGCTACGTCGCTACGGTGTCGTCCCGCTCGTAGGCCAGCCGGTCGATCACGTCCACCACTCCGTCGACGCTGTGGCACAGCCGCACGACGACGGGGACGAGCATCCGCCGCTCCACCGTGCCGCTGAGGGTCACCACACCGTCGTCGACCTCGACGGACACGGCCGACGGGCTGAGCCGGAGCGTGCGGGTCAGGACGTCCTCGACGATCTCCTCCCGGATCGACTTGTCACGGCGCAGGTAGAGCTGCACGAGGTCGCTGCGGCTCAGGACGCCGACGAGCCGGCCGGTGGCGTCGACCACGGGCAGCCGCTTGACCGCGTGCCGGCCCATGACACGTGTGGCACGGACGACGCTCCAGTCGGGTGAGGCGGTGATGGCGGGGCTGGACATGATGGCGGCCGCGGTGGTGGAGCCGGTCCCGGTGGCGCGACGGTGCAGCAGGTCGGCCTCGGAGACGACACCCACAGGACGCCCGTCCTCGTCCACGACGGGCACCGCGGTGATGTCGAACTCGTCGAGGAGCCGTGCGATCTCCTTGAACGGGGTCCCGGCCCGGACACTGACCGGCGTCGCGGCCATCAGCTCACCGACTGTGCGGTGCCTCATCGCCACCCCTGATCAGCCACGTCGCCGACGCTACGCAGGTGCATCGTCCCGCCTCCAGAAATCCCGGATCCGGCCTCAGCGCTCGGATCCCACGACAGAGTCTGAGTACCCCTTCCCCGGCGGGCCAGGGCCGTCCGGGGCCCATATGGGTGCTGACCGGTCCTTTTGCGGGGGCTTCGCGGCGTGGTGGGCCCCGCGGCGGCCGACGGGCCCGGAGGTGGGACCGTTCGGCCCTTTCGGGTGCGCGGGCGGGCGGCGGAGGCTGGTGCAGGGGAGGTTCAGCGTTCGTCTGTCCGGAATGGGAGAACCGTGACCATCACCGCTCTGACCCGCAAACTAGTCACCTCGCTCGTCGAGGACGCCGTCACCGCACCGTCGATGCACAACGCACAGCCATGGCGGTTCGTGCACCGCGTGGGCACCGGCACCGTCGAGCTGTACGGAGACCCCTCGCGCGTCATGCCACGCGAGGACCCCGACCACCGCGCACTCCACATCGGCTGCGGCGCCGCCCTCTTCGGCCTGCGCGTCGCCGCCGCGCACCACGGGCTGCACGCAGGGGCACACCTGCTGCCGGACCCCGGTGACCCCTGGCACATGGCCGACGTCCGCCTCCGCCCCGCCGTTGTCGAGCCGGGCGACGAGGACGAGACCCTGTCCGACCTCCACCCCGTACTGCGCAAACGGCACACCAGCCGCTTCCCCTTCAGCGAGGAGCGGGTCCCCGCCGAGATCTTCGACGGGCTGCGCGCCGCGGCCTTCCTGGAGGGCTGCCGGCTCGGTGTGCCGGGAGCGTGGCACACAGACACCGTCCTCGACCTCGTCCACGTGTCCGAGCTCTTCGAATCGGCGGACCCGTCGGTGCGCGCCGAGGTCGCCGCGTGGATGCGCACCGGCGCGACCGAGGAGGGGAACGAGAAGGAGGGGATCCCGGCGTACGCGTTCGGGCCGAGGCAGTTCGACGTCACCACACCCGTCCGTGACTTCGACACCCGGCGCGGTGCCACCGGCCGTACCTCGGCCCGGTTCGAGAAAACCCCCCAGATCGCCCTCCTGGGAACCTCGCGGGACGCACCCGAGGAGTGGCTGGCGGCAGGCCAGGCACTGCACCGCGTCCTGCTCCAGGCCACCCTCGACGGCCTGTCCACCTCACTGATGTCCCAGCCGCTGGAGTGGCCCGAACTCCGTTCCCTCGCCCGGGATCCCGGAGCGACGGCGGGCTACATCCACATGGTGATCCGCCTCGGCTACGGTCCCAAGGGCCGGGCCACACCCCGCCGCCCGGCCGAGGACGTGCTCACCTTCGAGTGACCCGGTCCAAGAATGACCCGGTCCATACGACGTACGACTACGACGACTCGTCGCCGCTCGCGAACGCGGGCGGCACGATCTCGACCGGGCAGTGGGCGTGGTGGATCAGGGAGTGGGCGACGCGTCCCAGGGACGGCCCGACGCCCCAGTGGCGCTTGTGGCCACGGCCCATCACCACGAGGTCGGTGTCGGTGCTCGCGTCGACGATGATGCCGGGGGCGCTCGTGCCGGTCTCCACGTGGTGGCTGACGATCAGGCCCGGGTAGAGGTCACGGACCCGGTCGGCGAGCTCCTTCAGCTCGAGCACCCGGGAGTGGGCGATGTCGTCGAGATCGTCCAGCATGGTGGCGACGGTGCCGACCTGGCCGAGCACGTTCCAGACGCTGACGAGGCGCAGCACCGCCTTGCGGGCGTCGGCCTCCGCCGCGGCGATCAGCAGCCAGCCCAGGTCCTTCCGGCCGGACACGGCCGCGGTGACCGAGCCCGACTCCGGGCGTTCGCGCTCCCCGCGCACGACGATCACGGGCACCTCGGTGTGGGCGGCGACGCCCAGGCCGACGGAGCCCAGCATGAGGGTGGAGAATCCGCCCAGGCCGCGATGGCCCACGACGATCGTTCCGTTCCGGCCGGCGCACTCCCGGAGCCCGGACACCGCCTCGTGACGGCTGAGTTCCGTGGTGACGGCGAGGTCGGGGAAGGACTGGTGGACCGCTCGAGACGTCGACGACAGCAGTTCGCCGCCGGCCTCGCGTACCGAATCGAGCATCTCCGCGCTGGCGATGTGGGCGTGCCGGTGTGTGTCGATGGCGTGGACGAGCCGCAGCGTCCGTCCGCGCTGATCGGCCTCGGCGGCGGCCCAGAGCGCGGCCGTCCGCGCGGCGGACGAGCCGTCGACTCCGACGACGACGTCGCCCAGCTCAGGCCGGGCAAGGGTCTCGCTGGTCATGGCTCCTCCTTCGCGACCTCACAACACCTCGTACGCCGACGGCGTCGCGGCAGGCACGGCACGGATGCCCGGCGGCTGCCGTCGGGACCGGCCCGGCCTGTGGCCTCGAACGCGGACAACGGACAGATGGAGGCCCCAGGCCGGTGCGGTTCCCTCGAGGGGAGAAGGGGCTATCCGCTTCTCGCGGATCCTGATCGCGCGGTGCGCGGCCCGAAACCGCTTCTCCGCGTCCTGTAAGGCGGGCCCCTCCTCACGTTCAGCAAAGCACCGGCGCGGCGGCCGGTGCGAGGGCTGCCGGGGCCTCGCGGTACCCCGTTCGGCCCTTGTCATGGCGACGCCGCACAGGCTTCGACGTTGCCTAAGTCGCCGCGATGTCCAGCCACCCCGAGTACGGCTTGAGGGATTCCTCCTGCGTCGGCGACCCCAGCGCCTGCATGTCCCCGTACGCCGTCCGCTTCAGCTGCTCGCCCAGGTTCTCCATGGCCCGGCCGACGGCGAGTTCGTCCCCGATCTCCGGCACGTCCTTGTCCTGCGGAGCGCAGCGGGCACTGCTGTGACCGGTGAGCCTGTTCGTACCGGTGTCCACCTCGACGCGGGCCTTCGTCGTCCGGTCGTCCTCGGAGACGTAGAGCCGGACCTTCCACTCTGCGACGTGCGACATGACGCACCTCCCGTGCCACCAGTCTCGCCCCGTCGCGCACCGGCAACCAGGCCGAACGGCCCTCCTCCGGGCCCGTGCGGCCCGTTGTGCCGGGTACCCGCGGCACCCACGCTGGAACCACGAGCGACCTACGGGCCGAGCGACAGACCAACGGGCCGGAGCGACCAAGGGGGCCGGTGCGATGTCAACCGCCACCACGATGAACGCGGCGCTCTCCGCCGGTGTACGCGAACGGCTCATGCAGTTCGCCCACAACACGTCCTTCGAGGCCGGGGACCGCGTGTTCGAGGAACGCGGGCGCGCCGACCGCTTCTGGATCCTGCGGACCGGCACCGTCGCCCTCGACCTGCATGTGCCCGGCCGCAGGCCCGCCGTCGTCGAGACGATCGCGCACGGTGAACTGGTCGGCTGGTCCTGGCACTACCCGCCCTACCTCTGGCATCTCGGTGCCACGGCGATGAGTCCGGTGCGGGCCTGGGAGTTCGACGCCGAGGCCGTGCGGGAGCTCTGCGAACAGGACGCGGAGTTCGGCCGGGCCGTCGCCGTCTGGGTCGGGCTCGTGGTCGCCGACCGGCTGCGCGCCTCCCGAGCCCGGCTGCTAGACCTCTACGCGCCCTACGGCAGCGGCGGTGCCAGCGGGGAGCCGGAATGACCCACCGAGTGAGCGACGTGATGACACGCTCCGTCGTCGCCGCAGGCAGGAAGACATCCTTCAAGGACCTCGTCGAACGCATGGAAGAGTGGGGGATCAGTGCTCTGCCCGTGCTGACGGGCGACGGCCGGGTGATCGGCGTGGTGTCCGAGGCGGATCTGCTGCCCAAGGAGGAGTTCCGGGACAGCGATCCGGACCGCTCCACCCAGCTGCGCCGGATGGCCGACATGGCCAAGGCCGGCGCGGTGTGCGCCGAGGAGCTGATGACCACTCCGGCCGTCTCCGTCCACGCCGACGCCACGCTCGCCGAGGCGGCGCGCGTCATGGCGCTCCGGCACGTCAAGCGGCTGCCCGTCGTGAACACGGAGGGCCTGCTCGAAGGTGTCGTCAGCCGGGGGGACCTGCTGAAGGTGTTCCTGCGCCCGGACAACGACCTCGCCGACGAGATACGGCGCGAGGTCGTCGACGTCCTGTTCCCGGCCCCGGTGGAGCCCGTCCACATCGTCGTCGTCAACGGCGTCGCGACGCTGACCGGGGTGGTGCGGGACGCCGACGGCATTCCGCTCGCCGAGCGCATGGCGCTGGGTGTCGAGGGTGTCGTGGACGTGGACTGCCGGCTCACCGCGAGAGGAGACCCGCCATGACTCCGTACATCGTCGCCGGTGTCGACGGCTCCCCGGAAAGCCTCGCGGCCGCACGCTGGGCCGCTCAGGAGGCCGTGCTGCGGGAGGTGCCGCTGCACCTCGTCCACGTGGAGGACTGGCCCACGACGCCGTCGGTCCCGGTGGCCTTCACCCCGTCGGCGGACACGTGGTCCGAGAGCCTGCTGAGCGACGCGGCGGACCAGGCGGGCGAGGACCACCTGGGCCTGGACGTCGTGACCCAGCATGTGCACGGCCGGGCCGGGGAGCAGCTGACCCTCGCCGCGAACGAGGCGGATCTGGCGGTGCTCGGCTCGCGTGGCCTCGGCGGCGTGGTCGGCTTCCTCATCGGTTCGGTCTCCCTCGCGGTCGTCGCCACGGCCACGGAGCCCGTGGTTCTTGTACGGCGTGAGGTGGGCGCGCGGCCACCGGCCCCCGGCGAACTGGAATCGGGAACCGTCCGCCCCGTCCTCCTCGGTCTCGACATCTACCAGCCGTGCGACCCGCTCATCGCCTTCGCGTTCGCCGAGGCCGCCCGCCGTTCCGGAATGCTGCGCGTCCTGCACAGCTGGTCCCTGCCCGCCTCGTACGGGTACGCCGCCATCACCGACCCGGGCATCGGCGTGGCGCTCGGACAACATGCCTCCGAGGGACTTACGGACATGCTGCGGCCGTGGCGGGCCAGGTTCCCGGGGGTCGAGGTCACGGAGAAGGCAGTGGTCGGCGCAGCGGCCGGCGAACTCCTGCACGCGGCGCGGGGCGCGGAACTGGTGGTCGTCGGACGCCAGCGCAGGCGGCCCCCGCTGGGGCCCCGCATGGGCCCGCACATCGGTCACGTCGCCCACGCGGTGATCCACCACAGCCCGGCGCCGGTGGCGGTCGTCCCGCTCGACTGACCGTTCGCCTGACCGTTTCAGCAGTCCCGGCCACGCCCTATGAGCCAGGCCCTATGACGCCAGGCCCTATGATCGTGCCGCTCTCCTGGGCACCCTGACGCCCGCCCCGAGCGCGCTCCCGCTCACCAGCACCGGCTCGATCCGGAAGAACACGTCATGGTGCGACGACCGCCACGCGCGCGGCCCGGTCCGGCGCAGCCGCACGTACTCGGCGGGGTCGGTCACAGCGGTCGCACGACCGGTGACCAGGACGCTCCAGCCGCGCGCCTCGGCCGGATCCACGTCGTCCGCCTGGAAGCCGACCACGGTCTGGTCGATCGCGCCCACGAGCGGCGACCGCGCCGAAGTCCGCACCACCACGGCGGAGTCGGCGTCCAGGCAGAAGGCGACGGGCAGCACGGCGGGCAGGGCGTGGCGCGTGTGGATGATGCGGCCGACACGTGCCGTGCCGAGCAGCCGCAGGCACTCCCGCCGGTCCAGCTCACGGACGCCGTCCATGGGGTACATAACCGGGCTCGACTCTCCTGCCACGGTCCCAACTCTCCTGCCTCGTCCCCGTCTTCATCCGTCGGCGTCAGTCCTCCCGTCGCACCACGACGATCCGGCGCCCGCTGACGCTGTCCGGTTCGACCCGCACCCACATGTCGCGCTCACCGCCCGCCCAAGGACCGCTGTACGCGAGGGCGTTGAGCCGGCGTACGGTGTCCGGGTCCGTCACGACCCGGGCGCGGCCCTGGAGCAGCACGCTCCAGCCCTGGCTGAGCGCCTCGTCGATCCGGTCGACCTCGAAGGCGACCTGGTGGCCGACGGCGGTGGCGGGCGTCGCGCCGGGTGCCGTCCGGAAGGCGATCGTGCCGTCCACGACGGTGTAGTTCAGCGGAAGGACCAGCAGACCGTTCGGAGCGTCGATCGCGACCCGGCCCACGCCGTGCGTCGACAGCCGCTCCCAGCACTCGTCCACGCTCATCTCGGTCAGCTCGGGCTGCGCCGCCGCCTGGCCGATGCCGGGCGGCAGCCCCACCTCGCCGCCGCGCAGCGTCGCGACGTCGATGCCCAGCGCGTCGGCGAGCCGGATCAGGACACCGATGCCCGGCATGGCGGTGGACTTCTCCTCCAGGTACTGGATGTATCCCGGGGCGGTGCCCACCTTGGCGGCGGTCTCCTCACGCGTGAGACCGAGCTCCTCGCGCCGCTGGGCGATGCGACGCCCGATGTCGCCCTGCGCGCCGCGCGCCGCCGACCGCGAACCCGCGTCCGGCCCGTCGTGCTCCGACATCGTGCAGCACCCCTTCCTGTCAGTACGGTCAGGACATCCGGGATGTTCAGGATGTTCAGGACGCCCTGACCGTCAGCGTGTCATGACGCGGTTCTCCGAGGACGACCTTGAGCGCGCCCGTGTCGGCCGCCCGCGAGAAGACGTCGTACGCGTCCTCCATGGCGTCCAGCTCGAAGGTGTGCGTGACCAGGGCCGACGCGGGCAGACGTCCGGCCGCCATCATGCGCAGCAGCGTCGGGGTCGAGTGTGTGTCGACCAGGCCGGTCGTGATCGTCACGTCCTTGGTCCACAGGTCTTCGAGGTGGAGCGTCGCCGGTTTCCCGTGCACACCGATGTTCGCGACATGACCGCCGGGCCGCACGACGCGCGTGCACAGTTCGAAGCTCTCCGGCACCCCCACCGCCTCGACCACCACATCGGCGCCGAGGCCTTCGGTGAGGTCCGCGACTAGCTGTTCGGCCTCGTCCCCTGCGAGGGCCACCGCGTCGGCGCCCAGGTTCTTCGCGGCGTCCAGCCGGGACGGTTCGAGGTCGACGGCGATGATCCGCCCGGGGGAGTAGAACCCCGCCGTGGCCATCGTGGCGAGACCGATCGGACCGGCGCCCACCACGACGACGGTGTCCCCGGGCGCCACCCGCCCGTTGAGGACGCCCACCTCGTAGGCGGTGGGGAAGATGTCGGCCAGCAGCACCGCGGCCCTGTCGTCCACCGCGCCGGGCAGCGGGTGCGTGGACATGTCGGCGTGCGGGACACGGACGTACTCGGCCTGGGTGCCGTCGATCAGATGGCCGAGGATCCAGCCGCCACCGCCCAGACACTGCCCGTACACGCCGTCCCGGCAGAAGCGGCAGCGGCCGCAGGCCGTGATGCACGAGACGAGGACGTGGTCGCCGGGCCGGACGTTGCGCACGTCGGCGCCCACCTCGACGACCTCCCCGACGGCCTCGTGCCCGAGGACCGTGCCGGGGCGCACCTCGGGCACATCGCCCTTGAGGATGTGAAGATCCGTTCCGCAGATGGTGACGGCCTCGACGCGGACGACGGCATCGGCAGGATCCTGGATACCGGGATCCGGGACGTCCTCCCAGGCGGACGCACCGGAACCGTGGAACACGAGTGCCTTCATGACGATTCCCTCCGGTGCCGTCGATTTCCCCGTGCGCACCTCTTGTATCCAGCGTGCCTGTGACCGACTCTCTCCACATGGGCCGGGCGGCCCTCAAAGGCCGGCCGAGCGGAACCGCATGGCATCACGGCCCCCTGCCCGACGCGCGAGGGGACCACATGGCCCGTATGCCGGTCCGGCCGGCCCCTTACGCCGGCCGTCCTCCCGGGTGTGACCTTCTTGTGGGGGAACAGGTGACGAGGAGGTGCGCTCCATGCGTACACCCAAGTCAATGAGGCAGTTGTCCTGGCGGTGGCGGAGCAATCCGCTGCGCCGGCGCGACGATGTCGTCGAGAGCTGGATCATCCTGGTCATGTGGGTCGTCATCGCCCTGGGCGGGGCGCTGGTCGGAATCGTCACGGCCCAGGCGGCCGACGCGTCGTTCGACCAGCTGCGCAGCGACCGCCACCAGACCCAGGCGGTACTCGTCGAGAGCACCGCCCACGCGGCACAGGCGGGGCGGACCGACGTCTACGGGCATGTCCTGACGAAGGTGCGGTGGACCGCGTCCGACGGCGTCGTGCACACCGGCGGCGCCTCCGTGAACTCCGGACTCAAGACCGGTGCGCCGGTCAAGGTCTGGGTGAACAACAACGGTCAGCTCACCGGACAGCCGCCCGCCGCGAGCGCCGCCGCCATCGAGGCGGGCGCGCTCGGAGCCGGGGCCGCGATCGCCTTCGGCGGCGTGATCTTCGCCGGCGGCCGCTTCGCCCGGTGGGGACTGGACAGGCGGCGCTACGAGCAGTGGGGCCGCGAGTGGGAGCAGCTCGGATCGCCGCACGGCCACAACTCGACCTGACGCGCCGCGCGGGTCACGTCCTGCCGGGCACCCGCCGGGTGCCGGGCGGACCGGCCGCAGGGCCGGGTGGCCCATGGTGAAAGGCCCTGCCTCGGGCGCACGGTGGAGCTGGGAAGGCCCAGCTCGAAAAGAGGCAGGACGATGAACGCTTCCCCCACCACCACGATGGTGCGGGCACTGCCCGCCGAGCACCTGGAACGACTGATGGGCATCGCCCGGGAAGTGTCGTTCCCGCAGGGCGCACGCCTGTTCAGGGAGGGCGGCCGCGCCGACCGGTTCTGGATCATCCGCTCAGGAACCGTCACTCTCGATCTCCATGTACCGGGCCGCCGGGCCGCCGTCGTGGAGACGCTCAACCACAACCAACTCATCGGATGGTCCTGGCTGTTCGCCCCGCACGTGTGGCACCTGAGTGCCCTGGCCACCAGCCCGGTGCGGGCCTACGAGTTCGACGGCGCGGCCGTGCGCACCATGCTCCAGGAGGATCCCGCGCTCGGCGCTTCGGTGGCCCAGTGGGTGGGCGCCATCGTCGCCCACCGGCTCCAGCTGATGAGAGACCGGCTCCTCGACCTCTACGCCCCTTACGGCAGCGGCCACTCCCTCTGAGGAGGCTTCGTGCACCCCAGCCCGCACATCGTCAGCGATGTCATGACTCCCACGGTCGCCGCCGTCGGCCGTGCGGCGGAGTTCAAGGAGATCGTGCAGCTGATGGAGCAGTGGAACGTCAGCGCGCTCCCGGTACTGCAGGGCGAGGACCGGGTGGTCGGCGTTGTGTCGGAGGCCGACCTGCTCTACACCGAAGCGCGCCGTGACAGCGGTGACCGGGACGAGGCGTCGCCGGTCGACCTTCCCGGCCGCGACCTGGCGGGCGCCCGGACCGCCGACGAGCTGATGACGTCCCCGGCCCTGACCGTCCGCGCGAACGCGACCCTCGCCCAGGCCGCCCGCGCCATGGCCCTGGGCAAGGTCAAGCGGCTCCCGGTGGTCGACGACCTGGGCCGCCTCGAAGGGATCGTCAGCCGCGGCGACCTCCTCAAGGTGTTCCTGCGCGAGGACGACGACATCGAGGAGGAGGTGCGCAGGGAGATCGTGTCCTACCTCTTCCGCGGGCCCGAGTCGGCCGTGCGGGTCCGGGTGCGGGACGGCGTCGTGACGCTGTCCGGACGCGTCCGCGACACCTCCCTCGTCCCGGTGGCCGCCCGTCTCACCCGGGCGGTGGAGGGCGTCGTCGACGTGGAGTTCGAGGTCACAGGCCCGGGGCGCTCCGGCGGGCCCTGAGACATCCCTGCCGCAGGGGGATAATGATCGTCGTCAGGCCAAACCTGCGGTCCGCACTCCGGCGGAGAACGAGGCGTCGTCATGACCGAGGCACGTACCTTCACCGAGGAGAACCCGATCCGTGTCTTCCTCCTCGACGACCACGAGGTCGTCCGGCGCGGGCTGACCGACCTCCTGGACGCGGAGGCGGACATCTCGGTGGTCGGGGACGCCGAGAACGTGGAGCACGCGCTGGCCCGTGGCCCTGCCCTCCGTCCGGACGTCGCGGTACTCGACGTCCGGCTGCCCGACGGGGACGGCATCACCGTCTGCCGTGAGCTGCGCAGCCAGATGCCGCGGATGGCCTGTCTGATGCTGACGTCGTTCGACGACGAGGAAGCCCTGCTCGACGCGATCATGGCGGGGGCCTCGGGCTATGTGCTCAAGCAGATCAAGGGTTCCGACCTGGTCTCGGCGGTACGTACGGTCGCCTCCGGACAGTCGATGCTCGACCCCGCGACGACGGCCCGCCTGATGCGGTCCCTGCGGGCCGACCCCGATACGACCCCGGAGCTCGCCCCGGAACTGGCGGGCCTGTCACCCCGCGAGCGGGACATCCTCGCGCTCATCGGGGACGGGCTGACCAACCGCGAGATCGGCAAGAAGCTCTACCTGTCGGAGAAGACGGTCAAGAACCACATCTCGCGACTGCTCGCCAAACTGGGCGTCCACCGCCGCGTCCAGGCGGCGGTCCTCGCGACCCAGCTGGAACAGCAGGACGCGAGCGGGCATCCGACGGGTTGAGGGCTTGCCCCTCTGTCCGGTCCCGTTCAGGAGGCGGACGCCCTCACCCCGAGACCGGCACCGGCACCCGCCACACCACCCGCGTCCCCCCGCCCTCCTCTCGCGCACCGATCGTGAGCGTGCCGCCGAGGTCGACCGCCCGCTCCTCGATGTTGTTCAGGCCGCTGCGCGAGACGCCCTCCGGCACCCCGCACCCGTCATCGGTCACCACGAGCCGCAGTTCGCCGTCCCCGCAGCTCAGCCGCACGTCCACCGACTGCGCCCCGGAATGTCGCGCCGCGTTGCTCAGCACCTCACCCAGCACGGCGACCACCTGATCCGCGACGTGACCAGGGACATCCGTCTCGACCAGCCCCTCGATCCGCAGCGCCGGCAGGAAGCCGAACGAAGCCGCCGACGCCTTCACCCCGTCCGACACCCGGCCGCGAAGACCCGCGGCATCCGGCCCGCTGGCGCCGTGCGTCCGCAGGCCGAAGATCGTGGAACGAATGATCTTGATGGTGTCGTCCAGGTCGTCGACGGTCCGCGCGAGACGTTCACTGCCCTCGGGGTGCTCCATGAAGCGCTGCGCGCTCTGCAGCGTCATCCCGGCCGCGAAGAGCCGCTGGATCGCCAGATCGTGCAGGTCACGGGCGATGCGGTCACGGTCCTGGAGCAGCACGATCTGGTCCGCGTCGCGCCGCCGCTCCGCCAGTTCGAGGGCGAGCGCCGCCTGGTCGGCGAAGCCGAGCAGCTGTCCCGTGTCCACGTCGTCGAACAGCGTCCCGCCCCGCACGCGCCCCAGGATCAGCACACCGCGCGCCTTCCCGCCCGCACTGAGCGGCACGGCGGCCACCGGGCCGAGGCCCGCCCACTGCGCCTCCCCGCCCCTCGTCCGCACGTCGTGCTCGATGTCGGCTGTCACCACGGGTTCGGCCGAGCTGAGCGTGGCGCCCACGAAGCCGTCCTCGGTCGACATCACCAGGCCGTTGCGCTGCTCCGCGCCGAGGCCCACCGCGAGGACGGGCCGCAGCGCCTCGTCGCTCTGCACGCGCTCCGCGACCATGCCGGCATCCGCGGAGACGATCTTCCGGGCCTCCTCCGCGATCAGCTCCAGCACTTCTTCGCTCGGCGCTCCGGTCAGCAACATGCTCGTGACCTTGCCGCTCGCCCGCTGCCACCGCTCGCGGAGCCGGGTCTCCTCGTAGAGGCGCGCGTTCTCGATGGCGACACCGGCGGCCACCGCCAGCGTGGAGAGCACCGCCTCGTCCTCCGCGTCGAACTCCTTGTCGCTGCGCTTCTCGGTCAGGTACAGGTTGCCGAACACCTCGTCGCGCACCCGGATCGGGACGCCGAGGAAGGAGTGCATCGGCGGGTGTTTCGCCGGGAAGCCGTGCGAGTTCGGGTGCTCGGACAGCTCCGGGAGGCGCAGGGGCTCCGGGTGCCGGATCAGCTCGCCCAGGATGCCGTGGCCGCTGGGCAGATCGCCGATGGCAGCGCGCTGCTCGTGCCCGATGCCGACCGTGAGGAACTCCGACAGCTTGCGGTCCTCGCCGATCACTCCCAGGGCCCCGTACTCCGCGTCGACCAGCGTGACGGCGGCCTCGACGATGCTCCGCAGCACATGCGGCAGATCGAGCCCCCGGCCCACCGAGAGCACCGCCTCCAGCAAGCCGTGCAGCCTGTTCTGCGTGCCTCGTGCCGCGTCGATGCGGACCTGCAGTTCACCCAGCAGGTCGTCGAGCCGAAGCTTGGGCAGATACTGCTCGGCGCCCCCACGCCCTTCCCCGCTCATCCCTTCCTCCGACCGACTCAGGCAGACAGGCCGCTAGGTCCAGTTTCCCTCTTCATCACCGTAATGTCCGGGTGGGCGGGGCATCACACTTAAGGGCGCCGAACGGGCTCCTGCCCGCGGTCCTACGGGCTGCTCAGCCGGCGCCGTCGGGCAGGGTGAGCGTGCAGGACTCGCCCGGCGCCACCGACACGGTGCGGTCCGCGAGGGCGATGCCGATCGGGTCCCCGTCCGACAGGGGCACCGAGAGGCGAAGCCGGCCGGAGCCGAGCCTCAGGCGCACACCCCAGTTCCCTCGGTAACGGAGCGCGAAGCCGTACTCGGACAGCTCGGGCAGCGGCACCGGGTCGAGGTGGAGCACACCGCCCCGGGTTTCGAGGCCCGTCAGTCCGCGCTGCACGAGGTCGAGGGTGCCGGCCATGGCGCCGAGGTGGATGCCCTCGCCCGTGGTGCCGCCCTGAAGATCGGCGATGTCACCCGCCAGCGCCTCGTGCACGTACGTCCACGCGTCCGCCCGCCGGGCCCGCGTGAGGACCCAGCCGTGGACGACGCTGCTCAGCGTCGACCCGTGGGTCGTCCGGGCGAGGTAGTGATCGACGGTACGGCCCCACACCTCGTCGTCCAGCAGATAGCCCAACCTGTCGAAAAGCGCGGCGAGTTCGGCGGGTGAGAAGAGATATCCCAGCATCAGGACATCGGCCTGCTTGGACGCCTGGTACCGGTTGACGGAGTCGCCCTCCGCCTCCAGGATCCGGTCGAGCCGCCGGATGTCGCCGTACCGGTCCCGGTACGCCTGCCAGTCCAGCTCCGCCAGCTCGCCGTACCCCTCGAACTGGCTGACGACCCCCGCGTGGAACGGCACGTGCAGCCTCCGGGAGATGTCGTCCCAGCGGTCGCGTTCGGTGGCCTCCAGGCCGATGGACATGGTCAGGTCCCGGCGCACCGGTTCGGGCAGCCGGTCCAGGACACCGAGCGTGCGGGCCAGCACCCAGGCGGCGGTGACGTTCGTGTACGCGTTGTCGTCGAGCCCCGGCGCAGGGGAGCCGGGATACGCGTCGTGGTACTCGTCGGGGCCGACCACGCCACGGATCCGGTAGCGGCCGAGCGACCGGTCGAACTCCGCCTTGCCGGCCCAGAACCTGGAGATCTCCACCAGCATCTCGACACCCTTGGTGTGCAGGAACTCCGTGTCGCCGCTCGCCTCGACGTACTGCCACACGTTGTACGCGATCGCCGAGCCGACGTGGTGCTGGAGCCGTGAGTGGTCGGGCAGCCAGCGCCCGGAGCGCGGGTTGAGGTGGATCGGCTGCGTCTCCTCACGTCCGTCGCTGCCGCTCTGCCACGGATACATCGCGCCACTGTGCCCGGCGTCGCGCGCGGACCGGCGGGCCCGCGCGAGACGCCGGTGGCGGTACGTGAGCAGAGCCCGGGAGACCTCGGGGAAGTGCAGGTTCAGATACGGCAGGACGAACAGTTCGTCCCAGAAGACATGTCCGCGATAGGCCTCGCCGTGCAGCCCCCGGGCGGGCACACCCACGTCGAGGTCCGCGGTGTGCGGGGACAGGGTCTGCAGCACATGGAAGAGGTGCAGCCGCAGCACCGGCCCGACGTCGTCCGGTACGGCCAACTCGGCGTTGTGCCACAGGAGTTGCCACGCGGCCTGGTGCGACCGCAGCAGCGTCTCGAAGTCCTCGGCCCGGCGCACCCGGTCGAGTGCCGCGTGCAGGGGATCGCTGATGGCCGGGTCGCGTGAGGTGTGCAGGGCGATCGTCTTGTCGACGGTCACGGTGTGTCCGTCGGCCAGGTCGAACCTGAGCACATGGACGGCGCGGGTGTCTTCCGGCGACACCGCCGTCTCGGCGTGGCTGTCCGTGACGGTCCGGGACGCGAGGGCGATCCTGATGTGTGACGTGCTGGTGCGGCAGCGCAGCCACACGGTGTCGGCCGCCGGTGACCCGGTCCGGACATGTGCGAGGTGGCGGTGGGCGAGCGCGCGATACCGCTCGACGCCCGCGTTGGTGACGCCCCCGTCCAGCGCCGACTCGACCTCCAGCGGCCCCGACCAGCCCTCGGCGGTCAACTCGGTCCGGAGCAGGGCCAGATGGGGATCGGCCATGTGGACCACGCGCAGTTGCCGTACGGCGAGACGCCGGCCGTCGTCGTCCTCGTACCGCACGACGCGTTCCAGCGTGCCGGTGCGCAGGTCGAGGCTCTGACGTTGGTCGAGGAGCGTGTGGGTGTCGGGGGTGAACCAGTTCCCGGTCTCGGTGCGGAAGCGGAGCGGCAGCCAGTTGGGGAGGTTGACCATGTCCTCGTTCTCGACGGTGCGGTCCGCCACGTCCGAGGTGAGCCGGTTGTAGCAGCCGGCCGCGTAGGTGCCCGGGTAGTGGACGGAGTCGGCGGCACACTCCGGGGCCGCGCCACGCGTCGCGAAGTAGCCGTTGCCCAGGGTGCACAGCGACTCGCGCAGGCTCTCCTCGGCGGGCTCGTAACCCTCGTACGCCAGCGTCCAGTCCCGCATCATCGGTCCTCCCCGAGAAGCTCCGCGAGGTCGTCGACCACCAGATCGGCCCCGCGCTTGAGCAGCGCGCTCCGGGTGTCGGGGGTACGGGCGCGGTCCACGCCCACGACGAGGGCGAAACCGCCTCGCCGTCCCGCCTCGACTCCGGCCAGCGCGTCCTCGACGACCGCGGTCCGGCGGGCGGGGACGCCGAGGCGGTGTGCGGCCTCCAGGAAGAGTGCCGGGTCGGGCTTGCCCGGGAGGTGGAGCCGCGCGGCCTCCGTGCCGTCCACCAGGACGTCGAAGAGGTCGCGTACGCCCGCGTTTGTGAGCACTTCCCTTGCGTGCCGGGAGGCCGACGCGGCGGCGAGCGGTATTCCGGCGGACCGCAGGGCGCGTACGAGCCGGACCGTGCCCGGGTAGGCCTCGACCCCGTCCGTCCGCAGGAGTTCCTTGAAGCGCTGTTCCTTGTCGGCCGCGACGTGACGGACCTCGGCGGCCGACGGCCCGAGACCCCGGGCGTTCAGGAATGCGGCGGCGCCGTCGAGGCGCGACTTGCCGTCGACGTACCGCAGATAGTCGTCACGCGCGTCGAAGGGCGCCTGCCCCAGCGGGTCCAGGAACCGGTCGAAGGCCGCCTTCCACGCGGCGGCGTGCACCCGTGCGGAGTCCGTGATCACGCCGTCGGTGTCGAAGACCGCGGCCGCCACATCTCGCAACGCGCCGGGTACGACAGCCGTGCCGGCCACGTGGTCACCCCTGCTGCGGCACGACGGCGACGGGACAGCGCGAGTGATGCAGGACCGTGTGCGCCACAAGCCCCAGCTGAAGTCCCAGGTGGCCCTGGCGCCGCCGGGCACCCACGACCAGCAGGTCGGCCCGCGCCGAGGCGCCGAGCAGCACCTTGCGGGCCGGCCCTTCGACGGTCTCCCGGAGCAGATCGACCGACGGGTACAACGCCACGATCTCGCCCAGAGCGGCCTCCAGGACCTCCACCGCCCGCGCCTCGTACGACCGGGCAGGCTCCTCGGCGACCAGTGGGTGGTCGACCGTCTCACGGGCCGGACACCGCCAGGCCCGCACCGCGTCCAGCGCGGCGCCCCGCAGCTGTGCCTCCTGGAAGGCGAACGCAACGGCCTGCGCGTTGCGCTGTGCGTCCGCGACTCCGACGACGATCCGCTCGTGCACCGGTGACCTGACCTGGTTGTCATGGCTGCCGCGCAGCACGATCACGGGACAGTCCGCGCGGGCGGCCACCGCCAGACAGACCGACCCGAGCAGCACCTCGGCGACGCCGCTGTGGCCACGTGAGCCGAGGACGATGGCGCCGGCGTTGCGTCCTTCGTCCAGGAGCGTGCTGATCGCGTCGTCGTACACGACCTCGGTGGCGACCTTCAGATCCGGGTCGCGCCGGTGGGCGACCCAGGCCGCGGCGTCGACGATGTTGTCGGCCGGCACCGGTTCCGACGGCCTGCCGAGGGTCTCGGCGAGCGCCGCTCCCTCGTAGCGCTCCCACAGCGACGCGTACACCAGGCGCAGCGACACCCCACGCAGCGCGGCCTCGTCCGCCGCCCAGCTCACCGCGCGCATACTCGACTCCGAGCCGTCGACCCCCACGACCAGCGGCAGCTCCACTGCCTTCACCTTCCTTCGCGTGCGTTCCTTCGCGCGCGGGCACGTCCGGGACGGTCCTCCTCCAGGCTCGCGGCCCGAGCGCCCCGCCGCACAGGGCCCACCGGGCCCGACCCGACGGCCGAACGGCTCTTGGCCGCAGGGCCAGCCCCGATATCACCACCCCGTTCGCCGCACCCGCGCCCGAACCCGGGGGCGGCCTAACATGAAAGGCAAGGTCTCTCGCATCGCGCGCACCTGCCCCTAACGAAACGGTCGGGAGGGCGGCATGGAATTCGCGAACGGATCCGGCCCCGAGGACGGCCTGCGGAACCCGCGCTATCTGCCGATCTCCGAGCACGGCCTGATCGGCGATCTGCGTACCGCCGCGCTCGTCGGCACCAACGGCACGATCGACTGGTACTGCTGCCCGCGCTTCGACGCCCCGAGTGTGTTCGCGTCGATCCTCGACGCCGACCGGGGCGGATCGTTCGAGCTGGCCGCGGACGTGCCGTCGCGGAGGCGGCAGTTCTACCACCCGGACACCAACGTCCTGATCACGCGGTTCTACGCGGCCGACGGGGTGGCGGAGATCCAGGACTTCATGCCCGTCGTCGACGAGTCGCGCGAGGCGTCCCGGCACCGCCTGATCCGGCGGGTGATCTGCGTACGGGGAACCCTGCCGTTCCGCGCGCGGATAGCACCCCGCTTCGGCTACGGGGCCGAGAAACACACGGTGCACCTACAGGCCCAGGAAGCCGTCTTCGAGGCCCCGTCGATCTCTCTCGCGCTGACCTCCACCGCACCGCTGGAGACCGACGGCACGGACGTGTGGTCGCACTTCAAGATGCTCGAAGGCGAGTCCGTGGTGTTCGCCCTCGACCGCGTCACCGACGAGATCCGGCCGCGGGCCTGTCCGCGCGCCGAGGCGCAGGACGAGTTCGAGGCGACGACGCGGTACTGGTACAACTGGCTGAGCCACTCGCGCTACCGCGGCCGGTGGCGGGAGATGGTGCACCGCTCCGCGCTGCTGCTGAAGCTGCTCACGTACGTGCCGACCGGTGCGATCGTGGCCGCGCCGACGACCAGCCTGCCCGAACGCATCGGCGGCGAGCGGAACTGGGACTACCGGTACGTGTGGATCCGCGACGCGGCCTTCTGCGTCTACGCCCTGCTCCGCCTGGGCTTCACCTCGGAGGCCGAGGCCTTCATGGGCTTCGTGTCCGAGCGCGGCATCATGCGCGGCACCGGCCCCACAGGACCGCTGCAGATCATGTACGGCATCGACGGGCGCAGCGAACTGCCCGAGTCCGAGCTGAGCCACCTCGAAGGCCACCTGGGATCCGCCCCGGTGCGCCTCGGGAACGCCGCCACCAAGCAGCTCCAGCTGGACATCTACGGCGCGCTGATCGACTCGATCTACCTCTACGACAAGTGGGGACAGCCGATCAGCAGCGACCACTGGGACGAGGTCGGGGCCGTGGTCGACTGGCTCTGCGACAACTGGAACCAGCCCGACGAGGGTGTCTGGGAGACGCGGGGCGGCCGGAAGAACTTCGTCTACTCGCGGCTGATGTGCTGGGTGGCGATCGAGCGGGGCATCCGCATGGCCCTGCGGCGAGGCCTGCCGGCCAACGTTCCCCGCTGGGGGCAGGCCAGGGACGAGATCTACCGGCAGATCATGAGGGAGGGCTGGTCGGCCGAGCGCGGCGCGTTCGTCCAGGGCCTGGGCCACGACGTGCTCGACGCCTCCGTGCTGATGATGCCGATGGCCAAGTTCATCTCGCCGACCGACCCCAAGTGGCTCTCGACCCTCGACGCGCTCGGCACGGACCTGGTCTCCGACTCGCTCGTCTACCGCTACGACCCCGAGGCCAGCCCGGACGGCCTGCGCGGCGCCGAGGGCACGTTCTCGATCTGCTCCTTCTGGTACGTCGAGGCCCTCACCCGCGCCGGACGCCACGAGGAGGCCAAGCTGGCGTTCGAGAAGATGCTCACGTACGCCAACCACGTGGGCCTCTACGCCGAGGAGATCGGCCGCACCGGCGAACAACTCGGCAACTTCCCCCAGGCGTTCACGCACCTCTCGCTGATCAGCGCGGCGTTCAACCTGGACCGCGCGCTGGGCTGACCGCGCGCTGGGCTGACCGCGCGCTGGGCTGACCGGGCGCCCCCGCGACCCGACACCGACAGCGGCAGAACTCATATGCGTGGCGTCTTAATCTGACTCCATCAAGTATTTGTGCTGTATGGGATCGCCTCCATACGCTGGGGCGCAGACAAGGGCCCCTGACAGGAAAGGGGCAGCCTGATGGAGCTCAGGCATCTTCGGTACTTCACGGCCGTGGCCGAGACACGTCACTTCGGCAGGGCCGCGGAACAGCTGCACATGGCTCAGCCTCCGCTCTCCCAGGCGATCCGTCGCCTGGAGGCGGAACTGGGGGTGGAGCTGTTCACCCGCACGACCCGGCAGGTCGCCCTGACCGGCGCGGGCGAGGTCTTCCACACGGACGCGGAGCGCATCCTCAAGGCCGTCGACGAGTCGGTCGCCCGGGTGGCGCGCTTCGCCTCCGGGGTCGAGGGAGTGCTGAGGATCGGCCTGACGGGTTCCGCCTCGTACCGACAACTGCCCGCGCTCGCACGACTGGTGAAGCGCGAGATCCCCCAAGTGATGCTGGAGGTGCACACCGAGATGCTGACGCCCGCGCAGGAGGAAGGTCTCGTCGAACGGCGCCTCGACATCGGCCTGTTGCGCCCCCCGGTGCGGCAGGAGGGCATCGCCCACCGGCCCGTCGCCGACGAACGCCTTGTCGCGGCAGTGCCCGAGCAACACCGGCTGGCGCAGGCCGAATCGGTGCGGGCCCAGGACCTGCGGCACGAGGACTTCATCATGTACAGCGCCGGACTCGGCTCCGTCCTCAACGACGCCGTCGTCCGCACCTGCCTCGACGCCGGCTACTACCCGCACAGCGCCTACGAGGTCACCGAGACCTCAGCGGCCCTGGCGCTGGTGGCCGCGGGCCTCGGCATCGCGGTCCTGCCGGACTCGATCCGCTCGGCCCCGCGCGAGGGCGTGGTGTGCAGGGACATCGAGGACGCGCGGTCCGTGCGGCTCGACCTGGCCTGGCGGGAGGACGACGACTCGCCGCTGCTGCGCAATCTCCTCCAGGTGCTGGAGCGCAACGACGTGTTTCTCCAAGAACTCCAAGAACTCGAAGAACTCGAAGGACTCGAAGGACCGGCATGAAGCCCGAAGGAGTGGCATGAAGATCGTCCGGGTGGAGGCCATCCCCTTCGCCATCCCCTATAAGAAGCCGCTGAAGTTCGCCAGCGGCGAGGTGCGCACCGCCGATCACGTGCTGGTCCGCGTGCACACCGACGAAGGCCTGGTGGGCACCGCAGAGGCACCGCCGCGGCCTTACACGTACGGGGAGACCCAGGAGTCGATCGTCGCGGTGATCGACAAGATCTTCGCGCCGCAGATCCTCGGCCTGACCCCGCTGGAGCGCGAGGTCGTGCACGCCAACCTGGACCGCACGGTCGGCAATCCGACCGCCAAGGCCGCGGTCGACATGGCGCTGTGGGACATCCTCGGACAGGCCGCCGGGATGCCGGTCTCGGGGCTGCTCGGCGGCTACACCGACCGGATGCGGGTGAGCCACATGGTCGGCTTCGCGCCCGCCCAGGAGATGGTGGCGGAGGCGGAGCGGATCCGGGACACGTACGGCATCACCACGTTCAAGGTGAAGGTCGGCCGCCACCCTTATACCGACGACGTGGCCGCCTGCCGGGCGCTGCGCGAGGCGCTCGGCGAGGACGTCGAGCTGTACATCGACGGCAACCGGGGATGGACCGCGTCCGAATCAGCGCGCGCCCTGCGGGAGATGGACGACCTCGGGCTCCTCTTCGCCGAGGAGCTCTGCCCGGCCGACGACGTGCTCGGCCGGCGCTGGCTGGTCGAGCGGTGCCCGGTGCCGTTCATCGCCGACGAGAGCGCCACCCGGGCGGCCGAGGTGACCCGCGAGATCCTCGGCGGCTCCGCGACCGCCGTCAGCATCAAGACCGCCCGCACCGGTTTCACCGCCTCCCAGCGCGTGCTGCACGAGTGCGAGGGCCTGGGGGTGGAAGTGGTGATGGGCAATCAGATCGACGGCCAGATCGGCACGTTGTGCTCGGTCGCCTTCGGCGCCGCCCACCGATCCAGCTCGCGCAACGCGGGCGAGCTGTCGAACTTCCTCGACATGACCGACGACCTGCTCACCGAGCCGCTGGCCATCGAGTCCGGCACCCTGCGCGTCCGCGAGGGCAACGGCCTCGGCCTGCACATCGACCCCGACAAGCTGGCCCGCTACCGCCAGGACCACTGACCGGGCACGGACCGCGATCCATGAAGATCAACGACAAGGGACGGGACACCATGACCGACATCGCCACCGAGAAGGCCACCGCGGCCGCTTCCGGAGCCGCCGCCACCGAGCAGTTCCGCAGCAAGCAGAAGTCGTCGCAGACCGCGGTCGACACCCAGCGCGTCGACATCCTGGTCACCGAACTGCTCACGGCCGCCCACGACATCATCCGCCGTCACAAGGTCACCTACGCCGAGTACGACGCGCTGAAGTCCTGGCTGATCCGGGTCGGCGAGGACGGTGAGTGGCCGCTGTTCCTGGACGTGTGGGCCGAGCACGTCGTGGAGGAGGTCGCGAACGAGAACCGCGAGGGCACCAAGGGCACCATCGAGGGCCCGTACTACGTGCCCGACGCGCCCGCCCTGTCCGCCGAGGCGACCCTGCCGATGCGTAAGGACGAGGCGGGCACGCCGCTGCTGTTCCAGGGGCAGGTCAGGGCGGTGGACGGCAGCCCGCTGCCGGCCGCCAAGGTGGAGATCTGGCAGGCCGACGACGAGGGTTACTACTCCCAGTTCGCCCCGAACCTGCCCGAGTGGAACCTGCGCGGCACCGTGATCGCCGACGAGACCGGCCACTTCAAGATCCACACGATTCAGCCCGCGCCGTACCAGATCCCCACCGACGGAGCCTGCGGTCAGCTCATCGCGGCGGCCGGCTGGCACCCCTGGCGCCCGGCCCACCTGCACCTGAAGGCCTCCGCGCCCGGCCACCAGCTGATCACCACCCAGCTGTACTTCCGGGGCGGAGATTACGTGGACGACGACATCGCCACGGCGGTCAAGCCCGAGCTGATCCTGGACCCGAAGCCCACCGGTCACGGCGACGACCACGAGGTCACCTACGACTTCGTGCTCGACAAGGCGTGATCCGCCATGCTCTTCGCCGTACGCATGGACGTGAACATCCCGCGTGACCTCGACCCCGAGGTCCGCGGGGATCTGGTGGCCCGGGAGAAGGCCTACTGCCAGGAACTTCAGAAGTCGGGGGAGTGGGCCCACATCTGGCGGTGCGTCGGCCAGTATTCAAACCTCAGCGTCTTCGACGTCGAGGACAACGAGGCCCTGCACCGCATCCTGTGGAACCTGCCGCTCTTCCCCTTCATGACCATCGAGGTCACACCCCTGGCCCAGCACCCCTCCGACCTCGCGGCCGGTGAGGTCGGAGCATGACGGGCAACGTGGTGAGCACGTCCGACGACCGCCCCCCGCTCCACCACGACATCTCCGGTCCCCAGGACGGGCCCTTGCTGGTGCTCGGCCCGTCCCTGGGGACCTCCGTGGCGCTGTGGGACCCGTACATGGAATCTCTGACCGCGGAGTTCCGGGTGCTCCGCTACGACCTGCCGGGTCATGGCGCGTCACCCACTCAGGCACTCGGGGACCCGCTTCCGGGACGTACGACGGTGGCGGATCTCGCCGAACTCGTGCTCGCGCTGGTGGATCAGCAGGGCCGGGAGACCTTCGCCTTCGCGGGTGTCTCCCTGGGCGGAGCCATCGGCACGCAGCTCGCGCTCGCACATCCCGAGCGGGTCGGCGCGCTTGCCCTGATCTGCACGTCGGCCCACTTCGGCGGCCGGGACGGGTGGCTGGAACGCGCCGGCCTGGTGCGCCGGGAGGGCATGGCCCCACTGACGGAGAGCAGCCCCGCCCGGTGGTTCGGCGATCCGCGGACGGCCGAGTCGGAGCTCGGCCGTTCCCTGGTGCAGGTTCTGTCGGCGGTGGATCCCGCCGGTTACGCGGCCTGCTGCGACGCTCTCGCGGAGTTCGACAGGCGTCAGGAACTGCGGCGCGTCGAGGCGCCCACCTGGGTCGTCGGTGGCAAGAGGGACGTGGCCACGCCGGTGGAGCACGCACGTGAACTCGCCGACGGCATCCCGCAGGCCACGTTGCGGATCGCCGACTGCGCGCACCTGGCCCTGGAGGATCCGGACGCGGTCCGGGAGGTGTTGGGCGAGCTTCGTCGGGCGGTGTCGAGCACTTCCCGATAACCACGACGTGACAGAAAGGCGGGGCGGCCCACAGGGGCCGCCCCGCCTTCGTCATGCGCCCGTCACTGCCCCGAGTGGCAGCACCCGCCGTCGGACGACGAGCGGTCAGCGGAACCGGAGTTGGACGCGGACTTGCTCGCCGGGACGTCGAGCGCCGGGTTCTTGTCGAAGAAGTTCACCGGCAACAGGTGGAACCCGGCCTTCTCGACGGGCATCACCGGCCAGTCCTCCGCCCGCGGGATGTGCGTGACACCCAGCGTGTGCCACAGCACCACGTCACTGTCCTGCACGTGCCGGTTCTCGGACGTCCAGGCCGGCAGCCCGGCCCCGGACCGGTCCTGGTTCGGGTACTCGCCCGCCGAACGCATCTCGTCCTGCCGGTACGGGGTCACCCACATGTTGCGATGGGCGAAACCGGCGCGCTTCGCCACCAGGGCCGGTGGCTGCGCGATCATCGTGGCCGACGCCCAGCCGGGCAGCAGCTTGTAACTCACCGGCATACCCCACTGGTTCTTCTTGTGGGGGTTGACCACGGTCCAGTTGCGGGACGTCTGCGGATTGGTGATCCAGTCGCCGTCGTTCTCGTGCGCGATGAGCGTCCTGGTGACACCGATGGCGTTGCCGTGCGGGTTGGCCTCGCCCACCGGCAGGCTGTGGCAGTCGTTCTGGAACACCGAGTTCTGCCAGCCGTCGACCTCCATGTCCAGGCGGAAGGAGAACAGGTGCTGGTGGTAGGTCGCGACCAGGTTCGGCGCGATCGGAGTGCCGTGCGCGGCCCGTTCCCCGTCCTCGACGGCGCGGGTCTGCACGATGCCGAGCAGCTTGACCTCTACCTCGATCGACGCGTCCTGGTAGAAGTTCCAGTAGAAGCCGTAGTGGTAGTTGCCCACGGTCGCGATGAAGCTCACCACGAGCCGGCGGGAGCGCCGGACGTCCGCCTTGCCGGTGACCCAGTCCGTGTGCTTCCACAGGATGCCGGCGTCCTCCTCGTGGATGCAGATCGCGTTCTCGATCGTCGTCGGCTCGCCGTTGTCGTCGGACAGGACCGCGTCCAGATAGACGATCTCGCCGAGGCAGTCGCACCCGAGGCGCAGGGAGTTGGCGAGCTTGCCCAGACCGTACTCGCCGACGTCGAACGCGCTGCGCCAGAAGTGCTCCGCGTTCGGGTCGCCGTACGGCACGACCATCTCGGACAGCGAGCCGCGGTGCATCACCGAGCGGTACTCGCCGTCGTCCAGGTACTCGGCACCGTGGATGACAAGGCCCTCCAGCGGGTGCATGTTGATGCGGAAGCGCCACTTCTGCCAGGTCATCTCGGCGCCGTCGAGTGTGAAGCCGACGCCCTGCGGCTGGGTGATCTCCAGCGGTGCCACGTCCGAGCGCATCGGCTGATTGGCGTCGGCGGTGTAGTTGCTCTCCTCGGAGTTCATCGGACGCACCCCGAAGTCGTGCACGGCGACCACCTCTTGCGCCACCAGGTCGACGACGGCGAGCACGCCCTCGACCGGGTGGGCGTAGCCGTTGTCGTCGGGGAAGTGCCGCAGGTAGGACACGCTGCCCCAGAGCCGCTTGCCCTCCAGCTCGAACTCGCCACGGTTGGCGACACCCCACGGGTCGAGCTGGACCAGGCTCAGGTCTGTGATGCCCCGCTTCGCGAGGGCCTCGATGTACCGGGGGTCGCTCTTGATCAGCTCGGCGACGACTTCGAACTCCGGCTCCAGCATCGGCACGCTGCCGTGCGCCATCTCGGTGGAGGAGACGACCTTGTCCGTCCCCAGGTCGACGACCACGTCGTACGTCCTGCCGGTGTCGCGGTCGAGGACCATGGCGCGGGCCCGGCGCGGCACGCTCTCGCCCTTGCGCAGAAGGTACTTGTCCGGCTCGTCGGTGAAGACGGCGCCGAATCCGGGACGGGTCCCGCCGATGTGCTCGCCGCGGATCGCGGCGGACGCACGCCGGATCTCGTCGGCCGTCAGGGCGTCGAACAGGGGGCTGTGCACGGGGGGTTCCTTTCCGCCGGTGTGTCCGGCGCGGGCAGATCTCAGGAGAGGTATCGGGAGACGTACAGGGAGAGGCCTCAGGACAGGTCTCAGGACAGATTGATGAAGACCGACTGGCTCTCGGTGAACTCGTCGATGGAGTAGGCGCCCAGCTCGCGGCCCCAGCCGCTGAGCCCGAAGCCGCCCCAGGGCGCCCCGGGGTCGATCAGCGGCAGTTGGTTGACGAAGACGGTGCCGGCCTCGATGCGCGGCGGGAGGGTGTGCGCGGTGACGAGGTCCTTCGTCCAGACCACCGCCGCGAGCCCGTAGTCCGTGGCGTTCGCCCGCGCGACCGCCTCGTCCAGGTCGTCGTACGGCATGATCGACAGCACCGGGCCGAAGATCTCCTCGCTGGCGATCTTCATGTGGTCCTTGACCTCGGTGAAGACGGTCGGACGGTAGAAGAAGCCCCGGGCCAGCTCGCCGTCGACGCGCTCGCCGCCCGTGACGAGCTGGGCGCCCTCCTCCGTGCCGCTGCGCACGTACCCCGCTACCCGTTCGAGGTGTTCCTCGGAGACGAACGGGCCGATCACGGTCTGCGGGTGGGCGCCGGGACCGATCCGCAGCGCGTCCGCGGCGGCCGCGATCTTGGCGGTGAACTCGTCGGCCCGGGAGCGGTGGACGAAGAACCGGGTGAAGGCGCCGCAGGCCTGCCCGGTGTTGAACAGGGCGCCTTGGAGGTTGCCCGCCACTGCGGCGTCGATGTCGGCGTCCTGGCACACGATGCTGGGCGCCTTGCCGCCGAGCTCAAGGCCGACGCGCTTGAGGTCGTGGGCCGACGCGCGGACGATCTCCTGGCCGACCGCGGTGGACCCGGTGAACGAGATCTTGTCGACGCCCGGATGAGCGACCAGGGCTCTGCCCACGTCCGGGCCGCCCGTCAGCAGGTTGACCACACCGGCGGGCACGCCCGCCTCGCGGACCAGCTCGACCAGCCGGACGGTGGACAGCGGGGTCTGCTCGGCCGGCTTGAGGACGGCCGCGTTGCCCGTCGCAAGCGCGGGGGCCAGCTTCCAGGCCGCGATGCCCAGGGGGAAGTTCCACGGGGTGATCAGCCCGCACACGCCCAGCGGCACCCGGCGCTGATAGGTCAGCTGGTCCGGGACCGACACCGGCGACACCTTGCCCTCCAGCTTGGTGGCGTAGCCGGCGTAGTAGCGGAAGACCTGGGCCGCGAGCGGTACCGAGATGCCGGTGCTGACGAACGTCGGCTGTCCCTGGTCCCGCGTCTCGAGTTCGGCGAGCTCGGTGCCGTGGGCTTCGATAAGGTCGGCGATCCGCCAGAGAAGGCGGCCGCGGGCGTCGGGCGTCAGCGAACGCCACGCGTCCGACTCGAACCCGGCGCGGGCGGCGTCGACGGCGGCGTCGACATCGGCGGAGGTCGCCTCGGCGAAGGTGCCGATCACCTCGCCGTCCGCGGGGTCGACCGTCACGCCGGTCGCCCCGCTGGAGGAGTCGACCCACTCGTCCCCGATGAGTAGCTGGGTGGTCCGCATGGTCTGCTCCTTCTCGCAGGTGGTCCGCGGGGCAAAGCTGGCATCTCCGCCGCCCGCGGACACGGCACCGGTCCGTTCACCGGACCGGTGCCGGCCAGCGGTCACCCAGGGGCGGGTCAGTCGACGTCACCCAGGGTCCGGTCAGTCGACGGCCGGCACCCGGGCGGGAGCGGCGGGCTCCGGCTGCCGTACACGTACGGGCGCGGTCTCCGGCAGGGCGAACAGGCACAGCAGGGACACGACCAGCAGGGCCGTCAGGTAGTAGCCGACGTCGAGGGCGTCGCCCGTCGCGGAGATGATCCGGTTGGCGATCATGGGGGAGATCCCGCCGCCGAGAACGGCACCTACGTGGAAGCCGAGGCCGAGGCCCGACTGGCGCTGCTCACGCGGGTACAGCTCGGCGAAGTACGTGTACATGGGCCCGAACAGGATCCCGGTGGCGGAGAAGCCGATGACGACGGCGGTGTTGACCGCGGCGACGGTTCCCGCCGAGGTGAGGTGGAACATGGTCAGGGCCGAGGCGAGCGACAGCACGGCTCCGGTGATCATCACCGGCTTGCGGCCGAGGCGGTCGGACAGCCAGGCGGACGTCACGTTGAAGAAGGCATGGCAGACCAGTGCGATCAGGCTGCCGTTGACGATCGGCTGGCGCGGCAGGCCGAGTCCCTCGGGGGCCGGCGCGGTCGCGTAGGACAGCATGAAGGTGGCCAGCGCGAAGGTCGTGGCGTTCAGGCCGATGTTGACGCCGGCGGTCAGCGCGACGCGCCGCCAGTTCGTGCGCAGGACCTCCTTCAGCGGCATCCGTGCCGGACCCTCGCGCGCCTCGTCGGCCTCCGCCATCTCCTCGAAGGCGGGGCTCTCGGTGACTCCCTTGCGGATCCACAGCCCGATCGCCATGACCAGGCCGCCCACCAGGAACGGCATACGCCATCCCCAGCTGGTGACCGAGTGGTCGGGCAGGAGCAGGACCAGCGTGAACGCAAGGTTGGCGAGGATCACGCCGACGGGCGAGCCGATCGCCACGAACGAGCCGTACAGACCGCGCCGTTGTACGGGGGCGTGCTCGATGGCGAAGACCGCGGCGCCCGAGTTCTCCCCGCCCCGCGCGAGGCCGTGGCACAACCGCAGCAGTACGAGCAGGACCGGCGCCGCGATGCCCATGGCCGCGTAGGACGGCAGCAGGCCCATGGCCAGCGTGGCGGCGCCCATCAGGACGAACGCCGCGAAGAGGGCCACCTTGCGCCCCTTCCGGTCGCCGATCGAGCCGAACAGGGCGGCGCCGATGGGGGCCATCAGGAAGCCGATGGCGAACGTCGTCAGGCTCATGAAGGTGCCGAACCAGGCGTCGCCGGTCTTGAAGAAGACCTCGCCGAAGACCAGGGCGGCCGCGGTGCCGTAGATCGAGAAGTCGAAGAACTCCAGCGAGGTGCCGACGCCGGCCGCCATGCCCAGTCGCAGAACGCTCGGCGAGTGGGGCGCGTCATGAGAGGGAGGCATGGGTCTCCTTCAATTCCGTGTGGGAGAGGGGAAGTTGGGCGCCCGGCAGCGGGGCGTGCCCGCGCGGAACGGGGGGGCGCCGGACGCGTCGGCAGAGCACAGCGACGCGTCAGTACAGCTCGATGACCAGCTTCTCGGACTTCGCGCGGGAGACGCACAGCGCCATCTGCGTGCCGGATGCCTTGTCCGCCGCCGACAGGCAGTTGTCCCGGTGTTCCGGGGTTCCTTCGAGGACGCCGGAGACGCAGGACCCGCAGATGCCCTCCTCGCAGGACTTGAAGACCTCGATCCCGGAGTCCTCCAGGACCGAAAGGACCGACCGGTCCGCCGGGATCTCGAAGACCTCACCCGTGTCGAGTTCGACCGTGAACGGCTTGTCACCGCTGGTGTCGATCTCCGTGGCCGTGAAGTTCTCGACGTGGACGTGCTCCGCGCCGACCACCGGCTCGAACACGGCCGTCACCTGGTCCATGAAGCCTTGCGGACCGCAGGTGTAGACGTGGGACGCGGACGTCAGCGCGGCCGCCTCCGCCGCGAGCGCGGCCGGCTGCTCGGCACGGGGTACGCCAAGCACCAGGCGAACCCGGTCCCGGAACTCCGCCCGGTGCTCCAGCAGGTCGACGAACGCCGCCTCCGCCCGGGAGCGGGCGAAGTAGTACAGCACGAACTCCGCGCCGCGCCGGTGCAGTTCGTACGCCATGCTCAGCAGCGGCGTGACGCCGATGCCGCCCGCCACCAGCACGTGCCGGTCGGCGTCCTCGGCCACCGCCAGCAGGTTGCGGGGCTCGCCCACTTCGAGACGGTCGCCCTCGGCCACCTCGTGCAGCGCGGCAGAGCCGCCGCGCGAGGCCGGCTCCCGCTTCACCGCGATGAGCAGCGAGGAAGAGTCCTGGGGCGGGCTGCACAGCGAGTACTGCCGCAGCACACCGGTGGGTCCCGTCACGTCGACGTGCGCGCCGCCCCGGTACGGGGTGAAGGGCGCGCCGTCCTCGCGGACCAGGCGCAGCGCACGGATCTGGGCGGTCTCCGAAACGATCTCGGCGACCCGGACCTTGACGGCGCTCACAGCAGGAACCCCGCCGCCGGGACGGCGTCCTCGCTGTCCACGAGCCGCACGACCTTCAGCGCGATCCGGTCACCGTCGTCCGACAGCCGGACCCGGTGCGTGACCTCGGCCGCCCACAGGTCGTGCCGGCCGCGCTTGTAGGCGACCAGCACCTGTGCCGAGCGCAGGGTGACCTCGTCGTCGGTGACGTCCTCGGCCACGAACCGGGAGACGGTACGCACCGTGCGGGCCGAGTCGACCGCGGCGATCGCGTAGCCCTCGGTCATCCGGGTGACCCGCATCCGCCGCATCCGGGCGTCGTCGTAGACCATGTTGAGGGTGTTCGCGAAGTCCTCCGTCTCCGGGTCGATCGGGACGACGTAGGAGGCGTCATCGGCGTAGAGGTCCTGCCACTCCTCGTACTGCTTGCGGTCGAGGAGGTCGGCCTCGTGCCAGACCAGCTGGATCGCCCGGATCACCCGGGGGTCGCTCAGCCCGGGGTGCAGGCCGGCGGGGGTCACGAGGGTCTCAGTCATCGCTCATCATCTGCTTCCACTTGTTGTACGCCGCGCGCATACCGGTCTCGTCGGTGACATGGGAGGTGGGCCAGCCCTCGGGGCTCGGGTTCTCGCGTGCCATGCCGCGGTTGACCAGGATCGGCATGTCGGGGGCGGCCTGCGCGCCGCGCTGCACGCGGTCCCAGCCCTCCGCGTCGTCCGGGGTGCCGAAGCCGAACGGGCCCTGGAAGTGCTCGTGGATACGCAGCCGTTCACGGTTGACGGGGTCCACGATCTCGGCCGGTCCGTCGGGACCGAGTGCCACGTGCTCGATGAGGGTCTCGGTGGCGGAGATCGGCCGCAGGACGCGGAGGAACGAGTTCGACATCGACACGTTCGGGAAGAGGTTCAGGTTGAACCCGGTGCCGTGCATGGCCCGGACCAGCTTGCGGATCGCCGCGTCGTCGAGGCCGGCCTCCTTCAACTCGGTGACGAGCGTGGCGAAACGGGCCTGGAGAGGCTCGGTGCCGTCGTCGGCGTCCAGGTCCGAGTGCTCGGGCACCATCTGCATGACGCTGTGCCCGTTGGCCAGGTCGTGGGTGACCGCCGTCGGGTCGGTCATGAACGACATCATGTCGGCGGTCTCGGAATCCACCGACGCCATCCAGGAGCGGTGCACGATCGGGAAGTGGTACCCGTCGGTGGTGTTCTCCAGCTGGATCTTCCAGTTGCCGTGGAACTTGAACTGGTGGGTGCCGAGCACCTTGACCGGGTAGCCGCCGCCCTGCTTCATGAAGCGGTCGATCCACAGCTTCACGTCGCCGAGGAAGTCCTCCAGCGGCTCGATGCCGTCGTCGAAGGTGGCGAACACCATGCCGCCGTACGACTCCGTGCGCAGCTTGCGCAGCGACAGCTCGCCCTTCTCCAGGACGCCTTCGTAGCCCTCCGGGTAGGGGATGCCGCGCAGCTTGCCGTCCAGGCTGTAGGACCAGGCGTGGTACGGGCAGGTGAAGCCGTTGGCCTGGCCGGTGCGCTTCTCGCACAGGCTCGCGCCGCGGTGGCGGCAGCGGTTGAGCAGGGTGTTGATGCTGCCCTTGCGGTCCTTGGTCACGATGACCGGCTGCCGGCCGACGTAGGTGGACTTGAAGCTGCCGGCCTTCGGCAGCTCGCTCTCGTGCGCGACCCAGACCCAGGTCCGCTCGAAGATCTTCGTCATCTCGAGGTCGAAGAGCTGGGGGTCGGTGTACATCCGTCCCGCCACACGGTCCTCGCGCACCAGGTCACCCGGTGCGAGACCGTGGACGTTGTCCGCGGTGAACTCAACAGTCATGGAAAGGTCCTTCAGGATCGGGGGAGAAGGTCGCTCGGCTCACGGGAAGCCCGGTTCGCGGGAAGCCCGGGCTCTCAGGTAGCCCGGTTCACAGGTAGCCCGGTTCATGGGAAGTCCGGTTCACAGGAAGCCCGGGATGGTGGTCGGCCGGCCTATGAGCACCGCGCCGGCGCCGTCGTACACGGCCTGGCCGAGGGTCGCGTGCAGCTGCGGCACCTGGGAGTCCTGGCGCAGCAGCTGCATCGGATGGCTGTTGCCGATGATCCCGGCCCCGGATATCGAGCAGAGGTCGTGCACGACCTGGGCGGATACATCGGCGAGGTTCGCCGCGGACAGGCGGATCCGGGCGAGCTGTTCGGGGCTCGCTTCGTCCCCGGCCACCACGGTTCGCCACACCTCGTCGGCGACGTCGAGGGAGAAGGCACGCGCGGAGTTCAGGGCGGCGTACGCCTTCGAGAACGTCGTGCGGTAGTAGGCGCGGTCGGCGAGCGGCGGAGCCCCGGTGATGCCCGTACGGGCCCCTGCCTCCTGGACGAACTCCAGGGCCGCCTGGGCGACTCCGAGGCCGACGGCCGAGTGGACCTGGGCCTGGTAGCCGATGAGCGGATAGCGGTAGAGCGGCTCGTCGACGGTCGGTGTGCCGCCGCGGACGAACGTCCACTCCCGCGGCACCTCCACGCCGGAGACGACCACGTCGAACGAGCCGGACGCCCGCATACCGGTGACGTCCCACTCCTGGACGATCCGCACCTGGTCCCGGCGGAGCAGCGCGGCACGCGGCCGGCCGCTGTCGTCCTCCGGAGGCAGGCCCACGCTGATCACGTCGGCGCCCATGCAGCCGCTGGCGAACTTCCAGCGGCCGTCGACCAGGTAGCCGCTCCCGGTCGGCTGCGCCGCCTGGACGGGGAAGAGCGCGCCCGCGTGGACCACATCGGGGCCGTCGCGGTAGATCTCCGCCTGCGTCTCCAGAGGCAGTGATCCCAGGTAGGTGAGCGCGGAGCCGAAGGCGACCACCCAGCCCGCCGAACCGTCGGCCTTGGCGACCCGCTCGACGATCTGGATGAACTCCGCCGGAGGCATCGACGTGCCGCCGAAGCGCTGCGGAGCCGACGCCCGGTAGACGCCGAGCTCGATGAACTTCTCGATGAAGTCGCGTGGCACGTAGCCCTGGGAGTGGAACTCGCCGCGGCGCGCCGCCAGTTCGGCGAGCACCGATTCCCAGGTCACCGTGGCCACCGCGGCAAGCGTCTGTGGCATGGCTGCTCCGCTCCCTCGTCGGTCGGTGCACAAGACGCTAGGCACGCGCGGGGAGGCGGCCAATTGGGAATGGCCTCGCCGGACGTAGGGGATTTCTTCAGGCGGACGCCGGTCGCGGCCGATGCGACCACCCGGCCAGGCGCCCTAACCTGACGCCCATGACCGTCGACTCGAAGGCGCCGGCACTCGTCGACTCGGACTTCGTCGCCATGATGAACGCGTCGGACACCTGCACCCTGCTCCACGACGCGCGGACCAAGGAGATCCTGTGGGCGAACCCGGCCGCCCGCGCGATGCTCGGGTTCAGCCTCGGGGAGCTCGTCTCCCTGCGGGCCAACCACATCAGCGGCGCCGCGCAGCAGTACGACCGGGTCGTGGCGCGCGCCCTGCTCCAGGACGCGATCGACCACGGCGCCGGCCGGGTCGAGTGGCACCTGAGAGCGAAGTCGAGCCAGGTCATACCCACCGACGCCTTCGCCGTCCGCGTGGAACTGGCGCGCGGACCGGCGGTGATGGTGCAGTACCGGGACATCGAGCGCGAGCGCCGCACCGACACCGAGCAACGCCTCGCCGAGTCCTACGTAGAGACACTGACCCGGCACACCTCGACCGTCGCGTTCATGCTGGACGCCACGGGAGTCGTCGTGTCGGCCACGGACACGGCACTCGGCTATCTGCACCTCACCGGGCAGCACACGTCCCCGGTCCGGCACGAGCTGACGTCCTTCGCCGCGATCTGTCTCGGCGCATCCCCCGCGTCATGGGAGGACGTCGCCCGCGGCACCGAGCCGATCCAGCCCGTCCGCCTCGAGATCGACCGGCCGGGCGGGCAGCCGGTGTGGCTGGAAGGAAGTGTCGAGCGGCTGCCGCAGCAGGAGGCGGACGTCTACCTGATGATCCTGCACGACGTCTCCGACCGGGTCCGCGACGAGGCGCTGCGGGAGCTGGAGCAGCGTCGCGAGAACCACGTGGCGCGGTACAACGCGATGGGCGACATGGCCATGGCCATCGCCCACGAACTCGGCCAGCCGCTCGCCGCCGCCGGCAACTTCCTGGCCGGTGTGCGGGCACGCGTCGATGCCGCCCCGGCCGGCGGGGACCTGGACCGTCAGCTCCGGTACGGGCTCGACGGGGCGAGCCGCCAGATCGACCGGGCGGCGGCGATCGTCAGTACCCTGCGGGCCTTCGTCGGACACCTCGAACACGTCGAGCAGGTCGTGGACCTCAACGACATTGTCCGTGAGTGCCTGCCCTTCATCCGGCTCCGTGCCGAACCCGTCGGCGTGCGGCTCGACCTCGACCTGTCCGCCGAGCCGGTACGGGTGCGCTGCGAACGCGTCCTGACCGGCCAGGTCGTGCTGAACCTGTGCTTCAACGCGATCGACGAGATGGCCGAGTGCCACGCCTCGGCACGGCACGTGCTGCTCACCACGGACCGGCGCACGGACCAAGGTGTCCTCACCGTCGCCGACCGTGGCCGGGGTCTGCGCCGGGACCCCTTCTCGGAGTCCTTCACCGGCAAGGCGCACGGCAGTGGCATCGGTCTGGCCCTCAGCCACCGGATCGTCACCCGTCAGCACGGCCGCATCTGGAGCGAGCCTCGCCCCGGCGACGGCTCGGTCTTCGGTTTCGCGCTGCCTCTCGCGGAACCCGTGTAGGGGAAATCCTCAGCGAGGGCGGAGGAACTCTCGATACCGCCCGGCGCACGCGGCGGCCTACCTTCGAAGTACCGGTACCCGGGGTTCGCCCGGAGTGCCCAGGTCCCGGCAGGAGGAACGGTGGCTGAGAACCTCACCCAACTGACCCCGACGCAGCGGATGTTCCGCGACGCGATGGCGAATCTGTCCGCGGGCGTCAACATCGTCACCACCGACGGTCCCGGCGGCCGGGCGGGCATCACCGTCAGCGCCGTCTGCTCGGTGACGGACGCGCCGCCCACGATGCTCGTGTGCATCAACCGGTCGAGCCGCAGCCACGACATCTTCCGTAGCAACCAGAACGTGTGCATCAACGTGCTCGGCCCCGGACACGAGGACGTGGCCATGGCCTTCGCCGGACGCGTGCCCGCCGAGGAACGGTTCACCGTCACCGAAGGTGTGTGGGACCACTCGCACGGAGCGCCGGTGCTGCGCGGGTCGACGGCGTCGATCCTCGGGCGCATCACGGGGAGCGCGGAACGCGGTTCGCACACCGTCATGTTCGTCGAGGCGGACCAGGTGATCGCGGGGGACGAATGCGGCGGCGGACTGGTCTACTTCCAGCGCCGGTTCCACCCCATCCCCACGTCCCTGAGCGCGTGACGAGCGGAGCACCTGCCGTGGGCGACGCCCCCCGCATGACACTGACCTGTTACAACGACACCTTCAACTACGGCTGGCGGCACGTGGATCTCTTCACCCGCGACGCCGAGGGCCACGAGATCAACTGGGTCCACTGGACGGTGCCCGCCGACGGCCCCGAGGCCGCCGACACGGTCACCGGCAAGGTGGAACCCACACTCCGCCGCACCTCGGACTGGCGCCACGGCGTCAGCCCGGCCGGCATGGACTACTGGGAGGCCGACGCAGAATGGGACGAGCGATGAACCTGTACGAACCCTGGTCCCTCCGCGAGCTGGCCGGGGATCTCGCCACCGGCGCGACGACCCCGGCCGCCGCACTCGACCGTGCGCGGGCCCGGATCGCCGAGACCGAGCCGGAGCTGGCCGCCTGGGTCGTCCAGGACCCGTCGCCCGACGTCACGTCGGCCTCCGGTGCGCTCGGCGGGGTTCCGCTCGGCGTCAAGGACATCATCGACGTCGCCGGCTTCCCCACCCGCTGCGGCACGGCCCTGAGGGCGGACGCCCCGGCCGCTCAGGCGGACGCGCCGATCGTACGGGCCTGGCGCGACGCCGGTGCCTTCGTCGTCGGCAAGACCGTCACCACCGAGTTCGCGTTCTTCGCACCCGGACCGACCGACAACCCGGCCGCCCCGGGCCACACACCCGGCGGCTCCTCCAGCGGTTCGGCCGCCGCCGTCGCCTCCGGTCAGGTGCCGCTCGCCATCGGCTCCCAGACGGCCGGCTCGGTCACCCGCCCCGCGGCGTTCTGCGGTGTCGCGTCCCTGGTGATGACGCACGGCCGGTTCTCCGTCGACGGCGTGGTCGGGCTCAGCCCCAGCCTGGACAGCCACGGCGTCTACGCGGCGGGTGCCGGGGACCTCGCGGTCGCCTGGGCGGCTCTGAACGGCGGCGGGCCCGTTCCCGGAACGGTGCGCCCGCCGCGCGTCCTGCTGTGGACGGCGGAGCCGCTCGGTGTGGTCGAGGACGAGATGGGCCAGGCCGTCGAAACGCTCCGCAAGCGGCTGACCGAGGCCGGAGCCGTGGTGGACGCTTTCCCCGAGGAGCGGCTCATCGCCGAGACCACGGCGGCCCACCCGGTCGTGATGGCGTACGAGGCGGCCCGTGAGCGCGCCGCCGAACTCGCCCTCGCGGACCGCCTGAGCGAGCCGCTCGCCCGGCTCCTTCGCACCGGCGCCGCGACCCCGGACGCGGACTACGAAGCCGCCCGGCGGACCGTGGCAGCAGCGCGCGCCCGCGTCGCCGCGCTCCTGGAGTCGTACGACGTGATCGTGGGCCCCGCCGCGCCGGGCGCCGCACCGGCGGGCCTGGCGGCGACCGGCGACCCCGTGCTGAGCCGGGCCTGGCAGGCCCTGGGCCTTCCGACGGTGGCGGTCCCCGGCCTGCGCGACGCGGCCGGCCTGCCGCTGGGCGTCCAGGTGATCGGCCCGGCGCGCGGCGAGGCCGACCTGCTCGCCCGCAGCGCGTGGATCGAGGGAACGCTGACCTGACCCGCCCACTGCACACCGCCCCGCGCCGACAGCGTGGGGCGGTTCGCTGGCCGGACCGGGCGGTTGAGCGGGCCCGCCGCCCGCCCGAGCCTTTCGGGGACGCCCGCGAGCCTGCGCGACGTGGCGCGCCCGGCGCTGCTCGACCTGCGTGCGGTGACCCGGGCGGTGATCCACCTCGCCGTTCCCCAGGGAAGCGACTGCGTCTACCTGGAACGGCTCGCGGGACGCCGGGAGTCGGCCCTCGTCTCGGCCGTGGGAAGCCGTATGCCCAGCCTGCTCACCGCCTCGGGGCGGGTCTTCATCGCCTACGGAGACGACGAGGAGGCCGTCCTCTCGGCGCCCGCACCGACCGCGGCCGACGGCTCCCCGGCCTTCGGCCCGGCGGAAGTACCCGTGCTGCGCGCCGAGTTCGCGGCGATCCGCACCCGCCGCTGGGCCGAGGAGCGGGAACGCTGCGTCGCCGGATTCAAGACCTTCGCGGTGCCGGTCATGTACGTTGGCAGCGACCACGTGATCGCCGCCGTGTCCGCGACGGTCCCGGTCGACCGGCGCGACGAACAGCAGCTGGTCTACGCCCTGTGGGCGACCGCCGCCGACATCGGCCGAGGTTTCCGCCGCGCCGGCACCGCCCCGCGCACCGACTCCCCGTACCGCATCAGGATCGCCGGCTGACCCGCGTCCCCGCCCGCCCGCGAGCGAGGCGAAGCGGAGGCCCGGCGGCGCCCGCACTCACGGAAGGAACACTCACATGACCGACCAGGCCACGATCGCCGCGCTCGTCCAGCGCATCGAGGTGCTGGAGGCCGAGGCCGACATCCGCCGGATCCAGGCCCGCTACATGTTCCTGTGCGACACCCCCTGCCCCGAGTTCGGCGTGGGTGACGACAGCCACCGCATCGACCTCATCATGGATCTCTACTCCGAGGACGCCGTCTGGGAGGGCGTAGGCGAGTACTACGACAACCAGTTCGGCCGTGCCGTGGGCCATGCCGAGATCAGGGCCCACTTCGAAGGATTCTGGGGGGAGAAGCAGGACCCCCAGCTCCTCCTCAACGCCCACTACCTGACCTCGGAGCAGATCCACGTGGACGGGGAGGAGGCCAGTGGTCAGTGGATCCACATGCAGCCCTGGCTCTACTCGGACGGCACCGGACTGCTGCGCTCCAGCCGCCTCAACAACACCTTCCGCAGGATCGACGGCACATGGAAGATCACCCGGACACGTACCGAGAACGTGTTCATCGCGCCGCTGCCAGAGAACTTCGCCGGCAGCTTCCCGTCGAAGTCGGTACTGATGCGGCCGTGACGGCCGGCGGCGCGGGCCACTCGCCCCGACGCCTCACACAACAAGGGGACGAACCGTGACGGAATCCGCTACCACTGCCGTCGTCCATGTCGTGGACGACGACGAGGACGTGCGGCAGTCCCTGATCTTCCTGCTGCAGAGCGTCGAGATAGTGGCGCTCACCTATCCCAACTCGTCCAGTTTCCTTGAGGAGTTCGACCCGGACGAGCCCGCCGTCGTCATCGTCGACGTCCGGATGCCGGGACTGAGCGGCTTCCAGCTCCAGGAGGAACTGGCCAGGCGGGGCTACCCCGCGCCCATCATCTTCTGTTCCGCCCACGGCGACATCCCGATGTCGGTACGTGCCATGCGGGCCGGCGCCGTGGACTTCCTGGAGAAGCCCTACGAGCCGCAGCGGATGCTGGAAGTCGTCCAGACGCAGCTGCGCGCCGCCGAGGAGGCTTTCGCCCTCCGGGCCGGGCGGAAGCAGGTGGAGGTACGGCTGGAGAGCCTGACACCCCGTGAACGCGAGGTGCTCCGGCTGGTCGTCGACGGCCTGCCGAGCCAGACGATCGCGCGCCGCCTCGGCACCAGCGTCAAGACCGTCGACGTGCACCGCGCCCGGATCAAGGCCAAGACGGAGGCCGAGAACCTGGGCACCCTGGTGCGCGACGTGCTGCTGCACCGGATCAGCGTGTGAGGCAGCCTTCCTGACGGCCTGGTGACCTGGCGGCCTGGCGGCCTGGCGGCGGCCCGGGCGCTCAGAGGCGGGCCGCGGCGCCGGCCAGCGCCCGGCGCCGGTAGTCCCGCGGCGTCTCCCCGTACGCGGCCTTGAAGACCCGGCTGAAGTGGCGGCAGTCGAGCAGGCCCCACCGGGCGGCGATCATGCTGATCGGCTGCTCCGCCGACGCGGGGCTGGCCAGGTCACGGGCGCAGCGTTCCAGACGGCGGGTCCGGATCCACGCGGCCACCGTCAGGTCCTCGGCGGCGAACAGCTTGAACAGATAACGGCGGGAGATGCCGTGCGCCTCGGCGATCGAGTCCGGCGCGAGGTCCGGGTGCGCCAACCGGTTCTCGATGTACGTCCGGATACGCAGCATCATCGCCTCCTGCGGAGCCGTCGGCGCCGACCCGGCGAGTTCCTCCGACACCAGAGCAGTCACCAGCGAGACCGCGCCGTCCATGAGACTCAGCGCGGCGACGTCGGAGCAGGCCCGGCTCTGCGCGCTCAGGGACCGCAGGAAGGTCCCCATGACCGCCCCCACACCCCCGTCCGTGCCGATCCGCCGCGCGGTGAGCGCCCGCATCGCCTCCGGACGCACCGCCAGCATCGGGCGCGGCAGCATCATCAGGACGGTGCGGAAGTCGGTGCCGTAGGTGAACGTGTACGGGCGCGACGTGTCGCAGATGGCGATGTCCCCGGGCGCCAACTCGCCGCTGACACCGTCCTGTTCGACCACGCAGGTGCCGGCGACCTGCAGGGCCACCTTGTAGTGGTCCTCCTCGTGCCGCGCCGCCAGGCGGTCGGTGCGCCGGACCGTGAGCGGCCCCGCGTCGATCGAGGCGAGGTGGAGCCGGCCAAGGGCGTCGCTGCTCGCCTTCCCGTGGAACGGGCCGTGGGAGGCGGGGCGGCTGTCCAGGCCGCCGAAGACCCTGGACATCTCGTGCGCCCAGTGGTCGAACCGTTCGGCGTGGGCGACAGTCTCGGTGGTCACGAACGAACCCATACTGCACTCCACCTGCCAGCCGTTTTTCGGTCACGGTAGTCCGCCCCGTGTCACCACGGTGAGCCTGAATGTTTCATCCGGGGACGAATCCGTAAAGGCCTGCGCGAACGAGGAGGTCACAGGCCTCATCACCTGCGCGCGTGCATGAAATGGCGGGAAAGGGTGCACGCCGCTCCACCTCGCGGACCTGCGGTGCGCGCACAGTTCTCCACACCGGGTGGCCGAGTACGCCCCCTGAAGGCTCGCACCGCAGCCGGCGGAACCGCTGCCCTCCCCGAGCCCGGCCCGCTCGCCTCCGTAGCCGCGCGGACACGTTCGTCCGCCCGTCCAGCCCTCCCCGCAGCGCCAGGCGCCATGTGCCCGGCTTTGCCGCACCCCAGGGAGTCCTCGTGACCCAGCAGTCCTCAGGCCCGCAGCATCGCACCGACCTCCGCCGAGGTGCCGTGGGAGTGGCCGGGATGGTCTTCTTCGTCCTGTCCGCGCAGGCGCCCCTCACCGGCGTCGCCGGGACCCTCCCCATCCCGCTCGGCCTCGGCAACGGCGGCGGCGCCCCCGGCGTCTACCTGGTGGTCGGCGTCATGATCGCCCTCTTCTCGGTCGGCTTCATCGCGATGAGCCGCCATGTGACCGACGCCGGCGCCTTCTACGCCTACGTGACCCGCGGACTCGGCAAGACCCTCGGCGTCGGAGCCTCACAGGTCGCGGTGCTCTGCTACAGCGCGACCCAGGCCGCGCTCTATGGCCTCTACGGAGTGGTCGTCCAGGGACTGTTCCAGAGGTACGCCTCACTCGACCTTCCGTGGTGGTTCTGGACCGTCGCCACCATCCTCCTGGTCCAGGCCCTGGGCTCCTTCAACATCGAGTTCGGGGCGAAGCTCCTCGCCGTCCTGGTCGTCGCGGAGACCTCCCTGCTGTTGGTCTTCGCCTGCTACGAACTGCTCTCCGGCGGAGGCCCCCGAGGACTGGACATCGCGGGTTCCTTCGGCCCCTCGGCCTTCTTCAACGGCGCCCCCGGGGTGGCCCTCACCTTCGCGATCGGCTGCATCCTCGGCTTCGAGTCCACCGCCCTGTACGCCAAGGAGGCCCGGGACCCGGCCCGCACCGTCCCCCGCGCCACCTATCTCGCCGTTGGCCTGATCTCGGTGTTCTTCGCCTTCGTGTCCTGGATGATCGTCAGCTACTACGGCCCGGACAAGGTCCAGGGAGTGGCGCTGAAGGCGCTCCAGAGCAATGACGCCACCTCGGTCGTCTTCACCCCCATCACCCACACGCTGGGCGCCTGGGCCACCGACGCCATGCAGGTACTGCTGGCCACCTCGCTGCTCGCCGGCGTCCTCGCCTTCCACAACGGGATCAACCGCTACTTCCACTCCCTGGGCGGCGCCGGCGTCCTGCCCGTGTGGCTGTCCAGGACGAACCGCCAGGGAGCGCCGTACACGGCAAGCCTGCTCCAGACGGCCGTCGCCCTCGTACTGATCGTCCCCTTCGCCCTCGCCGGAGCGGACCCGGTGCTGACCCTGCTGACCTGGGGCGGCGGAGTCAGCGTGCTGGCCCTGATGCTCCTCTACCTGCTCACGTCCGTCTCGGTCATCGTGTTCTTCCGCCGGACGGGCCTTGACCGCAGGCGCTGGAACACCCTGATCGCGCCGCTCGCGTCCATCGCCATGCTGCTGAGCGCGACGGGCCTCGCCCTGGGCAACTTCACGACACTGATCTCCGCGTCCGGCACCACCGCCGTCGTCCTCGAACTCACGGTGGTCGTGGTATTCGCCGGGGGAGCCGTGCTGGGGTACGTCCGGCGGGACGGCGCCGTCCCCGGCGCGCCGGACGACGTCCCGGCCGCCTCGGTGGACGACGTGCCCGCGTCGGCCTGACGGCCGCTCCCAGCGGCGGGCGGCCGGTGCACGGGCTGGCGGTTTCCCGTGCACTGAATGGCGGAACCGCCCGAACGGCTCCGCCTAACGTCATCGGCACCACCGCGTCGCAGAGTGCCGCCCCGCGGTGTGGTGTTCACCGGACACCACCTGTTCGGAATCGAGGAACGATGACCGCCGGCCCGCTGTCCCAGACCTCTGACGTCAGGCCGGCAGCGGAGCCTGCCGACCTCGTCTACGTGCTCGACGACGACCACGAACTGTGCATGTCCCTGGCCTGGCTGCTGGAGTCGGTGCACGTGCGGACCGAGTGCTTCACCGACGCCGACTCCTTCCTCGCCGCCTTCGCCCCGGACCGCCCCGCCTGTCTGGTCCTCGACGTACGGATGCCGGGCATGGGCGGCTTCCACGTCCAGGAACTGCTCAACGCCCATGACGCGGTGCTGCCGGTCGTGTTCGTCTCCGCCCACGGAGACATCCCCATGACGGTCAGGGCGTTGCAACAGGGAGCCGTCGACTTCCTGGAGAAGCCGTACGACCCCCAGCGGATGCTCGACGTCGTGCAGGCCGCCCTGCGCGTGGCCGGCGAGCGTTACGCGCAGCGGGCCGAACGACGCGAGGTCGTCGACCGGCTCGCCGCGCTCAGCCCGCGCGAACGGGAGATCCTCCGGCAGGTGATCGCCGGCGTACCGAGCAAGGTGATCGCCAAGCGGCTCGGCATCAGCCTGAAGACGGTCGACGCCCACCGGGCCAGGATCCGGGAGAAGACGGCGGCCGACACCCTGGGTTCCCTGATCGGCGACATGATGCGCTGCGGCCTCCACCAGTCAGAGGTGTGACGCCGTATGACCCGTACTGCCGAACCCGCCGCGTGCGCCGCGCCCATGGCCGACTTCGAGGCGTCCGACCTGGCCCTGCTCTTCGCCGCGCTCGAACACTGCGTCCTGGTGCACGACGCCCGGACCAAGGAGATCCTCTGGGCCAACCCGGCCGCCTGCTCCGCCCTCGGCTTCACGCTCGACGAGCTGCGGCCGCTGAAGGCGAACGACATGAGTTCGCACGCCCGGCCCTACGACCGCGCCATCGGAGTCGCCTGGCTCCAGCGGGCCGTCGACGAGGGACGGAGCGTCGTCGAGTGGTGTTACCGGTCCAAAGCCGGCGTGGACATCCTGAGCGAGGCCCGTGCCGTGCGCGTGGACCTCGCCCGCGGCCCGGTCGTCATGGTCCAGTTCCGTGACATAGCCGAGGAGAAGGCCACCCGTCTCGACCTGTGCCGCACCGAGGGACGGCTCCAGGCGTTCCTCCGCAACCTCGACGAGGGCATCGTCGTCCTCGACGACGACGGGGGCGTGCTGTTCGCGGGCGAGTCGGCGGGCACCCTGCTCGGCCGGGACCCCGAGGCGCTCGTCGGCACCGACTTCGCCGCGTTCCTGGCCCCCGACTCCGCCACCGTGCTGCGCGAAGCCCTGTCCACCGCGACCCGCGGCGGCCAACCCACCGACGCCCGCTACCGGTTGGTCGTGCCCGACGGCACGGGCGGACCCGACCGGTGGTTCGCCGCCCGCTGCCGCCACATCGACATCGAGAACGACCTCAAGGGCCTGCTGCTCCTCTTCCACGACATCACCGCCACGGTGCGCGCCGAGGAGGAGCACCGGCGCGACGGGCAGTACCTCAACCACCTGGCCCGCTACAACGCCATGGGCGACATGGCCATGGCCATCGCGCACGAGGTCAGCCAGCCGATCGCGGCCGCCCACAACTTCGTCGCCGGGGTACGCGGCCGCCTCGACGGCGACCCGGCCCCCGAACACCTCAAGTGGGGCCTGGAGCACGCCACCCGCCAACTCGACCGCGCCGCCCTGATCCTGCGGAGCCTGCGCGAGTACGTCGTCCGCCTGGAGGAGTCGAAACAACTCGCCGACCTCAACGACATCGTGGCCGACTGCGCCTACTTCGTGGACGTGCGGGCCCAGCAGCACTCCGTCGAGCTGCGCTGGGAGCGCACGGACGAGGACCTGCCCGTGAGTTGCGAGAAGGTCCTGATCGGCCAGGTCGTGATGAACCTGGCCTTCAACGCCATCGAGGAGATGGCCCGTTGGCCCGCCGGACAGCGGACAGTGGTGGTGACGACGCGCCGCCGCGACGGCCACGCCGAGGTCGAGGTACGGGACACCGGTCAGGGGCTGCCCGGCGCGCAGCTCGGCCGGATCTTCGACGGCGCCTTCAGTTCCAAGGGCAACGGCCACGGCATCGGACTCGCGCTGAGCCACCGGATCATCACCCGCCACGACGGCGAGATCGAAGCCGGTGACAACGCGCCCCGAGGAGCCGTGTTCCGCTTCCGCCTGCCGCTGCGCCCTAAGGAAAACCCCTACACGGGACATCGGATCCCCAATTGTCGCTGAACGGCGCCCCGCATAGTTTTCAGGGGTGAGGCGATATCAGATCATCGCCCGGCCGTCGCCAGAGGACATATTCATGACGCATACGCTGGATACATCCCCGCAGCTCGGTGCCGTGCAGGAAAGCCCAGGTCAAGGACAGTTCGAGCGCGTTCTGGACCTGGTGGCGGAGCGGCGGCAGGAATTCGAGGAGAAGCAGCACGTCCCCCGCGACATGATCGCCGAATTCAAGAAGGCCGGCATCTATCGGGCCAGTGCACCCACGCGGTTCGGCGGGAATTCGCTGCCGCCGGCCGAGTTCCTGAGGCTCATCGAGCGGATCTCCGTGGTGGACGGCTCGGCCGGCTGGGTCGCCAGCTTCGGCTCGTCCCTGATCTACCTCGCGGCACTGCCCCTGGACACCCAGGCGGAGCTGTACGCGGACGGCCCCGACGTCGCCTTCGCCGGCGGCCTGTTCCCCGTCCAGCCGGCCGAGCGGGTCAGCGGCGGTCTCAAGGTGTCCGGGCGCTGGAAGTTCGCCAGCGGCTGCAAGGGCGCGGACGTCCTCGGCGTGGGCATCAAGGCCGGCGAGGACCGGGCGGGCCGCCCGCTCACCGCGCTGCTGCGGCCCGAGCAGGTCGAGATCGTCGAGAACTGGGACGTCATCGGTATGCGGGGGACCGGCAGCCACGACCTCGCGGTCGACGGTGTCGTCGTACCGGAGGAGTGGACGTTCGTCCGCGGCGGTGAGCCCACTGTCGACGAGCCCCTGTACCGCTACCCGGCCGTCCCCTACGCCGCGCAGGTGCTGGCGGTCGTCGGCCTCGGCGTGGCCCGCGCGGCCCTGGACCAGGTCATCGACGAGGGCGGACGGGCCAGTTACACCGGAGGACCCGTCGCCGCCGAGCGCGCCTCGTACCGCATCTCGGTGGGGCAGGCCGAGGCCCAACTGCGGTCCGTACGCGCCTTCTTCTACGACATCACGGAGGAGGTGTGGGAGACCGTGCGACGGGGCGACGCGGCCACCCCGCAGCAGGCCAGCCTCCTGCGGCTCGCCTCCGCCCACCTCGCCAGGACGTCCTTCGAGGTCGTCCGGTCCGCCTACCAGCTCGCCGGCATCCGGGCCATCGCCGACGGCAGCCCCATGCAGCGGTACCTGCGGGACGCCTCCGTGGTGCCGCAGCACGCCTTCCTCCAGGAGGGCATGTACGACGGCGCCGGCTCCGTCCTGATGGGCACCCAGCCGTTCCCCGGCTACATCTGATCCGGCCCGTCCCTCTCCCGTACCTCTTCGAAAGGCAGACAGACATGTCCAGCTCGACCGACGCGCCCCTGCGGGTGCTGTTCTGCATCGGCGTCAACCAGAACTTCTTCGACCTTCCGACGGGGCAGCACAAGACCGTCTGGGACGGCACCGTGAACATGCTCAAGCAGCTGCACGAGCTGCCCGGGGTCGACGTCATCGGCACGATCGACGACGACCAGCACATGGTCGGCCCGTCCGACGGCTGGCCCTGGACCTGCTACGTCCTCGCCGACTGCGCCGACCAGGCGACGGTCGCAGCGGCGTGCAACCTCTTCCGCACCGTGCAGGTCGGCGAGTACGGCCTGTGGCGCTATATGAAGATCGAGGCCCGCGTCGGCCGCCCCCTCCCGGACGTGACCCGGTGAGCCCCGAGGCACCTGAGGAGAACCGGGACGAGAGCCGCGTCGCTCTGGTCACCGGTGCGGCAGGCGGCCTCGGAGGCTGCATCGCCGCACGGCTGTACGCCAACGGCTACCGGGTCGCCCTGACCGACCTGGACGCCGAGACCGCCACCAAGGCGGCCGCCGAACTCGACCCGACCGGGGAGAACGCCGTCGGCCTGGCCCTCGACGTACGCGACAAGGCCGCCTTCGCCCGCGCGCGCGACGAACTCGTCGCGCGGTGGGGTGTCGTGCACGTCCTGGTGAACAACGCCGGACACTCCAAGATCGAGTCCCTGATGGACATCACCCCGGAGAGCTTCTCCGCGGTGGTCGACACCAACCTCAACGGCCCGTTCTACGGCTGCCAGGTCTTCGGCGGGTACTTCGCCGAGCGCGGCTACGGGCGCATCGTCAACATCGCCTCGCTCGCCGGGCAGAACGGCGGCACGGCGACGGGCGCGCACTACGCGGCGGCCAAGGGCGGTGTCGCCACGCTGACCAAGGTGTTCGCCCGTGACCTGGGCCCGCGGGGAGTGACCGTCAACGCGATCTCCCCGGGCCCGCAGGACCTTCCGGTGGTCCGGCAGACCGTCGACCCGGAGAAGCTGGCGCAGACCGAGGCCATGATTCCGGTCGGCCGCCTCGGACGCCCCGAGTTCATCGCCGACATGGTCGTCCTGCTCTCCTCGGACCACGCGGACACCGTCACCGGCGCGTGCTGGGACGCCAACGGCGGCCTGTACATGCGCTGACGGCCCGTCACGACGCGAAAGGGGCTCCGACCATCACGGGATGGCCGGAGCCCCTTCGTGTGTGAGGACGTCAGCGGTACAGCGACTGCGTCTGCAGGTAGGCCTGCATCCCCTCGGGGCCGAGCTCACGGCCGAGGCCGCTGGCCTTGAACCCGCCGAAGGGTGCCGCCGGGTCGGGCAGGTAGCGGTTCACGCCGATCGTGCCCGTCTGCACCCGGCGCGCGACGGCCGCGCCACGCTCCGGGTCCGCCGTCCACACCGTGCCGCCGAGACCGAAGTCGGAGTCGTTGGCGATCCTGACGGCATCGTCCACGTCCTCGTACGGCACCACGCACAGCACAGGGCCGAAGATCTCCTCCTGGGCGAGGACGGAGCGGTTGTCGACGTCGGCGAAGACCGTGGGCTCCACGAAGAAGCCGCGCTCCAGCCCTGCCGGCCGCCCGCCGCCGGTGGTCAGCCGGGCGCCCTCGGCGAGCCCCTTCGCGATGTAGCCCTCCACCCGGTCCCGTTGCTGCGCGCTGACCAGCGGGCCGACAAGGGTCCGCTCGTCCAGCGCGTCGCCGACGGGCAGGGAGCGGGCGAGTGCCGTGACGAGGTCCACGACCTCGGCGTAGCGGCTGCGGGGCGCCAGGATGCGGGTGCTGAGGAAGCACGTCTGGCCGTTGTTGGTGAGCGTCGCCCGGACCAGTTCCTCGCCGATCTCCGCCGGGTCCAGGACGGCGTCGTCGAGCACGATGCCGGCCGACTTCCCGCCCAGCTCCAGCGTCACCGGCCGCAGCAGCCGCCCGCACACCTCGGCGATGGCCCGGCCGGCCGGGGTCGAACCGGTGAAGGCGACCTTGTCCACTCCGGGGTGGGACACCAGATGGGCGCCCGCCTCCCGGCCGCCGGGCACGATGTTGAGCACACCCGCCGGTACGCCCGCGGCCTCCGCCGCCTCGGCCACCAGGAACGAGTCGAGCACCGCCTCGGGCGAGGGCTTGAGGACCACGGTGCAGCCGGTGGCCATCGCAGGGGCGATCTTGAACGTCGCCAGGACCTGCGGGTAGTTCCACGGCACGATGGCCCCGACGACGCCCACCGGCACCTTGCGGACCTCCACCGAACCCCCGAGCAGCCCGTCGCGGGTCTCGCTGAACTCCGTGGTGCGGGCGAGGCCGGCGTAGTAGCGAAGTACCGCTCCGGGGTAACCCACCTCCAGCTGCCGGGCGATGGCGATCGGCATTCCGTTCTGGCTGCTGACGGCGGTCGCGATGGCCTCCGCCCGCGCGTCGAGTTCCGCGGCGAACCGCTCCATCACCTCGGCCCGGCGCGCGGGCTCCCAACTCGCCCAGCCGCCAGGGGAGTCGAACGCGGCACGCGCCGCAGCGACCGCGGCGTCGACGTCCTCCTCCATCGCCTCCGGCACGGAGCCGAGCGGCTCCTCGGTGCTCGGGTTGACCGGGGTGATGAGGCGCCCGGTCGCGGGCCGCACCCACTGGCCGCCGATGTAGAGGTGCTCGTGGTGACGGCTCATCAACGTGCTCATCGACGTTCTCCTTGCGATCCGCTACCCGTACCGAACGGGACGGGACGAGGAGACCTTGACCCGGCCGGAGGCCCGCGGAGCGCCGTTGGGTGCACGGACAGTCACCAGGAAATGCACGAGACCCGCCGTCCCGCGCGGGGCGTGCACGCGATGGCGGACGGCCGTGCACGCGTTGCCCTGTGGGCCCCGCCCCGCAGCCTCTACGTTTCCGTTCCAGCGAGCCGCCGCGTGTGCCCCACCGGACGCCGCGTGCCGGACGGCCGTGCACACGCACGCCGACGATTTTCTACGGTTGTAGAGCAAAAGATCCCCTGGAGCAGCCATGACCGAGCGACACGACCCGCTGGCCCCCGTCACGGCCGAGGAGATCCAGGCAGCGCGGGACACCCTGAGGTCCGCCGGCCTGGTCGCCGAGACCACCCGCTTCGCCTACCTGGGCCTGGAGGAACCGGCCAAGGAGGAACTGTTCGACGAGGACACGGCAGGCCCGGCCGAACGCCGGGTGCGCGTCCAGCTCCAGGACACCGCCGGAGCGCCCGCCCACGACGTCGTGGTCTCCCTGACCCGGAACGCCGTGATCTCCGATCGCGTCCTCGACCCCGTCGTCGACGGTCAACTCCCCGTACTCGACGAGGAGTTCGGCCTCGTGGAGCAGATCCTCGCGGCGGACGAACGCTGGATCTCCGCGCTCAAGGAGCGTGGCCTGGACGTCGACCGAGTCCGCGTGGCCCCGCTCTCCGCCGGTGTCTACGCCGACGAGTACCCACTGGAGAGCGGCCGCCGCATCCTGCGCGGCCTGGCCTTCGTACAGGACCACGACACCGACCACGCCTGGGCGCACCCCATCGACGGCCTCGTCGGCTACGTCGACGTCATCGACCGCACCGTGGACCGGGTCATCGACCTGGGCCCCGTGCCGATCCCCACCGGCTCGGGCAACTTCGACGACCCCGCGGTCACCGGCCCGCACCGCACCACCCAGCGCCCCATCGAGATCACCCAGCCGGAAGGACCGAGCTTCACCCTCGACGGCAACCGCCTCGAGTGGGAGAACTGGTCGCTCGGCATCGGCTTCGACGCCCGCGAGGGCCTGGTCCTGCACCAGATCGCGTTCGACGACCGCGACACCGGGCGCAAGCGTCCGATCATCCACCGGGCCTCGATCGCCGAGATGGTCGTCCCGTACTCCGACCCCTCACCGGTCCGGTCCTGGCAGAACTACTTCGACACCGGCGAGTACCTCGTCGGCCGCTACGCCAACGCCCTGGAACTGGGCTGTGACTGCGTCGGCGACATCACCTACCTCGACGCCGTCATCGCCGACGACTTCGGCAACCCCAAGACCCTGCGCAACGCGGTCTGCCTGCACGAGGAGGACTTCGGCATCCTCTGGAAGCACACCGACCTGTGGACCGGCTCCGCCGAGACCCGCCGCCAGCGCCGCATGGTCATCTCCTTCTTCACCACCATCGGCAACTACGACTACGGCTTCTACTGGTACCTGTACCTCGACGGCACCATCGAGTTCGAGGCCAAGGCCACCGGCGTCGTCTTCACCGCCGCGTACACCGGGGACGACCGGTTCCGCTCCGAGATCGCACCCGGCCTGGGCGCCCCCTTCCACCAGCACCTGTTCTGCGCCCGCCTCGACATGGCGATCGACGGCCTGACCAACCGGGTCGAAGAGGTCGACGCCGTACGGGTCCCGATGGGGCCCGAGAACCCGCGCGGCAACGCCTTCACCCTGCGCCGCGCCCCGCTGACCACCGAGTCCGGGGCCCAGCGCGAGGCCGACAACTCGGTGGACCGCACCTGGCACATCACCAACCCCGAGTCCCTGAACCACCTGGGCCGGCCGGTCGGTTACGCGCTCTTCCCCGAGGGCAAGCCGACGCTGCTCGCCGACCCCGCGTCCTCCGCCGCCGCCCGCGCCGCCTTCGCCACCAAGCACCTGTGGGTCACGCGCTCCCACCCGGACGAGCGCTACCCGGCCGGCGACTTCGTCAACCAGCACCCGGGCGGCGCGGGTCTCCCGGCGTACACCGCGGCCGACCGCGACATCGACGGGCAGCCCCTCGTCGTGTGGCACACCTTCGGCCTCACCCACGCCCCGCGCCCGGAGGACTGGCCGATCATGCCGGTCGACCACACCGGCTTCACGCTCAAGCCCTTCGGCTTCTTCGACCGCAACCCCACGCTCGACGTCCCGCCGAACGCCGGCGGCCACGGGGCCTGCGGTACGGGTGGCGGCTGCCATGAGTGAGCGCCGGTTCGCACGGGGCGTCGATGCGTGGCGGGGGTGCCGGGCCGCACTGGGCGTCGATGCCCGGCGAGAATGCCGGTCCGCGCGGCACGAGGGCTGACCCGTGTACGACGTGCTGTGGCTGACCGGTCTGACCGGCTCGGCCCTGTGCCTGGCGGCGCACGTACGCACCTCGGTCCGCAGCTGGCTGCCGAGTGCCGTCGCCCTCGGGGCGATGGCACTCATGGCACCGGGCGCCTCGCACCGGGAAGTGTTCCTCGCCTGCCTGGCATCCCTGGCCGCGCTGACCGGCACACTCGTCGTGCGCTGCCCGCAGCGCCCCGGGCGAAGGGCCGATCTGCTGATGATGAGTGTGCTGACGGCGGCGATGCTGCGGGCGCACGGCGGACACAGCCACCACTCGGGCTCGCCCTACTGGTACACGGCGGGACTCGCGGTGTTCTTCGTGACCTGCCGGCTGGTGCTGAGAGCGGGCGCCCTGCTCGTCCGACAGTTGAGGAACACGCCGAGTCCGCGTGGCGCGCGATCATCCGTCCCGAAGCGCCTGCTCGACGAGACGGGCGGGGTGCTCATGATGGTCGGCATGGCCTGTATGCCGATGTGAGGCCGATGTGACAGGAGAACGAGGAGAGCCATGCCCAAGATCGTCGACCACGCGGAACGGCGCCGGCAGATCGTGGCGAGCGTATGGAGCCTCATCGGCCGCCGAGGCCTCGACGCCGTCACCATGCGCGACCTCGCGGCGGAGGCGGGCTACGCCAACGGCGCCCTCGCGCCGTACTTCCGCAACAAGGACGAGATCCTCCAGGCGGCGTTCCAGTACGCCTTCGACAGCACCAACGACAGGGCGGAGGAAGCGATCGGCGACGCGGGAGGTCTGACCGCGCTGCGCCGGCTGTGCCGGGAGATCATGCCGCTCGACGAGAACCGCATGGTGGAGGCCCGCGTCGTGGTCGCCTTCTGGGACCGTGCCCTGTACGACGAGCACATGGCCACGGTGTTCCGATCCGCGATCGCCCAGTGGCGTGAGCGGATGAAGGTACATCTCCTCCAGGCGCGGGCGACCGGCGAGATCACCACGGACGCTCTGGACGACGTCGTGATCGACTCCCTGCTGACCACCCTGATCGGCTTCCAGACCCGTGCCCTGCTCGCCCCGGGCCTGCCGGCACAGCGTCAAGAGGCAGTGCTGGACGCCCTGTTGACTGCTTTCGGCGGCCCGTCGGACAAGTGATGTGGAGGAGTGGTGCACGGCCGAGAACGGGTCATTCTCCGTATGAACAGCGCGTGTTAACCTGCCCGAAGTCATGATCGATTGCGTACGGGGGAGGCGCGATGGGCTTTGACGGCCACCAGGTCACAGCAGGCCTGACCAGCCAGGCCCGAGGCATCCACCGGTGAACTCCCCAACGCGTACAGCGTCTGTCTTCCGCGGTAGCAGGGGCGGTGCCGTGATCGCGGCGGCCACGCTCCTCGCTCTCGCCACCGGCTGCGGCACCGGCGAACCGGCCGGTGGCTCCAAGACCACAGCGAACCGTCCGACGAGCCACCCGGTGAAGGACACCAGCATCACCGCCGAGCCGGGCGAGCGCTTCACGCTCACCGTCGACCAGAACGCCTCCACCCGCGAGTACTGGTACCTCGTCGCCCCCGAGCCCGACAGCTCGGTGCTCGCCAGCCGGGGCCGGGAGCACGCGTCGGACTCCGGCGGCGAGTCGGCGCCCGGCGCCGGCGGCCGGCTCACCTTCACCTTCGAGGCCAAGAGAAAGGGCACCACCCGGTTCACGCTGCTGCACTGCACCTTCACCACCTGCCAGGGCAACACCTCCACCTGGCCCCCGGAGACGACCGGCCCCTCCGCCACCCCGACGGGAGCGGCCACCCCCTCCAAGGCCCCCGAGCGCATCACCTACACCGTCACCGTCAGCTGAGCGAAACGAGACCCCCGAGGCCCGCCATGAACGATGCCCCGTACTCGCCGGACCGCACGGACGACGAGCTGGCCCGGCTCGACATCACCGTTCTCCTGCGTTACGGCCTCACCGCCGAGCCCGGCAGCCGGCGCACCGCCCTGTTCGGCGACGGCGCCGTGGGCGCGGCCGTCATCCTCGACCGCCTCGGCACCGAACCGCGCTCGGTCGCCTTCCTCGCCGACACGGTGCGCGCGGGCGGCCTCGCCTTCGCCGCGGAACTGCCCGAACCCCTGCCGCGCCGGGAGGCGGCCGACCTCGTACGGGAGTGGCTGACGGCCGGCACCGAACTCAAGGGCGGTCTCGCCGCCGACGACAACGCGGCCACCTGGCTGCGCGCCGTCGCGACCATCATCGAACTGAAGCAGCGGAACCGGGCGCGGGACGGGAACGCGTGAGCCGGTCCGACTCGTAACCCCTCGAACTCCGGTCGGCCGCCGGCCTGTTGTGCGGCTACGGCGTCCTGATCAGCCGCCCCTCCACCGTGCCGATCACCAGGTCCCCGTCCGGGGCGGCGCTCAGGCACGTGGGCGTGTAGACGTGTCCGCCGAGGGCGAGCTCCGTGCGCCGGACGATCGCACCGTCCGCCGCGTCGAGCGTGAGCAGGGCGCGGGCCCCACCGGCGAGCACGGCATGGACGTGCGCGCCGTGGACGTCGAGCCCGGTGATCGGCTCGCCCAGGCGGTGCGCCCAGATCACGGCACCGTCCGGGTAGGCGCGGCGTACGAGGTGGGTGCCGTCGCGTGCGGTGCAGGTGTGGACGAGTCCCGGCCCCGCGGCGTCGTCCACGTACACGGCCGGGCCGCCGCGCAGGCAGGGGCCGAGCGCGTCGCGCCAGGCGAACGGGAACAGCCGCTCGATCCCGTCGGGGCCCGCCCGCACGACCCACTTCTCCCGCAGTTCCGTCCGCACGTCCTTGCCACCTGCGCCTTGGAGGAACAGCAGTTGGGGCGAGCGACGCACCGGGAAGTCGTACGAGCTGTCGCTCTCTCCCAGCGGCAGCGTCGCCAACTGCCGCCCGGTGGGCGTGAGAACGACACCGGGATACGGCGGCCAGAGCGGACCGGGAAACAGCTCCCTGGAATCCCTGGCCGCCCAGGCGCCGTCGGTACGGGACGCGAGGGCGACCGGGAAGTCGAGGCCGATCTCGGCCAGTTGAGCGCCGTCGGCCAATGCGAACCGGCAGAGCCGGGTCCGGAGGTTCTCGCTGGTGCCGACTCGGACGGTGATCCAGACGCTCTCCTGGTCCGGGGTCACGTACAGACGGCAGCCGCTGCGGTGGAAGGTGTCCTCGGGCTCCGGGACGGACCACTGGAGCGTGCCGTCCGGTGACCAGCACTCCAGCAGGGTGTCGCTCCGGCGCGCCACGAGGGTCCGGCCGTCGCGCAGCGCCTCGGCGACCACCACGGCGGGGCGCCGGGTCCAGGAGCGACCGCGTTCGGCGGCGAGGCCGGCGAGGTACTCCCGCGGGTCCGTGACGGTCGGCTTCGGGCGGGCGTGCCAGTCGATCTCCACGGGCTCCTGCGGCCAGGAGACACGCGCCGCGAGTACGTCGGCGGTGACCGCGCGCCAGTCGTCGTGCGCGGCGACGGTCCGGGTGTACGTGACGTGGCCCAGGTCCTCGAAGTCGATCACGGGACGCGCGAACGTCACCTCCATGCGGCGTTCGTCCAGCCAGCGCAGGTCGGCGACCCCGGCCCCTGCCACGGTGACGTCCGTGCGGCGCCGGGTCTCCGGCTCGTACAGGTGCAGCCCGCCGCGCAGCTCGAACTCGTCGCCGTCCTCCGTGCCGACGGCGAGCACGGGAAGGGCGGGGTGGAAGGCGCTCGCCTCCAGGCCCTGCGGGAACGGGAGTTCGTCCCACAGGGAGAGGTCGCTCGTGCGGTAGACGGCGATTCGGCCGCGCCCCCCGGTGTGGCCGCCCGGGGCGCAGCCGACCGCGAGCCAGCGGCCGTCCGCGCTCACGCGGACCGTGAGCGGGTGGCCGGTCTCGGGGAACGGGTCGTCGGGGATGAGGCGCATCGCCGGAGCGTATCGGCCGTCCCCGGCCGACCCCAGCCGACCCCGGGTGGGCTGGCGTGGGCTGAGGTGGGCTGGCGTGGGCTGGGGGTGGGCATGTTCACGCCGACAAAGTTGTTCTACTATGACGCTAACAATGCGAGCACATTCGGAGGTCCCCATGCCGCACTCACGCGCTCTGCGCGTCGCCGTCAGCGCCGCCCCGTTCATCGCGGCCGCCGGTGTCGTCGGCGGCGTCTACGCCTCCGTCCGGAGCGCGCTGCCGGATCCCATGGCCACGCACTTCCCCGGCAGCGGCGCGCCCGACGGCTTCTCGTCCGCCGGGAGTTTTCTGGTCGTCGCGCTCATCGTGATCCTCGGGACCGGCGCGGTCTGCGCGGGCGCGGTGGGGATCCAGCGGGCCACCGCCGCACGCTGGGGCGGGGTCATCGCCTGGGGCACGGCCGGACTGCTCGGTTCGGTGCTGACGTCGTCGCTGCTGGTCAACGCGCATGTCGCAAACGCGCACGACGTCAGACTGCCGTGGTGGCACCTGCTGGCCGGCTGCGGGGTGGCCGTCGTGACGGGCGCCCTCGGGTGGCTGCTCACGCGCGGCTGGCCGGACGGGCCCGTCGGGGACTCGCCCGAGCGGCCGACGCTCCCGCTCGACGCGGGCGAGAACGCCGTATGGGTGCACCGGGCCGTGTCCTGGCCGCTCACCGTGGTGTCGGTGGCCATGCTGCTCTGCGGCACCGTGGCCGTCGTAACCGCCGGGTGGTGGGGCCTGGTGCTCGTCGGTACCGGGCTCCTGATGCTGTGCTTCACCCGGGTCCAGGTGCTGGCCGGGGCCGAGGGCGTCGTGGTGTCGACCGGCACGCTGCGCTGGCCGCGCGTCCGCATCCCGCTGGAACGGATCGAGAGCGCGGAGCTGCGGCACATCAGCGCGATCGGCGACTTCGGCGGCTGGGGCTACCGCATCCGGCCCGGCGCGTCCGGCGTCGTCCTGCGGTCCGGCGAGGCGCTCGTCGTCCGGCGCGACAACGGCAAGGACTTCGTGGTCACGGTGGACGACGCGGCGACGGCCGCGGCGCTGCTCAACTCCCTTGTCGCACGCGCGGGAGGGCGGAAGACGGCATGCTGATCCGCGTGGACCCGGGGTCGTCGACACCGCTCGGCGACCAGATCGCCGCGCAGGTGCGCCGCGCGATCGCCGAAGGGGACGTGGCACCGGGCGACCGCCTGCCCTCGGCCCGAGCCCTCGCGGACTCCCTCGGCGTCAACCTCCATACGGTGCTGCGTGGTTACCAGCAACTACGCGACGACGGGGTCATCGAACTGCGCCGGGGGCGGGGTGCGGTGGTACTCGACGGCGCGACGACGGCGGCACGAGCCCGGCTCGCCGAAAAGGTCAGACTGCTCGTCACGGAGGGCCGAGCGCTCGGCTTGACGGACGACGAGATCGTGGGGCTCGTACGGGGAGGGCTCTGACGCGGTTGCCTGGCGGCCTGAGGCCGCAGCGTCTGTGCGGTTGGAGTGCATGGGCACAGGCCTCCGCGATCACGGAGTTACGACGCTCCGCGATCAATGGAGGTCTGTGCCCGCCTGGCTGTTACGGCCGCTACAAGGGTCCCGGCGCCCCACCGGCCTTCAGTGCAGCCGTAGTTGGTGGAGTTGCTTGTCGAACTCGGGGAGGGGCGACGCGTCGCGCAGGCGGCGCGTGAGTGACGGGTCCGCGAGGTGCAGGCGGCCGACCCCGGCGAGGTCGAATTCGCTTCTCCCCAGTAGGCGGAGCAGCTCCGGGATGTTGTCGAGAGCGCCGGCCTGGCCCTGGCTCAGGCTTTCCTGCAACGTCGTGCCGAGGCCGACGCTTCCGACCGCCATCGTCACCGCGCCCGTGAGGTGTTTCGCCCAGCCCGCCAACGACCGGGTCGAGCCCTCGAAGGCAGGCGCGTCGAACCTGCGGACGCTGGCGTCGAGAACGTCTACGCCGGCATCGACCAGCGCGTTGAGAATGACCGCCAGCTCATCTGGGGTGTCCGCGATGCGGGCCGCGTAGTCCTGCTGCTTGTGCTGGGAGAAGCGGAAGAAGATGGGGACTTCGGGCCCCACCGTGGCCCGGATCGCATCGATCACCGCGGCCGGGAAACGGGTCCTGCCCGAGACGTCGCCACCCCAGTGATCGTCACGCGTGTTGGTGGCCGCCCACAGGAACGAGTCGAGCAGGTAGCCGTGGCCGCCGTGGAGGGCGATGCCGTCGAACCCGACCTCCATCGCGTGACGGGCGGAGCGTGCGAAGGCGGCGATGACCGCTTCGATGTCATCGTCCGTCATCGCCGCCGTGGGGCGCGAGGCCCGCTCGACGTAGTCACTCGGGTAGTACGTGTGCCCCGGACCTCCCCACAGGCCGGAAGGGCGCATGGGCGCGATCGACGGGTCGACCTCGGCCATGGCTCCCCACAAGGGGCCGACATGCCACAGCTGGGGGATGATCTTCCCGCCCGCCGCGTGGACGCCGGCGACAACGTCTCGCCACCCCTCCAGAGCCTCCGCTCCGTGCAGGCGGGGAACGTCGGGGCTGTCCACGGCCGATGGGTGATCGATGGCCACGCCTTCGGTGATGATCAGCCCGGTGCCGCCCTCGGCCCGCCGCCGGTAGTACGCGGCGACGTCTGCTCCGGGAACGCCGCCCGGGGAGTGCTCCCGGGTCATGGGGGACATGACGACCCTGTTGGGCACGGTCAGAGACCGGATCGTCAAAGGTGCGAACAGTGCGTCCAGCGACGACTGCGTACCGGCGCTCAAAGCTGCTTCTTCAGGAAGTCGAAGAACCCGGGAGTGAGGTCCTCACGGAGGCGGCTGAGCCGGCGATAGCTGATCAGCCAACTGCCGTCGACCTTGCGGTACTCCTCGTGATAGTGGCCGTACCCGTGCAGGTGCTCCTCATGGTCGCCGTTCGTCCACCACAGCTTGTCCTCCATCGCCCAGATTCCCCGCGCGGTGGTGTCGGAGGTCAGCTCGATGATCGGTGTGTGGGCGTGATGGACCGAAGTGATGCGGGTGGAACCGTCCAGCATGTTGCGGATCGCCTTGGCGAGATGGTCTTTCCCGACGATGCGGTTGCGCTCGCCGTCCGTCTCGGGCTGCTTGTCCGAGGGCAGACCACCCCAGGTCTCGCTCACGACATCGTCGGTGTGGAGCGTCGGATAGACATCCCACTCCTTGGTGTCCATGCACCGAAGCCGCTCCGAGAAGACCGCCTTGATCTCTTCGATCGCAAGAAGTTTCTCGGCAGCACTCAAGGTGACCGACGCGCCAGACGCAATCTGCGGCAAGGGACTCCTCCTCAGGCTCACCAAGCAAATGCTTGGTAGGGGTGTTCGGCCATGCTGGCACCACGCCCCCCGAGGGTCAAGGACGGATACGACAGTCGAGAAGCGGCGCGAGAACGACGACACTTCGGCGCCGCACCATGCCCCGCCTCGGTTGTGGAGATGTGCGGCGTAGACCATTTCCTGAGGCGGTTGCATCCCTACAATCCCTTGGAGAGTGGCACTCGCCAATACGGGGCGACGGGTGACGGGTGGGTGATGCTGGTGATCGAGACGAGGCCGGGCAGGGTGATCGGCGGACGGTACCGGCTCGACGAGGCGCTTGCCCGCGGCGGCTTCGGCGTCGTGTGGAAAGCCCGTGATCTCCAGCTGGAGCTGGGCGTCGCCGTCAAAGAGGTGTATCTGCCGCCCGCCACATCACCGCAGGAGCATTCGGCCCGGCTGGTCAGGGCGCGCAGGGAGGCGCGCAACGCAGCCGCCCTGCGCGACCGGCCGCATATCGTCGCCGTGCACGACATGATCACTGAGGACGACCGGCCCTGGATGGTGATGCGTCTCGTCGACGGTCACTCCCTCGAACAACACCTCGCCACCCGGGGCGCGTTGTCGGTCCAGCAGGCCGTGCACGCCGCCCGGTGCCTGCTCCGCGCCCTCGCCGCCGCGCACGAAGCCGGGATCGTCCACCGCGACGTCAAACCGGCGAACGTCATGATGACCGAGGACGGCGACTATCTGCTCACCGACTTCGGCATCGCCGTCCACGCCGCTGACACCTCGCTGACCGACACCGGGGCGGTCATCGGCTCACTGGAGTACATGGCACCCGAACGTTTCGATGGGCAGGACCTACCCGTCGGAGACCTGTTCTCTCTGGGGGCAACGCTCTATCAGGCGACTGAGGGTGTCTCGCCGTTCCGCAGAGCCAACGCCAACGCGACGCTGTCGGCTCTGCTCGGAGACCCGCCGCCGGCACCCCGTGACGCGGGGCCGCTCGCTCCCCTGATCACTGTGCTCCTGGACAAGGACCCGCGACGCCGTCCCACGATCGCCGAAGCGCTCCGCCTGCTCGACACGCCTCCGAAGCAGACCGAGGTCATCGCCGACCGGGAGACGGTGGTCCAGCAGAAGTCCTCCGCTCCACAGGCCACCGAAGCCGCCCGCGCCCGAGCGGCGGAGAAGGACGTCGACCTCGACCAGCTCAAGGGGAGCGGCAAGGACGGACGTATCACCGTCCAGGACGTCTACGCGGCCGAGGGGCGGAGAGCGCAAGAAGAGCGAGAAGCGCGAGAGCGGGAGAGTGATAAGGGCGGTTCGGCAACACGCTGGCTCATCGTCCTTGGCATCGTCGCCGTCATCATTGCCGCGCTGACCCAGCGCTGAGCGTTGCCCGGTAAACGATTTGTGAAATGAAGCCGCGTCGCCGGGCCTGACCTCTCACACGGCGTCGAGCGCCGCCCTTGCCCTTTGCGCAGCGGCCACCGACCGTCGGTGAGGCGCGCTTCTTACGCTTCGGTTCCCTATACCGAACCCTCCTCTCAGCCGTGGCCTCGCCCCGACTGAGTCCTGGCGCGTTTTCGACGCCGTGAGGCGAAGTGCCGGCCGCGGCACCGGCGGACAGTGGCGGGCGCCCCTGCCGACCAGACCACCCAAGTCAGACTGAAAATAGGACGCTTCCACACCCTCGGCTGGCCTCCCCGCTCGCCCGAAGCCGATCGGCCGGCGCCTGGGACACGTTTGCCGAAGCAAGGCCGAATCCCGCTGTTACCCAGGTAAACATCGCAGAAGCGATGATCAACAAATCGAGTTAATGCCCCCGGCTTTCCCTCGTCCACCAGGCGGAACGGCCCTTAGCGTCGACGTGGACCTGGACGGATGTCCATTCGCACAGCCCCCTTCTCCACTCCCTCCTGCCCGCCTGTCCGATGACGCCCGAAGACGTGCCATCACCGCCCTGAACAAGGAGAGCTCGCCCCGATGACTGTTGACTCGAGCCCGGAAGTACAGCCGGAGTCACCTCAGCAATCCAGCCTCGGCACGGCGGCGGCGCGCAACCTCGCCACCACCACCAAGTCCGCCCCGCAGATGCAGGAGATCACCTCTCGCTGGCTGCTGCGGATGCTCCCCTGGGTGGAGACCAAGGGCGGCGTCTACCGGGTGAACCGTCGTCTGACGTACACCGTCGGCGACGGGCGCGTGGACTTCATCCAGGACGGCGGCAACGTCAGGGTGATCCCCCGCGAGCTCGGTGAACTGGCCATGCTGCGCGGCTTCGACGACGTAGAGGTCCTGACCGCACTCGCCGAACGCTGCGTCCAGCGCGACTTCCGGGCCGGCGAGACACTCGTGGAGCGCGGCGGGAGCGCCGACAAGCTCCACCTCATCGCCCACGGCCGCATCAACCAGACCACCGTCGGCGAGTACGGCGACGAGGTCCGCCTGGACGTACTGGCCGATGGTGACCGGTTCGGGGACCACGCTCTGCTGGACGGAAGCGGCCCCTGGGAGCACACCGCCACCGCCGAGACGTCGGGCACCCTGCTCACCCTGTCGCGCGCCGACTTCGAGGCGGTGCTCGCCACGGCTCCGGCCCTGCGGGACCACATCGCCCAGTTCACCTCGCTTCCCCAGCAGCGGCAGAACCACCGCGGCGAAGCGGAGATCGCGATGTCGGCCGGCCACACCGGCGAGCACGAGCTGCCCGGCGCGTTCGTCGACTACGAACTCAATCCGCGCGAGTACGAACTCTCGGTCGCCCAGACCATTCTGCGGATCCACACCAGGGTCGCCGACCTCTACAACGAGCCGATGAACCAGACCAAGGAGCAACTCAGGCTCACCATCGAGGCGTTGCGCGAGCGCCAGGAGCACGAGCTGATCAACAACAAGGAGTTCGGCCTGCTCCACAACGCCGACTTCAAGCAGCGCATCCAGACGCACTCGGGCCCGCCCACCCCGGACGACCTGGACGAGCTGCTCTGCCGCCGTCGCGGGTCGAAGTTCTTCCTCGCGCACCCGAAGACCATCGCGGCGATCGGGCGTGGGTTCAACGCCCGCGGGCTCTACCCGGACCACGTCGACCTCGGCGGTCAGCAGGTCCCGGCCTGGCGCGGGGTTCCGATCCTTCCGTGCAACAAGATCCCCATCACGAAGGAAAAGACCAGCTCGATCCTCTGTATGCGTACCGGCGAGGAGAACCAGGGCGTCATCGGTCTTCACCAGACGGGTCTGCCGGACGAGTACGAGCCGGGTCTGTCGGTCCGCTTCATGAACATCAACGAGCAGGCCATCACGTCCTACCTCGTCAGCACCTACTACTCCGCCGCCATCCTCGTGCCGGACGCGGTCGGCGTGCTGGAGAACGTGCAGATCGCGCACTGGCCCAGGTAGCGGGCCCGGCCCGCACGGCCGGTGCGGCCGGCCCGGACCACTCGGGCCGGCCGCACCCGCCGGAAGGGCTGACATACATGCCGGAAGGGCCCCGGGACAGCCGCCCACCCCACGAAGGAGCCATCGATGCCCGCGCCTGAGACGACACCTCCGCAGTCGAGCCTGCCGGCGGCCGCTGCCCACTCCACGGCGCACTTCCTCGCTGAAGCCGCTGCTCGAGCCCGCGACATCAAGACCGTCACCGGCGAGCCGACCGGCGCACCGGCCGTGCCCGTACCGCCTGCGGTTTCCGTGCCCGCACCGCCTCCGGCTTCCGTTCCGGTAGCGCCTGCGGTTTCGGTTCCGGCGCCGCCCAAGGTTTCGGTTCCGGCACCGCGACCCGCCGATGCCCCCACAGCCGGGGTGCCGACCGTGCCGGCACCGGTCCGAGACCTGGAGCGGGTCCTGCGCGGCCCCAGCGGCCTGGGCACGGCGGGCCTGAGCCTGGCCTCGCGCCCGCAGATTCCGACGGACCCTCAGCCGACGGCACCCGCGGCGGAAGGTATGCCTATCCCGGGCCTCTACTACCACCCGGTGGCCGAGCCCGACCCGGTGCGGGTCGAAGAGGTCAGCCGCAGGATCAAGTCCTGGGCGCTGGACGAGGTCTCCCTGTTCCCCGAGGAGTGGGAGGACCAGTTCGACGGCTTCTCCGTGGGCCGTTACATGGCCGTCTGCCACCCGGACGCACCCACCATCGACCACCTGATGATCGCCACCCGCCTGATGGTGGCCGAGAACGCGGTGGACGACTGCTACTGCGAGGACCACGGGGGCTCGCCCGACGGCCTCGGCGAACGCCTGCTCCTGGCGCACACCGCACTCGACCCCGTGTACACGACGGAGGAATACCAGGCGCCCTGGGCGAAGTCGCTCCACGCGGACGCGCCCCGGCGCGCCTACCGCTCCGCCATGGCCTACTTCAACCAGGCGGCGAGCCCCTCCCAGACCGACCGGTACCGGCACGACATGGCCCGGCTCCACCTGGGGTATCTCGCCGAAGCGGCCTGGTCCCAGATGGACCACGTACCCGAGGTGTGGGAGTACCTGGCGATGCGCCAGTTCAACAACTTCCGCCCCTGCCCGACCATCACCGACACCGTCGGCGGCTACGAACTGCAGGCCGACCTGCACGCCCAGCCCGCCATGCAGAAGGTCATCGCGCTCGCGGGAAACGCGACGACCATCGTGAACGACCTGTACTCGTACACCAAGGAACTCGACGCTCCCGGACGGCACTTGAACCTGCCGGTCGTGATCGCCGAACGAGAAGGCCTGTCCGAGAGGGACGCCTATCTGAAGTCGGTCGAGGTCCACAACGACCTCATGCGCGACTTCGAGAGCAACGCCGCGGCCCTGGCCGCCGATTGCCCCGTCCCGACCGTGCACCGCTTCCTGCGAGGCGTGGCCGCCTGGGTCGACGGAAACCACCACTGGCACCAGACCAACACCTATCGCTACAGCCTGCCTGACTTCTGGTAGGAAGAATGGACTCATCTGTGACCAGCACCGCCAGCACCGAGATCACCGCCACCGCCGCCCCCCTCCTCATCCCCGGCCCGGCGACTCCCTACCAGGGCGACATCGCCCGCTACTGGGACGGGGAAGCCAGGCCCGTGAACCTGCGTCTCGGCGATGTCGACGGTCTGTACCACCACCACTACGGCATCGGCGACGTCGACCACGCCGCACTCGGCGACCCCGAGGACAGCGAGAGCGAGAAGAAGCTCATCGCCGAGCTGCACCGACTGGAGTCGGCGCAGACCGACGTCCTCCTGGAGAACCTCGGAGACATCAAGCGCGACGACACTCTGGTGGACGCCGGCTGCGGACGCGGCGGTTCGATGGTCATGGCGCACCAGCGCTTCGGCTGCAAGGTCGAGGGTGTCACCCTGTCGGCCAAGCAGGCCGACTTCGCCAACCGGCGAGCCAACGAACTCGGCATCCAGGACCACGTACGCGCCCGCGTGTGCAACATGCTCTCCACGCCCTTCGAGACCGGGCAGGCCGCGGCCTCGTGGAACAACGAGTCGAGCATGTACGTCGACCTGCAGGACCTCTTCGCGGAGCACTCCCGCATCCTTGAGGTCGGCGGCCGCTACGTGACCATCACCGGCTGCTGGAACCCGCGGTACGGCCAGCCGTCGAAGTGGGTCTCCCAGATCAACGCGCACTTCGAGTGCAACATCCACTCGCGCCGGGAGTACCTGCGCGCCATGGCCGACAACCGCCTGGTGCCGCAGGCCGTCATCGACCTCACCCCCGCCACCCTGCCCTACTGGGAGCTGCGGGCAACGTCCTCGCTGGTCACCGGCATCGAGGAGGCGTTCATCAACTCCTACAAGGACGGCTCGTTCCAGTACGTCCTGATCGCCGCCGACCGAGTCTGACCCGCGGCCGACGGGCCCGTCCCGCACGGAACGGGCCCCGGTGAGTAACCATCAAAACAGGCGCCTGAGCAGGCATTCAGCCCGCCAGGCGCCTTCCAGCGTGACCGTGCCGGCGAGGAGAGCGGCATGGCTTTGGGCTGCCCTGGCTAGGCACCGCAAGCCGGAAGAACAGCTCCGCTGACCGGAGCCGCCGCATCACTGGCCAGGAAGGCGATGAGTTCGGCGATGGCCTCGGGTGACACAGCGTGGGCGAGCGCCTCCGGCGGCAGGAGCGCCTTGTTCTTCGGTGTGCTGATCAGTTGCGGGGCGACCGCGTTGACGCGAATGCCTTGCGGGCGAAGCTCGAGGTCCAGGATCCGTACCAGGTGGGAGAGCGCCGCCTTCGACATGCTGTAGGCGGCCAGGCCGCTGGTCGGTTCGGCCGCTGGACGGCCAGCGCGTCGCCCATGACGAACGCGCCGATGGTGTTCACCAGCACCTCCGGAGCACCAACCTCCGCGACGATCCGGTCGACCGCGGCCTTCGGGACCACGGGATCGGTCGGATCGCCGGTCACGCGGCGGACGCCTTCGGGAAGTTCGGCAAGGCCCGCCTCGTCGCGGTCGAGGCCCACCACGGTGTATCCGGCGGCAGCGAGCTTCACGGCCACCGCATTGCCCAGCGCGCCGCCCGCTCCGGCGACGAGCGCCACACGATCACTCATTGGTCCGCTCCATTGTGGTGTGTTCGGTTGTTCAGTGCTGGGGGCGGGTCAGGGGTGGGCTGTTGACGTTCTACCTCGGCGAACCAGTCACCGAAGCGAACCCGGGGACTTCAGGAGATTCCGGGGACGTGAAGCAGGCTTCGAGCGTCGTCGTCGAGGACCAGGGAAGCCGCCCCCAGGTTCTCGATCAGGTGGGCGCGACTGCGGGTGCCGGGGATCAACAGGCCATCTCAGACAGTCCGCAGCGCTCTTCGTCTGCGTACATCACCGCGAGCCGCGACCGACGGCGCGGCCGATGCCCCCCCCGGCGGGACGAGCGGCGACGACTCCGGTTGATGCGCCGGGCCCGTCTGAAGGCTGCTCGGCTTGGCCGCTCGCGCGGCGGGCTGACCAGTAAGGTCCACCTCTCCGCCGGGCGGCGCTGCCGCCGAAGCAGAGCCATGCGGAGAGGTTGCGCGGCAAGCTCAGTGGTCGCGCTCGATCGCCTGAACGCAGCGGGCCAGCAGGGCGCGGAGCATGTCTTGTTCCTCGGCGGTGAACTCGTCCGCGAGGCGGCGTTCGATGCGGACCGCCTCCTTGTCGGCGCAGGTCAAGGCGCGTTGGCCGTCCTCGGTGAGCCGGGTCTCGAGGACCCTCTGGTGCCAGGGGTGTGCCGACCGCTCGATCAGGCCGCGCGCCTGCAGGGTCTTGAGCATCGCCGTCATGGCCTGCGGCGTGACCAGGCAGGCGCGGGCCAGCGCGGCGGCGGAGATGCCGGGGTGCTGAGCGAGGGCGAGAAGTGTGGCGTACTGCGCGACGGTCAGGTCGGCCACGCGCACGGCGCTGCTCTTGGCGGTCATCAACGACTGCTCGGCCCGTTTGATGTCCAGACCGAGCCGGACCTCCGGCGGCATCTCCATCCGTCCACCCTATCAACCCTTGAGAATAATCAAGGCTCGAACTTGTATAAAGGCTTTGATATACAGGGCGTCATGCATGAACACACGCCTGTCTCGGACGACTTGCACGGAAAGAGGGTCCTGCTGACCGGGGCCACCCAAGGAATGGGGCGCCACCTCGCCCACCTCCTGGCGGCCCGCGGTGCCACGCTGCTGCTCCACGGACGTGACCGGGAAAGGCTTGCCGCGGTCGCCGAAGACATACGGGCACAAACCCCGGACGCGGCGGTGCGAACCTACGGGGCCGACCTGGCCGACCTTGAGCAGGTGCGCACGCTGGCCGACGCCGTCCTCGCCGCCGAGCCACGGATCGACGTGCTGGTCAACAACGCCGCTGTGGGCGGCGGCAGCGACCCGACTGCGCGCGAGACAAGCCGCCAGGGCCACGAACTGCGGTTCGCCGTCAACCACCTGGCGCCCTACGTTCTCACCCGCCGGCTCTTCCCTCTCCTTGCCGCCTCAGCGCCCGCGCGAGTGGTCAACGTGGCATCGGCCGGGCAGGCGCCCATCGATTTCGACAACGTGATGCTGGAGGTCGACTACGAAGGGGTGCACGCCTACTGCCGCAGCAAACTGGCCCTGATCATGGCCACCTTCGACCTGGCAGCCGAGACCGCACAGCACAAGGTCACCATCAACGCGCTGCACCCGGCCCACCTGATGAACACCCCCATGGTGCGGCAAAGCGGCTTCACCCCCGCCGCGAGCCCGGACGACGGTGCCAAGGCGACGCTGCGACTCATCACGGACCCCGCGCTGGGTTCCGTCACCGGACGGTACTTCGACCAGTTCGACGAAAAGCCCGCACACGCCCAGGCATACGATGCGCAAGCCCGCGCCCGGCTGGCAGCACTCACCACGAACCTGACCGCACCCTTCCTTGCATGAGCGCCTCTGTGCTGACTGCCCCCCGACCCGAACCAGGAACACCGCCTGGTCCTGCAACTCGTCGACCCAGTCCTGCAACTCGTCGACAGCGCAAACAGCCACGAGTGCGCGGGCGGACGGAGGGCACTTACCGGGTCCGCTCACCTCCCTGGTGTCGTGTCCGCCGCCTCCGCCAGTACCGCCACGAGTTCCGCCCCCAGCTCCGGTGTCGCCGCCACCACGCCTGACCAGCGACGCGTCAGGTCCGTGTCGAAGGTGAGGGGACGCCCCTTGACGTCGAGCACCGTGCCGCCCGCCGCCGGGAGCATGACCGCGGCGGCGGCGAGGTCCACCAGGCGGTGCGTGTCCGAGCAGGCGTCGGCGAACGCGTCGACCGCGCCTTCCGCCACAAGTGCCGCTTCCAGGCAGGTGGTTGACAGGATGCGTACCCGATGGGCGCGTGAGGCGGCCGCCCACCAGGCCGCCGCCGGGCCCGGCTTCGCGGTGTGCGGGCGCAGCATCGAGATGGCGGAGCCGGTCAGTTCGCGGCGGCCCGACGTGCGGTACGGCGTCGGACGGTCGCGGTGCGCCCACCAGGAGCGGCCGGTGTCCAGCCACACCGTGAACGCCTCCGTGAACTCCCCGGCCACCGAGACCGCCCCGGCGAACGCGGTCAGCGGGACGCCCGCCGCGCCGTTCGCCGAGCCGTCCAGCGGATCGATCACGAGGGAGATCTCGGAGCCGTCGTCGATCCAACCGGACTCCTCCGAAAGGACGTTGACGTGATACGGGGCCAGGGCAGCCAGGACCGCGTCCTCCACCAGGCGGTCGATCCGCATGGTCGGGGTGCCGTCGGCCCCCTCCGCCACCGTCTCCGCCAGCTCCTCCCGACCGTGAGCGGCTCTGGCCCTGGTGTATGCCGCGAGGGCGGCGTCGGCCGCCGCGATCAGTGCCGGGTGAGCGTCCTCGTGCGTACTCGTCATCGGGACACCGCCCCGGCGAGCAGGCGGGCGAAGGACAGCGGGGCCTCCGCCGCGTCCCGGGTCTCCTCCGCGAGCAGTGACATGCGCAGCGTGTGCTGGCCGCCGTGGAGGGTGAGGACGATCAGGTCGGCGCGCAGTCCCGGCGCCAGCGAGCCCCGGTCTTCGAGCCCGGCCGTGCGGGCCGCGCCGGAGGTGATCAGGGACACCGCGCGGTGCAGGGGCACCACTCCCCGTTCCGCGAGGCCCAGGACCGCGGCGAGCAGCGTCGTCGGCATGTAGTCGCTGGAGAGGTTGTCCACCAGGCCGAGCCGGACCAGTTCCTCGGCGGAGACGTTCCCGCTGTGCGAGCCGCCGCGCAGCACGTTCGGGGCGCCCGCCACGACGGGCATACCGGCCGCCTTCGCCGCGCGTGCCGCGTCGACCGTGGTCGGGAACTCCGCGACCGCCGCTCCAGCGCCCCGCACCTCCGCGACCTGCTCGGCGCTCTCCACGTCGTGCGCGAGCAGCCGCACCCGCCCGCTCCGGGCCCAGGAGCCCAACTGGTCCAGCGTGCGGGCCCGTTGGGCGATCCCGGGCTCGCGGGCCGCGATCCGTTCGAGTACGTACCGCTCGGCGCCCGCCGCGTCGAGGTTCTCGGACTCCTGGATCATCACGCGGTACGAGTCCAGGTCGCGGTACTGGCCCTGCCCCGGGGTGTGGTCCTCGTAGCTCACCAGCGGCGGCACACCCCGGTCCGGCCGGTCGGTCAGGACGGCCTCCAGGATCTTCAGGGCCTCGGCGTCGCGTGCGTCGAGGCGGTGCAGCAGGCGGTGGTCGACGAGGGCCTGGCCGGAGGCGGCGCGCTCGCGCACCGCTTCGGCCAGCGCGATGGAACGGGCGAGGGTGCGGTCCTTGTACACGTTGGTCTGGTAGCTGACCGCGTGGTACATCGTGGTGACGCCCGCCGCGCGCACCCGGCCCTCGAAGCTGGACACCGCGAACTCCGGCGCGAACTCGACGGTGGGACGCGGGCGTTGCTCCTTCTCGAGGGCGTCGCTGTGGGTGTCGACGACGCCCGGCATCACCAGCGCGCCGCGCAGGTCCTGGGCCTCGGACGGCACCTTGCCGGGCACGGCGGGACCGGCCTCGACGACGATGCCGTCCTCGACGACCAGCAGCGCGTCGTCCACGGTGCGGTCGGGCAGTACGGCTCGGGCGTGGGCGAAGACATGACGGCTCATCGGGCCACCTCCAGCGGCAGGCTCGGGTCGTGCAGGATGTCGCCGGGCACTCCCGAGGCGAGTACGCGGCCGCCGCCGAGCACCACCACGCGGGTCGCGAGGCGTTCGATGGCGTCCAGGTCGTGGAAGACCGACAGGACGGCGGTGCCGGTGTGTTCGAGGTGCGCGATCAGCTCCAGGACGGCCTCCCGGTTCGCCGGGTCGAGGGCGGAGACGGGCTCGTCGAGCAGCAGCAGGCGGGGCGGGGCGATCGTGCCGGCCGCGATGTTGACGCGCTGCTTCTGGCCGCCGGACAGCACGGTGGCGTGCATGTCCCAGAGGTTCTCGGCGATGTCCACCTGGCGCAGGGCGTTCGCCGCGGCGTCGCGGGCGGTGTCCCGGTCCATGCCCCGGGCAGTGCCGGACGAAGCCACGATGTCGATGACGGACCGGCGCGGCTGCGGACGCAGGAACTGCGACACGTAGCCGATCTCGCGGCCGCGCAGCTCGGCGGCCTCCGCGTCGGGCAGCGCCGCCACGTCGACCAGCGCGCCCGCGCCGGTACGGAACCAGATGGCGCCGCCGCCCGCAAGATACGTGCGGTAGACGCAGCGCAGGAGCGTGGACTTGCCGGCGCCGGACGTGCCGGCGAGCGCCACGTGCTCGCCGGGCCGCACATCGAGGTCGACCCCGTGCAGGGCGCCCACGGTCCGGCCGTCGACGGTGTGCAGGGTGAACGACTTGCGCAGGCCGCGTACCGACAGGACGGCGTCGTCGGGGACCGCGTCCAGGGGCGTGAGAAGGGGGCTCAATGCGATCATCCTCGGGCCGCCGATACGAGCTGCTGGCTGTACGGGTGCTGGGGGTCCTCCAGCAACTGGTCTGTGAGACCGGCCTCGACGACCCGGCCGTGCTGCATCACCAGGACCCGCCGGGTGAGCATGTCGATGACGCCGAAGTCGTGCGAGACGACGACCGCCGCCACGCCCGTCTCCTCAAGCAGTCCGCGCAGCAGGTCGAGGACCCCGGCCGCGACTGACGCGTCCAGACCGGTGGTGGGCTCGTCGAGGAGCAGCACCGGCGGCTCGTTGGCGAGCGCCTTGGCGATCTGCACGCGCTGCCGCATACCGCCGGAGAAGGTGCGTACGAGGTCGTCCATGCGGCTCAGCGGCACCTCGACGCGTTCCAGCAGGGCGGCCGCCCGGTCCCGGATGTCCGCGTACCGGCGCCGGCCCACGGCCGTGAGCGGGTCGGCGATGTTGCCGCCGGCCGTCACGTCCAGGTTCAGCCCGGCCGCCGGGTCCTGGTAGACGGCCGCCATGTCGCGCAGCCGCAGCCGGCGCCGGTCCGACGGGTCGAGGGTGCCCAGGTCGACGGCGCCGGCGGCGACGCTCCTGAGCCGGATCGTGCCGGCCGTGGCCCGTTCGTCACCGGCCACGCACCGCATCACGGTCGACTTGCCGGAACCCGACTCGCCGATGATGCCGAGCGCCTCGCCCGGCGCCACGTCGAAGGAGACGTCCCAGGCGGCGACGACCGCGCCGGTCCGCGGGGAGACGGCGGTGCCGAACTCCGGCCCGGTGCCGGCCAGCGACGTGGGGCCGGGATCGCCGTAGACACGACCGAGGCCACTGACCTTCAGCGCCCACGGGGGCACAACGGATACGGGGGTGCTCATGCGTGCTGCTCCTCGTCGTACGGCGGCCGGGCCTCGGCCGGGTGCGGGCCGTCGGCCTCGGCTACGTCGCTCACGGTTACGGGGATCCAGTCCCGACCGGGAATCGGATCGGGGGCGTCGCCGGACCTGCGCCGGCGGCAGAAGTCGGTGTCCGAGCAGACCCACGTGCTGAACGTGCCGTCGTCGCCGGGCTCCTGGACGATGTACGTGTCGGCGCTGCCGCAGAGCCGGCAAGTGGCGCCGGGGGTGAACTCCACCTCGAACGGGCGGTCCTCGAACGTGAGCGGCTCCACCCGGGTGTGCGGGGGCACCGCGAACAGCCGCTTCTCGCGCCCCGCCGACAGCACGGTGACCGCGTCCGAGTTGTTGAGCTTGGGCACGTCCCAGCGCGGGATCGGGCTCGGCGTCATCACGTACCGGCCCTCGACGAGCACCGGGTAGCCGGCCGCCTCGGTGATCACGCCGTTGTGTACGACGTCCTCGTACAGGCGGACCCACATCTTGGAGTAGTCGGCCTCGGCGTGCATACGGCGCTGCTCGCCCATGTCCTTGACGATCCCGGCGAGGGGCTCGGCGCCCGGCACCTGGAGCACGAGCACCTGACCGTCCGCCAGGGGTTCCTCGGGGATGCGGTGGCGGGACTGAATGACGTCGGCGGCGCGGGTGTCCGTCTCCTCCTCGCAGCCCACGTGCTCGGTGACGAGGCGCCGCAGGTTGGACGCGTTGACGCCCGCGTCCTCGCCCTGGTCGATCACCTTGAGCTTCGAGCCCTCGCCGACCAGGGCGAGGGTGGCCTGGAGGCCGCCGGACCCCCAGCCGCGCGCCACCGGCATCTCCCTTGAACCGAACGGGACTTGATAGCCGGGGACGGCCAGCGCGGTGAGGATGGAGCGGCGGATCTCGCGCCGGGACAGTTCGTCGAAAATGCCGGGCCGGGGCGCGGGGCCGGCGAGGCGGGAGGTCAACCCCTCGGCCGGGCCTGCGGGTGCGGTGGTCATGCGGGTCCTTCGGGTCGGGGGCGATGCGCGGACCGGGCGGCCTCCGCGCGGTCGACGACCGAGCGGTGTTCGACGTGGTGCGGCAGGAGCAGGTGCTGGAGATAGCCGGTGGCGTCGAGCCCGTCGAGGGTGAGCAGCACCTCGTGCTCCAGGTCCGGCAGGTCCGCCGTGCCCTCGTGGTGGGTCAGGAGCAGGTCGAGTCCGGCCATGGAGATCGCCTTGCGCTCGTTGTGGCCGAGGCACACGCCGTAACCGACGTCGAGGTGGCTCGGCAGCTCACCGGCCTTCGGCAGGCTGTGGAACGTCTGCACCTCGCTCACCCGCACGCCGGCGACCCGGACGGGCCGGCCGGTGAAGGGGTGGGCGACGCGGACCGGGAGGGCGCCGTGCCGGAGTTCGCCGGGTACCTCGTGGCCCGCGGGGCGCCGGTCGGAGCCGTACCAGAGGTGCAGGAGCGAGCCGGTGTCGGCGCGGGCCATCGTCTGGAGCCGGGCCGAGCGGGGGAGGCCGGGCCGGACGGGGTGCCGGGTGATGTCGTACGGGTCGGGGTCGTCGTGGGGTTCTGCGGGGGCGACGACGCCCATGTCGCGGAAGACGGACAGGACGTGGGCGGGGGTCTGTACCACGGGTTCCGGTGTCTCCGGTGTGTGCGGCTCGGCTTGACCAGGGGCGTGTGCCTCCTGGTGGCGTTCACGGCCCTCGTCCTCCGGGAGCAGGTCCAGGAGGCGGCCCACGTAGTCCAGGGTGCGGCCGAGTACCTGGCCGCCGGGCGGGTTACGGAACGCCGAGCTGATGCGCCGGGCCACCCGCAGTTCGGCGGTGGGGACCGGGTCGGAGACGGCGAGCCGGGGCAGGGCGGTGCGGTGGGCACGCAGCAGGTGAGCCGCGTCGACGGGGTCGCCGCCGGCCTGGCGCAGGGCCCGCGCCGCGTACTCCGGCGCCCACAGACCGGCTTCGGCCATCACGCGGTCGACGGCGAGGGGGAGGCGTTCGAGGATCTGGTCGAGGCCGAGCCAATCCCGTTCCGGTGTAGGGGCGTCGGTCACGGTCATCGGGCCGCCTCCGTCTGCTCGGGCGAGGGCGAGGGCGAGGGCGACGGCACGGGCGAGTGCGCTGGCGCGGTGGCGTGCACGGCTCGGATGCGGTCGAGCGTCGAGCGGAAGTCCACGTAGTGCGGCAGCTTGAGGTGTTCCAGGAAGCCGGACGCCTCCGGGCCGTCCAGGGAGATCAGCACGTTCTGCTCCAGTCGGTCGGTCGCCGGGTCGCGGTGCACCATCAGGTCGAGCGCCGCCATCCCGAGCGCCTTGGCCTCGCCGTCGCCCAGGCACAGCCCGTAACCCGCGTCGAAGCGGCTCCCGTTGGTGCGCGGCCGGTCGTCCGGGCGGACCGTGCGGGCCTCGGTGACGGTGACGTGGGCGACGGTGACCGGGCGCCCCGTCACCGGGTGCGGCATCCGTACGGGCAGCCGTCCGCGCCGCACCTCAAGGGCCGCGTCGGAGGCGCTGTGCCGGGGAGAGCGGGTGGTCGTGTACCAGAGGTGGGTGAGCGAGCCGGTCTCGGCGCGGGCCAGCGCACTCAGCCGGGCCGAACGCGGGGTGCCGGGGCGGGCGGGGGCGCGGGTGATGTCGTACGGCTCGGGGTCGGTCGGGTCGCGCCGGGAGGCGAGCAGGCCGGAAGCCTCCAGGCCGGGGTCGAAGGGTTCTGGGCGCTGAGGAGTGGAGTCCGCTGCTCGCGTGGCGTGCGTACGAGCGCGGCGGCGCAGCGTCTCCTCGGGGGCCAGGTCCAGGACGCGCGGTGCGTGACGGTCGCCGTAGCCGTACAACTGGCCGTAGCGCGAGGTGTGTTGGACCGGTGTGACCCGTCGTACGGGAAGCAGTTCGGCGGCGGCTTCGGCGGGCCGGCTGTAGCCGAGGCGGGGGAGTGTCGACCGGTGCGCGCGCAGCAGCTGTGCCGCCTCCAGCAGGTCGCCCTGGGACTGGCGGACGGCGCGGGCGGCGAGTTCCGGCGCCCACAGGCCCGCCTCGCCCATCACCCGGTCCACCGCCAGCGGCAGCCACGCGGTGATCTGGTCCAGTTCGAGCCAGTCGCTCTCGCCGCCGTAGCGGGCGGCGCGCACCAGGCGTTCGGCGGCGGCGATGGCCTCCTGGCCGCCGCGTACTCCGGCGTACCCCATCAGCCGGCCTCCGCCGCGCGGACCCGGGCGGTCCGGGGCAGCCCGGCGATCCGGCCGTCGGGGGCGACCAGGAACACGTCGACGCCGCACGGGAAGGCGGAGTTGGCGCGGGCCAGCGCGTCCAGCACGGCGGGCTCCAATCCCCGTACGCGCAACCGGCGTTCGGTGCCGTCGGGCACGCCCGGGCCGGACAGCAGGAGGTCCACGTCGTGCGGGCCGTCGCCGTCGAGGGCGTCGACGGAGGCGAACAGGCGGGCGCCGTCCTCGGGCGCGATCGGCGTGCCCACGGCGAGGGTGGCGATGTCCCCGGCGGTGACCGGGCGCAGTGCAACTACCGTGCGGGCGAAGGGGAGTTCGGCGCGCGGGGCGGAGGTGGCGGAGTGCAGGGCGGCTCCCCATTCCGTGTCGCCGGGACCGGTCAGTACGTGCGTGCGGACCTCGACGTCGAGGAGCCCGCAGGCGGCCACCGCGGCGGCGGGTGTGCCCTCCGGCACCTCCAGGCTGCGGACCCGGCCGGGCCGGGCGAGCACGTCGAGCAGCACGCCGAAGTCGCGCTGCGAGGCACGGGACGTACGGCGCAGGGCGCGGATCCGGTCGGCGGGCGACAGATCCGTACCCGCGCGGGCGGGCGGGGCGAGGGTGGGTGTCTCGGTCATACGAGTTCCTCGAACGTGACGGTGGTGGCGGTGACGTCGGCCCATTCGGCGGCCTCCTCGGCGGCGAGCCGGGCCGCCACCTCGGCGCAGAGCGCGTCGATCTCGGCGGCGGCGGGCCCGCCGGCCTCGGCCAGCGAGTCAAGGAGGGCGCCGGCGAGGGCGGCCACGCGGTCGTCGCCGGGGCGCATACACCAGCCGGGGATCCCGTTCACCTCGACCGAGCACTCGGTGACGAGGACCTCGCCCAGGTAGAAACGGGTCTCCTCGACGGGTTCGCGGACCTGGAGGACGACCATTCCGGTCTCGGGCCCCTTGAGCACGGTGGGTTCGGGTCCGCCCGACCCGGCGATCAGCCGTTCGGCGAGCGGGACGACGTCGTCGTGTCCTGCGGCGGCGAGCAGCTCGCACCGCCGTTCACGGGTGGCAGGGGAGGGCACGGGGACTCCTTGTCCAGGGGGAGACGAGAGGCGCCGACAGCAGCCAAGTGGTCGGCGGAACAGGTGAGTTGAGGGAAAGATCAGGGTGTGGCGGGGCCGTCGAGTTCGACGATGATCCGGGTGCTGTCCGGCCGGGTCCAGGCGGAGCTGCACATCACCGTGCGGCCGGTGACCGCGTCCCGGCTCAGGCTCTCCACGAGCCACACCGGCCGGTTGTACTCCGTCTCCAGGCCCTCCGACACGCGCCGGTCGGGCAGCACGCTGCTCACCCGGCACCAGGCGCGGACCGGAGCCACCCCGCACATCTGCCGCAGGATGGTGTCCAGCGACTCGACGGCGTGCACGGCGGCGTCCAGCTCCGGGAGCATGTCCACCGGGATCCATTCCTGGGACCAGCCGTTGAGCAGCCCGTCGATGTACGACTGCCGGGTCAGCAGGTGGACCGCGCTGCCCTCCTCCCGCTCCAGGCGTTCGGCGATGACGCCGGTGACCGCGACGGTCCTGACGTCACGCACCACGGTGCGCAGCTCACCGCCCGCGTCGCGGATGGTCTGGTGCATCGAGGGGGCGCGGCTCTGGGACAGTACGTAGTCCAGGGGGCGGTTGACGAAGGTGCCCGCGCCCCGGACCCGGCGGACCAGATAGCGGCCGGCCAGTTCCTGCAGTGCGGACCGTGCGGCGGACCGGCTGACGCCGAAGCGCGCGGCGATCTCGTGCTCGCTCGCGACCCGGGTGCCGGCCGGCTGGTCGGCGATCTCCGCGGCGAGTACCTCGGCGATCTCGATGTAGCGGTTTCGACTGGGCACGTGGGAACTCTGACCGCGGAAGCTGTCCGGACAGGTTGGCGATATGGACGATTCCGGGGTCGGCAGGTGAACAGTGGGAGCAGTTGTTGCCGCGCTGCCTGTATGCCTCCGGGAACACCTGAGGCCGCCGTCCCGCAGGGGGCGGCGGCCTCATACACGTACACGTGGGATCCGTCAGGCGTAGACCTTGCGTACCCAGACCGCCAGGCCCTCGATGAGCAGGACTACGGCAAGCACCATCAGCACCGCCATGGTGACGACCGGGAATTGGAGTACGCGGGCCGCGTTGAGCAGGTCGTAGCCGATGCCGCCGGCGCCCACGATGCCCAGCAGCGTCGCCGAACGGACGTTGACGTCGAGCTGGTACAGCAGATGTCCGACCATCGCGGGCCAGGCCCGGGGCAGGATCGAGCCGAAGAACACCTGGTGCCTGCGGGCGCCCGTGGCGATCAGGGCGCGGGCCGGGCCGGGGTCGGTCTCCTCCAGGGAGTCGGCCACCAGCTTGCCGAGCAGACCGACCGATCCGATCCCGAGAGCGAGCGCGCCGGCGACCGCGCCCAGGCCGGTGACCACGACGAACACGATCGCGAGCACCAGTTCCGGTACCGCCCGCACCATCAGGACGAGGGTGCGGAAGAACCGGGATACGCGGGGCGAGCCGACGACGTTACGCGCGGCGAGGGCGCCCAGCGGCAGGGCCAGTACGAGTCCGATGAGCGTGCCGGCCAACGCGATCTGAACGGTGACCCATAGATCGTCCACGAGCTGCCCGGCGATTCCGCCGGTGCTGGGAGGCAGGAAGTCGCCGAGGGTCGGGAACAGTGACTCGGCACCGCGTTCGAGCGTCGCCCACGACAGGTCCGAACGCACCGCTGAGGCGGCGAGCAGGGCGAGGGTGAGCAGCAGCCAGGCGGTGCGGCGGATGCGGCGGGGGTCCCAGCGGGGGAGGGTGCGGCGGGGGGCGGTTGGTGCGGAGATGGGGGGCGCGGCCAGGGCCGGGGGTGCAGCCACCTTCTGCGAGCCCTGACGGCGTCGCCCGAGTCCAGGCCGCCGACCCGCCGTCGTCACGTCCTGAAGCAGCGTGCGACGAATCGCACCAGACACGGTCTCGGCCACGAAACACAGCACCAGCAGCACCAGCGCGAGCGCCATCGCCCGGCGGTAGTCCAGCGTGCCGATGGCCGTGGCCAGTGCGTAGCCGAGGCCGCCGACGCCGACGAAGCCGAGGACGGCGGAGGCCCGGAGGTTGATGTCGAGGCGGTGCAGCGCGGTCGCCACCAGGGACGGGAGCGCCTGCGGCAGCACGGCACCGGTGATCTGCTGGAGCCTCCCGGCGCCGGTCGCGCGCAGTGCCGTACGCGGGCCCTCGTCGGTCTGCTCGAAGGCGTCGGCGTACAGCTTGCCGACCATGCCGACGGAGTGGACGCCGAGCGCGACGACACCCGTCATGCCGCCGAGGCCGAAGACCCTGAACGCGGCGATGGCGAACACGACTTCGGGCACCGCCCGGCACAGCACGATGACCGTGCGCGAGACGCCGCGGGCGGCGGTGCCGGGGGTGGTGTTGCGTGCAGCCAGCAGGGCGAGCGGGATGCTGAGGACGACGGAGAGCAGGGTCGCGCAGAGAACGATGGCCAGGGTCTGCCAGGTCAGCGAGAGCAGTTCGCCGACGGGCGGGAAGTCGAGCGGCAGCATCCGGGAAGCGAAGTTCGCCGCGTTGCCGGCGCTGTCGACGAGAGTGGCGACGTTCAGGTGGAGCGAGACGAAGGCCCATACGCCGGCGGCTACGCAGACCAGGAGCGCCGCCGCCGCGCTGAGCCCGCGCGGCGTCGGGCGGGCGAGGGTGCGGTGAGGTGCACGGGGGAGGCCGGTGCCGGGCCTCGGAGCGGGGGCGGCCGCTTGGCGGGGCTGCTGGATGACGGCCACTCAGGCCCCCTTGCCAGGGGGCGCCGAGGCGACGGCCGCCGACCCGGTGACCTCGCTTGCGGCCCCCACCTCTTCGTAGAGCCGCATGACCGTCGACCGGTCGATGCCTTGCGTGGCGATGTCCATGACGACCCGGCCGGAGCGGAGGCCGATGATCCGGTGGGCCCAGGACAGGGCGAGGTCGACCTGGTGGAGGCTGCACAGCACGGTGAGTTCGCGCTCCTCGGCGACCCTGGCCAGCAGCCGCATGACCTGCGCGGAGGACTCGGGGTCGAGGGAGGCGACGGGCTCGTCGGCGAGGAGCAGCGCCGGTTCCTGCATGAGGGCGCGGGCGACGGCGACCCGCTGCTGCTGACCGCCGGAGAGGGTGTCGGCCCGCTGGAAGGCGTGCGCGGCGAGCCCGACCTGCTCCAGACCGTCAAGTGCCAGCTCGCGTACGGCCTTCGGGTACGTCGGCAGCCCGAGCCGGGGGCCGCGCAGGGAGCCGAGGGCGCCGGTGCAGACGTTCTCCAGGACGGTGAGCCGGCCGACGAGATGGAACTGCTGGAAGACGAAGCCGATCCGGCGGCGCAGCGCGCGGAGGTCGGCGCGGCCGGCGCCGGCGAGGCGGGTGCCGAGTACGGTTCCGCCGCCGGAGGTGGGTGCTTGGAGGCCGTCGAGATGGGCGAGGAGGGTCGACTTGCCGGAGCCGGAGAGCCCGAGGAGGGCCACCACTTCGCCGGGCCGTACGTCGAAGGAGACATCGTCCAGGGCGAGCAGGGAGTCACCGCCGCTGCCGAACCGCTTGGTGAGGCCGTTCAGCCGGATCACCGGCTCCCCGTCACCGGCCGGCTGGGCGGCGGTGAGCGGGGAGCCGGCGGCGGCGGAGACCGGGGCTGTCACGACCCGCCCTTGCACTGCGCGTCCTTCGTGGCGTCGCAGACCGCGCGGACGGTGTCGTAGTCGGAGTCGTTCACCTTGACGTAGCCCCAGCTGCCCTCGACCATGCAACCGTCGCCGGTGCAGTAGCCCTTGGACTTCATGTAGTCGGCGTTGGCCTTGTTCACGAAGGTGTCGACGATCTTCTTGCGCAGGCCGGGCACCAGGTCGGTGGAGACGGCGGCGGGGGAGCCGGGGATCTCGTCGGACTTCCAGACGACCTTGATCTGGCCCTTCTTGATCTTGCCCTGCTTGATCAGGGCATTGTCGACCATGTCGTCGTAGGCGAAACCGGCGTCGCAGTCACCGGAGGCGACGGAGAGGACGGAGGCGTCGTGGCCGCCGGCCATGACCTTGGTGTAGTCGGCGGGCTTCAGCCCGGCCTTCATGAGACCGGCCTGCGGATAGAGGTAACCGGAGGTCGACGTCGGGTCGACGAAGCAGACCTTGTGCTTCTTGAAGTCGGCGAGGCTCTTGATGGCTTTGTTGTCGCTGCGCGTGATGCCGTACGACTTGTAACCCGGCTTCGCGCCCTTCGCGGACACCGCGGCGCCGGCCAGCTCCACGCCGACGCCGCTGTCCTTGGCGACGATGTAGGAGAGCGGACCGTAGATGGCGATGTCGGCCTTGTGCGCGCGCTGAGCCTCGATGACGGCCGCGTAGCTGGTGGCCTTCTGCATCTGGACCTTCTTGCCGGTCTCGGCCTCGAGCAGCTTGATCACCGGGGCGTAGTCCTGCGCCAGCGACTTCGAGTCCTCGGACGGGATCGCCGCGACGACGAGGGTGCCGGGGTCCCGCCCGTCCCCCTTGGAACCGGCGTCGGCGGCACTCGTCCCGCAGGACGTGAGAGCGAACGGCAACAGCGCTGCCGCGGCAACGAGGGGGATACGGAGGTGACGGTGCATGGCGTCGTCCTTCGAGCGTTCCGGGGAGGGGGGTGGAGCGGTGACCACGCACACCATCGGGACGGCAGATGTGCATCCCGGCCGTGGCCGGTTATGCCTGCCTGAACGCTGAGGAAGGTAATGGGTAGGTTGTCCGGACAACTGAACCGGGCGCGTCACGTACGGGCGGCGATCCGGAGATCAACTGGAGCGCGTGACGTCCGTGAGCGCGTGACGTCTTGGGCAGCGTCGAACAGCGCTGGCTCGTCCCCCTGCGGCTGCCGGGCGATCTGAGGCTCCCGAACGCCGGCTGACCGGGGCCTCGGTCCTGCCACCGCTTTGGCCCAGTTCCAGTCGCTGTGCGGGAGATGAGCGTCGAGCGTTGTGAGGGAGGCCTCGGGGGGGGGGCAGACCGACTTTGGCCAAGCGATGGCAATTTCAAGCGATGGCAAGTTGAAGCGATAGCAAGCTCAAGTGATGGCAAGGGAGTGCTGAGTGGAAGGACTTCCGTTCGATCATTGGGCGCTCTCCTGGGCGGTCAGCGCAAGGAAGGTCTCCCACGGCGCGGTCGTCGCCGGGCTTCTGGTCGATCTCGCGGCTGATCCGCGCAGCGTGCACGGTTCCCCGACGGTGGTCTTCCCGTTGAGTCCCGCCGCCCGGGCCCTCGGAGTCTCGCCCGTAGTCGTCCGTACTGCTCTGAACCGGCTCGCGGAAGCCAGGCTGCTACGTTTCCGCACTGAGGACGCACCGGACGGATTGCTGATGGCGGTCACCCTTCTGCCCCCGGCCCCAGGCGACGCACCGCCAACGGACAGCGCGCTGTTGTCCAACGCCGGCTGACCGTCGGCCACCCTTGACCGGCCGTTCCGGCTCATGGGCCGGCCTGCCGTTGGGAGACCGCTCCTGTGTGGCGCCTGGTCGCCTACTGCAATGCCGCGCACCCGGGGGCGCATCCGGCTCCTTGCCTGCTAGGAGCGTGCGAGTTCCGCCTGCGCCTCACCCTTGCTGAGAAGGCGGCCTGCCAGTCCGCCGAACTGGTGGAGGTCGCCGAAGACTTCGATACGGGCTGTGGCGGCGACGCCGCCGGCCCGCACCGGCGCCCAGCCGCCCTTGGTGATCAGGTCCGAGACGGTCTCGCCGGCTGCCTCGTCGTCCGTCGCGTAGTAGAGCGCGATCCTGTCTCCGTGCTCAGTCCGCGTCGCGTCGAGTGCCTCGGCACCTACCGTGCCGAACGCCTTCGCATAGTGCGCCCCCGCCGGCATGAGCTGTGCCAGCTGCTGGCCGGCGGAGACGCCCTCCGGGTTCAGGTTCCTGAAGCCGTCACCGTCAGGGGCGATGTTGTTCGAGGGGTCCACGACGACCTTGCCCTTGAGCGCCTCGGCGTTGTCGGCCAGGAGCTGCTTGATGACCTCGAACCAGGTCGCGAGGACCACCGTGTCGGCGTCCGCGATGGCATCTTTGGCCTCGGCGGCCTTGACGCCGCTGCCGATCTTCCCGGCCGCCTCCTGCGCGCTGGCGAGGCTGCCGGCGGCGACCGTCACGTCGACACCGCCTTGCGCGAGCCGGCGCGCCACCCGAGAGCCGATGTTCCCCGTACCGATGACGGCGACAGACATGATGATCTCCTGATTCGTGCTCGGCGATCGCCGAGTTGGTGACCGGTCTCTGCGGATCCTCTGGCCCAGACTGAGAGCCCGAGACTCGAGTCACGCAGCGCCGCGCCCGGTAGGCCCGCCCGACTCACGCTTTCAGTGGCAGTAAGGGTGACCTGGCGCAACCACTCCAAGGGTGAGGAAGCCTGGACGGGAAACCGGCGGGCTGCTGACGTACACCACAGCACAGCGGGACGGGACCACGACGCACGCCCACAGCACAGGAGGATTCATGACTTCCGCAGCGGCTGGGGGGGAACAGCGCCGGCGGACTGCCCCTGCTCGGGCAGGCCCTCGTCGTCATCGGCGGGAGTTCCGGAATCGGTCTGGCGACCGCACGGTTCGCCCGCAATCAGGGCGCCTTGGTGATCCTCACCGGACGGGACCCGGAACGGTTGCGCACCGCGGCCTCGACGCCCGCCGCGAGGAGCTGCGCGCCACGCTGCCGATCGGCCGTGTGGTCGTACCCGACGGCGTGGCGGCGCTCGCCGTGCACCTCATGGCCAACACCGCGCTCACGGGCGCGACTTATGACGTCGACGGAGGCCGACAACTCGTCGGCTGAAGAACGTGGTCAGCGCCGCGAGCATTTCCTGGGGTGCTTCCTCGGCCACTCCGTGGCCACTTCCCGGAATGGCCACGCTCCGCACGTCACATGCGACGCGCCTCATCGTGTCGGCGGCATTGTCGGCGAGGCTTCCCTCGCCGCCGATCGCCAGGACGGGCAGGGTCAGCGGGCGTTCCATGCGTCGCTCGTCCTGCGCGATCGTGGCGTCGAGCGCGCGGTACCAGCCGAAGCTGCCCGCCGTCGCGTCGCGCCGGGACGCGAGGACGCGGACGTGGTGGTCGACGACGCGGTCGGGGAGTTTCCGTACGGCTCTGGTCTCGAACTGCCGGCACCGACGCGGACGTCATCGAGGCCGTTCGCCGGCGGTATTGACCGGCTACTCCTCGGGCTCCCAGGCGATCAGCTGCTCGAACACCTGCTGGTCGCCCTCGGTCTTCAGGTCGCTCAGTGTCAGGCGGCCCCAGACGAAGAGGAGCAGCTGCTCGGCCGTTCCTGTGGCCGAAGCGGAGGCGGGCGCGGCGTCGTCCGTGAGGGGTGCGGGCCAGGCGCCGGTGCCGTCCAGCGCGAGGAGCCAGGATCGGCCCTCGGTGGCGTGGTAGTGGATGGTGGCGGCCTTGTGCGGCCAGGCCGCCGGGGTGGAGTTGCAGGTGTCGAGAAACTCGGCCACGCCGTCGATCGCGACGTCCGCCGGCATCGGCTGCACGGCGCCTGCGGCGAGCTGGGCGTCGTAGGTGTGCACCAGCACCTCGTGCACCCGGCGCCGGGCAACGCCCCGGGCATTCGCCGGCGACACGCCGGCGCCCCACCACGTCCAGCACTCGCGGTCCGGGCCGGCCTCGCGCAGCGTGCTCAGCAGCAGCTCGTTCGACTCGGCGTACCAGTCCAGCAGCGCCTCGAGCTCGCGCGGTGCCTCCGCGGCAGCCTTGGCCGGCGGAGCCTCGGCCGGGCCCGCGGCGACGATCGCGGCCCACCAGCGCTGGCCCGTACCCAGGTGCCGCACCAGATCGAACACCGTCCACTCGGGGCAGGACGGCACCGGCGCATCAAGGCCGGGCGCGGCGGCAACCGCACTCCGGAACGCGGCCGACCGCTCGTCGATCAGTTGCAGCAGGGCGGAATACTCAAGACTCTCTGTCACATCGCTTACGTATCACCCCAGTTCAGTCGACCGCACCCTATTTTCCAGGCCGTCAGCTGCGGGGGTTGGAGCGCCTAACCCCGTCGGGGCGTCGCAAAACCGGGCCGCTGCCGTGCTCTGACGCCGTGCGCGGTGAGAGCTGGAGAATCGAACGTAGTCGCCGGTCTGGAGGGCTTCGGTAGCGGACCATCTGCCGCTCAATCACCTGACGCCTGCGCCGAGGAGTCTGACGGGGTGGCAGACGGCCGTCCAGGGCTTCAGACCTGGGCCGGGAGAACCAAGTTGCTGATGCCACCCGGGAGTTGGCGCGTAGAGATGGACGCTTCCCGGGCGACGGCGCTGTCGGCAGAGTGGACCCGGTGGGACGGATTCCTCGGCCGGCTTCTCGTCAGCCGGTCGCCGTCAACCTGCCGCTCGTCTGATCAGTGCGGCGACCTCCTGCGGCTTGGGCACGTACACGGCATGGCTGCCGCTCGTCTCCACCACGGTCGCGCCCGCGCGCTCCGCCGTGATCCGCTGGGCCGGGGGCGGGATCATGTGGTCGTCGGTGGCGACCAGGTAGTGGCTCGCGACGAACCCGCCGTGTACGAGGACGACGTTGCGTGCTTTCACTGGACTGCTCACGGTGTCCCGCCTTCCCTTCGTGGCAACCGGATGCGGGGCGGAAGATCGAAGCTCGCCCCTGGAGACAAGACGCGCATCAGATTAGAGAGCGTCCGCTTCGAGATCGCATGTCATCGGCGGACCAGGCCGGTGCGTTTGACCGTGGCGAGGAGCGGGGTCGCGTCAATCGCTGTGACGCCGTCCAGTGGGCCCACCGAACCCGTGAGGAAGGTGTAGAGGGCGTCGAGGTCGGTCGCGGCGACGGCTACGACGAGGTTGGCGGGCCCGGTGGTCGCGGCGCAGAACCGGACGTGCGGGTGGGTGCTCAGGGCCTGCGCGGCTGCCTGCAGGTCTCCCGGTCGCACGGTGATCCACAGCAGCGCTTCGGCATGGGCGCCGAGCAGGGCGAGGTCGACCTCCGTCGCCAGGCGCAGCACCTGGCCGCGCAGGAGGGTGTCGAGGCGCCGGCGTGCCGTGAGCGCCGTCGTGCCGGTGCGGCGTGCCAGGTCGGTGTAGGTGGACCGGCAGTCCTCCGTCAGGGCCGCGATCAGGGCCGTGTCGGAGGCGAGGGGTGTCGGCGGCCGGTCGGGGGACGGTGGTTCGGGGGCGAGCAGCGTCAGCTCCGCGGGTGACAGGAGTCCGGCCGTCCAGCGGAATGCCGTGGGGAACACCCTGAGGAGCGTGTACGCGGTCCAGGAGTGGACGGCCTCGGTGGCAGGGAGGTCGCGCAGCAGCAGGTTGTTACGGGAGTCGGCGCCGTCTAGGAAGAACACCGCGGAGATCTCATCGCCACCGCCCAGGACGTCCACCCAGATGGTGTCGCGCCGCCGGGCCAGCGCCTGGGCGACCTGGCGGATCTTGGCGGGGCGGCAGCGGATGCGCAGGGCGAGCGGGATCACCCGTGGGAGGTGTGCCGGGTTGCGGACGGCTGTCGCGCGCAGGGTCTTGTCCGTGTACAGCGGGGTGGCGCGGCGTACGACGGTACGTTCGGAGAGGCCCAGGCAGCGGGCGAGTTCGCGCCATGAGGCCCGGGGTGAGGCCAGGAGGGCGGCGGCGATTCGCCGTTCCGTCTCGTCCAGGGGCTGGCGCATGATCTGCATCGTAGGGCGTGTCCGTGACGTGATTCCTGCACCGCCAGCCGCTGCAAGGACGTAGATCGGTTCCCGTGCCGTAGAACGGTCCGTGTCAGAGGGACTTGGCGGGTCCGCGGACCCGGACATGGTGACGGGAGAAGACGATGACCGATCACGCAGCCGATCTGCTCATCCGGGCGGGCGCGGTACACACCCTGGTGCCCGGCATGGCGCCGCAACGGGCGCTCGCGGTCCGGGGTGACCGCATCGTCGCCGTGTCCGAGGACCTCAACGGCCTTGACCCCATGGCGAGTTCACGCACCGCGGTGCACGACCTGCCCGGCGCCACCGTGCTGCCCGCGTTCGACGACACCCACACGCATCTCGTCTTCGCCGCACACGCGGCCCACGACGTCCCCGTCCACCAGGCCCGCACCATCCCCGAATTCCTCGACCTGATCCGGCAGCGAGCCGCCGTCACACCCGAGGGAGAGTGGATCCGCACCACCACCAACTGGCAGGAACTCAACCTCGCCGAGCGCCGAATGCCCACCGCCCGCGAACTGGACCGGGCCACCCACCGCCACCCCGTCCTGGTCAAGCGCGGCGGCCACAACGACGTCGTCAACACCTACGCGCTCCGCCTCGCGGGCATCACCGAGGACACCCCCGTGCCGCCGGGCGGAGTGATCGGCCGGGATGCAGATGGCCACCTGGACGGCCGGCTCATCGACAACGCCCTGCCTCTGGTGGAGCGGCTGCTCCCCGCACCTGACCAGGCCCGGCGCATCGACGGACTGCGTCTGGCCGGCGCCCAGTACGCGGCCTCCGGGATCGGCACCGTACGGGACTGCGCCGTCACCCCCGACGACTACCGGGTGCTCCTCGCCGCCCGCGAGGCAGGAGCCCTGAACATCAGGGTGCGGGCCCTGATCTCCGCACTCGGGCTGACGGACGCGGGCCAGGCGGAGGACCTGCTCGACGCCATGGAGGAGTGGCGTTATGGGAGCGATCCGTGGCTGGGTGTGTGGGGTGTGAAGTTCGGCCTCGACGGCGGGCTCGAGGCGGGGGCCACCGAGGAGCCGTATGCGTGTGACCACACCTTCTCCGGCACGCTGATGTGGGAGCCGGACGCCCTGGTGGCTGCCGTCGAGGCGGTGGTCCGGCGCGGGTGGCGGGTCGGCACACACGCGTACGGCGACCGGGCCGTGCGTGTGCTGCTCGACGTGTACGAACGTGTCCTTGAGCGCAACCCTGGCCTGCCCGCCGGCATGTTGGTGATGGAGCACGGCGGTCTGGCAGGGCCCGAGCAACGCGCCCGTGCGGTGAAGCTGGGCATCCCCGTCACCATCCAGCAACCTCTTCTGCACGACACCGCCGAGGTCGAGGAGGGTTTCTGGGGCCCTGAACGGGTTGCGAGGATCTTCCCGGCGCGCGGCTGGGTCGACCTGGGCGCCCAGGTCAGCGCCGGATCCGACTTCCCCGTGGGCCAGTTCGGCGCGATGCGCTCCGTCTGGGGCATGACCACCCGTCAGACCGTGATCGGCGTCAAGGGGCCTGAGTACGCCATCAGTTACGCCGAGGCGCTCGCCCTGCACACGACGCAGGCCGCCCGGCTGAACGGCGAGGAGCACCTGCGGGGGAGGCTCACTCCGGGGCGGCTCGCGGACTTCACCGTCTGGGACCGGGATCCCGGGCTCTGCGTGGACGAGGCTCTGCGTGACCTCGCCCCGACTCACACATTTGTCGGCGGCGGGCTGGTCACACCCGCCCGTACCTGATGGCGGCCGCGACACCCCACCGTCTCTGCGGACCTCAGTCCGCCGGCTCCCGTTCGGCTTCCCGCACGCGGCACCCCGGTGATCTGCGCGAATGTCGCCAGCCGGAACGGCCCGTCGTCCGGGTCGAACCCGGAGGCGAACCACGAGTAGTTCATCCATGGCCACCAGATCGCGAAGAAGATCGTCGCGTAGGAGAGCAGACCGTGCCCGATCTGGTCGTGGATCACCGCCGTCGAGAACTCCCGCCCGGCCTGCGCGAGCGCCACGACGAAACACAGGTCGAAGAGAAGTTCCAGCGGTGTCGCGGCGCGGTGACTCTCGTCGGCGGACCGCGCGCTCACCGCGCCCTTCGCCGTTGTCAGTCGGGCCATGGCGGGCTACTGCCCAGCTTCAAGGGCTTCGTGGGCTTCATGACGGCGGGGCTCAGGCGTCGAGGAACTTGTGGACGTCGGCCGCGAACTCCCGCGCATGTTGGTCGAGGAAGCCGTGGGCCGCGTCCGGGTACAGCTTCACCTGCGCGTCGGGGATCAGGCCGGCGGTCAGATGGGAGTACCAGGGGAGGATCATCCGGTCGTCGTCGCCGTTGGCGATGAACACCGGCTGCTCGATGGCCGAGAGGCGTTGCAGGAGCCCGAAGTTCGGCGTCCCCCACTTGAGGACCGCGTCGTACTGGGCGTTGCGGGTCTGCCAGCTGGTCGGCTCGTTTCGCCCCTCGGTACGGCTGAAGATCCTGCCCAGGAACTGCTGCCCGGCTGTCTGGCTCACCGCGGAGGCGGTGAAGAACGCGTGCAGCATGTCCTCGGCGCCGGTCGTCGGTTCGCCGACCGCTCCGATGATGTCGGGGGCCCAGCCGTGCATACCCGGAGCACCCTGCGGCGCGGTCGAGGCCAGGACCACCCTCGCCACCAGGGACGGCCTCGTGAGCGTCATCTCCTGGGCGACGAAGCTGCCGATCGAGAAGCCGAGCAGGTCGATACGGTCCAGCTCGAGCGCCTCGACGAACACGATCGCGTCGTCGGCCATCTGCGCGAACGTGGAGGGCGTGGTCCCCGTCGTCGCGCCCACTCCTACGTTGTCGAAAGCGATGACGTCGCGCGATGCGGCCAGCGCGTCGATGAGATCGGGGTCCCAGTTGTCGAGATTGCCGCGGAAGTGCTGCAGGAGGACCAACGGGCGGCCACCCCGTGGACCGAGGCGCCGGTAGGCGTACGTGACTCCGTTCGCTCCCTCGACGGTGGAGGTGTCTACGGTCAGGTATGTGAGGTTCTGATCCATTGCCGTTCCCATCCGTGCGGGTGTTGGTGAGGCGCCGGGGGCCGCGTCACACCGAGGCCACTCGGGCGTACTCGCCGGTGATCCAACCGGCGATGACCGCCCCGTACTCGTCCGCGCTCTGTTCCCAGGGGAAGTGCCCGGAGTCGAAGCTCGCCAGGCGGCTGTTCGGCAGGCGCCGGTGCAGATACGTGCCGTTGGACGGAGGCACCAGCTCGTCGTGTTCGGCGGTCATCACCTGCACTGGAGTGGTGATGGACGGCAACAGCTCGGCCAGCACGGGAAGTTCGGTGGGGTAGGAGCGCACATAGAGCGCGGACTGCGCGAACCTGCCGTTCTCGTAGGCGCTGACGTAGTCCTCCCAGACCTCCGGCTCCTGCGCCCGGGGCGCCACCGACTCCACCGCTGCGCCCACCGTGGTGCGGCTGTCGAAGTCACGCAGGAAATCGGTGGTCGGAGCCGCGATCATGTCGGCGAGGACCCCGGACACCTCCAGCGGGTACGCGACGCCGCCACTGCCGACGATGACCGAGGCCACAGACCCGGGATGGCGGCCGGCCAGGAGCAGCGCCGCGCCGGTCCCGACGTCCGGGGCCAGCAGGTGCGGCGCGTCCAGACCCCAGCCGCCGATCAGCTTGCGCAGGAACTCCGCCATCGCCGACGGCGTGAACAGCTCGGTACGTCCTTCGGAGTGCCCGAATCCGGGCAGGTCGACGGCCACCAGCCGGGCCACCGGAGCCAGTTGCTCCCAGATCCGGCGGAAGGCGAAGAGGGTCTCCGGCCACGGGCTCGTCATGAGCAGCGTCGGCCCGGACCGCTCGCCCGTGTCCACGCAGCGGATCGCCAGCCCGTCCACCGTTCTGGTCTGCGGGGAGTGTCCGGCCAACCCGGTGATCGCCATGATGAGAATCCCCTTTCGAGTTCGGATCGTCGCGGGCCGCTCAGGCGGTCGCGGCCAGTGCCTGAAGGATGAAGCGCGCCACGGGGACCGGCCGCGCGATGAACGTGGTGTGTGAGCCGGCCATCGACAGGACCGTCGCGCCCATCCGCTCGGCCATGAACGCCTGTGCCTCGGCCGCGATCGCGTTGTCGTCCTCGGACAGCAGATACCAGCACGGCTTGTCCTTCCACCCGGCGTCGGTGGCCTTCGCCAGCAGCGCGTCCAACGCGACCGGCCGCTGGGCGACGAACATCACCTCGGCGGTGCCGACCGGCACGTCCGCGCAGAACGTCTCGCGGAAGCCGTCCCGGCTGATGTAGAGGTCGGGGCCACCGGCAGCTCCGGGAGCGTCGTACTTGGTGGGGGTGGAGGTGGTCGCGAGCAGCGGGGTACGGAACGGTTCCTGCACGCTCACGCAGCTCTCGCCCACGTCGAGGCCGAAGGCAGCGAGGTAGACCAGGCCGACGACGTTGTCCACCGCCGCCGAGACATGGGAGATGACCGCGCCGCCGTACGAGTGGCCCACCAGCAGGACCGGCCCCTCGGTCGCCCGTACGACCTCTGCCACTGCGGCCGCGTCGGAGGCGAGGCCGCGCAGCGGGTTCGGTGCCGCGACGACGTCATGGCCGGCGGCGCCCAGCTCGCGCGCCACGCCGCCGAAGCCGGACGCGTCGGCGAAGGCACCGTGCACGAAGACGACTGTCGGTGACTCGGACATGGTTCGCACCTTTCGGGAAGGGAGGGTGATGGGGGAGGAGAGCGCAGGCCCGGACGTGTGGCTGACCGTTGGTCAGCGGATCTGCTCGGAGATCCAGGCCGCCGCGAATCTGGTCCAGTTGGCGGCCTCGCCGCTGCCTTCGGCCAGACCGAGGCTGTGCGGACCGTGGGCGAACACGTGCACGGTGTGCGGGACATCGTGCGCTGCCAGGGCCGCGGCGAGGCGGTAGGTGTGCTCCGGAGGGACATAGATGTCCTCAGCGGTGTGCCAGATGAAGAAGGGCGGTGACGCTGCGGTCACGAGGGCGTCGAGCGATGTCGCCCGGCGCAGGTCGGGCGTTGCGTCCTCGCCCAGCAGGACGATGCGCGCGGGCCGGTACGTCTCCGTCTCCATCGACGTGATCGCGTAGCCGAGGACGGCGAAATCGACGGACTCACGCGGGTCGCCGCCGGGTGAGAGAGCGGCCAGGCCGGCAAGGTGGCCGCCGGCCGAGAAGCCGACCAGCCCGATCCGGTCGGCGCCCAGTTCACGTCGGCGCCGGATCTCCGCCCTCAGCGCCACGAGCGGCTCGGGATGCCGCACGTTGAGCGGGTACCGGAAGACGCTCGCCGACAGCCCCAGCCCGGCGAGCCAGGCCGTGATCGGCTCCGCTTCGTGCGCGGCGTGCATGGCGTAACCGCCGCCGGGCAGCACGATCAGGTGCGCCGACGCGGAACGGCCGCGCCCGGCGCCCTCACGGGTCGACTGTGTCTGCGCGCCCCGGTCACTCACGGCCGCACCTCCCGCGCTCCCTCGCGGACGCCGTAACCGGCCTTTCATCCGCGACGCTGTATCCAGGCCACCACCTCCCCGCCATGTCTCGCCATCACGCGAACAGGTGAGGGGGTCGGCACGGCAGCCAGAAGCCTGTTGGATTGCCTTGTGGGCACTGAGTTGGCGTCCGGGCGAGGCTTGAGCCGCCCCGGTCATGTATTCAGGTGATGCCGCGCCCCGTAGTAGCGCGCGACGATGGCACTGTCGGTCTTCGGCCCTGGTTCGCGGGGCGCGAAGGTGAGCCGGCGAGACCCCTCCTGAAGGAGAGCTCATGATTCCCGAGAACGCTGTCGATCCGTCGGTTCCGCCGAGTGGCACGGGCTGCGTCGAGTGCGATGAGGCCGGTGGATGGTGGGTGCATCTGCGGCGCTGTGCGCTGTGCGGGCACATCGGCTGCTGTGACGACTCCCTGGCCAAGCACGGCACTGCGCACGCGCAGTCCACCGGGCACCCGGTGATCCGTAGCTTCGAGCCCGGTGAGGAGTGGTTCTGGAACTTCGCCACGTCCGAGTACTTCGAGAGTGGCCCCGAGCTGGCCGCGCCGACGAGCCACCCCGCCGATCAGCCGGTCCCCGGCCCGGCCGGCCGGGTGCCCACAGACTGGGCCGACCGGCTCGGCGAAGGCTGAAGGCCCCGGACGGCGCGTGGTGATCGCGCGCCGTCCGGGGCCTCCCGAGCGGGTGTCATCCCTGGCGGGCCTTGAACCGGGGGTCCCGCTTGTTGATGACGAAGGTCTTCCCGCGGCGGCGGACCACTTGCGCGCCCGGCTTGGCCTTTCCTCCCCCGTCTGCTCGGCCTGCCCGTGATCTGGCTGCTGGCCACACGCGACGACGACGCCGATGTCCTCGGTTCCGTAGCCGCACGTCTGGAGCGCATCCGGCTCACGCCCCTGGCCTCCTCCGACCTCGCGGCCATCGCCCAGGACCGCCTGGGCCGGCTGCCCGACGAACGCACGCGCCGCTTCCTCGACGCATCGGCCGGCAACCCGCTCCTGGCGATCGACGTCCTGGACAACCTCGCGCGAGCGGCCGCGCGTGGAGAGCCCGACACCGTTCCCGAGGAGTTCGGCGCCACCATCACACGTAGGCTCGCGGACCTCCCCGAAGGCGCCCGCGCCCTCGTCGAACTCGTGGCCGTCTGCGGCAGCACCATCACCGTTCAAGAGGCCGTGCGCCTGGCCGAGCAGCCGACCGGCCCGGGGCGCGACAGCGCGCTCGCGACCGCACTCGAATCCGGGCTCATCACCTCAACCGACCAGAACCTCACACCACGCCACGACCTGGTTCGCGAGGCGGTCTACGTGTCCCTGCCCGACCGGGCCGTACGCACCCTGCGCCGACGGCTCGCCGAACACCACCTGCACGCCGGGCAGGCACTCCTGGCCGCACCGCACGCCCGCGCGGCCGCCACCAGCGGAGACGTGGCCGGCGCGCTGATCCTGATCGCGGCCGCCGAGGAACTGGCCACCGCCGGCCCGGACGACGCGGGCGACCTGGCCGCCCTCGCCTTCCGCACCGTCCGCCCCCAGCAGCCGGAATGGCTCGACGTCGGCCGGCGCTGCCTGTCCGTGCTGCGCCGGACCCAGCGCGCCGGAGAAGCCCTGGCCGCCGCGGACGTGATCCTCGCCCACGTGGACGATGCCAACCTGATCGGCGCCATCGAGAGCGAGGCCGCTCGCGCCCTGTGGCTCGGCGGCCGCCTGGACGAACTGCTCGCACGCAACGAACCCGTACTCACCACACGCACCCTCACCCCCGCCGTAGGAGCGCGCCTCACCGCCGCACGGGCCCTGGCCGGCACCAGAGTACGAACGGGAGAACAAGCCGCGCGCGAAGCCGCGGGCGCGCTCGAACTCGCCAGGGCGACGGGGGACAAGGACGCGCTCGCCATGGCCCTGCACGCGGTCGGCGAAGCCGCCCGTAACGAGGGCCGCCACCAGGATGCCCTGGTCAGCTTCCGCCAGCTGCGCGCCCTCGCCGGCCCCCACCAACTCGCCGAAGAGATCACCGCTCTGCAGTTCCTCGACCGCTACGACCACGCCCAACTGCTGCTCGACGAAGTGAGATCGGACTTCAGCAACAGCACCCGCTCGATCCTGCCCGCCCTCATCTCCGCCCAGATGTGGCAGGACTTCAACCTCGGCCGCAGCGACGACGCCGACTCCACCGCGAAGACACTGCAGGAACTCGGCCGGCAACTCGGCAGCGGCGTATACGTATTCGACGCCATCATCGTCCAGACCTCCCTGGAGCTGCTCCGCGGCGACACCGCGGCCGCCGCGGCCCTCCTGGCGCAGGCCGACCGCCTCAGCGAGGCGGACGACGAGGTCCGCAGGCCCGGCCTGACCGTCATGCGCGGGTGGCTCGCCTTCGCCCAGGGCCGGCCCGCGGAGGCCGTCGACCTGCTCGGGCCGGTGGCCTCGGGCGCCACCAACTCCTGCAGCTACTGGCCGATGTGGCCGTGCTGGATGGGCCTCTTCTTCGAGATCGGCACCGCCGGGGCCGACAGCGACTTCACCAAGACCGTCGTCCAGGTCGCCGAACTCGCCGCCGAACGAAACCCCGGGGTGGCCAGTTTTGAAGGCGTGGCCCTGAGTCTTCGCGGGCGCCAGCAGCACGACCTGCCGACGCTCGCCGAGAGCTCTGCGGTCCTCGCCCGCAGCCCACGGCCGATCCTGCGCGCTTTCGGCGCCGACTGCTACGGCCGCGCACTCCTGGCTGACGGGCAGCGCGACCTCGGGCTCGAACTGCTCGACCGGGCATGGGGCGACTACCACCGCATGGACGCACGAGTCCACCGTGACGGCGTGCAGCACGCGATGCGCGAGGCCGGCGCCCGCCGCAAGAAGTGGCCCCGAGCCGTCACCCGACCCAGGACCGGATGGGCCTCCCTCACCGCCGCCGAGCAGCGCGTCGCTCTGCTCATCGCCGACGGACACTCCAACAGATCCGCCGCCGACAAACTCGGAGTCTCGGTACATACGGTGGGCACACACCTGCGCATGGCCTTCAGCAAACTCGGCGTCCAGTCGCGCGTCCAACTGGCCAATACGGTGAACCGAGCGGAGCGGGTCATTCCTCGCTCCGGTGGGTGACCGGTGCGTCGGTGCGATCGCCGGGGAACTCGTACCAGCGGCGCTGCAAGCACACGAACTCCACGTCGGCACGTACCAGGCGCATGAACCCGCAGATGGTCTCCGTGAGCCGTTCTTGAGAGCCGGAGTGGACAAGGCGGCCGTCCTCGGCGAAGGCCTCGTGCGCCCGGGGCAGGCTGAACATGTCGGGGTACACGCGTGTCCCGAGGTGTTCCAGCGGGACGCGCAGCGACCACAGACCGCGGTTCCCGCCGATCATCGACGGAGAGGCGGAGACCAGCAGCGCGTGCTTGGTCTTGAACGGCTGCGGTCGCACCCGGGAGACCCAGTCGATGGCGTTCTTCAGCGCTCCCGGAACCGAGGCGTTGTACTCGGGCGACGCGATCACGAACGCGTCGCACCGCTTGATCCTTTCGCACAGGGCCAGGGCGCCGGCGGGCAGTCCCTCGGAGGCCTCCGCATCACCGTCGTAGAGCGGCATGTCGAAATCCCGCATCTTGGCCAGGTCGACCTCGGCACCGGTCTCGGCGATCACCTTCGACACCAGTGAGGCGAGCCGCGCGTTGGTCGAGCCGGCGCGCAGTGCGGCGCCGAACACCAGAATCCGAACGGGTCCTGGTCGAGCATCTTCGGCCATGGTGCATTCCCTTCTCACCCGGGGGCGTCCGGGACAGTCTTCCCCCGCCCGGCCTGCCGCCCGGGACGACACACTGCGAGTGGAGTGGCGGTGATCACGGACATCGAGCGGAGGGAGGTCGAGTTACTCGGTCAGGAATAGCCCAGCCCTCCAGGGTCACCCGGGGAGCGAGACAGCCGGCTACGGGCCGAGCCGTCACGCTTTGGAGCAGCGGAGCCATGACCAGCAGCGCGAGGAACAAGGAAGTGATGCGGGAACTGCTCAGCCGGCATGGGCAGACCTATGCCGCGGAGGCGGGCATCCGCCTGAAGGACACGCCCCAGCCGTTGTACCGGACGCTCGTGCTCGCGCATCTGCTCAGCGCTCGCATCCGTGCCTCCGTCGCGGTGGCGACGTCGCGGGCGTTGTACGAGGCCGGACTGAACGACCCGAAACGCATGACCCAGGCCACCTGGCAGCAGCGCGTCGACGCCCTCGGGCAGGGCGGATATCGCCGCTACGACGAACGCACGGCCACCCAGCTGGGTGAGGGCGCCCAGATCCTCATCGACCGCTGGGCCGGAGACTTGCGCAGGATGCGGGAGCGGGCGGACGGCGACGCGGACGAGCTGCGGCGGTTGCTGACGGAACTGCCCGGGATCGGCCCCGTCGGAGCGGACATCTTCCTCCGCGAAGTCCAGGATGCATGGCCGGAGTTCGGCCCTCTCGTGGATTCCAAGGCGCTCCAGGGCGCCGAGCGGCTCGGATTGCCCCCGCGGGCCTCGGAGCTGGTCCGGATCGCCGATGACGCGACGACGAACGCGTCCTTGGCCTCGGCGCTGGTACGGGCAGCCCTGGACAAGAACGTCGTGGCGGACTGCCTGGAACACGCTGGGTGAGGCATCCGCTGAGCCGCGTGTGACGGCTGAGGTGTCTGATGCGCTGGAGTGACCAACGGTCGTGCTCCCGGCAGGCACGCGGCGCGCGGACCACGACAGAACGGGTTTCGATGGACGACAGAACAGCCGTAGGCCGTAAGCCGTAAGCCGAAAGGCAGGCTCGCCCCTCGGGGGGTGCGGGTCGGCCCCTCGGACGCTGTCGAAGCGCGGGTGGACGGCAAGCGCAAGCTCCCCGCGTCGCCGCGGCTCGACCTCGTCGACCCAGGGGTGCGCGCCGCGCCGAGTGGCATAGGCCCGGCCGCGTACAGCGCGGAGAGTGCGTAGCCGTCCACGGACCTGCGCCTTGTCGCCTCGTCAGCCCCGCATCCGGTACCGGTGTTCGGGGCGGCCGTTGGTGCCGTAGCGGAGTTCGAGGCAGACCGTGCCCTCCTTGACGAGGTAGGACAGGTAGCGCTGGGCCGTGGCGCGGGAGACGCCGGTCGCCTCTGCGGCTTCGGCGGCCGACAGGGCGCTGCCGGCGGTGCGCAGGGCCTGATGGATCGTGCTGAGGGTGGGCGCGGAGTGGCCTTTGGCCGGGATCCGGGGGACAGCGGGTGGGCGTGCGGCGCTGAACAGGGCGTCCACGTCGGCCTGTTCGGCAGTGTTCGTCCGGCTCAGGGCGTCGACGCGGTCGTGGAGCTGACGGTAGGCGCCCAGTCGTTCGGCGAGGTCGGCGGAGCCGAACGGTTTCACCAGGTAGCCGACCGCACCGAGTTTCATCGCGGCGCGGACGGACGTGATGTCGTGGTCGGCGGTGATCATCAGGGCGTCGGGGCGAGTGCCGTCCTCGTCCTGACTGAGCCGGCGCAGGACATCGAGTCCGCTGCCGTCGGGGAGGAAGATGTCGAGCAGCAGCAGGTCCGGGCGCAGGGTGCGGACCGCTGTCAGTGCTTCGGCCAGGTTCGCCGCCTCGCCGACCACTTCGAAGCCCTGGATCCGGCGTACGTAGTCACTGTGGATGTGGCTGACCCGGAAGTCGTCGTCCACCACGAGGGTGCGGATCACCGGATGTCGCCTCCCTCGGCGAACGCGGCCGTGAACAGTGCGGCCTGGGGTGCCGGTGACATGCCCGGCTGTGGCAGTAGGGCCGTGAAGACCGCGCCCGGTCCTTCGCTGACCGTGATGGTGCCGCCGTGCCGCTGCACGAGGCGGTGCACCAGGGCCAGCCCCAGGCCGCGGCGTGCGGTGTCCCGTTCGGGGCGGGTGGACCAGCCGTCTTCGAAGATCGACTGAGCGGTCCCCGGATCGATACCGGGACCGTTGTCCGCGACCCGGACGACGATCAGCTCGTCGCCTTCGGTCACTGTCAGCCGGATCCTGCGTCCCTCGGTGGCGGGTGGTGCCTCGGCCGTCGCGTCGATGGCGTTGTCGAGGAGGTTGCCGACGATGGTCAGCAGGCGCCGCAGGTGTGGCGGGTGGTCGCCGAGAGCGGAGTCGTCGGTGAGGGAGATGCGAACGCCGCGTTCGGCGGCGACGGTGGTCTTGGCGACGATGAGCCCGACCATCTGCGGGTTGCCGATGTGCTGGCGCACGGCCTCGGTCAGGGCCTGCCCGGAACGGGCCGTGTCGATGGCGTACTCGTACGCGGACTCGTGTTCGCCGATGTCCAGCAATCCGGCCACGGTGTGCATCCGGTTGGTGAACTCGTGCTGCTGGGCCCGCAGGGCGTCGGTCAGTCCGCGTACGGAGTCGAGTTCGCGCAGCAGGCCGATCAGCTCGGTGCGGTCGCGTACGGTGACCACGGCGCCCAGTTCACGGCCTTGCAGGGCGACCGGCATGTGGTTGACGACGAGGCAGTGATCGTCGGTCAGGACGCTGACGTCGCTGCCGGTCAGGGTGCCGTCCAGGGCGCGGCGCAGCCGGCCGTCGGGCAGCACCTCCTCGAGCCGGTGGCCGAGCGCGCTGCCCAGGCCGAGCAGCCGCCGGGCCTCGTCGTTCACGACGGTGATTCTGCCGTCGGGGGCGAAGGCGACGACGCCCTCCCGGATGCCGTGCAGCATCGCCTCGCGGTCCTGCAACAGGCCGGCGATCTCCTCCAGCTCCAGGCCGAACGTGGTCCGCTTCAACCGCCGCGCCAGCAGAAAGGCCGCTGCCGCACCGATCGCGGTGGCGATCGCGGCGTACAGCGCGAACGTGGGCAGCTCGTGCCACAGCTCGCCGAGCACGTCGTGTTCCGGGAGGCCCACCGACACCTCGCCGATCAACGCGCCGGACGGCCCGTACAGGGGAGCCTTGCCGTTGGCCGATCGTCCGGTCGCGCCCTGATCGGTGCCGACGTGCGTGCGGCCGTCCTTCACCACGACCGGTTCGGTCACCGGGTCACCGATCAGGTCCGGGATGGGGTGCGAGTGCCGTACGCCGCGCAGGTCGATCACGACCACGTACGAGGCCCCGGACGCCCGGCGGATCCGTTCAGCGACCGTCTGTACGACGTCTCCGCCGCCTCCGTCCTCCATCGCCTGCCTGACCTGCGGCTCCGCGGCCGTGGTCTGGGCGATGTCCAGGGCCCGCTGCTCGTAGGAGCGGTCGAGTTCGGCCCGCTGCGCGAAGGCGAACAGGACGTAGCCGATCAGTCCGGTGAGCGCGAGGATGACCAGCTGGTTGGCGAAGATCCGGGTGGAGAGCCTCTGCTTTCCACCGCGGTCCGTCCACAATCGCATGGGTCTCACGGGTGCCTCTTCGTGCCGGTGGTGCGAGATGCCGGGCCGGCCACGCTGATGCCCGGGTGGCGTGATTGTGCCTCATGCCCGAGACGCTGCCCATAGGCCGTGTGCTGAGCAGAACGAGCAGAAGCCCCCTTTACGCAACCATCGCGAGATAGCTCGGAAACGTCGACGTCATACGTGGCTGCCTCTAGCGTCTGCATTCCTCGAACCGAGAGGCCACCGGGAATTCCCCCCGAGAGGGCCTCCGGCGTATTCCCGAGGAAATCCGAGAAGCGAAAGGAAGCGGCCCCACATGGCTTCGCGAAATGATGTCGCGACGAGCCCGGGCGCCGGTGCGGCGGACCATGCGGACGCGCGCATCGAGATCTCCGGACTCACCAAGCGATTCCTGACCCCTGCCGGAGAGGTGTTCACCGCGCTGCAAGGCGTGTCGTTCGCCGTGGAGCCGGGCCAGTTCTGCGCCGTGGTGGGTCCCACCGGCTGCGGCAAGTCGACCACGCTGGGCCTGGTGTCCGGTCTCGATCGGCCGAGCGAAGGCTCGGTCAAGGTCGGCGGCCGCGAGGTGGACGGCATCACCGACGGCGTCAGCTTCATGTTCCAGGCCGACGCACTCCTGCCGTGGAAGACCGTTCTCGGCAATGTGCTGATGGGCCCCGTCTTCCGTGGGGTGCCCAAGCAGCAGGCACAGGCTTCGGCGCGCGACTGGCTGCGCCGGGTCGGCCTCACCGGGTTCGAGGACCGTTACCCCCACCAGCTGTCAGGCGGTATGCGCAAGCGCGTGGCGATGGCTGCGGCCCTGATCAACGAACCCAAGATCCTGATCATGGACGAGCCGTTCGGCGCCCTCGACGTGCAGACCAAGGCGATCATGTCGACCGAGCTGCTGAGCCTGTGGGAGCAGATCCGCCCCTCCGTCATCTTCATCACCCACGACCTGGACGAGGCGGTGGCACTGGCCGACCGGGTGGTCGTGATGACCTCCAGCCCCGGCTCGGTCAAGGCGGTCTTCGACATCGACCTGCCCCGCCCCCGCGGCTCGGTCCAGGAGATCCGCTTCCAGCCCCGTTTCATCGAACTCCAGCACCAGATCTGGGACACGCTGCGCGAAGAGGTGGAGCGCGCCTACGCACTCACCGCAGGAGGCAAGGAATGAGTACGACGTCCACCGTTGCGGCGGTGCCCGTGTCCGACGGCGGCAAGGGTCCGGGCGTGAGTGACGCGCAGCGTGCCGCGCGGCGTCGTGTCGCCCGGGTGTGGGCGGGCCGTATCGGCCTCGCGGTCTTCGTGATCGGCGGCTGGCAGGCGTTCACCACCTGGGGCATCGTCGACCCGTTCTTCTTCGGGCAGCCGTCGGGCATCTGGCAACGGCTGATCGACCTCTTCCAGCACGGCACCCAGTTCGGCTCCTTCTACGCCAACATCTGGACCACCATCCAGGAGGCGCTCGTCGGCTTCGTCATCGGCTCCCTCACCGGGATCGTGTTCGGTGTCGCGCTCGGGCAGAGCCGCTACCTCTCCGACGTGCTCGGCCCGTACATCAAGATGGTCAACGCGATCCCGCGTATCGTCCTCGGCTCGATCTTCATCGTCGCCTTCGGTATCGGTGTCACCCCGAAGATCCTGCTGGCCGCCGTGCTGGTGTTCTTCATCGTCTTCTTCAACGCCTTCCAGGGCGTACGCGAGGTCGACCGCAACGTCCTCGCCAACGTCAAGGTGCTCGGCGCCTCGCGGATGCAGACCACCCGGCACGTCATCCTGCCCTCCGCACTGACGTGGATCATCGCCAGCCTGCACAGTGCCTTCGGCTTCGCCATCGTCGGCGCGCTCGTCGGCGAGGTCCTCGGTGCGCAGAGCGGGCTCGGCCTGGTGATCAAGACCGCGCAGAACAACTTCGACCCCAACGGCGTGTTCGCCACGATGCTCGTCATCGCGGTGATCGTGCTCGGCGCGGAGTGGCTGATCGGCAAGCTCGAACACCGGCTGCTGTCCTGGCGCCCGCCAGCCCCGTCCGAGGCGAACACCCTCTGACCCGGGCCCACTTCTCCCGAATTCCCCGCTCCAAGAATTCCCTCCCGCCCAGAATTCCGTCCTCGCATTCCCGAACGGGCACCAGCAATCCCGAACCGGCACCAGCAATCCCGAAAGGTGTAAGCCTCGCCATGCTCAAGCGAACCCTCACCGCAGCGGTCATCACCGCCCTCGCCCTCGGTACCGCCACCGCGTGTTCCAGCACCTCCGGGAAGTCCGGCGATTCCGGCAGAGCCGGCGGCTCCTCGTCCGGCTCCGGCGGCACCCCGACCGTCAAGCTCATGGTCGGCGGCATCGACAAGCAGATCTACCTGCCCTACCAACTCGCCGAGAGCCTCGGCTTCTACAAGAAGTACGGCGTCAAGGTCGAGCTGAGTACCGAGCAGAACGGCGGTGTCGGAGCCGAGGAGGCCATGGCCTCCGGCCAGGTGGACATGGCCGGTGCCTGGTACAACCACACGATCGAGTTCCAGGCGAAGGGCAAGGCCGTCGAGGACGTCGTCCAGCTGTCGGGTGCGCCCGGCGAGCGGGAGATGTGCACCAAGAAGAGTGGCGTCAAGTCGGCTGCCGACTTCAAGGGCAAGACGCTCGGCGTCACCGACCTGGGCTCGGGCACGGACACGCTCACCCAGTTCATGGCGGCGGCGAAGGGCGTCAAGACCAGCCAGTTCCACCGGCTCGCGGTCGGCGCGGGCTCCACGGCCGTCGCCGCGCTGCAGAACGGCAAGGCCGACTGCGTCATGACGACGCAGCCGACCGTCGCCGCGATCGAGAAGAAGGGGGTCGGCACCTCGGCCGTCGACCTGGCCACCACGGACGGCGCCAAGTCGGCGCTGGGAGGCGCGTTCCCGGGCGCGAGCGTGCTCGCACGCACCGACTGGGTGAACTCGCACAAGGAGTCGGTGCAGAGGGTCGTCGACGCGCTCGTGGCCACCATGCACTGGATCCACACGCACAGCGCGGCCCAGATCGCCGACAAGATGCCGGCGTCGTACGTGCAGAACCAGCTGGTCACGAAGGCGGACTACATCACGGCCCTGAACGAGGACAAGGGCCAGTTCCTGCCCGACGGAATCATGCCGGCGGGCGGCCCGAAGACCGCGCTGGCCACCGAGAAACTGGTCGGCACGGTGACCACACCGGTGGACTTCAGCAAGACGTTCACCAACGAGTTCGCCCTGAACGCCAACAAGAAGGAGGGCTTCACCCCCACCACGACCCCGGCCGGCGCCGACGGCTGACCTACCTGCCCACGCACCTTGCCGCCCGGCGAACGATGGCCGGGCGGCCATGCGGTCGGCCCTGACGGCATCGAGGAGACCTATCGCACGTACCGGCACTTGATGCCGGGCAGCATCACTAAGGCGGCACGCATCTTGGACGCAGGACTGTCGGCGGCCGCCTGATGTGATTGTTGGTCTTCGTCTGCCGACAGGTCGATCACCCGGACCGGAGCGACGACGCCTGCCGAAGAGGCTGGGGGCAGTTGGAGAGGGGGCACCGTCTGCCCTTCCGCTGATGAGCAGCGGGAGGGCGGCGACGCCATGAGGGCCGGTCCGGACGTCGGCGTGGCATTTCATGATGTTCTTCGCGACGTCAAGGGTGCGACGGGGTAACACTGCTGCATTACCAGCAATTCTACTGGTCGGGTGCAGCCTAAAGCGTGTTGCGGAAGGTTTTGATTCGGGCATTTCCCTTGTATGGGTGGGGTGTTGAGGGCTGAGCCGTTGTGGGTGGAGACGTTCACTGGGCTGCGGATGCGGCAGTTTGAGCGGTTGCTGAAGGTCGTGCGGGAGCGGGGCGGGAACGGGCCCGGTGGCGGCCGCCCGTGGTGCCTGCCGCTGGCGGACCGGGTGCTGCTGGTGGCGGTGTATTGCCGCACGAACCTCACCATGCGGCAGCTCGCGCCGCTGTTCGGCTGCTCGCCGGCAACCGTGTGCCGGGTCATTCAGCGGCTGCGACCGTTCCTGGCCATCGAGCCCGCCGCCCGTCCCGCGGACGCACTCGAGCGACTGCGGATCGTGGACGGCACCCTGATCCCGGTCCGCGACCGAAAGGTCGGCGCCTCCTCACGCAACTACCGGTTCTCGGCGAACGTGCAGGTCATCATCGACGCGGACACCAAACTCGTGGTCGCTGCGGCCCGGCCCGTTCTCGGGAACACCGCTGACGCGAGGGCATGGCGTAACTCCGGCCTGGCCCAGCACTGCGAAGGCATGACCGTGCTGGGTGACGGCGCCTACATCAATACCGGGCTCGTCGTCCCGCACCGCCAACGCCCGGGAAGAGCCCTGTTGCCCGGCGAGGAGGAAGACAACGCCGAGCATCGACGGGTGCGGGCCCGTGTTGAGCACGCCTTCGCCCGCATGAAGCACTACAAGATCCTCCGCGACTGCCGCCAGCGCGGCAACGGCCTTGACCACGCTGTCCAGGCCGTCGCCCACATGCACAACCTCGCCCTCGCGACGTGACCAGAGCACCCCCCAAGCGGCCCTGACCTGCCCGGACACGACCTTCTGCAACACGCTTTAGGGCCTGTTGCGAAAGTCCGTGCGGATGTGCACCTGTCCGCAGTGCTCGATCTCGACGACACGCGGCGCTCGGGTGTCGGAGGGCGTCCTGGCAGAGCCGGGCATCCTGGCGTTAGCCGGGCATATCGGCGTTGAGGGACGGGCATCGCGCCGTCAGTGCCGTCGAGTAGGTTCTCTCCGTTCGGCCCGACAGGCGGGCCGCTGAACTGGGAGGACTCGTCGCCGTGAGCATCCACATGCACATGCGCGCCGTCACGGAATCCGAGATCCGGGACGACCACACCTGGCTTGCAGCGTTCATGCGGGAGGCTTGGGAGAACCACCCCGACGAGTACGCAGCGGGCATCGCCGAGTCGATCGACAAGGTCTGGGGCTCCGTCAATGACCTGTATGCCGCTGCCAATGTCCTCGATGCGGATGCCGACGACTCTTGGGAGCTGCCGATTTACGGCGGGCGCCCCGTGGCACACAGCGCCGATGCCGACTCCTCCAACCCGCCCCTGGGGATTCTGGAGCCGCCTGGGGTGTCACAGGCCGCAGGCTTCCTCGCACGTGTCTCGTTCGACGAACTGTGGAACGTCGCCGGTGCCAAGCTCGTCTGGTCCGGCTGGGACGAAGCGCAGGTCAGGCAGGAGTTCCTCGACTATCACAGGGGCCTGCAAAGGTTCTACGGGCGGGCGGCTGCAGCAGGCCACACCGTGGTCAGAGCGGTGTGGGCTTGAGACGTGGTCGAATGCCGCTCACAGCCATTCGTTGATGGCGGCGACCAGCAATGTCGCTTCGTAGCGGACAGCGAGTTTGTCGTATCGCGTGGCGACGGCCCGGTGCCGCTTCAGCCGGTTGATGCCGGGCGGTTCCTTTTGTAGATCCCCCTTTTCCTTGTCCCAGCCGCGTGCTGGTGGGCCCGGACGATGGTGGAGTCGACGTCGAGGTCCCAGGTGATCAGGCCGTGGGCGTCGATACATCCCACAGGGCCACGTGCACATTCAGGTTGCTTCCTGCCGGTCATCCTCCATCGCGAAGTGGGGGTTCAGCGACTGGCCGTGGTGCCTGGTGGCAGGCGGAGGCCGGCCAGGTCCGGGGGGATGGGGCAGTCGGGGCGGAAGAAGGGGACCGTGTCGCCATCGGCGCCGGTGCCGGTGGCGGGTGCGTCGGTGAGGTGAAACCGGTCGCGTAGGCGGCCGTAGAAGTCGGTGGGATGGAGGCGGAGCAGCCGCACGCGTTGGGGGGCGCGGTAGACGCCGATCCAGTCGCCGGGGTCGAGTACTCCGCGGGGTTGGCCGTCGATGCTGACCGCGGCGCGGCCGGACTGCGGGAGGATGCGCAGCGCGACGGGTTCGTCGGGGGCGGCGACGACGGTTCGGTTGAACGTCATGTGGGGTGCGATCGGTGTGAAGACGACTGCGTCCGTGTGTGGCGAGAGCACGGGCCCGCCGGCGGCGAAGGAGTAGGCGGTGGAGCCGGTGGGTGTGGCGACGACGAGGGCGTCGGCCGAGTAGGCGGCCAGTAGCCGGCCGGAGATGTAGACGCCGGCGGAGACCTGACGGTCGCGGGCCAGTTTCTCCACGACGACGTCGTTGAGGGCGTTGACATCCAGGGCCAGGCCCCAGCCATCGCCCGCTGGGCTCTCCGGTCGTACGGGTGGTGGCGGGAGGGCAGGGCCGCGCCCGTAGCAGAGGAAGGTCTCCATTTCCGCAGGCAGTTCCGGTGGTCTGGAGGCGCGCATGGTCAGCGTCATGCGTTCCTCCACCAGGGCCTGCCCGGTATGGGCGGCGTCGAGTGCGGTGACGACGTCGCCGACGCGGACCTCGGTGAGGAAGCCGACCTTGCCGAGGTCGACGCCGAGCACACTCGCGCCGGTCTTGACGGCGATCCGGGCGCCGCGAAGGAAGGTCCCGTCGCCGCCCAGGGTGACGATCAGGTCGGGATCCCCGGCGGCGTGAGCCTCCTCCCGTCCGGTCCGGCGCCGGCTGTCGTCTGACCAGACGTCGATGTCCGTGGAAGGGATGCCGTGCCGCTCAGCCCAGGCCCTTACGGTGTGCGCCGCCCGTAGGGCCTCGGGACGTCCTTGGTGAACGACCAAACCAATGCGGTCTACGGGCATGAGGAAGTCCTTAACGCTTGCTGAGCCGACTGGCTTGCCATAAGAGGAACAAGCCTTGGGCTCATCGTGTCGTGTTAGCCGCGACGCCGTCTGCCGTGTTGAGCCGAGGAAGGGCGATCGAACGAAGGTGCGCAATTCTCTTCGCGCCCTGAAAAAGCCCGGAGTCCAAGCCGTTCGCCGTCGGGGCCAGACCCTTGTACTGAACCGGCGCGACCCGCGCTACAAGGCCCGCCAAGGTTGAGCGCAGGCCTTCGGTGAATTGGCCGTGGCACACTCTCGTTTGGAGGCTGTGCCACGCTGATTTTCGCTCCGGATTGCTGACCATAGTTGGCGCCTGTTGTCAGTGACCACCCGCACGACAGGTGGATGCCGTGAGCGGCGAAGAAAGCGTGGGAGCGGATGAGCAGTGCCACGGTGGTGCGCGAGCACATCGATTTCCACGGTCGCCCCCATCATCCGCTCCCGCCGGGACGGAGTCCTGCGGTCCCCTGCCCGAGCCCGGCAAGGCCGAGAAGTACGACGCCGTGTGCCAAGACGTTGTGGCCTTCGGTATGTCATTAAGGGCCTTGCTACCAAGAGGTCTTTCGCTGCCTTCGTGATCGTGGTCTCCTGACAGCGTTCAACCCGCCCCTGGAAGGGGAACGCCGTGGCGGAGATCGTGGGGACAGAACAGCACGACTGCCTGGAGACGTCAGGGGCCGAGCCGGAGCCCTCGTGCGTGACGCTGTACCAGCACGTTGTGGCGGCACCGGCCGCTCCGCTGCACGATGTCGCGGAGTTCCGCGGCCCCGAACGAGTCCTGACCCCGCTCCCGGACCCCGGAACGACAGAGCCGCGGGTGTACCTGAGCTACCCCGCTGAAGCGCCGGCGCCGATCGAGAACGCCAACTCGTCCGCCTTACGGGACGATGATGCAACAAGAGCGTGGCAGCGGCGTATGACACTGCTGGTGGGGGCTATGCAGGCGCCGGCCGACGACGACCAGGGCATCGCCGGGCTGTTCGAACGGGCAGGGCGGGCCATGCTCCGGGCGCTGACACCCGGCCCAGGGGCGGAGCCCCCTGACGACGCCCCCACTCCCGCCGCCGACGCGGAAGGTAACTCCTGCCCCGGTCGGCGCGCGGTCGCCCGCTGGCACCGGCACCCGAACACCGGCCGGCAGCGCCCCGCCCCCGCCCCCGACTGCGGCTGCACCGCTGACGAGCCCTGCCTGTCGGCATGGTGCGCCGCCCATCCGCCGTCCATCCAGCCAGGATTGACCTGGGACGAGCTGGAACGGTCGGCCACCCAGTCGGCTCTGATACGCGCGGCGCGGTCGAGGGGCATCGCAGCGCGCGCCCTGGACGCGACCAAGACCCGCCCACCGCAGCACGAAGGCGGACTGTGGGGACACGCCGTCGCAGTGTGGGACTTCCAGGGTCCGCTCGCTTCCCGCGTGCACGGGGTCCCGGTGGTGACCATGGCCCCGTGCTGGCGGCTGGTAGTGGACGGTGACCCTATTGGAGCAAGCCGCACTGCGATCTTCGCCTACCAAGAGGACGTGCACATCACCAAGGCGTCGCTGGCGGGCCCCGGTGGAGAACTTCATGCCGCGGCCGAGCGTCAGGAGATGCTGCGCTGGGCCGGGGATCCACGCCTGCGCGAATCCGCCGTCGCCCTCGCCCTGGAGGGCGTGTGGATGGCGTTCAGCGAAACGGCCCAGCAGCGGCCGGGCGGCCATCACGAGGTGCCACGCTACGACGTGATGAGCAACGCGGAACGACAGATGTTCCTCACCGTGGACAGCACCGTGCCCCATCTCGCCCTGCAGCACGACGCCGACGAGAAGTCCCTGGACGACACCGCGCTGGCCCAGGTCTTCAATGGGTACAGCGACCTGGGCAGCGACCTGCGCCACCGCGTGATCAGCAACGGCCTGCTGGTCGGCGCGGGACTCGAAGCGATCCCCGGCCGGCCCGGGGCACAGGCCGTATACCGGGCGATCTCCCGCTCCCTTCTGGCAGCTGCCAGAAGCAGGCCGAACACCCCGGCTGCCCAGGCAGCGGCGTGGACCTCGGTATGGCAGGCCGCGAACGGGCGTCACCGCATCCCGCAGCGGGCAGCCGGGTTGCCCCGCGACTGGGTCGCACGCCGCTGGCCGGCACTCCAGGCCAACCGGGACGACTGGGCTGCGGTGGAGCAGGAGCTCTGTGACCGGGCGTACGACCGGCTCGGGCGTGACGGGCTGCTGTCGACAGGCGACCACGACCGGTGCGACCGCTGCGGTCGGCTACCCTCCTGGGGCGCTGTAGTGCACGCTGCACTCCCGGCACCGGCGGGGGCGGCTTGCGCCATCACTCAGTACATCACCGGCGCCCGGGTCCACGACGACGACCCGGGCTGCCCGGGGGCGGACCGGACCCCGGCGAGCGAGTTCGCCGGAGCGATCGCCCTGCTCGTGCACAGATTCCTCCACAGCAGCACCCTGTACGACCTCGGCTGGCTCCTGGCAGGCGCCATCTGGTTCCACGAAGCTCTGCATTTGCGCGCCTGCATCGTGGACCTGGTCGGTGGAGAATCCAGCCACCTCTCACCGGACGACTGGTAGTGCCAGCGCGGCCACAGTCGTTTCATGAGTGGCCGCCTATTGCGCACCGTGCACCCGACCGCTCCGGCCCAGGCCGGCCACCCCGGTCACCACCCACAAGGCCAAAAGCCGGGAGCTGCGCTGCCCGCGCTACAAAGAAAGCCACAAGTTCCGGCCAGGATTCGACCTGTATGACGAGCGCGAGAAGCGCGGAGGCCGGACACCCCGAGCACTTCGGCGAGGAAGACCTGTACGCGGACGTCCGCGACTGCCTGCGAACCCTGCGCGCTGACGGCCTGTGGCTCGGAATTGCCGGAAACCAGACCGTACGCGCCGGGGAGGATCCTGCGTGAACTGTTCAGTAATGACGTCGAACTGATCGGCACCTCGGACGACTGGGGTGCCAGCAAGCCCGATATCAAGTTCTTCCATCGAGTCGCCGAGGTTGTCCCGTACGCACCAGAAGAGATCCTCTACGTCGGCGACCGTGTCGACAACGATCTCCGACCTGGCGCACAAGCGGGCATGCAGACCGCGCTCGTGCGCCGCGGGCCGTGGGCGTCGATCCAGTGGAACACCGACGAAGCCCACAAGCTCCCGACGTTCCGTGTGGAGAGCCTCCTCGAACTGTCCCCGAAGATTGCCGAGTTCAACGCGCAAGCGCACTGACCGTCGTCGACCACCCGTACAGCCGGTCGTCAAGGTCACGGACGCACGGCTCGTTCTGGTACGGAGCCAGCGCGCGCCGCACCTCGGTGACCCGGTCCATGCTGGTCGCGTACCAGGTGCGTTCCAACTGATCGAGGGCCTGGGCCGCGTACCGGCACGCGGCCTCCGGTTTGCCGGATGCTGCCTCGACCGAGGCCAAGTCGCCGAGGAGTACGGATCGTTGCTTCTCGGAGTCGTCGAGCTGGTCGAGGGCGGCAAGGAGGCTGGAACGCGCCTGCGGCAGGTGGCCGGCTACCAGCTGAGTGTGCGAGAGGGAGGCCCTCAGCGTCTGTGGTGGCAGCTCGAACGCATCCGCAAGCGCCTGAATCACGAGGGCCAACTACCCCTCCTCGGCGCCACGTTGAGAGTCACGGGTGACGGAGTTGTGCACCTTTCGCGCGGTGGCTGGCGAGGCGAACTCGGACGCGCCGCCAAAGCCGTGGCGTGAAGATGTGACGGCCCCCTGGAGACCCCCCGTACTCCAGGGGGCCTTCACTCACCTTGGCCCTGAAAGCAAAAGGGGCCACGCTTCCCGCCGTCCGCGCCCTACCTCGCTGGCGCACGCATGATCGAGGCCTCGCAGCTCGCATCGCCCCAAGTGCTCTTCTGCGACGCCGGTCCAGCAGCTCTCGCCTGCAGGTCTGCACTCAACTCTCGGAGCCGGGCGAGCGAACCAAGGGCTGCATCAGTCACCCACAGTCGTCTGCTGCCGCGGTCAAAGCTGCGGGCCCTCCGAGGTCTCCTGCCGAACCATTTCATTCTGCTGGTGAGGTGCCAGACGCGGTCGTCGGGGCGCCGGTTGGCGCGCCGCTCTGCCGCGGGGCGTCCCTGCTTCAACTCAGGGCGGCTTGTGACCGGTCGGTACACCGTCCCGCTAGCTCCTGGTATACCGAACCCTCGTCCGTGATTCATGGGCCGTTCCGCTGCGCTCCGTACGGTGAGCGGCGCGTCCCAGCCGCTGTTCGCGGTCCGGGGCTCTCTCCCCTCGACGAAGGATCAGTCATGATCTCCCGCCGTACTGTTCTCTCCACCTCTGCCGCCGGAGCCGCGGTCTGGGCAGCAGGCCCGGCCGCCGCAGTGACTGAAGGCCCGGACCTCGGTCCGTCTGCCGCCACCGACGGCTCGACCAACGTCTTCAACATCATCAGCGACATCCAGGGCGACCTCAACGATTTCGCCGCCGCGCTCAAGGACATCGCCGCGATCAACCCCCGCAGCACCGGTCTGGCCATCGCAGGAGACATCACCCCGCGCGGCTACGACTTTGAGTACGTCCAGGTCACCCGCACCTTCGCGGCCAATCCGCACGCCACTGAGACGGCCTGGGCGATTGGCAACCACGAGTTCTACGTACCGAAGTGGGCGGCCCCCGACAAGCTGGCGCAGTCGACCTGGCCGAACGGCGCCACCGAGGACTCGCTCTTCAGGAGCTTCTACAACTTCGCCGGGCGCAACAAGGTCTACAACGAGCAGTCGTTCGGCGGGATCCCGGTGCTGATGATCGGCACGGAGAAGTACATGCACTACCACGACGCGAAGTTGTGGGACGAGGTGTGGATGAGTGACGAGCAGTTCACGTGGTTGGAGGACCGCCTATGGTACTGGCGCCGCCGACAGCGCCCGGTCATGGTGATCAGCCACCACCCGCTGCCCGACACAGTCACCTCCACTCGCAACCGGCGCTTCATGAACGACTACCTTCAGGCCGACCGGCTGCTCCAGGTCCTGGGCCGGCACCCCGACGTGTTCTTCTTCACCGGCCACACCCACCGGCCGCTCGAAACAGGCGACTGGTATGTGCGTCGCGTCGTACCCGGAACCGCCAACCTCGACGGCTTCCACACCATCAACACCGGTGCGATCGAGACGGGTTGGCTCGACAACCCCGACGGCGTCGGGGAGGTCGTGACCGGCGGGTTCAACCAGGGCCTCCAGATCGAGGCCGGGCCGCGCTGGGTCACCGTCAAAGCACGCGACTTCATGCGCCGGGAATGGATCAAGCAGGTGCGCATCCCGCTGTCCGGCACCCGCTGAGGACGCTTGCTGCGCGGGGCGCCGGCTGCGAACGCATGGGGCGCAAGCAGCGGTTGAGGGCCGCACTCCGCGTCAGGAGTGCGGCCCTCAGCGCATGTGGTTACGAGGTCCAGCCGCCGTACGGCACGGTGATGAGTTCCATGGCGTGGCCCGCCGGGTCCATGAAGTACACGCCGCGGCCGCCGTCGTTGTGGTTGATTGCGCCGGGGTGCTTCCGGTGGGGGTCGGCGTAGTGCTCGATGCCGCGCTGCGTGATCTGCGCGTACGCCGCGTCGAACTCCTCCTCGGAGATCAAGAAGGCGTAGTGCTGGGGGGTGATGCTGTCCGCGGGGATGGTGGCGAAGTCCAGCGTGACGCCGTTGCTCAGCTCGACCGCGATGAACGGCCCCCACTCGGCGGTGATCTCGAGGCCCAGCAGGTTCGCGAAGAATTCTGCGGACTCCCGGTTGTCCCGGGCGTGGACGATCGTGTGGTTCAACTTGACTGACAAGGAATGCCTCCGAAGGCATGTCCTGACACCTCCATGCCTCACCCAGCCGGTGACCGACACGCGATGTCGCCGTAGATCATAGTCCTGTCTACGTAGTAAGTCGACGGTATTTGAAGGTAGTTGGTGAGGGCCGCGGCTATACCGACGAAGGCAAGGAAGTGCTCGGCACCCGGCCGGCCAGGACACTATCCTTTCGGTGACCCACCGATGGCGGCCCAGTCGGGTGGACGACTCGATGCCCTTGCGGGCGATGCGGTGGCGGATGCCCCCATCGCCGTGGCGAGCAACCAGAACGCGCTGCCGACGGCCGCGCCATAGGCAAGGTGTGCTCCGAGGTCCACGGCCACCACCTTGGCTCCGTACTCCCAGATCGGCTTGTAGAGACCGGCGATTGGCAGGAGAACGTAGTCGCCGGCGAACGCTGTGATGCCGAACGGCACCCCGTACGTGGGGCGGGGCACCGGCAGCGATCCGGCCACGATGCCGTACGCGGCGCCCAGCCCTGATCCGTAGCCCCAGTGCGCCACGGTGCTGACGAGCCAAGCCGTGCGGTCGGGGAGTTCACGTTGAGTGAACCCCTCGATCACCCGCTTGGCCACCTGCCCGGGGGCCGGTGCCTTCTCCCACCCCTCGACCGGCGCGAATTCCCACGCCACAGGGCTGTCCGTGCCGCCGCCACGGCGGTATTTCAGGTAGTGGACGGCGTCCAGGCACACGGTCCCTACGGCCCCTGCCAACAGGCCGGCCGCCACTGCCGCAAGCGGAGTCATCCGGGTCAACGGTGTACGCACGACGTCTTCCCCTGTCCTGTTTCACCAGCGACGTCATCGCAAGTCGAGTTGCTGATCACGGTCACACCGCAAGCCTGACCCCCCACGTGCGACCGCGAACTGGAGCACCCGTGCCCCGGTGCAGCACCCACGGCTCCCGCCGCCGACAGGCCAACTACACCGTTTTCAGCGGCTCCTTGAAGGATTTACGGAACACAGGCCCGGCGAAGGGGATGATCGGAGACAGCATCTTCGCCTTGAGCGAGCTGGGATGCCGCTCGAGCCGGACGTCGATGCGGGTGCCGCCGTCCGTGGGCGTCATCTGGAAGTTCCATCCGCCCGACCCGAACGGTACCGAGTCGTGCGTGGTGACGGTGACCCTGTTCTGTGACGGCGCCCATTCGTAGCGTGCGCGCTCCCACGACTTGTCGTTCCCCTCGGTGACCTCGGCCCACGTGTCGCCCCGTTCAAGGACCTGGAAATGCTCGGCGTCGATGGACGGCCACCGTTCGACCCGCGAGGGCCCGAAGTCGGTCAGAACCCCCATCACCTCGGAGGGACTCATCGAAGAGGTCAGATGAAAATGCAGGGATGGCATGACCTGCTCCTAGGTTCGAGAAGACAGAACCGTCAAGGCCTCCCTCCCAGCATGCGCCCCGCACCGCTCCAGCGCAGCGGCTTCCCCGCGACGGCGGCCTACGCGTTCGTGCGAGTTGCCCGTCTCCTCCACCGCGAGACACTGGCCAGGTACGCATTCGCGAGGAAAGCGTCACGGCCATGAGCACTGAACTCCTCGATCTGGCCATCGCCGCCGCCGGCGGTGAAGAACTCTGGGACACCGTTCGTGGCCTGAAGGCCGACGTATCCATCGGCGGCCCGGTGTGGGGCCTGAAGGGCTGGCCACCGGGCACGAGCTTCGACCAGGTCCTGACGGTCGACACGGCCAGAGAACACATAGTGTTCACCCCGTTCACCCGCCCCGAGTGGGAGATGGTCTTCGACGCCGCCACCGACAGCGTCACTGTGCGGACACTCGAAGGGGAACCGGTCGACACTCTCGCCCCCGCCCGAGCCTCCTTCAAAGGAATGCTGCGGAACACCGACTGGGACGCCCCACACCTCGGTTACTTCCTGGGCTACGCGTGCTGGAACTACTTCACCAGCCCGTTCCTCTTCACCTATCCAGGCGTGCGGACCCACGAGATCGAACCATGGCACGAGGCAGGACAGACCTGGCGGCGTCTGAAGGTACGCTTCCCGCCCGAGATCGCCACCCACAGCCCCAACGCGGTCTTCTACTACGACGCCTTCGGCATGCAACGCCGCATGGACTACGTCGCCGAGATCAACAACAGCTTCCTTGTCGGCCACTACACCGGCCACCACCAAAGTTTCGACGGGCTGGTCATGCCGACACGACGACGCATGTTCCGCCGCAACCCCGACGACAGCGTCAACCTCAACTTCCCCTCCATCACGGTCGACGTCCACGGCGTTGAGCTCATCCGCTCCGACGACGAACAGGTACGGCCATGACCACAGACAACGCCTCCACGGACCATGCGGTCCGGCGGCTCGTCGTGACGCTCCCGCGCCCCTACGACGCCGCGTGCGAGCACTTCGAGACTCTTGTCCCCAGGGCCGACCTCTCCCGCTTCTTCCAACTCGGCTCCTGGAACGCAACCCTCGAACTCGCCGAGATCAACGCCCCACACGGGTTCATGCACTACTACCGCAGCGACGTCTGCGCCCTCATGGCCGGCTCGAAGTCTCTCTGGAAGGCCACCCAGTACCTCATCGGCAACCACATCCTCGCCGAACACGCATTCCGCGAAGACGCATCGGCCGCGCTGCACGCACAACTGCCGGCCCTGATCTACGCCGATCCCGACGGTGACACCAAACTCGCCGTCGAGCAGCCCAGCCTGTTGTTCGACAGTTACGACAGCCCACAAATCGCCGAGACCGGCCGCGATTTCGACACGCGACTTGGCCACCTGATCACACTCCTCGGCGGCGACGTGCCTCCCCAATTGTGAGCGTCCAAGACCTCGGACCGTGCTGCGCTGACTCCCAGGCAGCAGGCCAAGCGTGTTCTTCGAGGTGCCACCCCGTCTCATGGGCTGAGTCGCACGAGCACGATCGCGCGCAGGTCCCAGTTGCTGAGCGGAGCGAAGGACATGATCCGGATCTGAATCTCTTCGTCGGGATGGGCCGGTAGGCGTAGGCGTCGGACGTCGCCGTCGGAATGAACGCGTGCCTCGTTCATCGCCCATAGCTGCCGGGCCTCCTCGCTGCCCTGCAAGATCTCGTCGATCAGCTGGATCAGACCCTGCGGGTCGCAGTGCGTGGCGAGGGCGAAACGTAACTGGGCGAGGGAGGGCGCTGCCCAGTCGGTGTGCCAGTTGACGAGATACTCGCGTGCTTCCGGGGGGAGGAAGACGAAGCGCATCAGGTTGCGTTCGTCCGGAAGCCAGGGGAACCAGTTCTCCAGGGGGTGGTTGTGCGCCAGGATGTCCCACCAGAGGTTGGACAGGAAAGCCGGGTTCGGCAGAAGTGAGTCCAGGAAGGGTTGAAATTTCCCGCCCGTGTCGAGATCGCCGTGTGGCATCTCGGGCAGTGGCATCTGTCCGAGAGTGAGGCGCTAGAGGATCACCCGCTCGGCTTCGTCGAGGCGCAGGACCTGGGCCAGACGCTTGACGAATTGTTCGGACACGGGACGAGGGCGCGGGCTTTCGAGCTGGCGGTACCAGGATCCGGCAACGCCGGTCAGGGAGGCGACCTCGTCCTGGGTGAGGCCGGGTGCTTCACGGGCTGAAGACTGGAGCCATCCAGAAGGTGCTGCAGCGGTGCACGTACGGCACGGACGAAGAAGACGAAGCAGAGCTGGTGGCCACGATCATCGGTGAATGGGCCTCCGTCCTGGACCACGTCACCCCGACGCTGGACGAGGACGAGGACGAGGACGAGGACGAGGACGAGGACGACGCCGCGACGCAAAGAGTGGTGTCCGCCCTGGGCGACCACAGGGGCTGGCTCTGATGACCGAGTTCTACCTGGCCGGACTGACCGCCGCAGTCGTGTGGAAGCTGTGTCAACTGGCAAGGTCTCCGCACAACAAACCCCTGAGATCGGTCACCCTCTGCCTCACCTGTGCCGCGCTGTCCTACCCGCTGGCCATGCCCGGGGGTAGCTCGGGACTCGGCGCCGTGGCCGGCCACGGCGCGGCGAAGCTGATGCAGAACCTGCTGCTCCTCGCCGCCGTGTACTTCCTCATGTGTTTCTACTTGTACTCGGTTGCCGACGGGCAGGAAGGACGCCGTCGGGCCCGGCGCGAGGGCATCCTCGTCGTGCTCGTCGCCGCGACCATCACGGTTGCCGCGACGACCGTGCCCCATCAGGTCCTCGCCGGGAGCTTCGCCACTACTGACATGACCGTTCCGCAGGCCGCAGTGTTCTACCTCGTGGCCGGCACGTACCTGATGTACGCGCTGACCTCGGCAGCGATATGGACTCGCCGCTTTGCCCGTACCTCACTCAAACCACATTCCACGGGGCTCTGGATCGCGGCCACGGGCATGTTCGCGATGGCGCTCGCCTTCGCCGTTCGCGCCGTGATGGTGGCCGCCCGAGTCCAAAGCCATGAGGTGCCCAAGGCTCTTGTGTCAGCGATGGCGCTGCTCCTGGCCGTGGCCACCGCGCTGTTCGTCTTCGGCATCACCTACCCGGCCGCCCGCGCACGAGCCGCCGGCACTCGCCTCTGGTCCCAGCACCGGCGCGCACACCGCCGCCTGGAACCCCTGTGGGTGATCATGGCTGAGGCTTTCCCTCACTCCGTACTGCCCACTGCCTCCCTTTCTCGCCGCGCCCGGTGGCGGGCCCGCGGCGTGCACCGCCGTTACCACCGGCGCGTCGTCGAGTGCAGAGACGGACTCGTCCAGATCAGCGCCCACCTCGACCACCAACCGAGCGATACGCCCGAACTCCTGGCGAGCCGACTGCGCGCCGCAGTTCAGGCCAGGCGGACAGCTGCCGCCAAGCCCTTGCCTGCGCGGCCCGTCGGTATCCCGCGACAGCATGGCCGTGAGGCCGACGTACAGGAACTGCTCACGCTTGCAGATGCGCTCCGCGTCAGCAGGTAGTCCAACCCGCCTTGAAAGAAAGAGAGTTGAACATGCTGATCACCGCGGACCGAGTCCTGGCGGGGCCTGAGGCCCACACGATCCACGATGGCGCCGTCCTGGTCAGGGAGGGCCTCATCGCCTGCGTCGGCCCACGAGAAGAAGTGCAGCGGCACGCCGCGCCGGACGAGACACGTCTGATCTTCCACGGAGCGACGGTGCTCCCGGGCCTGATCGACGCCCATGTCCACCTGTGTTTCGACGGCGGAGTGGATCCCGTCGCCACCCTCCAGGACCAGGACGACGACGCTCTGTTCGCCGACATGAAGGCGCACGCCGAACAACTCCTCAACGCTGGCGTCACCACGGCCCGCGATCTCGGAGACCGGAACGGCCTTGCCCTGCGGCTCGCCGAGCAGATCGTCGCTGGGGCGGCTGTCGGCCCGCGGATCGTCTCCGCGGCCACCCCGGTCACCCCGCCCGGCGGACACTGCTGGTTCTTGGGCGGAGAAGTGTCCGGTGCAGAGGAGATCCGGAGTCTGGTGCGGCGCAACATCGAGGCAGGCGCCAAGGTCATCAAGGTCATGGAGACCGGTGGCGGCCTGACCAAGGGCGGAGCCAAGAGTTGGGAGTCGCAGTTCACTCCGGAGGAACTGGCTGCCCTCGTCGACGAGGCACACCAGGCCGGCCTCCCGGTCGCAGCACACGCCCACGGCGTCGACGGCATCGCCGCCGCCGTCGAGGCGGGTGTGGACTCCCTTGAGCACTGCACCTGGATGACGCCCACCGGATTCGAGGTACGGGAGGACGTGCTGGCGCAGATCATCGAGAAGGGCATCTACATCTGCCCGACAGTGAGCCCGAATTGGCCGATGCTGCCCCAGGTCTTCGGAGCCGACCGGGCGGAGGCCATGTTCGGCGCGGTGCGGCGCATGGCTGAGTCGGGTGCCCGCCTGATCGCCGGCACAGACGCCGGGGTCCAGCGAGCCGGCTTTGAAGGCCTTGCGGCCAGTCTGTCCTTCTACGAGTACATCGGCTTGTCTCGGCATCTGATCCTGACCATGGCCACCTCGAAGGCGGCAGCGGCGCTCGGCCTCGGAGATTTGACGGGGCAGATCAGCAGCGGTTACAGCGCGGACCTGCTTGTCGTAGAGGGAGATCCGCTGTCGGATTTGGAGGCGCTGAAGAAGGTCACGGCCGTGATCGCGGCAGGGAAGCGTTACGAGTCATCGTCGTAACTGGTGCGGCTGGACCATGACGCGGTAAGAGTCCTGATGGGCCCGTCACCGTAACGGTGACGGGCTTTCTTCAGCCGTTCCGTTCTGCCATGCAGCGCCCCGTCGTTACTTGAGGATCTCCAGCAGGCGATCCGCGACCGTGGCTGCCGACTGGGGGTTCTGTCCGGTGATGAGGTTGCGGTCCTCGACCCGGTACGGCTCCCACATCGGACCTCGGCTGAACTTGACGCCGATCTTGTCCTTCAGCTCCGTCTCCAACAGCCACGTTGCTTTGGGGGCCAGTCCGACGGCTTCCTCCTCCTCGTCCGTGAAGGCCGTGACCTCGTATCCCTGGAAGGGCGAGACGCCGTGGATCCGGGTGGAGAGCAGTGCGGCCGGGGCGTGGCAGACGATCGCGAGCGGCTTGCCCGAGAGGAGTTGCGCTGTCAGCAACCGACCGCAGTCCGCGTCGAACGCCAGGTCTGCCATGGGGCCGTGGCCGCCGGGCATGTAGACCGCGTCGTAGTCCTCGAGCCTGACGTTGGCCAGTTGGAGCGGGCGCCGCATCGCCTCGGCTGAGCGGATGATCCGCTCCAGTTCGAGGGCCCCGTTCTCACCGCCCGCCATCGAGGGCCGCAGGCTCATCATGTCGACGGTCGGCGTCACACCCCCGGGTGTGGCGACGACCACCTCATGTCCGGCGTCCGTGAGCTTCTTGTACGGCACCGCGAACTCTTCGGCCCAGTAGCCCGTCGCGTACCTCGTACCGTCCTTGAGCACCCAGTACGTGGCTCCGCTCACGATGAAAAGCACCTTGGCCATGTCCGTCTTCCTCCTCATTCCGGTTCTACGTTTTCGAGTAGGTACCCGCGTTCTACTGATGCGGGACTGTGCGTCACCTGCATGGGTGGCCGGCCCCAGGCACGGCGTTCTCGGCCGCGCGGTGGCCGGGTATGTCACACCTGCGAGGCCAACCGTTGCAGGATCCGTTCGGCGGGCTCCGCGGCCGCGTGGCGGTAGCCCGTTCCGGCCCACAGGTTGATCCGTTCGGGGTCGTTCGCCGCCGCTGCGGCCTGGCGCATCGGGCTTGTCAGGTGGTGCAGAGCCGGGTAGCCATATGGTGCGAGGCCGCTGTACCGGTCGGTGAAGTCGTTGGTCAGTGCTCGTGCGGGGCGGCCGGTGAACGCCCGCGTGATCGTGGTCCGACGGGGTGCCGGGTCGGCAAGCGCGGCCCTGTACGGGGCGGAGGTGCCCGCCTCGTCGGCGCGCAGCAGGACCGTACCCACCATGGCTGCCGCTGCCCCAGCCGCAAGTGCCTCGGTCACGGCGACCGGTGTGGCGATGCCACCTGCGGCGATGAGCGGCAGAGACACCTCGTTCCGGATGGCCGTCAGCAACTCAGGTAGGGGAGTGGCGGTGGGTGTGTGCTGCGGGGTCCAGGTTCCTGAGTGGCCGCCCGCAGCTGAACTCTGGACGGCGAGTACGTCCACGCCCGCCTCTGCGGCGGCGCGGGCTTCCGCCGGTGCGGTGACCGTCTGGACCACCAGTGTTCCCGCCTTGCGCAAGGCCGCGACGACGGCCTCGTCCGGGAGGCCGAAGGTGAAGCTGACGACGGGGACGGGGGAGGAGAGAAGAAGGTCGATCTTGTCCGCCCAGTGGTCGTCGTCCTCGACGATCCGGTTCTCCGGTCCACCGGCACCGGTTGAGGAGCGAACAGGTTGACCCCGAATCCGACGCCCGCCACGCGAGCGCGGACGACATGCTCGCCCAGGGCCTCTGCAGTCTTGTAGCCACCGGCGAGGAAACCGAGGCTGCCGGCGCGAGCAGCCGCGATGACCAGTTCCGGCGTGGTCGGGCTGCCCGCCATCGGTGCCGCCAGCACCGGCATCTCGGCACCGAGGTCAGTGAATTGACGGCTCATCAGAAGTCCCTCTCGGAAGCGTCGAACTGCCGGGCGTACGAGGTAGGGCCTCGCCCGCCCGTCGGGCGAGCGGTCCATCCGTGCTCACGCAGGCGTACCCGGGTCATTCGGGTGCGGCTCCAGCGGGGTCACCACGGCGGTCATCCAGGGCCACAGCGGCAGGGTGCCGAGTACATCGGTGCGCAGCCGCTCCTCGTCCTCGGCCCGCCAGATGCCGATGCTGCGTTTCTCGCCGACGGGCCGCCACAGCCTGAACAGCCTTCCAGCGGTGGCCAGTTCACGGGCGCGGACACTCTCGGTGGCGCGCCTGCGCTCCACCTCTTCGGCGGACACGTCCTGCGGTACGTCGGTGGTGATCTCGACCAGGAAGTCCTTCATGGTCCGGCTCCGTCTCTGCGTCTCGTGGGGTGTGAAGGGTCTCGGTGACTCATGACGCGCTGTGTTTCCATCGTCGGTCCGCCGCCCGTCCGGTGCCACGACCGGCATCCTCCGTTCTGATAGGCGCAGCCTCTTACTGGCCGTAATATGCGGATCATGGAGCTGCGCCAACTGCGGTACTTCGTCGCGGTCGCCGAGGAGCTGAATTTCAGCCGGGCCGCCGCCCGCCTGCTGATCGCGGGGCCGTCGTTGTCCCAGCAGATCAAGGCGTTGGAGCGCGACCTCGGGGTTGTGCTGTTCGACCGGGACCGCCGCTCGGTGGCCCTGACCTCGGCCGGTACCGCCCTGCTGCCGCACGTGCGCGCGCTGCTGGAGCGGGCGGACGACCTGCGGCACCGGGCGGGGCGCCTGTCGTCCGCGCATCCGGTCCGGGTGGGGTACGTCAACTGGCTGCCACGGGACTTCTCCGCCCGGACGTCGGCGGTGGCCACCATGCACGTAGATGCATGGGTGGCGCCCTCGCACACGCAGGCCGCCCGGGTGGCCGACGGCAGCCTGGACCTCGCGGTGTGCTGGGTACCGGACGCGGACCTGGAGCAGCTCGGCCTGAAGACCCAGCTGCTCGGCTCGGACCGCCTGTACGCCGTCTCCACCGGGACCGCCACAGGGCCGGTACGCGCCGACGACACGGTGGTGCTGCTGGATGACGACGTCATCTCGTGGGCGTCGTGGAACGTGTACGCGCAGGAGCTGATCAGCGCCACGGGCGCGCCGGTGGAACGGATCTCCGACAACGGGATCACCGGCCCGGCGTTCTTCGACCACGTCCGCCGGCTCGGGCGGCCGGTCCTCAACTGCCCCAAGGGCCAGACCGCCACGCTGCCGGCCGATCTGGTGCGCCGCCCCGTGGTCTCACCAGAGGTGCACTGGCCGTGGTTCCTGGTCCGGCGCGCCGATGAGCAGCGGGCCTCCGTGCTGGCGGTCGTCGACGCGCTCGCCGAGGTAGGCGACGCGGGTGACTGGCATGGGCTGCCGGATTCCGACGCGTGGCTGCCCGGCGGAAGACCGCGATCCGCCTAGCGTCGAGGCGCTGACCTGGGCTGGGAGGCTGCGGCTACCAAGAGGGAGAGAGCCGGTCCCGGCGAGGGGGCGTTTCGGCGTTGCCCGCGCCGTGGCGTGCGGCCTACCTTCGAGGAGTCGCCGGAACAGGACGCCGAAGCCCCGGATCAGGGCCTGGTCCATGGCCGGTGACGCTCTCACCCACACTCATCATCGGACCGCGGCCATGCGGTCATCCGGAGGTATGTCATGTCCATGTTCGAGCAGAAGGTCGCCGTCGTCACCGGAGCCTCCCAGGGCATCGGAGCCGCGCTCGTCGAGGCCTACCGCAAGCTCGGCCACGCCGTCGTCGCCACCTCGCGCGGCATCCAGCCGTCCGACGACGCGGGCATCCTCGCCGTCCCAGGCGATATCGCCGACCCGTCGACCGCCGAACGCGTCGTCTCCGCGGCCATCGAACGATTCGGCCGCGTCGACAGCCTGGTCAACAACGCCGGCCTGTTCGTCGCCAAGCCCTTCACCGACTACACGGCGGACGACTACGCCGCCGTCACCGGTGTCAACCTGACCGGCTTCTTCCACCTCACCCAACTCGCCGCGGGCCAGATGCTCGGCCAGGGCAGCGGGCATATCGTCAACATCACGACCAGCCTGGTCGACAACGCCGACGCCCGCGTCCCCTCCGTACTCGCCTCCCTCACCAAGGGCGGCCTGCAGTCCGCCACCAAGTCCCTGGCCGTCGAGTACGCCACCCGGGGCATCCGCGTCAACGCCGTCTCCCCGGGCACCATCCGCACCCCCATGCACGCACCCGAGACCCACGACTACCTGGCCGGCCTCCACCCTGTGCGACGCCTCGGCGAGATCAGCGACATCGTTGACGCCGTCCTCTACCTGGAGAACGCCCCCTTCGTCACCGGCGAGATCCTCCACGTCGACGGCGGCATGAGCGCCGGCCACTGACCCCATCCCTCCGACTTCCGGAAGACACCGCCATGAACCCGACCACCACGCAGGAGGAGACCACCCTGCGCACCGTCCTCGACCGCTGGAAGGCCGCCGTCGACGGCCATCAACCCGACCTGGTGGCAGCCCAGTTCACCGAGGACGCCATCTTCCAGGGCCTTCACCCCTACAGCGTCGGCCGCCCCGGCGTCGCCGCGTACTACGAGTCCCAGCCGCTCGGCCTGACCGCCGATTACCGCGTGCTGGAGACCCGGCGCCTGGCCGAGGACCTGATCCTCGGCTACCTCGAGGTCGACTTCGCCTTCACCGACCGGCCCACCGTCCACGTCAACCTCAGCGTCCTGCTGCGACGCACCGGCGGCGACTGGGCCATCGCCCACTACCAGGTCTCCCGTCTGCAGTGACCGGCCCGCGTGTGCCGTCCGAACACGCCGACGAACACCCCCCGATCCGCGTCCGGTTCGGGGGGTGTCGTCTGTCTGCTCGGCCCGCGCGGGGCGAGGGTGAATATGCCCGGGGCGATGGCGTGGTGTCACTGGAACGGAGGTATCGGTTCCTACGGTGGCCGGCAGGTGACGTACCACCAGAGAAGGAGCCGTTTCAGTTGAACGCCGCACCTCGCAAACTCACCACCGCCATGCTCAGCGTCTTGTCGCTGGCTGCCCTGCTCTGTACGGCGCAGACGGTGCCGGCCTCCGCCGGCGTCGGGAACGATTGCGCCAACGCAGTCGCGCAGACCCAGAGGCACCTGATCGAGGCCGGTGCTCCGACCGAGCACACGGCCTGGCAGGACGTCCGTGCCGACGCCCAGAGGTTCGTCGACCAGCCCAACTACACGGGCGAGGCCGGCTGGGCGCTGAGGGGAGACATCCTGCTGCTGGACCAGAACTGCGCGCCCTGACGCGGCGCGCGGCGACCGGCCCGCTGTCGCGAGGCTGGCCGGGTAGCCGTACGTTCCGGCAATGACAACAGCCGCCCGCCCCACGGGTCTCCGTGGGGCGGGCGGCTGATGAAGGGCGGGCGGCCGGCGTGGTGTGTCGTCATGCGTGACCGCTGTAGGGTCCGGGGCACTTCATCGGGTTCAGGCCGCTGCGTCAGGTCGCCGGCACGGCGTTCGGTGGGAGCGACAGGGCGGCCTTGGCCTTGCGGGTCTCCGGGTCGGCGAGGACCTCCGGCTGGTCGCCCGCCAGTGCCTCCATGGTCAGCTCTGCCACGGTCTCGGCGCTGATCTTCGGCTCGTTCGTCCAGGCGCTCAGGTCGGTGTCGACGAAGCCCGCGTGCACGCCTACGACCAGGGTGCCCTGCTCGTGCAGGCCTTGCCGCAGGGCGTCCGTCAGGGACCACTGCGCCGCCTTGGAGGCCGCGTAACCCGGGAAATCCGGCCGCCCGACCCATGATGCCAGCGAGAGCATGTTGACCAACGCGCCGCCGCCGTTGCGCGCCAGTACCGGGGCGAAGGCCTGGGACACGGCCCAGGTGCCGAAGTAGTTGACCTCCATCGCCTGGCGCGCCCCGTCGAAGGTGCCGCCGAGGAGCCCGGATCCCGCGCCCCCGGTCCCGGCGTTGTTGATCACGATCGACACGTCACCCGCCGCCGCGGCCGCCGCGGTGACCTGCTCGTGGTCGGTGACGTCCAGGCGTAGTGGCACCAGGTCCGGATCGAGCACACTCTCCGGGTCACGGACCGCCGCGTACACCTTCGCCGCGCCGCGGTCGAGCAGAGCGCGGGCGAAGGCACGGCCGATCCCGCGGTTGGCGCCCGTCACGAGGGCGACTGATCCCTTGATTTCCATGGTTACTCCTTCATCGCATTCGTTGTCGCAGGCTTCGCCGATGGCTCAGTTCGGCCTGCGCCAGATGAGTTCGGCCGTGCGGTCCGCACCCCAGAGGCGGACGGGAGTGGTGATGCCGAGATTCAGGAACTCGCCATCGAAGGCGACCGTCCGGGTCTGCGTCCCTCCGGTCCAGTTCGGGAACAGGCTGGTGGTGACGTGGTGCGCGACGGTCACCGGATCGACCACCTCGAACGAGCCGGCGTAGGCGACGTAGGTCTTCGTCGCCTGCGCCAGTTCGTCCTTCGTAGTCTCCTCAAGGCGGTCGGATCCCGCGCGTGGGCGGTCGGCGCGGCCCAGCTGGGCGGACATGTATCCGTCCGGGGTGTAGACGATCAGGCCGTGAGGGTCAGGGCCGAGCGGGTGGACGACCTCGCCGTCCGCCGCGGTCGCGGTGTAGGAAACGAGTTCCCACGCGCCGAGTAGGCGGTCACGTACCTTTTCGCGGTCCGGCTCTTGTTCGTCAACTTCCGCTGTACATAGGTGAGTTGACATTTCAGCACTTCCTTCTTCAGTCGCGGGTGGGTTCACCGTCGACCAGGCGCCACACGTGCAGCGGGTTGCCCTCACGTAGAGGCTCGGGCAGCAGGTCGTCCGGGAAGCCCTGGTAGGTGACCGGCCGCAGGAAGCGGTCGATCGCATTCATCCCGACCGAGGTGAAGCGGCTGTCCGAGGTGGCAGGGAACGGGCCCGTGTGGACGGTTCCGTACGACACCTCCTGCGGCATCGAGAAGGCGTTGACCACGATGCGTCCCGTACGGCGCTCCAGGATCGGCAGCAGCCGCAACGCGGCGGCGCGGTCGGACGGCTCGGCGTGCATCGTGGCCGACAGCTGCCCCCTGAACGCGCGGGCCACGGCGAGCAGTTGCTCCACGTCGGTCACTCGGACCAGCAGGACGGAGGGGCCGAAAACCTCCTCGCGCAGAGACGGTTCGGCCAGCACCTGCTCGCCGGTGGTCTCGTACAGCAGGGACTGACCGTCCCACCCACGCACCGGGGTCGGTCCGGCGCCGATTCGGGTGGCGCCGTTCTCCTCCAGTCGCTGGACGTTGCGGACGTAGGTGTCGTGGATGGCGGGCGTCAGCATGGTCCGCGCGGCCGTCTTCTCCACCTCGGCGATCGCGGCCGCACGCAACTCCTCGAAGCCGGGGCCGTCCACGGCGAGCAGGATCGCGGGCTTCAGGCAGGCCTGCCCGACGTTGTACTGCGCGCGTGAGGCGATGCCTGCGCCGATCTCCGCTCCCCGGGCCGCCAGGGCACCGGGCAGGACGAAGGTCGGGTTGACGCTCGTCATCTCGGTGAACACCGGGATGGGGTCGGGTCGTTGCTGGGCCCGGCGGTAGAGGGCCATGCCGCCACCCTCGGAGCCGGTGAAGGTCACGGCCCGCACCAGCGGGTGGTCCACCAGCGCCTCACCGATCTCGTTGCCGGCGCCCCGGATCAGCGAGAACACACCCTCGTGCAGTCCCGACTCGGCTACGGCCTCCTGGATGACGCGCCCCTGGATCTCGGAGGTGCCGGGGTGGGCGTTGTGGGCCTTGACGACCACGGGGCTGCCGGAGGCCAGGGCCGACGCGGTGTCGCCGCCCGCGACCGAGTACGAGACCGGGAAGTTGCTCGCACCGAAGATCACCACCGGGCCGAGCGGCACCTTCTGTAGACGGTGGTCCATACGCGGCGTGGGCTGCCGGTCCGGCTGCGCGGGATCGACCGTCGCCTGGAGGAACCGGCCCTGGCGGACGACGACGGCGAACTTGCGGAACGTCGCTGCGGACCGGGTGATCTCGCCCTCGAACTGGGCGGCGGGCAGGCCGGTCTCCAGCGAGGCGCGGGCCGCGAGTTCCCCCTTGACCGCTTCCAACTTGTCCGCGACGAGGTCGAGGAACGCGGCCCGCTCGGCCAGGCCGGTGTGGCTGTAGCTGTCGAACGCCTCGTCGGCCAGGCGTAGGGCCCGGTCGGCCTCAGCCGCCCCGCCGAAGGCGAAGTCGGGTTCGAGGTGCTCCCCGGTGGCGGGGTCGAGCGCCTTCATCGTCCCCGCCGTGGCGGGCACGGAAGCAGCTCCGATCAGCAGTTCTCCGGTCAGTTTCATGACTGTACGGCTCCCTTGAACTCGGTGGTGATCTCGTCGGTGGTGACGATGGCGTGGGCGTAGGTGGGGCCGTTCAGCTCGTGGGCGGCGTGCATCATCTCGGGGAGGAGAGCCGCGGTGGCGTCGGTCACCAGCGTCACGTGATAGCCGAGCTCCATGGCGTACCGGCCGGTGGACTCGATGCAGGTGTTCGCCAGTAGACCGATCAGCACCACGTGGGTGATGCCGTGCTGCCTGAGCTGGAGGTCGAGGTCGGTGTTGGCGAACCCGCTCTGCGCCCAGTGCTCGTGGGCGACGATGTCGCCGGGCTGCGGCTGGAAATCCGGGTGGAACTCCCCGCCCCAGGTGCCGCGGGCGAAGGTGTGCTGCTCCGAGATCTTGAGCTGGCTGGCGTTGGGGTGGTTCCAGGTGTCGTAGTCACCCGGCTCCCACTGGCGGTGCGGGACGAACACCAGCTGAACGCCGGCCTCGCGTGCGCCGGCCACCACCGAGCGCAGGTGGTCGAGCAGGCCCACCTCCTCGGCCACCGGCTCCACTCGCGGCCACACCTTGCCGCCCTCGGAGATGAAGTCCTTGTACGGGTCGACCAGCAGGACCGCGGTGTGTCGGGGGTCGTACGTCTCGGACATGGCTCCTCGAATCTGTCGCTCGGCTTCTGGTGCCTGAATTTCTGGATGATGGACATCATCCACCTTGAGGATTATCCTCATCATCCAGAAAGTCAAGCGATCCATCCGAAGGAGCCCGCCATGGGGCACTCGAAGGCCGACAAGGCGGCATCCCGGGACCGGGTGCTGGAGATAGCGGCCCGCAAGGTCAGGGAGGAAGGCGTGACCCGCCCCGGCATCGCGGACCTCATGAAGGAGGCGGGGCTGACGCACGGCGGCTTCTACAAGCACTTCGCCTCCCGCGACGAGCTGATCGCCCAGGCCACCGAACTGGCCCTGACCGAGGGCACGGCGAAGATGGAGGAAACCGCGCGGGAGAGCGAGGAGGCGCCGCGGGCCGGTGTCGTCGACGCCTATCTCGCCGAGCGGCACCGCGACTCACCGGGCACAGGTTGCGCCCTGGTCACCCTCGGCGCCGCCGCGGGCCGTGGTGACCAGCACTTCAAGGAGGCGTACGAGCGTCAGGTCCGCACCTACCTGGACCTGCTCGCCGGTCTCGACGGCGACTCCGAGGATGCCCGGGCCGAGGCGATGGTCGCCCTGAGCGCCATGGTCGGGGCCACCCTGATGGCCCGCGCGGTGGCCGACGGCGACTTCTCCGACGAGCTGCTGAAGACGGTTGCCGACCGGCTGAACCGGCGTGTGCCGGGAACGTCGGTGTCTACCGACTGACGCACAGGATCTGGCGTCGTGCTCGCCGAAGCATCCGCACGCGGCACCGAACCAGGCGTCGTTTTCGAAGATGGCCGGAACGAAGGTGACGGGCACAACCGACGGCGAACCGGGTCCTGCTCGAGGGTCGGCTCACATGCGTCGCTGCGGCGTTCGATGCATGGTGTTGAAGAAGGCCCTCTACGTGGGTACCCCGTGTGGCAATCGTCCCTCACCCAGGTGCCTGCCGTGCTCGGCAGCCGGCAGGCCGCAGCGGGAAGGAAGCGCGATGGAGATCAGAGGATCGGTCGCCCTGGTGACAGGGGCCAATCGTGGCATCGGCCAGGCGTTCGCTCGTGCGCTGCTCGAGCGGGGAGCCGCGAAGGTCTACGCCGGTGTCCGCGATCCGGCGAGTGTGAGCGACGGGGAGCTTTCTCCGTTGCGCCTGGACGTCACCGCACCGGATGAGGTCGCCGCGGCGGCTGCGGCCGCCAGTGACGTCACCATCGTCGTCAACAATGCGGGTGTCGGGGGTTTTGAGACCAAGTTGCTGACGGGTTCCTTCGGTGGTGCGCGTGAGGCCATGGAGATCAACTATTTCGGCACGTGGGCGGTGTCTCGCGCCTTCGCCCCGGTGCTGGCCCGCAACGGCGGCGGCGCCCTGGTGAACATGCTGTCGACCGCTTCGTGGGTCTCCCGGCCGGAGTACCCGGGGTACGCGGCTTCCAAGGCGGCCCAGTGGTCGTTGACGGGTGCGCTGCGGGAGGGCCTGCGCGAGCAGGGAACGCTCGTGGTCGGGGTCCACGCCAGTTTCGTGCAGACGGATCTCAGCAGTTTCACCGATGCGCCGAAGATCAGTGCGGCGGACGTGGCGGAGCAGACCATGGACGCCCTGGCGAACGACCGGGTCGAGGTCCTCGCCGACGAGCGCACCAGGCATGTCAAGGGTGACCTGGCGCAACCACTCCAACGGTGAGCGAGCCTGGACGGGAACCCGGACGGGACTTTGACACACGCCACAGCGCCAGACGGGACCACGACGCACGCCACAGCACAGGAGGACTCATGACTTCCGAAGCGGCTGGGGGGAGCAGTAGCGGCGGCGGACTGCCCCTGCTCGGGCAGACACTCGTCGTCATCGGCGGGAGCTCCGGCATCGGGCTGGCGACCGCACGGTTCGCCCGCAATCAGGGCGCCTCGGTGATCCTCACCGGACGGGACCCGGAACGGCTGCGCACCGCGGCCAAGGAGGCCGATGCGGCCAGCACCGCGGCGTTCGACGCCCACGACTCGACGCAACTGGAGCGGTTCTTCCAGGAGTTGCCGGAGCCGGTCGACCACGTGCTGGTGACTGCGGGAAGCCCCTCGTACGGCCCGCTCCTGGACATGGATGCCGAGCAGGCACGCCAGGCGATCACCGGGCACATGGTGCTCGCACTCGAGGTGGCGCGCCACTGCGCCGGCGTCGTGCGGCCGGGTGGCACGTTGCTGCTCATGGGCGGTACGGGAGCCCGCCGGATCCGAGCAGCGATGGGGGTTGCCCCTGCGGTCACCGCCGCGATGCCCGCGTTCACGGCCAGCCTCGCACTCGAAACTCGCGCCGATCCGGGTGAACCTGATCGCCGCCGGCTTCGTGGACACACCCTTGTCGGCCCGGCTGCTCGGTGGCGATCTCGACGCCCGTCGCGAGGAACTGCGCGCCACGCTGCCGATCGGCCGTGTGGTCGTACCGGACGACGTGGCGGCGCTCGCCGTGCACCTCATGGCCAACACCGCGCTCACGGGCGCGACTTACGACGTCGACGGAGGCCAGCAACTCACCGGCTAAGGCGTTCAAGCCTGCGCGCACGGGCTACGGGCCGTGCGGCTGGTCGCCGAGTCGGAGCAGCCTCAACCCGCAGATTCTGGAGGCCGACCGAAAGCGAACCTGCTTGTAGGAGGCGGCCGTTGAGGGGCTACGCGGATTTGAGCGCTGCTTCAACGCTCCGGTGATCGAACTGGTGGGTCTACTCGTAGCGTCCGGGTTTCCTGCTTGCTTATGCATCCCGCGCTTGAAGGCCGGTGGCTGCGGGGCCGAATCGATCAGCCCCTCCGTGATGGCTTGGGAGTCCCGCAGCCGAGCCGGTTCGGCTGCGTATCACTCCCGGATCGATGGTGGGTCCACGATTGTTGAGTGCACTTCGTCGAAGGCACTGTTCTCATTGCCGTGATGCCGAATGAGTTGGGCCACGTACTCGGTGCCCTGAGCAGGAACGGAGGCCAGTGAGCGGCGGGTGTGTGGTCTCTCGTACTGCGTCGAGGAATCGGTCCTGCGAAGCTTCCAGAAACGTTCTGAACAGCCGGGACGTAGCCTGATGGCCCGTCACCGACATGGTGACGGGCCATCTGTCCTTCGATCACCTGGCGCCTGGGGCGAGGCATCTGACGGGCGGCAGCCGGTCCGCCCCTCCAGGGCCTCAGACCTGGGCCATGCCGCCGTCGGCGAACAGTTCGACGCCGGTGATGAAGCTGGAGGCGTCACTGGAGAGGAAAGCTGCGGCCTTGCCCATCTCGCGGGGGTCGGCGATGCGGCCGGTGGGGTTGCCCTCGCCCATCTTCCGTACCGCTGCGGGAACCGCGTCGGAGCCTTGTGCCATGCCGAGGGCGCTGCGCAGGGATTCGGTGTCGACGGCGCCGGGGCTGAGGACGTTCATGCGGATGCCGGAGCCCTTGATGTCCTGGATCCAGGAGCGGATGAAGGCGCGCACCGCGGCCTTGGCGCCGCCGTAGAGGCCCATGCCGGCCGGGGGCTGGATGGAGGCGGTCGAGCCGATGATGACGACGGTGCCGCCTGGCGGCAGCAGCGGGATCGCGGGCTGGATGGTGAACAGGACACCCTTCGCGTTCACGCCGAAGGTCCGGTCGAACTGCTCCTCGGTGATGGCGCCGAGTGGGGCGTGGGCGCCGATGCCGGCGTTGGCCACGACGGCGTCGAGGCGTCCGTGGCGTGCGATGACCTCTTGGTATGCGGCTTCCATGTCCGCGAGCTGGGTGACGTCGGCGACGATGCCGGAGCAGTTCGCACCGATCGTGGCGACGGCCTTGTCCAGCGCCTCCTGCCGCAGGTCGGTGATGACGACCTGGGCGCCTTGGTCGACGAATTCGTGGGCGATTCCCAGTCCGACGCCGGACGCTCCGCCGGTGATGACGGCGACCTTGCCTTCGAGGGGGAGGCTCATCGTTTTCTCCTCTGAGTGGGTGTTCACGCGCCATGCGTACGCAGCGGTGGGTGCCCTACACTCAGTAAGTGGAGGCGCCGCCGGTTCCAGAAAACCGTAACCGGAGATGCCTCCACTTAGCAATGCCGGCGAGGGAGGAGCCTTTTTGATGAGCGCAGGTACGGGGCGGCCGATGCGGGCCGATGCACGGCGTAACCGGGAGAAGATCCTGTCCGTGGCCGTGCGGGTCTTCGCCGAGGAGGGGCTGGACGCGCACCTCGAGCGCATCGCCAAGGAGGCGGGCGTGGGATCCGGCACCCTCTACCGGAACTTCCCGACGCGTGAGGCGCTGATCGAGGCTGCCTATCGCAACGAGCTGAGTCGGCTGTGTGACGCCGCCCCTGAGCTCCTGGCGGCCATGCCGCCGCGTGAGGCGTTGCGCGCCTGGATGGGGCGCTTCATCGACTACGCCACCGCGAAACTGGGGATGGCCGAGGCGCTGCGCGCCGTCGTCGACTCGGGCGTCAATCCGTATGCCCACAGCCGCGAGTTGATGATGACCGCCCTTGCGTCGCTCCTGGATGCCGCGACCGCCGCCGGGACGATCCGGTCCGACATCAGCGCGGCCGACATGTTCGCCGCCCTCACCGGCGTAGCCCTGGCCTCGGGAAAGCCCGAACAGCGCGAGCAGGCCGAACGCCTCCTCGACCTCACTTTGGACGGACTCAGGTACGGCACGGCGGGCTGATGCCGCTCCCGGAAGCGTTGGCAGATCCCGTTCTTGCCGGCGTCCCGGAAGCGGGGTGGGGCGAGGGCGAGGTGGAAAGAGCTCGCCGGGGTGTGAGGGGTGGCTATCCAACTCGCTGTGTGTGGGCCCCAGTTCGCTGAAATCCCGGGTAGGGCACGGTGTGTCAGCGCAGCCTTCCGGACAACTTGGTTTGGGCTTCTATGTTGTCGTGGGGTCCAGGTTGCGCCAGACAGCGGCAGCGCATCGGCGCGGTGGGCAACCGGAACTACCTCCGTCAGGCGGCCCACATGAGTTCGCGCCGCCTGGTCCTGGACCACATCGACCTGTACTACCCGCACACACCGGCCATGACCGACGTACCGCTCGAGGACATCATCGGCACGCTCGCGGAGATGCGGCGGAGCGGCCTCATCCGCCACATCGGGATGTCCGACGTCAGCGCCGAACAACTCCGCACCGCGATGGCGATCACCCCGATCGCGGCCGCCCACCGGGCCGCCCCGTGCCAGATCGCCATGGCCTGGCAGCTGCACCGCGGTCCGCATGTGCTGCCCATCCCAGGCACGACCGGCGTCCGCCACCTGGAGGAGAACCTCGTCGCCGGTCGTATCCGGCTCCGTTCCGACGAGGTTGATGCCATCGCGGCGCTGGTCCCGGAAGCACATTGTCGACCTGAGTTCCACCCGCGGGGGCGCCCGAGTGGGACGTGGTGCGCCCTTGGGCCGGTCAACACGACAGGTGCGTTCAGGTGATGTAAGTCTTTCCCATGGAGCACCGCCGGCGAGCTTTCGACCCCCACCTCTCCCGGCGTGGCGGGCGGCTGCTGATCGCCGCGCCCTTCGTGCTCATCGCGGTCGTGACCTTGGTGGACGTTCTGGCGCCTCCCGACGTCCATCTGGGGCCGTTCCTGGTGGCGGCGCCGGCGTTGACCGCGTCGTTCGCGGGGCCGCGTATGACTGCGTTCGTGGGCGCGGTCGCGGTGGTCGCGCAGTCGGTGGTGGCGGTCGCGCGGACTAGTCTCACGGACCTCAACCACCTGTACCAGGTCGTCGCGCTGGTCCTGATCTCGATCATCGTGACGTTCTTCGCCTATCTGCGTGAGCGGGACGAGAACACCGTGCGGCGGCTGCGCTCGATCGCTCACGCCGCCCAGAGTGTCGTCCTGCGCCCGCTCCCCGACAGGGCGGGGCCCTTGCGTATCGCCTCGGTCTACCTGGCGGCCGAGGAGGAGGCGCAGATGGGAGGGGACCTGTATGCGGCGGCCCGTACGGCATCCGGAACCCGGCTCCTGATCGGAGACGCGAGAGGCAAGGGGCTCGACGCGATCAGTGAGGCATCGCTCGTCCTGGGCGCATTCCGGGTAACCGCCAACCGCGTGCAGGAACTGCCGGAACTCGTCGGTCATCTGGAGGCAGGAGTCGGCTCGGTGGCGGAGGGCGCTGCAGGCATGGCAGGGGAGACGGGGGAGTGGCCTGATGACGATGAGACGGCCGAGATGGTGGACGAAGGCTTCGTCACCGTTCTCGTGCTGGACATCCCCGACCGCGAGCCGGTCGTACGACTGGTGAACTGTGGACATCCGCCACCGCTGCTTCTCAGGCAGGGGCGGGTGATCCCTCTCGACACTGTCGATGCGGGGCCGCCGTTGGGGCTGTCCGACGTCGTCACTCCTGATGTGACCGTGGAGACCTTCCCCTTCGATGTCGGCGATGTGTTGCTGCTCTACACGGACGGAGTCGTCGAGGCACGCGACGCTGCCCGTGCCTTCTACCCGTTGCAGGAGCGGCTCTCGGCATGGGCGGGGGAGGACCCGCCGACCTTGCTCGGCCATCTGCGGGCTGATCTCCAGAAGTACGTGGGCGGTCATCTCGGCGACGATGCGGCACTCGTCGCGGTCGAGCGACTCGACTCGAAGTAGCGGGTCCAGCCACGGGCAGGCTCACCCCAGTGGCACAGCCGGTGCCTCACCCTGGTGCATGGCGGCGTTCCGTGGACGACCGTGGTGGTGGAGACCCACCCACCACCGAGGAAGGCGCCAGGATGAGTTCGACGGATACCCAGAACGCAGCAGCAGGCCGGTCAGAGGATGTCGGGACGTTCGACCAGAAGGTCGAGGTGGTCATCATCCCCGTCGCGGATACCGACCGCGCCACGGAGTTCTACCAGCGCATTGGATGGCGCCTCGACGCCACGCCGCCCGGGGCCGCGCCACCTTCAACGATCCGGACGGCAACATCTGGGTGATGCAGGAGATCACGGCCAGGCTCCCGGGACGGGTGGACCCGACCGTCACCTCTTACACCTCGGTCCACGATTTGAAGGCCGCGCTGGAACGGGCGGCTCGGGCCCACGGTGAGCACGAGAAGCGCACCGGCGAGGCTGATCCGAACTGGCCTGACTGGTACGCCGCTTACATGGTCGCCGAGCAAGCCGGCACCGAACTACCGGAGTGAGCGAGTCGCCATGTTCCCCCCGACCGGGACCGCTCAGGACTGGCGCAAGACATCCGCCAGGTGTCGGTGTCCGACGGTCTCGTGGCCGATCACCGTGACCGTCCGGAACCATCGAACGCCGACGCGAACCAGGAGTAGTCGGTCCACGCCACGACCACCGCGGTCACCGCGATGCGGGGTCCCGCGATCGCGGTGCAGATCTGTCCTGCTGCCAGATAGCGGGTCATCTGGTCCGCAGCGGTACCGAACGCGACGACGAACTCAGGTCGTACAGCAGCTCCAGAGGCGTGGCGGGGCGATGCCGTTCGTCAGGGTCTCGGCCGACCAAGGGACGGAGAGGGGGAGCTCGCTGCTCTTCGACCTCGGGCATGACAAAGCAGTGCCACCCCGTCGATCACCCGGCACCCGCGGAGACCCTCGCCCGCGCACGGGTGCTGACCCGGGTGGTACCCGGGTGCGACGCGCGGCCCGCGACAGCAGGGTGGGGTCCACCACCAGCGAACCCGACCCGAGGAGGTCACTGATGGGTTCCCATCCTGATCGACGGCGTTTCCTGAGCATGGCCGCGGGGACCGCGGCACTGGCTCCGCTCGGCTCCGCCACGCCTGCCGCGGCCGCCGCGCAGCCGGGTGCGCCTCGGACGACCGGTACGCGGTCCGCCGCGGCCGGGCCCTTCGGGCCGGTGAAACAGATCGAGGCCGGGGTTCTGAACATCGGTTACGTCGAACTCGGCCCCGCGCACGGCCGCCCGGTGCTCCTGCTGCACGGCTTCCCGTACGACATCCACAGCTACGAAGAGGTCGCGCCGCTGCTGGCGAGGGAGGGCTACCGCGTGATCGTCCCGTACTTCCGCGGCTACGGAACCACTCGGTTCCGGTCGGAAGACACCCGGCGGAACGTCGACCAGGTCGCCTTCGCGCTCGACACGATCGAGCTCATGAACGCCCTCCGGATCAAGCGGGCCATTCTCGCGGGCTACGACTGGGGATCGCGGACCGCAGACATCATCGCGGCGCTGTGGCCACGCCGCTGCCAAGCCCTGGTCTCGGTGACCGGCTACCTCATCACCAATCTGGCCGCCAACCGCAAACCCCTGCCGCCCGCCGCCGAGAACGCCTGGTGGTACCAGTACTACTTCGCCACGGAACGCGGCGTCGCCGGCCTCACCCAGTACCGCCACGACTTCGGCCAGTTCGTCTGGAAGTTCAACTCACCCACGTGGGACTTCTCCCAGGAGACCTACGACCGCACAGCCGCGGCGTTCGAGAACCCCGACTTCGTCGACATCGTGATCGGCAACTACCGCTGGCGGCAGAGCCTGGCCCCGAGCGAGCCCGAGTACGAGCGCTACGAGCACGTTCTCCAGCAGGCGCCGACCATCTCCGTGCCCACGATCACCATCGACGGTCGCTACGACCCGTTCACGCCGGCCGGCAACGGCTCCGCCTACCGCGGCATGTTCACCGGCAAGTACGACCATCGCGTGCTCGACGTCGGGCACAACGTTCCGCAGGAGGATCCGCGGGGGTTCGCCAAGGCTGTCGTCGACGTCGCGGGCTGGTGACCTCCGCCTGACACGACGAGAGCCACCCCCGCCCACCGGCGGGTGCGGCCCTCGCAGCGCGTGACCAGCGCCCAGTACAACTGCTCGATGGCGCTGCTAGCGACCACGGTTCGTGACCTCCGTAGGGAGCCCTGTCAGGCACGCGGGGCCAGGGAAGCGGGAGACCGGGTTACGCGTTGCACTCACGGGGCCGGCAGACGCCGAATCGCGGTAACGCGGGGGGCATCCGGTCGAATCCCGTACTGCGACGCGTCTCCTGAGCGAACTGGGACGCGGCCTCGTACGCTTACCGACATCTTCAGTGGGAGCGCTCATGAATACCGCACGTGACCTGCTGCTCATCTCCTTGGACAGGGAACACGGAGTTCCCGCGGACCAGGGGGCCCTGTCGCTTGCGCTCGCCGGTGCGGAGCTCATCGACCTCATGAACATGGAAGCCCTCGCCGTGCAGGGCGAGCGCATCGTGCCGGGACTCGCGGCCGCGCACGGCGACGACATGCTGAGCCAGGCTGTGTCGCTGCTGGTGCGTGCGGAGCCGTACGAGCTGGTGGACGACTGGCTGTGGCGTCGTGGGAGTGGTCTGGCCGCGGAGTACGTGTCCGTGCTGCAAGGCGAAGGCCTGCTCGCCCGCAAGCCGCACCGCTTGATGCCCAGCCCACCGCAGACCGCTGAGTCGGAGGCGCGCCGGGTCGCGGCCGCCCGCTGGAAGGAGGGCGAACCGGTCCTCCTGGCCCTGGCCGCGGCTCTCCGGCGAGGAGAGGAGCCGGCCGTCGATGTCTCGGGTCTGTCGGACCCGGTGGTGGCGGTGCTGGCGGCGGTCGGCGGCGCGGAGCTGGAGTTGGAGGCCGAGCGCCAACGCAGGTCCGTCGAGGATGCCGCGTTCGACAACATCTGGCGCGGAGCGTGAGCCGGTGACCGCGCGCCTTTCGGACGACCGGCCGCAGTCGCCATCCGGCGAGGTGCATGAGCCGCTGACTGCGTCCGTCTGACATTCGGCGGCGGTCATCGACGGGATTACTGGGGGTCGAAGCGGGGCTCGTCGAGTTCGGCCCCCGGGCGAAGTTCCGGCATCGACGCCCGGCTCGGCGGGGCCTGATTGTCCGTCCTGGTCACGGGGCGAGGAACGGGAGCAGCCCGGCCAGCAGCGCGTCCGGCTTCTCCTCGGCGACGAAGTGCCCGCAGTCGGGGACGATCAGGCTCTGTACATCGGATGCGGCGGCGGACATCGTCTTGAACACCGTGTCCTTGGAGCTCATGCCGCCGGCGATCGCCAGCACCGGCAGCGTCAGCATCTGCTTGGCGCGCTCCTTGTTCTGCGCGGTGGTGGCGTCGATCGCCCGGTAGAACTCGAAGCTGCCGCGCAGCGCGTCCCGGCTCGCGGCGAAGCCGCCGATGTAATAGTCCAGGACGTAGTCCGGCATCGGCTTCACGGTCCGGTGCGCGAACTCGAAACCGAAGAAGATGTCCTCCCGGTCGCGGACCAGCAGTTCGTTGGTCGTGTGGATCCGGTTGAACGGGATGTGCCAGATGACGTCATTGGTCGGCGCGTCGACGAACAGCAGCGGCCCCTGCACGACGCCCGGGAGCGTGGTCTCCGCGACGGCCAGCCGGTCGACCCGGTCGCGGTGGTCCGCGGCCAGCGCGTAGGCGATCACCATGCCGGTGTCGTGGCCGACCACGGAGAACCGCTGGTGGCCGAGGGCGTCCATGAGCGCGACCAGGTCGCCGGCCAGTGTGCCCGTGTCGTACCCGTCGGCCGGCTTGCCGGAGATCCCCATGCCGCGCTGGTCGACGGCGACGACCCGGAAGTGCCGGGCCAGTTCCGGCATCACCAGGCGCCAGGCGTACCAGTTCTCCGGCCAGCCGTGGATCAGCAGGAGTGCGGGGCCGGAGCCACCGACCACCGCGTGCAGGCGTACAGCGCCCGTATCGACGAGGACGCTCTTGAAGGTGCGGGTGAACCCGGCCGGGAGGCGCGGCACTCCGGACACCGAACCGGGGCCCCGCGGACCCGTTGCCGCGGCGGCGGGCGTCGCCGGCCCGACGGCCAGCGAGGCCGCGACGCCAGCCGCACTGCCGACCAGGGTGCGTCGCGACAGCCCGGCCCAGTCGCTGCTCTCCGGGACCGACGATGGACTCATGGGAACCTCCTTCGAAGGATGACTGGTCCCACCATCGCGCGGGAGGGGTGCCCGGCACCCCCGGGACGCACCCTGGCCCGCGCCCTGGCCCCGGCCGGGGACCACGTGGCAAGATCGGGAAGTCGTCCTCCCGTTCCGCCTGGGCGGACCAGCGGGGGTGTGGGGTGGGGGTCCTGATGGCTGAGGGTCCGTGGCGTACCGGTGGAGCTGCCGTACTGCTGGGCCGGCACGACGAGCGCGCCGTGCTGCTGCGGCTGGTGGACGCCATCGCGGCCGGCGGCAGCCAGGTCCTGGTGGTGCGCGGCGATCCGGGGATCGGCAAGACGGCGCTTCTGGACTTCCTCGCGGAGCGGGCGGAGGGCTGCCAGGTCGTCCGGGTCACCGGCGTACAGACGGAGATGGAGCTTCCCTTCGCCGGTCTGCACCAGCTCTGCGCCCCCATGTTCGACCGCCTCGACGGCCTGCCCGCCCCGCAGACGAACGCGCTGCGGGTGGCGTTCGGCATGGACGCGGGGCCGGTGCCTGACCGCTTCCTGATCGGGCTGGCTGTGCTCGGCCTGCTGTCGGAGGCGGCGGAGCGGCGGCCCCTGCTGTGCGTGATCGACGACCAGCAGTGGATCGACCGGGCTTCGGCGCAGGCGCTCGGGTTCGTGGCCCGGCGCCTGGCCGCGGAGCCGATCGGGTTGGTGTTCGGGACCCGCACCACCGGGGAGGAGCTGGCGGGTCTGCCGGAGATGGTCGTCCCCGGCCTGCCGCGGGAGGATGCCCGGGCGCTGCTGGGGTCGGCCCTCCCCGGGCCGATGGACGAGCGGGTACGGGACCAGATCCTGATGGAGACAGGCGGCAATCCGCTCGCGCTGCTCGAATTGCTGCGCGGCCTGCCCCGGCCCCGGCTCGCGGGCGGGTACGGGCTGACGGACGCGGTGTCGCTGTCGGCCAGGATCGAGGCGAGCTTCACCCGCCGGCTCCAGGCGCTGCCCGAGGACACGCGACGGCTCCTGCTGCTGGCGGCGGCCGATCCGTCCGGTGATACGGCGCTGGTGTGGCGGGCCGCCCGGCACATACACATCCCGCTGTCGGCGGCGCGGCCCGCGGTCGCCGCCGGGCTGGCGGAGTTCGGCGCGCGCGTCTGGTTCCGGCATCCGCTGCTGCGCTCGGCCGCCTACCGCTCGGCCGCGCTCGCAGACCGCTGGGCAGCCCACCTTGCGCTGGCCGAGGCGACCGACGCGGACGCCGACCCGGACAGGCGGGCGTGGCACCGGGCCCAGGCCGCGGACGGGCCGGACGAGTACATCGCCGCCGAGTTGGAGCGCTCGGCGGACCGGGCGCAGGCCCGCGGCGGGCCGGCCGCGGCTGCGGCGTTCCTGGAGCGGGCCGTGGTGCTGACCGCCGAACCCGCCCGGCGCACCGAGCGGATCCTCGCCGCGGCCCGGGCCGGCCTGCGGGCCGGTGCGTACGACCAGGTCCTGCAACTGCTGGCCGAAGCGGAGAAAGGGCTGTCGGACGATCTGCAGGGCGCCCGGGCCGACCTCCTGCGCGGGCAGGTCGCCTTCTTCTCGGGGATGGGCGACGACGCGCCCCCGCTGCTGCTCAAGGCCGCTCGCCGGCTGGAGGCGCTCGACCTCGACCTGGCCCGCGAGACCTATCTGACCGCGTGGGTCGCGGCGGTGTTCGCCGGCCGCCTGGCGGGGGTGGGCAACCTGCTGGAGGTATGCCGGACCGCCCGCGAGCTGCCCTGGTCGTCGCGGCCGGGCCGGGCCGAACTCGTGCTGGACGCCCTTACGTTGCTGGTCACCGACGGGACGGTGGCCGCCAAAGACAGGCTGCGGGCTGCGGTCGACGCTTTCTCCGCCGCAGACGTCGACCCCGCCGACCACATGCGGCTGGGGTCGTACGCGCAGTCCGCCGCCATCTCCCTGTGGGACATGGACGCCTGGCGCGCGCTGGTGGAGCGGCAGGCCGCGGTGGTCCGCGCGGCCGGGGCCCTCGACCTGCTCCCCGTCGTGCTGGTCGGGCTCGGCGCCACGACCACGTGGGCCGGGGACCTGGCCGCATCGGCGGGGCTCATCACCGAGGCCGACACCGTGGCCGAGGCCACCGGCACCCGCGCGCCGCCGTTCGCCGCGCTGATGCTGCCCGCCATCCGCGGCGACGAAGCCGCCGCGCTCCCCTTGATCGAGGCCACGATCACCGCGGCGACCGCCGGGGGACAAGGCCTCACCGTCGGGTACGCCAACTGGGTCACCGCGATCCTCTACAACGGGCTCAGCCGCTACACCGAAGCACTGGAAGCGGCCAGGAAGGCCGGAGAGGACGCCCTCGGCGCGCTCTACGTCTCCCTCTGGGCACTGCCCGAGCTGATCGAGGCGGCGGTACGCAGCGGAGACCCCTCGCTCGCGACCGAGGCCATGACCACCCTCGCGCACTCCACCCGGGCCGGTGGTACCGACTTCGGCCTCGGCATCGAGGCCCGCTCCCGCGCGCTCCTCAGCGACGGCGAAAGCGCAGACCAGCTCTACCGCGAGGCCATCGAACGCCTCTCCCGCACCAACTACCGGCCCGATCTGGGCCGCGCGCACCTGCTGTACGGCGAGTGGCTGCGCCGCCAGGGCCGCCGCACCGCCGCCCGTACGCACCTGCAGGAGGCCCACGACTTGCTGGCCGCGATCGGCGTCGGAGCCTTCGCCGAGCGTGCCCGGCGCGAGCTGCAGGCCAACGGCGAACGCGTCCAGGCAGCGGCGGCCGTGGCCGGCAGCGCGCTCACCGGACAGGAGATGCTCATCGCCCGCCTCGCGCGCCAAGGTCGGAGCAACCCGGAGATCGGCACGCAGCTGTTCATCAGCGCCCGCACGGTCGAGTGGCACCTGCGGAACATCTACGCCAAGCTCCAGATCAGCTCGCGCCGCGAGCTTCGCCACGTACTCGACAATGTCCTGGCGTAACCCCGGGTACCGGCGTGACCGTGGGCGCATGAGCGCGTAGCGAGCTTGTGCCGGCCACCGACATCCGGTTCGCCTCCGAGCGGGCGCTGGAGATCCCGCTCGGAGGCGACGAACTGACGGCCGAGACGGCGGCCGCGTACGGCTATGTGAGCGGGGAGCTTCGCCAGAACGCCTGGCGGGCTACGCCGGCACCACTGGCGGCGGGCCGGGCGGGACGATCCCACCCGGCCCGCCCGCCCGTCAGCCCTGCCGCAGCGTGCGGAGACCCGCCCGGAGTTCGGCGGCGTAGAGTTCCGGCTGCTCCCACGCGGCGAAGTGGCCGCCCTTCGCGACGGTGTTGAAGTAGACGAGTCGGTGGTAGGCCCGTTCCGTCCAACTGCGCGGCGCCTGGTAGATCTCGCCGGGAAAGACGCTCACCGCGGCCGGAATGGAGACGTCGGCGGCGTTGGTGACCCGGGTCTTGTTCTCCCAGTAGAAGCGGTTCGCCGACACCCCGGTGTTGGTCAGCCAGTAGTGCGTGATGTTGTCGAGGACGTCGTCGCGCGTGAGGTTCTCGTGCGTGCCGCGCAGTGCGGAGATGATCGCCGCGGCCGGTTGGTCGTCGTGGTCGCCGTGGTCGAGCAGCCAGGACGCAAGGGCGACCGGGGAGTCCGCCAGGCCGTACAGCGTCTGCGGGCGGGTGGCCATCTCGCCGTAGTACCCGAGGTGCTTGGCGCTCTGGTCGGCGAGGTTCTCGTACGCCCTGCGCTCATCGGGCGACAGGCCCGCCGGCGCCGGGTCGCCGACCAGCATGGCCCGGGCGATGTCCGGGGGGACGGTGCCGGGCAGGTTGGTGTGGATGCCGAGCAGTTCCGGCGGTGCCTGGTGGGCCATCGCGAGGTTGATGATGGCGCCGATGTCGCCTCCGGCGGCCGCGAACCGGTCGTAGCCCAGGCGCTTCATCAGCGCCACCCAGGCCTTCGCGACCCGTTCCGGGCCCCATCCGGTCTCGGTCGGCCGCTCGGAGAACCCGTACCCGGGGACCGAGGGGATCACCAGGTGGAAGGCGTCCGCCGCGGTCCCGCCGTGCGTGGTGGGGTCGGTGAGCGGCTTGATGATCTTCAGCTGCTCGATCACCGAGCCGGGCCAGCCGTGCGTCACGATCAGAGGGAGGGCGTGCGGGTGCCGGGAGCGGATGTGGAGGAAGTGGACGTCCAGACCGTCGATCGCGGTCAGGAACTGCGGCAGGGCATTGAGTACGGCCTCCGCCTTCCGCCAGTCGTACGCCTTGCCCCAGTAGCCCGCGACGTCCCGCATCAGCGCGAGCGGTACACCCTGCGTGGTGTCGGAGACCGTCTCCCGGTCCGGCCAGCGGGTTTCCGCGATGCGGCGGCGCAGGTCCGACAGGTCCCTGCCCGGGACGCGTACGCGGAACGGCCGCACGGCGGTGTCGCCAAGCCTGCGACCTTCTCTGGAAGCCGCTCTCGCCGAGGTCCCGGCGGCGAGCTGGGCGGCGGCCGCTGTCGCTGTCGCAGTGCCTAGGAAACGGCGGCGGCTGAAGTCTGTTCTGCGGAGCATCTTCCCCTCCCTGGGCCGAAGTTGACGTGATGCCGTCAGTCTCAGCGCGTTTCCGGAACGACGCCCCAGGCATCCTCCCTGGCCGCCGCCCTGGGCGGACGGGGGCCGCGGGTGTCCCAGTCCCACCACCCCAGGCCGCGCGTGGAACACCGTCGCACGGGCCTGCGCCGCGGCGGCATCGAGACACCGCGGATCCGGCATCGGTCACCCGACCGGGCGGAACACGACGGGCCGGCACGGCGATCCGCAACTCGGCCCCCGCCAGGCGGCTTCGGCGGCCGCCCACTCCAACGCGTCCCAGGCGGCGTCCGCAGCATCGACAAGGGCGACGACCGGCCCCGCATCGAGCCCGGACAGCGCGCCGTTGGTGCGTCCCGCCCCTTCTGCCGTATTCGGAAGATGCCCACATGTCCCGGGCGCCGCGTATGAACCGGGACCCGGGACATAGGAGCGAAGGTTCAGTCCGCCCCGGCCAGATGGTCCGCACCGCCACAGCCTGAGCGAAGCGGCCCGGGACCCCCGACCTTCGTGAACCAGTGAGTCTGCCTGGGTCTTCGGAGCGCGATCTGGGCGACTGTGGAGGCATCGGTTCCCGATCCCGGAAGTCAGGAGTGATCGACGATGGCGAAGATCCTGTTCGTTCTGACCGGAGCGACGTACTGGACTCTCAAAGACGGCACCCGGTACGCGACGGGCTATTGGGCCGAGGAGTTCGCAGCCCCCTACAAGGCGGTCACGGAGGCCGGCCACCAGGTCGTGGTCGCGACACCGGGCGGTGTCACGCCGATGGTGGACATGATGAGCCTGAGGCCGGAGATGGCGGGCAGCGCTCGGATCGCCCTCGATCTGGAGGCGGTCATCCGTTCCGCCGAGGAGATCCGGCGTCCGATCCAGCTGGCGGACGCCCGGCTGGAGGACTACGACGCCGTTTACTTCCCTGGCGGCCACGGCCCCATGGAGGACTTGTGCGGCGACGCGGACGCCGGCCGGCTGCTGACCGCCGCGCTCGCCTCCGGCAAGCCGCTCGCCGTGGTCTGTCACGCCCCGGCCGCTCTGCTGGCCACCCGGATCCACGGCGTGTCCCCGTTCGCCGGCTACCGGGTCACGGCGTTCACCAATGACGAGGAGGACGCCGTCGGCCTGGCCTCCCGGGCGCGGTGGCTCCTGGAGGACGAACTGAAGGAGCTGGGCGTGGAGTTCGTCCGGGGCGAGATGTGGAAGCCGTTCACGGTGGTGGACCGCAATCTGTACACCGGGCAGAACCCGGCGTCGGCAGCCGCTCTCGCGGAACGACTGCTGGAGGTGCTCCCGTAAGCGGCCCCTCGGCGATGCCGCTCACCGCGTGGTCCTGCGAACGGTGACTTTCCGGCCCTGCCCGTCGTTCAACAGCGCTGCCGACACACACAAGGAGTCCGTCATGGTCATGGACATCGACATGAAGGTGGAAGTCCTCATCATCCCGGTCGCTGATGTCGAGCGCGCGAAGGAGTTCTATACCGCCCGGCTGGGCTGGCGGCTGGACGTCACACCGCCCGGCGTCGTGCAGATCACGCCGCCCGGGTCAGCGGCCTCGATCCAGTTCGGCAAGACGCTGACGGACGCGGCGCCGGGCTCGGCCAAGGGATACCTGGTGGTGTCCGACATCGTCGCCGCCAGCGACGCACTCGTCGCCGCAGGCGTCGAGGTAGGCGAGTTCTTCCACCTCGGCGCGGACGGCCTGACCCCCGGCCTGGACCCCGAGCGCCGGACCTACCGCTCACGCGCACAGTTCAACGACCCGGACGGCAACACGTGGATCCTGCAAGAGATCACGACACGGCTGCCAGGGCGGATCGACACCGGCATGACGTCGTTCCACTCCGTGGACGACCTGTCGAAGGCGATGCAGCGTGCGGCGACGGCTCACGGCGAACACGAGAAGCGGATCGGCGCGGCCGACCCGAACTGGCCGGACTGGTACGCCAAGTACATCGCCGCCGAACAGGCCGGCTCCGAACTGCCGCAGTGACCCGAGAAGGATGGAACCGGATATGAGCGTCGTTGTGATCGTCACCATCTTCCCCGGACCGGAGCACCGGGCCGAGGTGGTCAGCGCCGTGGAGAAGGCGATCCTCCAGGTCCACGAGGAGCCGGGGGTCGAGTTCTACGCACTGCTCGAAGGCGACGACCGCCTGATGATGATCGAGAAGTACGAGTCGGCGCAGGCCCAGGCGGAACACGCGAAACGCCCCGCCCTCACCGGACTGCTGGCGGCGCTGGACGGAAAACTCACACGTGAGCTCGACGTCCAGGTCCTGACACCCCACCCGGCGGGAGACCCCCGGAAAGGCGCCCTCCCGTCGGGGGCCTAGGCGCGCCGGTCGGCACGACACCGACACGGCCAAGGAGGAAGTTTCCACACCATGGGCGCCGAACCAGCAGAAGCCTGGGAATAGCCTTGGCTGCGACCACGGCGCTTCCGGTGTTCACCGCGGCCGGGCTACGTCGGCGCCCTGTCGGCAAGGCTGCCCGGAGACCAACTCGACGCGCGCCGCGTCGAGTTGCGGGCGAACCTGCCGATCAGCCGCGTCGTCGGTTCCGAGGACGTCGCCGTTCTCGCCGGCCACATCATGGCCAACACCTTGCTCACCGCGGCCACCTACGACATCGACGGCGGACAGCCGTTTTTTGCCTTGTGACATCGACGACGACGGCACGCGACTGCCGGCTGGATCCTGACGGAACCGGCCGGCCTTCACCTCGTCAAGAACGCAGCCAGGTCTATTTCCGGTTCCCTGGTCTGGAGACCGTCCTTCAGCGCCGCCTGGATCCGGCCCTGTACTTCGGGGGTGCCGACACCCTCCACGAAGAGTTCGGCGTCGCGACGGAATTCGTCGGCGGGCGCGAGCGCGATCGCGTTGACCCGGTTTTTCACGACGACCTGACCGGTGGCCGGGAATCCGGCGATCCGATGAGCGAGCGCACTGACGAACTCCCCGATCGTGTCGGCCGGCAGCGCCCGATTGATCCAGCCGTACCGTTCGGCGAGGTCCGCGTCGTAGTCCTGCGCGCTCAGCATCACCTCCAGCGCCCGCCCCCGGCCCATCAGACGCGTGAGATGCTGCGCGGCGCCACCCCCGGGAATCACCCCGAACGCGGGCTCGAACTGGCCGAAGACGGCTGACTCCCGCGCGGCGAACCGCATGTCGCACGCCAGCACGAACTCGCTGCCGACACCGCGCACCCGGCCCTCGATCTGCGCGATGGTCACCAGACGGCTGGTGCTCAGGTGGCGGAAGACCATGGAGATGGACGGTTCGCCGGTCAGTTTCGCCGCCTCCGCCTGGCCGTCGGCCACCCGGATCACGTCCACGTGCGAGATGAAATAGTCAGGGTCCGCACTCGTGAACACGAGCACCTGGGTGCCGTCGTCGGCCTCGGCTCGCTGAATGACCGATACCAGATCGCGGATCAGTTCGGGTCCCAGCAGGTTTATCGGCGGGGCCGCGATCTCCACAAAGCGGACGGCCCCTTCCTGACGTTCGGTGAGTGTCTCGAAATTCATGGGATCTCCTCTGCCCTGGGCTGGTGAATGGACCGGATCAGGCGTGCGAGCGGCACAGGCGTGATCCGAGGTCGATCGCGGTCGCAGCGACCACGACGCGACCGAGTACCGCGGCGCGATCCTTGACGTCACCCGCGTCGCCAAGGGCGACCGCTTCGGTGTCCGCCAGCCGTGCGCGGCGGCCAGTGAACCCTTGTGTTTCTCCTTCCGGTACGGCGCGAGGAAACTCGGTCAGCGCGTCCAGCATGGAGTCGGGTGCCTGTTCCATCACCCGGTGGCCGACCGGACGGACGAATTCCTGGACGTGCGACGCCGCGCCCTCATCGCCTTTGCCGGCCCGTCCGCCTGGCTCTCCATGCCGCCGATCGCCAGGACGGGCAGGTTGTCGATGGAGGTCTGGACGGCGTAGTCGGGCAGCGTCGCCCTCCGGCAGCCGAGTGCGTCTTCGGGCTGCACTGATCTACCGCCACAGTCCCGCGTCCGCCGGGTCCATCGCCCCGGTCGATTTCCCTGGACCGCGATCACCGATCCGGCGGCCAGGGTTTTCGACGGGCGCGACTCGTGGCCCGGACGAATAGTTTGCGTGACATCAAAGAACCTGAAAGGAGGCCGGCATGTCCCTCACGACGGACGAGTCCGTGGCCGCCGCCACCGACGACACGACCTTGGTGGACACGAGCTGCACAGCCACGATCGACGCGCCGATCGAGCAGGTCGACATCCCCGCGTGGTGCTTCTCGCTCGCCGACGCCGACTATCAGGCCTGCTCACACGCGCACTACGCGGCCGGCTCGACGACGGCGCCGGACGGCCGCCGGATGTCGATCAACGTCGAAGTGGTCGGCGGCACCATCATCGTCCAGCACTACGTCGAGGACATCGCCGAGCCCGATCACCTCCGGCTCGTGTCGCACTCGGACCTGTTCACCTCGACCGGCCGGACGAAGATCGACGTGACCTGGGAACTGAAGGTCACCCGGATCGACGATCGGACCTGCCAGTTCACGAACCGCTTCCGCAGCTCCGCGCCGCCGGAGATGCTCGACTTCCTGGCTGGACAAGGACTCGACTTCGATACCTTCCGGACCGCCCGGCGGCCCAATTCCGAGGCGCACAACCGCGAGGAGACGCCAGGATTCGCCAAGAGCATCGAAAGGCACGCGCGGGCCCGGGCCGGATCGGAGCGATCATGACCTCGTTGTCCTACGACGCCGGGATCACGGCTCTTGTCGTGGTCGACCCCTACAACGACTTCATCTCCGAGGGCGGGCTGTTCTGGGACCGTCTGAAAGGAGTGGCCGAAGCCAACAACTGCGTGCCCCACATGCGGGAAGTCATCGACGCCTCGCGCGATGCCGGTGTGCGCGTCTTCTACGCGCTGCATCACCGCTACCGGCCCGGTGACTACGAGACCTGGAAGTACATCGCGCCGATCCAGAAGGCGACCTGGCGCTCCAAGGGCTTCGAGTACGGCAAGTTCGGCGGCGAGATCCGCGAGGAGTTCGAACCGCAGCCGGGTGACATCGTCGCCCACGAACACTGGTGCTCCAGTGGCTTCGCGAACACCGATCTGGATCAGCAGCTGAAGGCCCATGGCATCCACCGCGTGATCATCATCGGTCTGGTCGCGAACACCTGTGTCGAGGCGACGGCGCGTTTCGCCGCCGAGTTGGGGTACGACGTCACGGTCGTCAAAGACGCGACGGCCAGCTTCACCGACGATGAGATGCACGCCGCGCTCGTGGTCAACCTGCCGAGATACGCCAGCGCGGTCGTCACCACACGCGAGATCGTCGAGGCCTTGTCCACTCCTCCGGCCCGCTCCACGCCCGGCACCGACCGCTGACAACGCCGGCCAGACGCTGGCCGGGACCGCCCCGTGCAGTCTTCCGAAACGTCGCTACTGGTCGACGAGTCGCCGCAGATGGCGCCGGCTGCGGACCCCCTTCTTGGTGAAGATCTTGCGCAGGTGCCACTCGACGGTTCGCGGGCTGAGGTACAGCTCGGCGCCGATCTCCAAGTTGCTCAACCCGGCCGCGGCCAGCCGGGCGATGTAGGTTTCCTGCGGCGTCAGGTCGACCTGGGCCTCCATCGTGCGTCTGCTGACCTTCTCGCCGGTGGCCGAGAGTTCCCGTCGAGCGCGGTCGGCGAACGCCTCCAACCCCATCGCGGTGAAGCTCTCGTGAGCCGTACGGAGTTCCGCCCGGGCATCGACCCGACGGCCCCGTCTGCGCAGCCATTCCCCGTAGAGGAGACGCGCGCGGGCGAGCTCGACCCGGATCGTGGTTCGGCCGAGCCGCTCCAACGCCTCCTGGTAGAGGTCCTCGGCCTTGTCGTCGTCGTGCAACAGCGCGCCTCGGGCCGCCTCGACGCCGAGCGCCAGTTCGGTACCGCTCGCCCGGGTCATGGCGGACAACTGCTCGAAGCCGTCGGCGGCGTCCTCGAGGGCGCCACTGCGTACAGCCGCCTCGACGAGCTCGGCCATCGCCCACTTGGTGGCACCCGGCTCCAGCGGATCGGCGGCCGCCGTCCGTGCCGAGGCCAAGGCCTCCTCGTAGCGGCCGAGGCTGTTGTACAGGGTGGCGCGCGCGGAGTACATCATGCTCAACGCGCCTCCCTGACCCACGCCGACGGCGGCGTCCAAGGTGGTCCGGATCAGTTGCTCGGCCTCCTTCTCGTGCCCTCTCAGAGCCGCCAACCACGCCGCCGGCATCGGTGTCAGGACGTTCTCGCCGCCGGTCACGTCGGCCACCCACTCGCTCTCCGCGACCAGGGCCGCGGCCGCGGCCAGATCACCGCTGTGGATGTCGTAGAGGGCGCGGGTGGCGAGCGCGACGGGCAACAGGCTGACCGCCCCGGCCTGGCGGACGACTTCCAGATGCCGCTGGCTCAGCACGCCCCAGTGCACGTCGTCCCAGAGGTCGAGGGCGGCCACGGCCGCGACCCAGACGCTCCGGAACGCCTCCTCGCGGGTGATGTCCTCGCGGCCGAAGGCCCGCACGGCATCGCGCAGCAACGGTGCCGATGCCGCGTACCCGTCGGTGTACAGCACGGACATCCCGTCCAGGAGCTGGTCGGCCTTGCCGGGCGGCTCCGACCGGGGCGCCGTCCGGGCCGCGTGGGCCACCTGGCGCATCCCCGAGGCGGGACCGGAGGCCAGGCGTCCGGAGAACAGCGCGGCGGCCAGCGCGTCGAAGTAGGTGTCCTGGGCCAGCTTCGCGTCCAGCGGCTCGAGCCGGCGGGCCGCGGCCAGCAGACCGGGCAGAGCCCGGTTCCCATGGCTGGAATTGTGGGAGATCTGCGCCCGCAGCAGAGCAAGACGAGCCTGCCCGGCTTCGTCTAGCGGTCCGGCTTCCGCGCCCGCCAGCAGAACCAACGCGGCGTTGAACGCGCCCGCGGTCGCCTTGGCCCGGGCGGCGGCGAGCGAGCGCCGAGCCCGGTGCGTCGGGTCGGCCGTCAGCCTCGCTGCCACTTCCAGGAAGGCGGCCTCGGCCGCGAGCCCGCCGAGGGCGGCGGCGCGGTCGGCGGAGTGCTCGAGGTCGGCCGCGATGTCCTCGTCCGGACCCAGCGCGGCGCCGGCCCGGTGCCAGGCGTGGCGGTCCGGGTCGAGATCCGGGTCGGTCGCGTCGGCCAGCGCCCGGTGCACTGTCCGCCGTTCCGCCGCTGTCGCCGATCGGTAGAGCGCCGGGCGGACCAGCGGATGCCGGAACCGGACATGGTCACGGAGCTCGATCAGGCCCGCGGATTCGGCGGCGGCTACTGCGTCGGCCTTGATACCCAGGCGCCGGGCGGCGCGCAGGAACAGCGGAATGTCCCCGACGGGTTCCGCGGCCGCGAGCAGCAGGACGCGCCGGGGCAGGTCGGCAAGTGTCTCCAACTGGCGGACGAAGCCGTGCCCGAGGCGACTGGCCGTCGACCTGGCGGCGGCTCCGCCCGACCGCGGGTCGGCGCCGAACGCGACCTCCGCCGCCGTCAGCGCCCGCGGCAGCTCCAGCAGGGCCAGCGGATTGCCGTTGGATTCGGCGAGGACGCGGTTGCGTACCCGCAGATCGAGGGTCGCGGGCATCGCGCTGGTCAGCAGTGTGGCCGCGTCGTCGACGCCCAGACCGCGCACTTCGAGCCCGGGCAGGTCGGCCAGCTGCGATTCCCCGTCGGTCGTCCGCACCGCGAAGACCAGCCCCATCGGTTGCGCGGCGAGCTGCCGGGCCACGAATGCCAGCGTCTGCGCTGTTGCCTGGTCCAGCCATTGGGCGTCGTCGACCACGCAGATCAGCGGCTGCTCCTCGGCCACTTCGGAGAGCAGTGACAGCACCGCCAGGCCCAGCAGAAAGCGGTCCGGCGGGTTGCCCGGCCGCCGCCCGAACGCCGTGTCGAGCGCCGCCCGCTGGGGGCCCGGCAGGCTCCCCATCCGGTCTGAAAAAGGGCTGCACAGCTGGTACAGGCCGGCGTGGGCGAGCTCCAGCTCCGACTCGACCCCGGCCACCCTGGCCACTCGGCAGCCCGCGGCCCGGCCCACCAGGAACTCCAGCAGAGCTGTCTTCCCGATCCCGGCCTCGCCGCGCAGTACCAGGACCTGGCTGTGGCCGCACTGGACGGACGCCAAGAGACGGCTCAAGGTGCGACATTCGTCCTGCCGTCCGAGCAGTGCCGGCCAAGGGTCGTTACTGCACATGCCCTACCTCCCGTTGATTCCACTCGACTGTCCCGCCGTGGAAGGCCGGGGGCGCCGATGAACCCACTGGTGCAGGACCCTGGACTTGTCAGGGCGAGCCGGTGGAGGCGGAAGCGACTGCGCGGCGGCATGTCCGCGTCCCGGTACGCCGGGGGCCCGGGTGCTCGACCAGTCGTTTGCCCGGGTGCGACGCGCCGCGCGTGGCGCCGACCATCGAAAGATGGCAGTTCACCACGTCACCGATGGGTCCCGGTCACCGTCCGGCCGGTCGTTCCTCCAGCTGTCCCGGCACTCGGCCCGGTGGGCGGTGGCCTTCGCCTTTCTGGCCGTCAGCGCGTTCTCGACCGTGCCGAGCAGCCTCTACGCCCTCTACGATCGCCGTGATCATCTTTCGCCGCTCACGATCACGGTCGTCTACGCGGTCTATGCGGCGGGCATCGTGATCAGCCTGCTGCTCGCGGGGCATCTGTCGGACCTGTACGGCCGGCGGGCGGTACTGCTGCCGGCTGTCGCCGTGGCAGTCGCCGCCGCAGTGGTCTTCCTGACCTGGACTTCGCTTCCGGGCCTGCTCGTCGCGCGGGTCCTCACAGGCCTGGCGGTCGGCGGCGTCGTCGCCACGGCCACCGCCTTCATCGCGGACCTGGACGCCGGCCCGGACGGAATCCCTAGCCGGCGGGCCGGGATCGTGAGCACCGCTGCGAACGTCGGCGGCCTGGCCTGCGGCCCGCTGATCGCGGGGCTCATCGCCCGTTACACCGTGCACGGGCTCACCCTCCCGTTCATCATCTTTCTTGTCCTCCTCCTGGCCGCGCTCGCCATGGTGGGCCTGACGCCGGAAACCCGCGCGGCCGTCCACCCGCGGCCGAAGTACCGTCCGCAACGGATCTCCGCGCCGGCGCACGCCCGCGGGCCGTTCATGGCGGCCGTCACCGGGGCGTTCGCGTCGTTCGCGGTCGGCGGGTTGTTCGCCGGGCTGACCGGGACGCTGCTCGCCGCGTCCTTCCACCACTCCAACCCCGCGCTGACCGGCCTGGCGATCTTCCTGACGTTCGGCGCGGGGGTCCTGGTGCAGACCACGACCACCCACTGGTCGGCGCACCACCTGGTGGCCGTGGGCATCGTCCTGGTCCTCGCGGGCCTGTGCCTGCTGGTGGCGTCGGTCTGGACGTCGCCGCCGAGACTGGCGCTTTTCCTGGTCTCCAGCCTGGTCGCGGGCGCCGGCCAAGGCGCGGTCCTGCGCGGCAGCCTGAGCGTGGCGATCTCCATCACCGGCCCGGAGGACCGGGCCGGCACACTGGCCGCCTTCTTCACCGCCGGCTACCTGGGCGTGTCGCTGCCGGTGGTCGGCGCCGGGCTCCTCGAACAGCATCTCGGCCCGCGCGTGACGCTGCTGATCTTCGCGCTGGGCATCGGCATCGGGTTCGTGGCCGCCGCCCGCGTCCTCGTCAGACCGACCTCGGCCCCGGCCCGGGCCCCGCTCCCGCTCCCGCTCCCGGCGGGACGGTCCGGACCGGTCCGCGACCACATGACGGCGCTGTGTCCGGGCTTCGGCGCCCGCGTCGACGCCGCGACCGGCGGGCCTGCCCCGGAGCCGTCGTCATCGGAAGAGTCCCGCCGCACCGACGTCACCCACACTCAGGAGTCGAAGTCATGAGTACCGCAGAGCAGTTCCACGTCGACCGGGTCTCGCCGACCTACTGGCGGGTGACGTTCGACAACGGCCCGGTCAATCTGTTGGACCCGGACACCGTCGACCAGCTCGGCGCGCTCATCGACCGCGTCGAGCAGGACCCGGACCTGACCGTGGTCGTGTTCCGCAGCGACAAGCCGGGTTACTTCATGGCCCACTGGGACTTCCTGGCCGACAACGCCCGGGTGGCGGGGATGGCGCCCGGCCCGACCGGCCTGAACCCCTACGTCGACAACTTCATCCGGCTCAGCAGGCTGCCCGTGGCCACGATCTCGGAGATCCGCGGGCGCACCCGGGGCGCGGGCAGTGAGTTCGTGCTCGCCACCGACATCCGTTTCGCGTCGGAGAAGGCGGTCCTGGGTCAGTTCGAGATAGGCGTCGGGGCCGTCCCCGGCGGCGGCCCGATGGCGCGGCTCGGCCGACTGGCCGGCCGGGGCCGCGCGTTGGAGATCCTGCTCGGCGGCGATGACATCCCGGCCGCCCTGGCCGCGGAGTACGGCTACGTGAACCGGGTGGTTCCGGACGCCGAGATCGCGGACGTCACCGACGCCTTCGCCCGCCGGATCGCTGCCTTCGACAAGGAGGCCCTGACCGGTATCAAGGAGCTGGTCGACGTCGCCACCATGCCGGCCGACGACGAATTCGCGGCCGGGCTGCGGGCGTTCTTCGCCACGGCGGGGCGCCCGGAGAACGCGGGGTTCGCCAAGCTGCTCTTCCAGCACGGACTTCAGCAGCCGGACGGCGTGGAGACCGACCTCGGAACGACGATCGGGACGCTGCGGCAGCAGGCGGACTGACCTGGCGGCCCCCACCTCCACCTGCCTCCACCGGCCATGCTCGACCGCGGCAGCCGACGGCCGGCGGCCCGCCCTGGCATCAACCAGGGCCGGACGCGGTCACGAGTGCGAAGCGGCGGGCCCGGTCGGGGATCGTCAGGTGAGCGCCACCCGCGATTGGAGTACCCATGAAGGTCGCCATCGTCGCCGATGCCCGCGGGAACGTCGGCGCCGGGCTGGTGGCCGCCTACCGGGCGCGAGGCTGGTCGGTCGTGGCCAGCGCTCCGACGATCGGGCCGGCCGACGACCCGGGAGTACTCGCCATCGAGGGCGGCGTCGCCGAACGCGACACGGCCGACCTTGTCGTGGACGCAGCGCTCGACCGGTTCGGCCGCATCGACACGGTCGTGGGCACCGCGAGTGTCGGCACGGCAAAACCGTTCACCGACTACACCCCGGCCTCTCTCGCTGTCTTCGACGGCACGCTGGCCGGGTTGATCCGGCTGGCACACCGGGCGATCAGCGAGTTGGCCGTCCGGTACGGCGGTCACGTCGTCAACGTCGTGACCGCCCCGGCGGAGGCGGGCAGCGCGCACGGAGTGCTGACTTCGCTGGCCGTCGGTGGTCTGACCGCGGCCACCAGGGCGGCGGCCGCCGAATACGCCGACTACGACGTCCGCGTCAACGCCGTAGTGCCCGCTAGGGCGCGGCACGACGGCGGCTCAGGGTTCGGCGACGCGGTCGAGGGCGTGCTGTATCTGGAGTCCTCGCCCGGCCGCACCGGCACCATCTGGTACGCCGACGACGTCCGTTGAGGCTGTGGAATCCGTCGAGGCCTAACGAGCTCGTGCATGGTTGGCGGTGGCGCGTCGACACCTTGATCGTTGATCATGATCCGTGTGGTGGGGAATCGGGCCCGTGCAGCGATCATCCGTAGCCGGCGGATCGCCGGGCTCACGCCCGAAGTGATCGCCGAACTCGTCGCAGAGATCGGCCCGTTGTGGCACGAGCGCCACCAGACGACACTCGCGGCGCGACCTCGGCGCAGAGCCGTGGGCGCCGGCGCCAAACATAAACTGGTCTTCGCGGACCGACTGTTGGCCACCTTGGTGCACCTGCGGCACGGCGCCACACACGACGTGCTGGCCTGCTGGTTCAACGTCGACCGCTCCACCATCACGCGTGCGATTGGTGAAATACGGCCCCTGCTGGCCGAACGCGGCTGCACCGTCGCCCCCGGCCAGCGGCTTCGCGGCCTCGCCGACGTCATCGACTACCCAGGCTCCGAAGGACGCACCGGAATCATCGACGGCACCGAGGTCCGGGTGCGCCGCCCCGCCGCCGGGCGCAAGGACCGGGAGAAGTTCACCTCTGGGAAGAACAAGCAGAACGCCGTGAAGTCCGTGGTCGTCACGGACGCCGCAGGGCGGCTGCTGTTCTGCAGTCCGGCCGAGCCGGCCAGTACCGCGGATATCACGCACGCCCGGAAGCTGGGCCTGGTCAAGCTCCTGGCCGACGGCCCAGCCGTAGAGATCATGGCCGACGCCGGCTACCAGGGACTGGGTGCCCAGACAGGCGGCCGTGTGGTGACGCCACCACACCGCAAGTTCAAGAAGAACCCGCCCGAGTGGTACGAGGAGATGCATGAACGTCAGCGTAAGGCCCACTCCTCACGGCGTATCCGGGTCGAGCACGGGATCGGCCATCTGAAGAACTGGCGGTCCCTCGCCTGCCACCACGGCCGCCGCGAGCACATGAGCGACATCATCCAAGCCGTCGCCGGACTACTCTCCCACCAGCAAGCTGCCACGACGGCGAGCGGTACGCGAAGGTGAACACAGCGGCCCTCCCGCGGCCTTCGACGCGCTACCGCCAACCATGCACGAGCTCGTAAGCCCAAGACGACGAGGGCACTCAGCCGACGGGTCTCGTCTCACATCAGCCGAGGCGATAGTCCCGTGGGCCGGCGCCGCGGGCGCGCCGGAGGTCGCCCGCTTCTTCCGTGCGGCGTAGTTGGTACAGCCCGGACGAAGGGCTGGACAGGCCTACCGCCGTGGCGATCTCCCGGACGGTCGGTGCTTCGCCGTGATCGGCGATGTGGGCGCGTATCGCCGCGAGGATCGACCGCTGCCGCTCGGTGACGTCCCAGGACCGCCGGACCCGGGTCACGGCTCCTCCCGCCCGGCCCGGCGCCGCAGGTCCTCGCGCCGCTCCCGCGGTACATCCCGCACCAGCCGCAAGGACAGGTCGATCAGCTGCCGCCGCAGCCGCGTGTTGCTGCCCGCCGGAGCGTCGGCGAGCGCCTTGTAGGTGCGGTCGGACTCAGCAGCCCCTCGAGCGTGCTGTACCACCTTCGCCGGATGGAGGCCCAGGGCATCCTGGTGCACGACGGCCGACGGCAGCGCTCGTACCGCCCCACCGGGTGAGCCGCTTTCCCTCCGGACGGGGCCTGCCGCCGCCAGATGTGCGGCCGCCCGGCCGTACCGCCGCCCTGGCCGCACCGCGACCGCCCGCTCGGCCACACCGCGACCTCGCCTGGACCCGGATTCTGGCGCCATGCCAGAAAGCCCCGAAATATGCACTGCGCGCAGGGATTCCACTCGCTCAGCAGCCTGATGCCACACCTTGAACCGTCCTGAAATGACAGCTGATGAGCTGATTACTACGTTCGTCGCAGGTCGGCTGTCCAGCCGGCGTCTCTGAAAGAGGGAGGAGTGACATGCCCACGCGAATCTTTGTCGTGTCCGCCGCCGCAGTGGGCGCAGCGGTCCTTGCCACCACCGGCATCACCTATGCCGCGCAGTCCGAATCGACCCGGGCCGCCCCGCCGGCCAAGCACGTCGCACCACCGGCCAAGCACGTCGCACCACCGGCCAAGCGGGCCGCCCCGCCCGCCAAGCAGGCCGCCCCCGCGGCGGCTCGCGCCGGTACCGACCGTACCGACGGCGGGGGGAACGAGAGTCGTGGCCACGAGGACCGCGACCGTGGCTACGACGGAAAGAAGGAGGGAAGAATCCAATTCAACGAACGCACGTACTCCGCCCTCGCGGAGGGCTGCGTCCCCGCTGCCAGTGGACTGGGCTCGACCAGTTTCAGCATCGACAACGACAGCGACGCGATCGTCGAGGTCTACCGCGGGTTCAGCTGCGACAACGGTGGGCCGGTGGCCACGGTCGGCCCCTACGGCGCCACTTATGGTGTCGCGACCCAAAGCGACCGGGGGAGCCGCTGGGGAACCCCCTTCGTCGACGACGGGGTCGTGGGCAGCTTCCGGGTGATCCGCTACCACGACGAGTGGTGACGCCACCGTCCTGAGCACGGGGTATCGCCGGCCCGTCGGACTCAGATAATTAACCTCAAGCGTCCCGCTCAGCTCAAGGTTCGTACGGCCGTCGTGTGTCTGTGCGCATCCGTACGACGCCGCGCGATCAGATCGCGGTCGTCATCGTCGAGGAAGAAGAACCGCTCCAGCTCCGGGCGCGTGGGCGCCGCGGTGAACGTCCCGTACGCCTCGGCCTGCTCATCAGTCAGAAACTCCACCGGCACGAGCCGGACCGTAGCCAGCGGCGACGAGCAACCGGCGGCTTTCCGCGAACCCCAGCAGCAGCCGCATCCTGTGTGCTGGCCGACCATGATCGTTCTCACCGGGATTTCCTGTACCGCAACTGCTCACACCCGCACTCGCGCTGAGACTGCACGATGTCGGGGGAATGTCCGTTGTGCGCCATGAACTCAGTAGATGTCGGGTCGCCCGGGGGAATCTCACCCCCGGGCTCCCAAAGAACCGTGCGTAACAGTCTCCCGTTACACGGCTCTTGCCACCTTGATCACCAGAACATCGCGGCTCTGCGTTGAGGTCGCGCCGCGAGTGTCGTCTGGTGGCGCTCGTGCCACAACGGGCCGATCTATGCGACGAGTTCGGCGATCACTTCGGGCGTGAGCCCGGTGATCCGCCGGCTACGGATGATCGCTGCACGGGCCCGATTCCCCACCACACGGATCATGATCAACGATCAAGGTGTCGACGCGCCACCGCCAACCATGCACGAGCTCGTTAGTGACTGTCCAGACCGTGCCGGACCAACGCGGCGCGCAGTTCGTTCCGGGAGCCGATGCCCAGCTTGGTGAAGACCTTGCGCAGATGCCACTCCACCGTGCGAGCCGACAGGAATAGCTGGGTGCCGATCTCGGGGTTGGAGTGGCCGTCGCGGGCGAGCCGGGCGATGGTCGCCTCCTGCGCGGTCAGCGTGCTGGGGGCCGTGACCGCGCGCTTGGTCACCGTCGCGCCGGTGGCCCGCAGCTCCCGCGCAGCGCGGGTGGCGAACGCCTCCATGCCCATCTCCTCGAACAGTCGATGAGCGGTCCGCAGCTGGGCGCGGGAATCAGTGCGGCGCCTGGCCCGGCGCAGCCACTCGCCGTAGAGCAGGTGGGCGCGGGCAAGTTCTGGGCGGACCTCGGTCTGTCCCAGGCAGGTGATCGCCGTGGTGTACAGATCTTCGGCGTCCGCACCGTCGCTCAGCAGGGCGCGGCACCGCGCCTCGATACCCAGTGCCCAGTCGGTGCCGGCCGGTCGGGTCGAGGCGGTCAACCGCTCCATCGCCCGGCCGGCCGACTCGAGGTCGCCGGACAGGGCCGCGGCCTCGACGAGCTCCGGCAACGGCCAGATCGCCATGAAGTGGGGGTCAAGACTCTCCGTCACCGCCAGCCCGGCGACGGACGCCGCCTCTTCGTAGCGGCCGAGTCCGTTGTACAGCACGGCCGCCATCCAGTGTGCCCACGCCGTCGCGATGCCCTGCCCGCCGGCCGCGGACTGCTCGATCGCGCTCGTGATCGGCGCGGAGGCCTCGGCTTCCCGTCCCTGGAGCGTCTGCAACCGCATCAGGGTGAAGGGGGCGATCGGGCTCCCGATCGCCGTCGCCACGCTCTCGGTCTCCGCGACCAGCGCGGCCGTGCCGGCCAGGTCGCCCATCCATGGACAGACGATGCCCAGCTGGTTGAGGTACAGCGGCAACTGCGCCAGCGCACCGGCCTCCCGCACGAGTCGCACCTGCCGCTCGCAGATGCCCCGGAACCCCTCGAAGTCCCACACGATGGGATGGGCGTTCGTGGCCATCCAGCCCCACCGCAGCACATCCTCGACGGGAATGCCGGTGAGTACCTTCGCCGCCTGTTTCATGATCGGGACGGCGGCTGCGTGGCCGTCCATGATCAGTACCGCATGACCGTGCAGGAGCAGATCCAGGGGGCGTGGCTCACCCGGCGACACCGGAAGGGCCTCGGCGGCACGACAGATCTCCGACAGCACCCCGCGTTCGGACAGCTGCCCGGTCACGAAGGCCGCGCCCATGGCGGACAGATAGGTCTCGCGGGTCAGGTTCAGGTCGAACGGCTCGAGGAGCCGGCCCGCCTTCAGCAGCAATTCCGCGGTGCCGTTGCCCAGGCCCGACGCGAAAGCCACATTGGCACGCAGCAGTTCGGCCCGGGCCTGCTGGAACTCGTCGAGCGACGCCGCGTCGGCCCGGTCCAGCAGTTCCAGGACCTGGCCGAACGCACCGGCCTGCATGTTGACCTGGGCCGCCGCCAGCGCGCGTTCGGTATGCCGCACCGGGTCGGCGGTCAACAGCACGGAGCGCTCCAGGAATGCCGCCGCCGCGGCCATGCCGCCGCGGGCCTGAGCCCGGCCGGCGGAGGACTCCAGCTCCGCCGCGACGTCCTCGTCCGGCCCGTCCGCGGCCTGGGCCCGGTGCCAGGCCCGGCGATCGGGATCGAGCTCCGGGTCGGTGACCTCCGCCAGGGCCGCGTGCGCCGCCCGGCGGTCCGACTCCCGGGCGGACTGGTAGACGGCCGAGCGGACCAGCGGATGCCGGAACCGTACGAGTAGGCCGAACTCCACCAGCCCGGCCTGGACCGCCGCGTCCGCGTGCTGGACGGGAATGCCCAGCCGGCGGGCCGCCCGCCACACCAGCGCCCGGTCCCCGGACGGGTCGGCCGCGGCCACCAACAACATCTGCCGGGTCGGGGCGGGCAGCGTCGCCAGCCGACGGGTGAAACTGTCCTCGATCCGCCCCGCCAGCGACGTCACGCCGGGAAGGCCGAATCCGCCCGCCAACTCCGCCTGGCTCAACCCGCGCGGCAGCTCCAACAGGGCCAGCGGATTTCCCCGGGTCTCAGCGATGATCAGCTCCCGGACCCGCTCGTCCAGCGGGCCGGCCAGCGCCGTCGCCAGCAGCGCCCGCGCGTCGTCGGCGGGCAGCCCGCCGATCTCCAGCTCCGGCAGGCCGACGAGCTCCGCGCCGGGCTCGCGGGCCGCGAACAGCAGCCCGACCCGGTCGGCGGCCAGGCGCCGGGCCGCGAACCCCAGGGCCTGCACCGAGGCCCGGTCCAGCCACTGCTCGTCGTCGACCACACAGATGACCGGCCGTTCACCTGCCAACTCCGACAGCAGACTCAGGACGCCCAGACCCACCAGGAACCGGTCCGGCGGTGGGCCGTCCGCCAGTCCGAAGGCCGTTCGCAACGCATGGTCCTGTGGTCCCGGGATCCCCTTGACCTGGTCGAGCACCGGCGCGCACAGCTGGTGCAGCCCCGCGAAGGCCAGCTCCATCTCCGACTGCACGCCGACCGCACGGATCACCTGACATCCGGAACCCGATGCCAGCCGGGCCAGATCGTCCACCAGGACCGTCTTGCCGACGCCCGCCTCACCGCGCACCACCATGGCGCGGCCCTCACCACGCCGGACGGCTTCGACGAACTGACTGAGCGCGGCCCGTTCGGCTTGTCGACCCATCAGCCCGGCACTCACACGGCCTCCCCGTTGGTCCATCAACCCGGTCGTGGGACAACACCGACGGCCGCTCAAGACCCGACCCGGCAACCACACGTCGGAGTCGTGGCTGCTGAGGCCGAAGCCCCTCGACAGGCGTCCCGACAGATCGCGACGAAGGAAATCGTGGCCCTTCCACCATCGCCCAGGGCGCCAAGCTACACGAGCAACTAGTCGCCCATCGCCTCGCGGTGGCGACTCCCGCACGCACTCGCATCCCCTACGCCCAGCTGCAGCGCCTGGAAGCGATCGGCCTGGTGGAGCGCGATACCGCGCACCCCGTGCAGGCCGGGCAGCCCGTCGTGCTCACCAGCGCTGACCGCGCCGTGCAGACCGCGCCCCGCCGCGGCTCGCACCGGGCGATCACGTGTGCGCCGGGCTGACGCCTTGAGAAGTCCGGGCACTTGGTTCCTCTACCCAGAGCGGCGAGATCCGGCGCCCTCGCGACCGCCACCAGCGTCAACACCGCTTGCCTGATGACTCGTTGGCGTCTGTGGTGCGAGCGTGCCTGACGGCGACCCCGCGTGATGCCCGAGCTGGTTCAGCTCCAACACAGACCGAGGCCCGTGGCGTGAGCTGGTCCCACGAACAGCTACTGAGTCGTTCCGCATGAGCTCATGACCAGCGCAAACAGCAACAAGGGGAGGAACATCCCGACCTACTGCGGCATCGGCTGGGCGGAACGCACGCACGGCATCGCCCTGGTCGACGACAGCGGCCAGTTACTGGCCAAGCGTCACATCACCGATGATGCGGCTGGCTACGAGCCCCTGCTCGACCTGACTGAGGTCGCGGCCCGGTGGCTGGCTGGCCGGCGAACTGATCGAGCTGTGCAGGTAGTCGACACCGCTTGAGGATGATCGGGAAGGGCATTGTGCCCCGCGCTTTCGCGGGCGGCGGCTGTTCGAGTTCTCCCGTTTGGCGCGACGTCTCTCCCTTAGCTCAGCCGGAGACGCGCGAGCTGATCGTGGGCGCGTTGACCCTCCTGGTTGCTGACAGCCTCTCCGTCGCGGCACCGAAACGGCGGCATGTGGTCGATGCCTCCACAAAGCCGACCGTACCCGTTGAGGAAGCTGTGCTGGGGCTGGTTCGCCCAGGCGGCGACGAGCACCCTGTGGGACCACATCGCCTGGCGCGCCCAGGACCCGCGCCGCACCCTTCACAGTGACGATGGTTTCGAGTCTGCGTGGCGACCAGCCGCGAGCTGTCCCCGTGATGACGGCGGCGATCAGCGGCGCCAAGGCCGAGGGACGTTCGTTCCGTAAGAGGGCGGGTGAGCGGGCGGGGTGGAATCGGAGTCGCCGGAAGCGCCTTGATCCGCAAGGGTGTTGTAGTGACCGTTTCCGTCCATTGAGAGTCCAACGGCGCGCGATCCGCCGCCGAGTTCGGAGTTCCGCCAGTGCTTTTCGACGTCACTCGCAGCGAACTCGTCGAGATCTTCGGTGAGGACCGGCTCGCCACCCTGCCCGCCACCGCCTTCCCTTCTTCAGCCGCGGACACCGAGGGCGCGCGTCTCCTGCAGACGGTCGGCGTACCTACCGGGACGTTTCTTCTGCGAGAGCCCGACGAGGACGACGGCCTACTGCCCCTCGTCCAGGACGTCGTGGACACCGACGACTTCGAGGACGCCCCTGAGGACGCGGGCGAATGGCCCGTCATCGGCTGGCTCCTCAACGCCCACGTCGCCCTCGACTCCGTGTCTGGCAAGGTGCACGCCTTCGACCCTGACGAGGAGACCGTGGTCGAACTCCACACGGATGCCTCCTCCCTCATCCAGGTCACCCTCCGCTTCCAGCGCCTGCTCGACGAGTTCACCTTCAGCGGCGACGAGGACGAGGAGGAAGCAGACTTCGAGCGCCTGGCGAGCGAGGTCGAACGAATCCAGCAGGAGACGAGCAGTATCGACTCGCTCCCCTTCCAGGACGACGAGACCGTTTGGTCGGTGGTCGGCGAGGAGATCGCAGCGGGGCAGCGCTTCAAGGCCGGCAGCCCGGGAGCGCGCTCGCTCTACGGGTGACGGGCCGGCCGGCGGCCTCGGTCACACGTCAGTCGAATGACTGCGGGCTGCGTACGTCCACACCTCCAGTTACTTGACCGATGTGGTGCCGGCCCCCGTTCACGAAACTCGGTTCTCAGCAGGAGCGAAAGCCACCGCATCCACCGAGGGGACGAGAACCGTGAGCGAGAACCCGAACGAACTCACCATCGACAACTGCGCCGTCGTCCTGATCGACCACCAGCCGGGGGTCGCGCTGATGACGACGCCGCGGTCGCCCGCGGACCTGATCAACAACGTGGCCGGGCTGGCCGAGACCGCCAGTGCGCTCGGCGTGCCGACGGTGCTCACCACGGTCGGCGCGACCGGCGGCCCGCTGGTCGACCCGATCTTCAAGGAGATCAGGGCGGCCTTCCCGGAGATCACCCCTATCGACCGGACCACCACGGCCGCGTGGTCGCACCCCGAGGTACGGGCGGCTGTCGAGGCCACCGGTCGCCGCAAGCTCGTGATGGCGGGCCTGTCGACGGACGTCTGCCTCGCGCAGACCGTTCTCGGTGCGCTGAAGGACGGGTACGAGGTGTACTTCGTGACCGACGCCTCGGCCGGTGTGACGCCCGAGGCGCACGAGGACGCGAAGACCCGGCTCGTGATGGCCGGCGCCAAGCCCGTCAACTGGGTCGCGGTCGCCGCCGAGTGGGCCCCCGACTACACCCGCCCGGAGAAGCAGAAGATCAACGCCGTGATGGCGCGGCGCGGTGGCACCGCGGCCATGTACACCGACTACGTCATGGACCAGGTCACCGCGGGCGTCGTCAAGGCACCCGATTTCATGTAGAGCCGCCCTGTCGGCCCGCTCTCCCCTCACCGCCACCCACGGGAGCACCCGCCCCGCACCACCTCAGGTGCGGGGTTTCTCCGTGTCCCCCAGAAACGCCAGCACGGCCTCGTTGACCTCGTCCGCGTGGGTCCACAGCAGGCCGTGCGGGGCGTCGGCGATCTCGATGTACGTGGCCCGCGGCAGAAGCGTGCGCAGTGGTCTGCCGGTCGCGTCCACGGGGAGCAGCCGGTCACCGGCGCCGTGGACGATCAGGGCCGGTACGTCGATCGAAGCGATGTCGGCGCGGAAGTCGGTGATCCAGGCGGGGATCACCGCCACGCACGCGCGCGCGGATGTCGAGGCGGCGATGTCCAGGAACGTCTCCCCGGCGCCGTCCCACCCCGTGCCGGCCGTCTTGGCCGTGTTGAGGAACAGGTCGCACAGCTCGGTGAAGTAGGCACCTCTGTCCCGGCTCCGAGCCTTGGCCATCAACTCGTCGAAGAAGGTGAGATCGACACCGTGCGGCGTCTCATCCGTCCGGAGCAGGAAGGGCGGCAGCGGGGCGAGGAAGACCGCCTTGGCCACGCGCGCCGAACCGTACTCCCCGAGATAACGCGCGATCTCCCCGGTTCCCGCCGCGTGGCCGACGAGGACGGCATCGCCCAAGTCCAGTTCGTCCAGCACGGAGTTCAGGTCGGCGGCGAGTGTGTCGTAGTCGTAGCCGTCGGAAGCGGGTGACGAGCGGCCGAAGCCACGGCGGTCGTATGTGATGACCCGGTATCCGGCTGTCAGCAGGGCCGGGACCTGTTTGTCCCAGCTTCGGCTGTCGAGCGGGTAGCCATGGACCAGTACCACGGGCCGGCCGGTGCCACGGTCCTCGTAATGGAGCTCGACGGTGCCGCCGATGTCAGGGCCGATCGTGATGTGGGGCATGGCGATTCCTCATGCGGAGGTCTGCTCGCGCAGGGGGCGGGCCGGGTGCCGCCTCTCCTTCAGCCTCCCGTCCCCAGGAACGGCTGACATCGGTCATTCGACTGCCGTGAGCACCTCGCCTGCGCGGGTCAGGGCCGAGGTGAGTTCGCGGCGCGAGGTGATGCCGAGTTTCCCGAAGACCTTGCGCAGATGCCATTCCACGGTGCGCGGGCTGAGGAACAGCTGCGCCGCGATCTCGGCATTGGTGAGGCCGTCACGGGCGAGGCGCGCGATCAGCGCCTCTTGCGAGGTGAGCGAGTCGACCGATGTGGCTCTGTTGCGGCGCACCCGTTCACCGGTGGCCAGCAGCTCGCGGCGGGCCCGCTCGGCGAACGCCTCGGCTCCCATGCCCGCCAACAGGCCGAGGGCGGTGCGCAGTTGGACGCGGGCGTCCGTGCGGCGGCCCGCGCGGCGCAGCCACTCCCCGTACAGCAGGTGGGCGCGGCCGAGTTCGGGGCGCAGCGGGGTCCGGCTCAGGCGGTCGATCGCCTCGCCGTAGAGGGATTCGGCGCTCTCGCCGTCACTGAGCAGGGCGCGCGAGCGGGCCAGCAGACCGAGGCCGACATCGGTGCCGCCAGGGGCGGCCGATGCCGTCAGCTGTTCCAGAGCACTGTGCGCGAAGTCCGGGTGTCCGGAGCGCACGGCCGCCTCGATCAGCTCGGGCAGCGCCCAGTTCGCGACGAAGAGGTACGGCGCACTGTCGCGGGAACGGGTGGCGGACGCCAGCGCGTCCTCGTAACAGCCCAGGCCGTTGTAGAGGATCGAGGCCGCCCAGTCGGCGTAGGTCAGGAACACGCCCGTTCCGCTGGTTCGGGCGTCGGCGACGGACGCCTGGATCAGGGGGAGCGCGGTGGTCTCGTCGCCGCGCAGGCACGCGAGGACGATCGGAGCGAACAGCGCGGCGGGTGCCCTGGTCGCCTCGCACACCATGTCCGCCTCCGCGATCATGGTCGCCGCCTCGGGGAAGTCCCCGCTCCATGCCGTCACGGTGGCCAGCATGGACAGAGCCATGGGCAGGAGACTGTGCGCTCCCGCCGTCCGCATCACCTCGGCTTCCCGCTCCAGCATGGAGCGGCAGGCACTGTGGTCCCACAGAGCGATGGCCGCCGCGTGCGCGAACCAGCCCCACCGCAAGGTCTCTTCGGTCGTCGTCTCCGCCGCGGTGAAGGCGTTCACCACGTGGCGCAGCGCCGGCTCGGCCGCCGCCGGGCCGTCCGTGACCACCGAGGAGATCGCGTCGAGGATCAGTTCGGCCTTGTCCGGCTGTGGTGAGCGGGGAACCCGTTGAGCGGCGCGGCAGATGTCGGGGACACTTCCTCCCTCGGTGGCGAGGCCACCCGCGCACACGGCGGCCATCCACGCGGTCAGGTACGTCTCCCGGGCCAGGCCCACGTCGAGCGGCACCAGTTGGCCGGCCGCCTCGAGCAGGATCCGCGGGGCGGTGTTGCCAAGGCCCGATGCGAAGGCGATGTGGCCGCGCAGCAGCTCCGCCCGAGCGCGCTGCAACGGGTCGAGGCGCTCCGCTTCCGTGGCGGCAAGCAGCTCCAGGGCACGTTCGTAGGACCCGGACTGCACATTGGCCTGGACGGCCGCCAGATTCCGCTCGGTCTGCCGCACGGGATCAGCGGACAGCAGTGCCGCCCGCTCCAAGAACGCGGCGGCCGCGGCCGGCCCGCCGCGGGCGTAGGCACGGTCGGCGGACCGCTCCAGATCCGCCGCTACGTCTTCGTCCGGCTCGGCGGCGGCCTGTGCGCGGTGCCAGGCCCGGCGGTCGGGATCGACGTCCCGATCGGTGGCCGCCACCAGGGCCAGGTGCATCTCCTTCCGCTCCTTCTCCGTCGCTGACCGGTAGACCGTCGAGCGCAGCAGAGGATGGCGGAACCGCACCCTCGTACCGAACTCCGCCAGGCCCGCTTCGACCGCGGGCGTCGCCGCGTGGAGGCTGATTCCCAACGTGCGGGCTGCGCGCCACAGCAGGAGCGCGTCACCTGACGGGTCCGCGGAGGCCAGCCGCAGCAGCTGTCGGGTGGCGGCGGGCATCTGCGCCAACTGGCGCCGGAAGTTCTCTTCGAGCCGGCCGGACAGCGACACCGCGGCCGGCAGGCCGAAGCCACCGGCCAGCCGGTCCGGCGTCGCACCGCGCAGCGATTCGAGGAGCGCGAGCGGATTCCCTCCGCACTCGGCCACGATCTGGTCCCGCACCCGCTCATCCAGCGGGCCGGTCAGTACGGAGTCCAGAAGCTCGTGCGCGTACGGGGCAGGCAGTCCGGCCAGGAGCAGTTCGGGGACGCCCTCCAGTTCCTGGCACACGGTCCGTGTACCGAAGATCATGGCGACCGGGTCCGCCGAGAGCCGCCGGGCGACGAAGCCCAGCGTCTGGGCCGACGTCCGGTCCAGCCACTGGAAGTCGTCGACCACGCACATGAGCGGCTGGTCACCGGAGGCTTCGGACAGGAGGCTGAGCACCGCGAGCCCGATCAGGAGAGGTTGGGGCGGCGGGCCCTCGCACAGGCCGAACGCCGTTCGTAACGCGGCCTGTTGTGGTGGCGGCAGCCGGTCCAGTCGGTTGAGCAGGGGAGTGCAGAGCTGATGCAGACCCGCGAAGATCAGCTCCATTTCGGACTGCATTCCGACGACGCGAAGCACACGGCAGTCGTCGGCCCGGTTCGTCAGATGGTCGAGCAGGGTCGACTTGCCCATGCCTGGCTCGCCGCGCACCACAAGGGCCTGGCTCTTCCCGGCACACGCGGCTTCGAGCAGCTCGGACAACGCATCGCGTTCTTCCGTCCGGCCGACGAGTTCGGGGCGCCGCGCGCTCGTCGGGGGAATCCGGAGCTCCATGGTCGGCACCCTAATGGATGGAGACCCCTCTATCCAATGGTGAGGAGGCCCTGGGGCGGGGTTGGAACTCAGTCGGATGACTGCCCCGGTCCGGCCGTCGGAACCGTGGTCGCATGACCGATGCCGACGGCCGGCCGCGGCACCGACGCTGGGCACGTGAACCGGGCGGCGCGCCACCGTGCTGTGGCCGACCCCTGACAGAAGTCCCCAAGAAACAAGCGGAGTTGATATGGAAACCGTCGGTGCAGAGCTGTCCGCGTCCGTCAACGTGTCGGTGATCTACTACTCGTCAACCGGCACCGTCTTCGCCCTGGCCAAGGCGGCGGCCACCGCCGCCGAGAAGGCCGGCGCCGAGGTGCGCCTGCGCAAGGTGCCCGAGCTCGCCCCCGCCGAGGCGATCGCCGCCAACGCCGGCTGGTCGGCGCACCTCGAAGTCACCCAGCACGTCAAGGAGGCCGTGCTCGACGACCTGGCCTGGGCCGACGTGATCCTGCTGGGAGCGCCGACTCGCTACGGGCTGCCCGCCTCACAGATGAAGCAGTTCATCGACACCACCGGACCGCTCTGGGCCCAGGGCCTGCTGATGAACAAGGTGGCGTCCTCGTTCACGGCCACGAGCACCCGGCACGGCGGCCAGGAGTCCACCATCCTCGCCCTCAACAACACCTTCTACCACTGGGGTTGTGTCATCGTTCCGCCCGGCTACGCCGACCCGATCCAGTTCCGGTCGGGCAACCCGTACGGCTCCGGGCACGTCGCCGCCACCGGTGAGGAGCCGCCCGGCGAGGTCGAACTCGCCGCGATGGAGTTCCAGACCCGGCGCGCCGTCGAGTTCGCCTCCTTGATCAAGCGGGGGCGGCTGTCCTCCTGACCGAGGACGCACACGCGGTCGCGTTGCCGCGCGGAAACTCTGACCACCGAGAGAGGCAAGCATCATGCAGTTCGGAATCTTCTCGGTCGGCGACATCGCCCCCGATCCCGTCACCGGCCACACCCAGAGTGAGGCGGAACGCATCGGCAACCTGGTGCGGATCGCCCAGCGGGCCGACGAGGTGGGCCTCGACGTGTTCGCGCTCGGCGAGCACCACAACCCCCCGTTCATCCCGTCCTCGCCCACCACTCTGCTGGGACACATCGCAGCGCTGACCGAGAACATCATCCTGAGTACCGCCGTGACACTGGTGACCACGAACGACCCGGTGAAACTCGCCGAGGACTACGCCATGCTGCAGCACGTGGCGAAGGGGCGGCTCGACCTCATGGTCGGGCGCGGCAACACCGTGCCGGTCTACCCGTGGTTCGGCAAGGACATCCGCAAGGGGGTGGCCCTGGCCCTGGAGAACTACAACCTGCTGCACCGCCTGTGGCGCGAGGACGTCGTCGACTGGGAAGGCGAGTTCCGCACCCCGCTCCAGGGCTTCACCGCCACCCCGCGGCCCCTGGACGACGTACCTCCCTTCGTCTGGCACGGGTCGATCCGCTCGCCCGAGATCGCCGAACAGGCCGCGTTTTACGGCAACGGCTTCTTCGCCAATCACATCCTGGCGCCGAACCTGCACTTCAAGCCGCTGGTGGACCTCTACCGCGCCCGCTTCGAGCACTACGGGCACGGCACGAAGGAGCAGGCGATCGTCGGTCTCGGCGGCCAGGCGTTCATCGCCCGCCGCTCTCAGGACGCCATCAGGACGTTCCGGCCGTACTTCGAGGAGTATCCGGTCTTCAAGGGCAGCTCGCTCGACGACTACATGGTGCGCACACCGCTGACCGTCGGCAGCCCCCAGCAGGTTATTGACAAGGTCCTCACCTTCCAGGAAGGGTTCGGCGACTACCAGCGGCAGCTCTTCTCGGTCGACGGCATGGCCCTGCCCGTCGAGATGGCTCTCGAACAGGTCGAACTCCTCGGCACCGAGGTCGTGCCCGTGCTCCGCAAGGAAATGGAATCCCGGCGCGCTGCTCACGTGCCCGACGCTCCCACTCACGCCACCCTGGTCAGGGCGAAGTACGGGGACGCGGAACCGCGGCGCCCGCGTCCGAACCCGAACCGCGGGGACAACCTGTCCGGCACGTCCCCGTACCAGGACAGCGACCCGAACGCGCCGGCCAGCTTCCCGCAGGTCGTGTGACCGTGGCCGACAACTTGCGCGCCGCGAACGAAAGGGGATCCTCCATGACGTCGAGCGACCTGTCCTTGCCTGAACCCGCTGAAGACACCTCCGTGAAACTGGTGGTCGTCAGCGCGGGCGTCAGCGACCCCTCGTCGACCCGGCTGCTCGCAGGCCGGACGGCGCAGAAGGCCGTCGACCTGCTCCGGGCGTCCGGAGCCGAGGCGACCGTGAGCGTCATCGAGCTCGGTCCCCTCGCCGTCGACATCGCCCAGGCGATCGTGTCCGGCTTTCCCGGTGAGCGTCTGCAGTCCGCGATCGAGCGCCTGGCCGCCGCCGACGGCGTCATCGCGAGTACGCCCGTGTACAAGGCCGGTATCAGCGGACTCTTCAAGTCGTTCGCCGACATCCTCGACAACGACCTGCTCATCGCCAAACCCGTCATCCTGGCGGCCACCGCTGGAACCTCTCGCCACGCCATGGTGGTCGACGAGCAGCTGCGCCCGCTGTTCGCCTTCCTGCGTGCCCTGCCGACGCCTACGTCGCTGTTCGCCGCGCCCGAGGACTGGGGCGACTCCGCTCTGGGCCGCCGGATCGAACGGGCGGCTACTGAGCTGGTGCTCCTGCTGCGTGCGGGCGTCGGCCGGTCCATCGCCGACGGGGGCTGGGACGGATACCAGCACCAGTTCGGCGGCAGTGCCACGCGCGCCGAACGAGGCGTCGCCGACGTCGACTTCTCCACCGACCTCATGCGGCTCGCCACCGGCGGATCACGCTGATCCCGGCTGCGGTGATGCGTGCGTACGGCCCCTCACTTCCCGAAGCTTCTGGAAAGGCCGGGGCCGATAGAGTCGGAAGCGACCAGGCGGGGCGTTGCGTGAGGTGAACGGTGGGCAGCAGGAGTTACCGCTCTCGTCTTCGGGCCGAAGGGGCTGCCGCGACGCGGGCGGCCATCCTGGCCGCGGCGGAGGAATTGTTCGTCTGCCACGGCTACACCGGTGTCACCGTCGCTCAGATCGCGGACGCTGCCCAGGTCGCGGTCCAGACCGTCTACGCCAGTGCCGGCGGCAAAGCTGACATGCTGCGGGAACTGCTGCTTCCCGCGGTGAGCGACCCTCACGTCGAGATCGCCCAGCGGGCGATCGCCGCCACTGACGACCCGCGTGAGGTCATCGACATCACTGCCCGGGGCACGCGTGTGGCCCACGAGCTGCACTGGCCCACGCTGGCCGCGGTGATTCCCCAGTGTCCTTCCGAGCCGGCCGCCGCGGCCGCCCTCGAAGAGGCCACGGCCGACTATGTGAAGGCACTGGCGGCGATCGTCGAGCGACTCGGTCAACTCAGCGCGCTGCGCGCCGAGTTGGACCATCCGCGCGCTGTCGACCTGCTCTGGTTCCATCTCGGTCAGGACGCCTGGTTCAGCCTGGTCGGCCACCGGCGGTGGAGCTTCGACGACGCCGAGGAATGGCTCAGCGCGGCCGCCAAGAGAGCGCTCCTCAAGGAGCCCGGAGGCTGAGCTGCCCTCGGCGACACAGGGCATCAGCCGGATGTGTCCCCCGGGGTCGCCACATGGCGCAGGGCGGCCGTCAGGCTGTCGAGATCATGACCCTCGAAATGGTCGACCAGGTTGCGGCGCACACTGGACAGGAACGTCGGCCAGGCGCGCTCCAGGCGGGCGAGTCCTTCGTCGGTCAGGACTGCGTTGCAGCCGCGTTTGTCCTGGTCGCTCTTGGTGCGTTCGACCCATCCCTGCTTCTCCAGGCGAATGACGACGCGGGTCATGCCGCTCAGCGAGAGACTGCAGGCGGCGGCGAGTTCGTTCATCCGCATGGCCTTGCCCGGAGCCTCGGACAGGTGCATCAGCGGCGTGTACTCGGAGAGCGGTAGCTGAGCCTCGCGCGCGATGTCGGCGTCGACCACGCGCGGCAGAGCCACCATCACCCGGCTCAGCTCACGGACGAACGCGTCCTCGGTCGGACTGAGAGGTTCCAGGCGCTGCGGCTGCTTCGGGGCGGTGGGCATGGCTTCACTGTAACTCCTTGACTGCGCAAGGAAACCCCCGACTTCTACTTGACACGTCAAGGAATCTCTCATGTACTTGCTGCGTCAAGGAAATGCTTGACGCGGCAAGCACTTGTTCGGTGCTCGTGAACCAAACGGAGAGGACCACCATGACCAAGATCGGCATCATCCTCGGCAGCACCCGCCCCGGCCGCAACGGCGAGGCCGTCGCGCACTGGGTGTACCAGCAGGCGGCCCGGCGCACCGACGCCGAGTTCGAACTCGTCGACCTGGCGGACTTCAAGCTGCCGCTGCTCGACGAGATCTATCCGCCGTCCATGGGACAGTACGACCAGCCGCACACCCAGGAATGGGCGCAGAAGATCGCCTCGTTCGACGGCTTCGTGATCGTCACGCCCGAGTACAACCGCTCGGTCCCCGGCGCGCTCAAGAACGCCATCGACTTCCTCTACGGCGAGTGGACCAACAAGGCCGTCGGCTTCGTCAGTTACGGGGCGACCGGCGGAACACGGGCCGTGGAGCACCTCCGACTCATCGCCGGCGAACTCCAGATGGCCGACGTGCGCTCGCAGGTCGCGCTCTCCCTCTTCAACGACTTCGAGAACTTCAGCGACTTCAAGCCCCTCGACATCCAGAGCGCCACCCTCACCACCACGCTCGACCAGGTCATCGCCTGGACCAACGCCCTCGCGCCGCTCCGCGCCAACTGACCACGCCCACCCGCACATACGAGGAGACAGCCATGTCCGTACAGAAGTCCGCCGACGCGGTATCGGCTCCCAGCCGGCGCAGGATGATCGGCGCCCTGACCGCCTTCGGCTCCGCCGCGGCCCTCGCCGCGGTGGCCACTCCCGCCATGGCGGACGGCCAGGACGGCAACGCCGACTCGCTCGACAGCGCCTCGCCCCGCCGCCTCATGGCCGAGTTCTACGCCACGTACAACGGGGACCTGGCCGCCGGCTTCGAGCGGTACATCTCGAAGGACCTCGTGCTCCACGGCTTCGACGGCCCCAACACCCGTGACGCCTGGGTCGCCGGCGACCTCGAACTGCAGTCGTCGCTCACCGGGTTCCACATGGACGTCTTCGACCAGATCGTCGAGGGCGACAAGGTTGTCACGCGCTGGCGCATCGGCGGCGTCCACACCGGGACCATCCTGGGGATTCCGCCGTCCGGTCGCACCGTGTCCCTCACCGGGATCTCCATCGACCGCGTCGCGGGCCGCCAGTCCGTCGAGCACTGGTCCGAGGGCAACTTCGGCCGGTTCCTGGACACCATCAGCGGCAAGAGCGCCTGACGCGTACGTGTCAGGGGTGTGGCGTGGGCACTCCCGGGGGTGCCCACGACAAGTCCAGGGCTCACTACGGGCGGCAAACCGGGGGAGGCCGAGCACGCTGACCTGTGGACAAGGGGAGGCGAGGCGCCAGCCATGAAGGACAGTGAACCGTCGCATCGACGGTCGCAGATCGTCGGCCGTATCCAGGACGTGCAGTGGGTGTGCCGGTTCCTCGAAGGCGATTCCGGCCGCGGCCTGCACATCGTCGGTGAGGCCGGCGTCGGCAAGACCACCCTGCTCGACGCGGTGGCCGAGGCGGTGGGCGAGGCGGACTGCCGCGTACTGCGCGCCAACGGCGTCGAATTCGAGGCCGACGTCTCGTTCGCCGGACTCCACCAGATCCTCACCCCGGTCCTGGACGACATCGAGCGGCTGCCGTCCGAGTACCGCGAAGCACTCCTGGTCGCACTCGGCTTCGGCGCAGGTCCCGTGCCGGGCCGGCTGCTCCTGGTCAACGCGACCCTCACGCTGCTGCGGCAGCTCGCGGCCGAGCGGCCACTTCTCCTGATAGTTGACGACCTTCCCTGGCTGGACCGGGCGAGCGCGGTGATCCTGGGCTTCGTCGCGCGCCGCCTTTCCGGCGGCACCGTCGGCTTCCTCGCCGCCTCACGCGCCGGCGGGGCGAACCTGCTCGACCACAGCGGTCTGTACGAGACCGAACTGGAGCCGCTCGACGACGACTCGGCGCATCTCCTGCTCGCCGCCCGCTACCCGGGCCTGGCCGCCCGGGTGCGGGCGCGGGTGGTCGCCGAGGCCCGCGGCAACCCACTGGCCCTGATGGAGCTGCCGAGGGAACTCACCGCGTCCCAGCGGACCGCACAGGAAGACCTGCCGATGGTGCTGCCGCTGGGCGAGCGCCTGCGCGAGCTGTTCGTCACCCGGGTCGCCGCCCTGACAGCGGACGCACGCCGGCTCCTGCTGCTGGCCGCTCTGGACGGCACGGGCGATCTGCGCGTACTCCACCGGGCCGTCGGCACCGACGCGGCGGTCCTGGAGGACCTCGCGCCCGCCGAGCAGGAACGTCTCGTACGGACCGACAGTGCCACGCGTCGCGTGGCGTTCCGCCACCCACTGATCCGCTCGGCAGTCGTGGAAGCGTCCACGCTGGCCCAGCGGCGAGCGGCGCACCAGGCGCTGGCGGCAGCCCTCGCCGAACGCCCGGAGAGACAGGCCTGGCACCTCGCCGAGGCCGCCATCGAGCCCGACGAACAGGTCGCCCTACGACTGCAGGACGCGGCCCACTCCGTGCTCCACCGTGGCGACGCCATCGGAGCCGTCGCGGCCCTGACCCGGGCCGCCGAACTCAGCCCCGTGGCCGACGACCGGGCGCGGCGGCTCGCGGAAGCGGCCTACCTCGGAGCCGAGGCGACCGGCGACGTGGCCGGAGCCTCGGAGTTGCTGCAACGGGCGCAGGCCGCCGAGCCCGGTTCGAGCGCCGCACTGTACGCGGCGGCAGCGGCGGTCTACGTCCTCATCAACACCGAGGCCGAACTCATCACCGCCTACCGGCTGCTGGTCGGCGCCATCGAAGCCGCCGGACCGGACTACGACGCCGACGACCCCGCACTCATCGACGCGCTGCACACCCTCCAGCTGGTCTGCTGGTGGAGCGGTCGCGCCGATCTGTGGGCCCCGTTCGTCAACGCCGTGGGCCGCCTGAAGCCGTCACCGCCACCCGTACTCGCCATGGCGGCACGCACGTTCCCCGATCCGGCGCGCACAGGGGTCGAGGCGTTGAGCGATGTGAGGCAGGTCCGCGAATTGCTGCTCCGCACGACCGATCCGACCGTACTTGTGCGAGGCGCGACCGCGACGGTGTACATCGACCGGGTCGGTGAACTGCGCGACCGACTCTGGGAGTTGGTGCGCCAGGGCAGGGACGGCAGCGGACAGGTACGCCGCCATCTCGGCGCGCTGATGCACCTGTGCATGGAGGACTTCCTGACCGGCGAGTGGGCCGAGGCCCAGCGGCTCGCCGACGAAGGGGCGGCTCTGTGCGAGACCGAATACCCCTTCTTCGCCTGGTACTTCCAGTACAACCAGGTACTCCTGCACGGGGCGAGAGGCGAGACGAAGGCCGGCGAGGCTCTGGCCGAGCGGATGGAGCGCTGGGGTGTACGGCGTGGTGTCGGCAGCGCCGTGGCCTTCGCGCACCAGGCGCGGACGCTGGTGTGCCTGGGCGCCGGCGACTACGAAGCCGCCTACCGCCATGCCACCGCGCTCACCCCGGCCGGGACCATGGCCCCGTACGTCGCGCACGCGTTGTGGGGTGTCTACGACCTGGTCGAAGCCGCTGTCCGTACCGGCCGCGACGCCGAGGCCGCGGCGCACCTGAGTACCCTGCGCGAGCTCCGGGTCGACCGCCTGTCGGAGCGGTACGCGATGCTCGTCGCGGGGGCGTCCGGCCTGTGCGAAGCGGACGATGCCACGGCCGTCGCGCACTTCGAGCAGGCGCTGTCGGTGCCGGGCGCGGAGCGCTGGGTCTTCGAAGCGGCCAGGATCCGCCTCGCCCTGGGCGAACGCCTGCGCCGCTCCGGTGGCAGGGGCTCGGCCCGTGTTCCCCTTACGGCCGCACTGGACGCCTTCTCCCGCCTCGGCGCCGCGCCCTGGGCGGAACGCGCCCGTACGGAACTGCGGGCGACCGGCCAGCCGACCCTCCCCACGGCGACCCCGCCCCTGCTGACCCCGCAGGAGCTGGAGATCGCGCACCTTGCCGCCTCGGGGCTGAGCAACAAGCAGATCGGCGAGCGGCTCTACATATCGCACCGGACGGTGGGCGCCCACCTGTACAAGGTGTATCCGAAACTGGGGATCACCACCCGGGCCGCCCTGCGCGACGCACTGACCGCGCTGGACGGCCCGGCGTGATCCCGCATGACCGTCATCAGCTCTGACCAGGGCCACCACCTTCCGGGGCGAGCAGTACGGCGATACGGCTCGTGTGCGACACCGCGTCGCTCACCCGGGGGCTGAAGAAGGCGGCTACCGAGCCGCGGTGGTGCGGGCCGAGGACGATGAGGTCGGCTCCCACGTCCTCGGCGGCGCGGGAGATCGCCCGGGGAACCTGCGCCGGCGCGACGGGGAAGACCTCGCCCGTGGCCGCGACACCCATGTCACGCACCATCGCGAGGGCTTCCCCGAGGATCTCGCCGGCCGCGTCGTCCTCCTCGATCCGAACGACGGTGTCCCAGGCGATCGCCGACTCGGCCACGTGGACGATGTGGACCTTGGCGCCGGTCAGCCGGGCCATTCAGCGGCCGCGCGTGTCGCGCAGTGCCGCGTGGGGCTCGAGTCGACGGCGACGACGATGTTCCGGAACATGTGCGCTTCCTCTGTCTGCGGGATACGGGAACGGTCTCGGTCCGGGGGCCGGATGAGCGGGTGACGACGTGGACCTGACGTCACACCAGTCCCTTGGGCTCCACGAACTGCGGGTCCCGCTTGAGCGCCGCCCACTCCTCCTTGTACGGCACCCACAGCTCGCGTGCCGCGTCTGCGAGTGGTGACTTCCAGTCCCGGAACCACTCGGCCATCAGCGCGATCGTGGTCACCGGCACGGCGCCCGCCTGGACCAGTCTGAGCACCGAGGTGTCATGGATCTCCTTGGTAGCGTCGCCCACCGCGTCCGCGACGAACGCGACGTCGTACCCGTCGGCGATCGCGTCGATCGCCGGGAAGGTCAGGCACACCGACGTGACGATGCCCGCCATCACGACCTTCTTGCGACCGGTCGCCTTGATCGCGTTCACGAAGTTCGCGTCCTCCCAGGCGTTCATCTGGGACCGGTCGATCTCCTCGACGTCGGGAAGCTCGGCCCGGATCGTCTTGATGGTGGGCCCGTTGACACCCATCTCGACGCCGACGGTGCTGAGCACCACGGGGACACCGATGGCCTGGGCGAACTTCGCCAGGTAGCGGGTGTTGAGCTCGATGACCCTGCGGTCCTGCTCGAAGATCAGGTCAAGTACCCCGTCCTGATAGTCGATCAGAGCCAGAGCGGTCTCCGAGGCGTCGAAGATGGGCTGCTTCTTCTCACTCATCGCCGTACCTTTCATGCTGTCCTTGTTTCGTCTCTCGCTGAGTGTCGGCGTCGAGACAGGCAGGCCACATCGGTCGTGTGACTGCGGTTGGACAGGTGGGGGCTACGGAGGTCATTCGACTGAGGTGTGACTGCGGCGGGGGAGGGTGTGGTGCGGCGCCGAATCACGTGTCCCCGTGCGGCGGTTCAGGGCCCGGCCCCTTGCCTGTACTGGGGAGGAACGGTTCAGAATGATCCGTGTCGGCGTCGAGAGCGACGAGGCCGGTCCAGTCCTTGGAGGCTCGGGTATGTCAGTGCTTACGGGCACGGCGCTGTGAGTGCCACGCGCGTGGTTCGCGGCGTCTCCGACGACTTGTTCGTGGGCCGCACGCCGGAAACCGAACGGCTGCGGGACTACGCGGCAGGGGCGAAGGACGGCGAGTCCTGGCTGGCGGTGATCGAGGGAAAGGCCGGGATCGGCAAGAGCGCCTTCGTGCGCCGGTTCGCCGCGTCTCTGGACGACTTCACGATCTTGTGGGCGACAGGCTGTCCCTCGGAGACCGATCTCCCGGGCGGTGTGATCGGCCATCTGGTGCGTGGCGTGGACCGCGAGCTGCTGGAGCAGTACCCCTTGCTGACGGAGGACCCACCTGCCGGGGCGGCTCCGCACGCGGTCGGCGGGCAGCTGCTGCTCCTGCTGGGCGCGCTCCAGGAGTCCGGAAAACCGGTAGCCGTGGTGGTGGACGACGTCCAGTGGGCCGACAAACTCTCGGTGCAGGCGCTGAGCTTCGCCCTGCGCCGACTGTGGGCGGACCGGGTCCTGACGATCCTGATGACCCGGCCGGATGCGGAGGGCTCCGCCGAAGCCCTCGACAGGTTGCTGCGCTCCTTGGACCGCGCGGCGAAAATCGAACTCGGCGGGCTCGACGACGCGGACGTCGCGCGGCTGGCCCGGGGCATGGTCGAGGGTCGGCCGGCACAGGGCTTCATCGACCGGCTGTACGCGTACACCCGAGGACATCCGCTGTACGTCCGCACCGTGCTGGCGGAGGTTCCCGCCGACGCTCTGCGTGACGGGTCGCCGGAGCGGTGGCCGGTACCCAGGTCGCTCCGGGTCGGGATCCGGGCCCAGCTGGACCGACTCCCTCAGGAATCCGTGGACCTGCTGGAGGCGATGGCCGTCCTGGACGCACGGGTTCCGTTGTCGACGGCCGGCCGGCTCGCCGGGCTCGTGGACCCGGGCCGCGCGCTCGGGCCCGCGCTGACCGCCGGACTCGCCCTGTGGTGGCCGTCGGAACCCCAGAGCCCTGTCGCCCTGGTGCACGCCCTCCAGCGCGACGCCGTCTACGACGGGCTCGCCCCGGAACGACGCCGTGCCCTGCACGCGGGCGCGGTGAGCGTCGTGAGCACAGCCGCCGGCTGGGCCCACCGGGTCGCCGCGGCCACCAGCACGGACCCCCGACTCGCCGACGAGCTCGAACAGTCCGGCATGAGCGAGGCCGCGAACGGCCGCAATGCCTTGGCCGCGACCCGCCTCCTGTGGGCCTCGTCGCTGTCCGAGGACCGCGAGGACTGCGAACGCCGACTGCTCACCGCCTGCGCCCAGTCGCTGCTCACCATGCAGCCGGTCTGGGCCGCGAAGCAGCGGCCACAGGTCGAGGACTGCTCGCCGGGGCCGCTGCGCAGCTGCGTCCTAGGGGGCATGGACATGATGGCGGGCCGGTTCCCCGTCGCCGAGGCACATCTGCGCCAGGCATGGCAGGAGGCTCTGTCGCGTGCGGAGTCCGGCTGGGTCTCCGTCCTGGCCGGCACGTTCCTGGCGAACATCACGCTGTGGAACGGCCGGGGTGCCGAGACGGTGGAGATAACCCGCCGAACCCTGGCGATCGGCGATCTCGACCCGGCCACCACCGACTTCGTCAGGGCGGCCCTGGCGACCGGGCGGCTCTGGCACCAGGGTCCACGCGTGGCCTTGCGGGACCTCACGCATCTGCCGGCCGAAAGCGCCGCCGTACCGAACCACCATCTCGACACCCTCGCCACGCGCGGAGTGCTGCGGCTCTTCCTCGGAGAACTCACCCCGGCCCGTGCCGATCTCCGGACCGTGGTCCAACGCGACCAGCAGGGCGCCGGATCCAAATTCAGCCCGCTGACGCTCTCGCTGCTCTCCGTGGTCCACTATCTCGCCGGTGACTGGAACGCCAGTGAGTCCGCCGCAGACCGGGCTCTGGCCGTCGCCGCCACCCAGGATCAGCTCATGGGCGACGCGGCGGCCCGCTTCGCCGCAGTCTGTGTCGAGGCAGGCCGCGGAGAGTGGGACAGCGCCCAGCAACACCTGGAAACCCTTTCGCAGCTTGCGCAAACCCTTGGCGCCCCGGTGGAGATCGTCTACTCCGCCATGGCCGGAGCGACAGTTGCGCAAGCCCGGGCCGACTTCGAGGCGATGCTTCGCTCCCTCAGGCCTCTGCTCGACGATCCGCCGGATTCCGAGGACGGCTCCTTCCGGCTCCGGTACAAGCCCTTCTGGCTGTGGCAGCAGTCGCTGCTCGTCGAGGCTCTGACGGGTTCCGGGCGACTCGATTTTGCTGCCGGCGCCCTGCGTGACCTGCAAGAGAACTTCGATGGCGTCGGCTACCTCCGGGTCGTGACGGCCCGGCTCGCCGGTCTGCTCGCGGAAGCCGAAAACCGTCCACGCGACGCTCTCGCCATTTACGAGCAGGCGACTGCGGCCCTCGCGGCAGAGGAAACCGACGGCGACACCTCCCCGCTGCACCGGGCCATGCTCGAACACGCCTATGGAAGGCTTCTTCTGGCCACCGGTTCCGCCCCACGGCGCGATGCCGCCAAGTGGCTGAGGACAGCTCACGGCCGTTTCACCGCGCTACGAGCCGCACCCTTCATCGAGCGCTGCGAGGCGGATCTGGCCACGAGTGGACTCACCGCGCCAGAAGCCGCCCCCGACGACCTGCTGGCGCTGACCGACCGCCAACTGTCCATAGCGCACCTGATCGCGAGCGGGCGAACGAACCAGGAAGCCGCCGCAGAGCTCTACGTGAGCCAGAAGACCGTCGAGTACCACCTGTCCCGCATCTACGGAAAACTCGGGATCTCCTCCCGCCGCCAGCTTGCCGAAGCCCTTCGCGGGCACGGGACAAGGCCGTGACCAGCACCGGCAGCCGGCCCTCTCTGCCAAACGCGATGACTAGGGTCCATCCCTAGTGCCTCCGGTAGGGGCAGGTGTTCTCCTGAGCGAGGCGCCCACCATCGCGCCGCATCTTCGACTCGGTTTCCAGAGAGCGGTCAATGATGGCTGGATACATACCGGTCGGGGCCCGGGCCCGCCAGGCTCCGCTCATGGGCCGGTCGGAGGAGCTGCGGGTCGTCTCGGACCTGCTGGCCGGCGTCCGTGAAGGAATGAGCTGCGCGGTGGCACTGCTCGGCGAGCCGGGCATCGGGAAGACCAGGTTGCTGGACCACGTGGCGGAGACCTCCGAGGATCTTCGCCTCGTCAGGATCGCCGGAGTGGAGTCGGAGACACATCTCGCATTCGCCGCCCTGCACCGTCTGCTCCGTCCCTTCCTCGGGCGCCTCGACGCCGTTCCGGTGCCACAGCGCGAGGCCCTCGAATCGACATTCGGGATGATCGCCGGAACCCCCGCGGACCGCTGTCTCGTCGGCATGGCCACGCTCACGCTCCTCGGCGACGCCGCCCGGGACCAGCCGTTGCTGTGTCTGGTCGACGACGTGCAATGGCTGGACCGCGAGTCGGCCGAGGTCCTCGCCTTCGTCGGACGCCGACTTCACGCTGACACCATCGGCCTCGTACTCGCGGGCCGCGACAACCCTGAAGGGCCCAGCCCGTTCGACGGATTCCTGGCCATGGCGGTGACCGGCCTGCCAGAGGCCGACGCGCGGGATCTGCTCTCGGCGATGGTCAGCGGACGCCTCGACCCGGCGGTGGCCGACCGGATCGTCCGCGACACCGGTGGAAATCCGCTGGCCCTCATCGAGATCGCCGACAGCCTGACACCGGAACACCTCGCCGGCACAGCGCCGCTGAGCACACCGCTGCCGGCGGGACGGCTCCTGGAAGCCCACTTCCTGTGCCGGATCCGAGCCCTTCCCGCCGACACCCAGGCACTGCTGCTGATCCTCGCGGCCGCGCCCCCCGAAGAGCCGATGCTCCTGTGGCTCGCGGCCGGGTATCTCGGAGTTCCCGCGCGGGCCGCGGACGCCGCGGTGTCCGCGGGCATCCTCACCCATGACCGGTCGTTCGAGTTCCGGCATCCGCTGATCCGGTCCGCCGTCTACCGGGGTGCGGAAGCCGCGGACCGACGCCGGGTGCACGAGGCGCTCGCTGTCGCCAGCGATCCCGTCCGCGACCCCGACCGCCGGGCATGGCACCGGGCGGAGGCCACCATCGGGCTCGACGAGGCAGTCGCCGCGGAACTCGAAACGGCTTCGGAACGCGCACGGGCCCGCGGTGGCTACGCCGAGCAGGCGGCGTTCCTGTCCAGAGCGGCCGAACTGTCCGTCACCGACAGGGCCATCCGGTTCGTCGAGGCGGCGCGTGCCTTCCTCGTCCTGGGGGATCCGGCGTCCGCGCAGGCCATGCTCGACCGGGCCGAGCCCGCGCTGGGATCCGGCGACCGCCTTCTGCAGGCACACGCCCGGCACACCCGGGCCACCATCGACCTGTACTTCGCGCGGTTCGGCGGCATACCGACGCTCATGCTGGACGCCGCCCGCCCCATCGCGGCACTCGACCCCCCACTGGCCCGCCGGCTGCTGTCCGCCGGAATCGAGGCGGCGCTCCAGGGATCGAGCAGCACCGTCGGCACGACACCGCGAGAGTTCGCCGGCGCGGTACTCAGCTCACCGGCGATGCGGTCGGCGGGCCGTACCGTCACCGACCTGCTCCTCAAAGGGTTCGCCACGCGCCTGCACGTCGACCACCCCTCCGCCGTACCGCTGTTCCGGGAGGCGTTGCGGGTCATGAGGAGCGGCGGCGAGATCACCGAGGGCGGCATGCCCCTCGCGGTTCTCGCGATGGTCGCGGCGGAAGAATTGTGGGACGACGTGGCCGGATACGAGGTGTCGAAGCTGCTGGAGGCCCACGACCGCGACATGGGTGCGCTGGGCGCCCTGAAGATGACGCTCGTGTGCCAGGCGATCTGGGAACTGCGGGCCGGGCGGTACGCGGAGGCCGAGGCGTGCCTGGACGAGTCGGACGAGTTGGCCGTCGCCATCGGCGTACCGTCGCAGGGCCTGGTGCACCGCATCGAACTGCTCGCCTGGAGCGGCCGCGAGGCCGAACTGCGCTCCGCCGTGAACGTCATCACGGACGTCTGGGTACGCCAGTACGGGAACGACAACTACGGCGACTGGGCGATGAACTGCCTTGCGGTGCTGGAGAACAGCCACGGGCGCTATGCGGAGGCACTGGCCTGCGCGCGCGTGCCGTTCGAGAAGGACAACCCCAGCACCGGAACCCGCGCGCTACACGAGATCGTCGAAGCCGGTACGCGGTGCGGCGACCACCAGGCCGCGAAGGCGGCCCTGGCCCTTCTGGAGGAGCGCGCGCCGGCCAGCGGCACGGCCTGGGCGCTGGGCCTGCTGGCTCGTTGCCGGGCTCTGATGGCCGATGACGACCAGGCGGAGGAGTTCTACGCCGAGTCCATGGCACACCTCAGCCGGACGCGCGTGGTGGCGGAGCTGGGCCGCTCTCACCTGCTGTACGGCGAATGGCTGCGCAGACGCAAGCGCCGCTCCGACGCGCGGGACCAATTGCGGGCGGCACACGAGACGTTCACGAAGATCGGAGCCGAAGGGTTCGCCGAGCGGGCCCGGATCGAGCTGCTCGCCACCGGTGAACGTGTCCGCAACCGCACCGCGCAGACCGAACACGTCCTCACGCCCCAGGAGCGGCGGGTGGCAGGACTCGCCGCCGACGGAGCCACGAACGCCGAGATCGCCGCGCGGCTGTTCATCACCGCGTCGACCGTCGAATACCACCTCAACAAGATCTTCCGGAAGCTCGACATCTCCTCGCGGCGCCGGCTGCGGTCCGTCCTGCACGACGACGAGACCTGACGCCGAGGCGGGTCGCCGTGATCGTGTCGGAGCCGGGCGAGCCGACGGCCGGACAGTAGCGTTCGACGCAGGCACCGGGGCCCGGCAACGGGATCCCGGGAGCCGGTCAGCGCGTGCCCCGACGGCTGACCGCAGTTCCCTTCTCCGGCCCGCACCTCGAAGGACTGGGGTGTTCCCCCGGTTCGAAGAAGGCACCGCCCATGGTGTGTTGATGCCGACAACAAAACCCTGGCACCCCCGGAGAAGGCGGCCATGACCACACCGATGCCCGTCCTGTTCATCCACGGACTGTGGCTGCACGCCACGTCCTGGAGCCCGTGGACCGAGATGTTCGAGCGCGAGGGCTACACCGCGTCCGCGCCTGGCTGGCCGGGGGAGCCCGACACGGTCCCCGAGGCCCGCGCCAACCCGGAGAGCATCGCCGACCGCGGCATCGACGACGCCGTCGAGCACTACGCCGCGATCATCCGTGGGATGGACGGGCTCCCGATCGTCATCGGCCATTCCTTCGGCGGCATGATCGCCCAGAAGCTCCTCGGCCAGGACCTGGCCGCCGCGGCGGTCGCCATCGACGCCGCCCAGATCAAGGGCGTCCTTCCCGTCCCGCTGTCCGCGTTGCGGGCCACCCTGCCAGTGTTCAAGAACCCCGCCAACAAGCACCGTTCGGTGTCCCTGACAGCCGAACAGTTCCGCTTCGCCTTCGGCAACGCACTGTCCGAGGCAGAGTCCGACGACCTGTACGAACGCTGGTCGATCCCCGCGCCGGGCAAGCCGCTGTTCGAGGCCGCGCTGGCGAACTTCAACCCGCATTCGCCCGCCGAGGTCGACACCGCCAACGCTCAGCGCGGGCCCCTGCTGCTGATGAGCGGCGGCAAGGACCACACCGTGCCGGAGTCCGTGACTCGGGCCACGCTCAAGCAGTACCGCCACTCCGATGCCGTCACCGACATCAAGGAATTCCCCGACCGGGGACACTCGCTCACCATCGACAGCGGCTGGCGCGAGGTCGCCGACACCGCGCTGGCCTGGTTGCGCAGGCAGGGCCTGTAGCAAGCGGGCGGACTCGAAAGGATCTGCCAATGGAACTCGGACTCGCCGGCAAGACCGCGGTCGTCACCGGTGCCGGCCGGGGGATCGGCCTCGCCATCACCCGCGCGCCGGCCGGCGCCGGCGCGCAAGTGGTGGCCGGCTCCCGGTCGATCTCCGCCGAACTCGGGGAGCTCGCCGCCGGCAGCCAGGTCGTAGCGGTGGAGGTCGACCTGGCAGAGCCGTCCGGCCCCGCGAAGCTGATCAACGCCGCCACGGCCGCGTTCGGCGGTGTGGACGTGCTGGTCAACAACGTCGGGGGAGTGCGACCGCGGACCGGCGGATTCCTGGAGGTGACCGACGAGGACTGGACCTCGGCGTTCACCCTCAACTTCCTGTCCGCCGTGCGCGCCACGCGAGCAGCGCTGCCGTCACTCCTGGAGAACGGAGGCGGAAGCATCGTCACCGTATGCTCCGTCAACGCCGTCCTGCCCGACCCACTGGTGATCGACTACGGCGCGGCCAAGGCGGCGCTCGCGAACTTCTGCAAGGCCCTGTCCAAGGAGGTCGGGCCGCGCGGCATCCGCGTCAACACCGTCAGCCCCGGCCCGGTCGCCACCCCGTTGTGGCTCGGTGAGTCAGGCGTCGCGGCCACGGTCGCACAGGCGTCGGGCATGGCCGCCGACGAAGTGACCAAGCGGGCCACCGCCGACTCCGCCACAGGCCGCTTCACACGACCCGAAGAAGTGGCCGACCTCGTTCTGTACCTGGCCGGCGAGAGCGCCGGAAACATCACCGGCGCCGACTTCGTCATCGACGGCGGTCTCATCAAGACCCTGTGACGCGGAGGCGTCCGGGGCGACCACCCCACTCCTGATCACTGGAGCGTCCTGTGAAGTTCATACCTGCCTTCCTGCGGCGACGGGCCGTACTGGCCTTGGCTGTCGCCGCGGTGTTCGGCGCCGCCACCATGAGCACCACGGTCGCGGCCGTGCCCGATTCCGCGTCTACGAAGCACGTGGTGGAGCAGATACCCGCCGGTTTCAGCGAGCACAAGTCCGACGCGGGCTCGCTCAGACTCCACTACGTCATAGGCGGCCACGGACCGACCCTGGTCCTGATCCACGGCTATCCGCAGACCTGGTACGAGTGGCACCGGATCATGCCGGCGCTGGCCGAGCACTACACCGTCATCGCCCCCGACCTGCCTGGCGCAGGCAAGAGCGACGCGCCCGCGGCGGGCTACGACAAGAAGACGATGGCCGAGGACATCCACGCACTCCTCGTCGGCCTCCGCCGCGACCACGACGTCCGGATCGTCGGCCACGACATCGGCACCATGGTCGCCTACTCCTACGCCGCCGCGCACCCCGCCGATGTCACCAAGCTCGTGCTCAGCGAGGCACCGATCCCGGATCCGGGCATCTACCAGTTCCCTGCACTGACGCCGAACGGCCCCGGAGTCTGGAACTTCGGGTTCTTCAACGTCACCAACGGCCTCCCCGAAGACATGGTCGTGGGCCGCGAGAGGACCTGGACCGACCGCTTCATCGACCAACTCGAAGTCCAGAAAGGCTCGGTCACTCCGGAGGACGTATCGGTCTACTCCGGCTACCTCGAGGACCGCGCACACCTCAACGCCAGCTTCGCCTGGTTCCGCGCCTTCCCGCAGGACATGGCGGACAACGCCGTCTACGCGAGGACGAAGCTCCCTATGCCCGTGCTGGCCATCGGCGCCGACCACAGCCTCGGCGACGCGGTGGCGAACCAGGTCCGCCGGTACGCCACCGACGTCACCGGCGTCGTCGTCCCCGCCTCCGGCCACTGGATCTACGAGGAACACCCGGCCGAACTCACGCGGACCCTGCTCGACTTCCTGAACGGAAGGTCATGACATCGCTCCGGTCAAGATGCACGCAGCGACAGGACTTGCCCTCACCGGGCTGTTGCTCCCCCTTCTCACTGTGACGGCCTCGGCGGGTGCGAACCCCTTGCCGGCGAAGGTCGTGACGGTGTCGACCGGTCAAGCCCCCAAGCCCACCGTCGTCCTCGTGCACGGGGCGTTCGCCGACGGGTCCAGCTGGGACGGAGTTATCGAGCGACTCCGGGGCCAGGGCTACCCGGTCCTCGCCCCGGCCAACCCGCTGCGCGACCTCAACGGCGACTCGGCGTACGTCTCCAGCGTCCTGGACACCATCCCGGGACCCGTGATTCTCGTCGGGCACTCGTACGGCGGCGAGGTCATCACCAACGCCGCGGCCGGCCATGCGAACGTCAGGGCCCTGGTGTACGTCGCTGCCTTCGCCCCCGATCAGGACGAGACCGCGCTCGACCTCACCGGCAAGTTCCCCGGCAGCAGCCTCGGTGCGAACCTGAACATCCACCCGTACCCGCTGCCCGGTGGCGGCAGCGCACCGGAAGCCGTCGTCAAGGAGTCGGCTTTCCGGTGGGTGTTCGCCGCGGATGTGCGGGCCGAGACGGCCGCCGACATGGCGGCGACACAGCGTCCGGTGGGCGTGGCGGCGCTCGCGGCGCCGAGCGGCGCGCCCGCGTGGAAGACCTTCCCGTCCTGGTACCTGGTCGCCGGCGCCGACAAGGCCATTCCCCCGGCCGCCGAGGCGTTCATGGCGCGACGTGCCCACGCCCACACGGTCACCGTCAACGGTGCCTCGCACGCGGTCATGGTGTCGCACCCGGACCGGACCGCCGAACTGATCGTCGAGGCGGCCGAGGCGACGTCCTGATCCCACCGCGGCCGAAGACCCTCGTCACGAAGGAAAGCCCATGGCAACGAAGTCCACGGAACCCCACAGATCAAGTCGCCGTACGTTCCTGAAGGGAACGACGGTCGCCGCCGCCGCGCCTGCCGCGGCCGCTCTGCTCGCGGGCGCGCTGCCCGGCACCGCAGCCGCAGCAGACGCGTCCGCCCTGCCGGACTACGCGCCGGTCCCCTCGGCCTCGGTCGGTCCCGCGCTCAACGCGGACGGCTACTTCGTGGGCCCGATCACGAGGAACCTCTACTGGGTGACCGACTCCTACTACCAGGCAATGTTCCTGACCACCCGTGAGGGCGTCGTGCTCGTCGACGCGCCGCCCACTATCGGACACAGCCTGCTGCGCGCCATCGAGCAGGTGACCAGGGCCAACGGAATGCCTGGCAAGGTCACACACCTGGTGTACTCCCACTCCCACGCCGATCACATCGGGGCCTCGGTCATCCTGGGCAAGGACGTGGTGCGCATCGGCCACACCGAGACCCGCCGTCTGCTGCGCCTGGACAGGGACCCCAACAGGCCTGCCCCGACGGTGACCTTCGACGACCGCTACGTCCTGAAGGTGGGCGGCGAGAGACTGGAACTTGCCTACCACGGTCCCAACCACTCGCCCGACAACATCTTCATCCACGCCCCCGACCACGCGACGCTGATGGTCGTGGACGTGCTGTACCCGGGTTGGGTGCCGTTCCAGAACCTCGCCGTCTCGCAGGACATACCAGCCTGGGTGAAGGCGCAGGACGTGGCGATGGACTACCCGTGGCAGACCCTGGTCGGCGGCCACCTCGGACGCCTCGGAGTCCGCGCCGACGGCGACACGCAGCGGCAGTACATGGCCGACCTCGACGCCTCCGTCCGCAAGGCCTCGTCGACGGTGGACCCCACGCCCTACTTCCAGAAGTACGGGCCGTCCGGGAACTCCTGGGCCGTCTTCAAGACCTACCTCGAAGCTGTCGCCCAGCAGGCGGCCGACCCGGTGATCGCCAAGTACAGCGGATCGCTGGCCGCCGCCGACGTCTTCACGGCCGACAACGCCTTCGCACTGCTCGAATCGCTGCGCATCGACGCCGGACAACTCGGCCCGTTCGGCATTCGCCCATGAGCGGCACCGTGGGGAGGAGCTAACTGAGGTCGGGGAGGTTCTCGGTGGCGTAGCGCCCCATCAGCTCCGTCGGGGGCTTCCCGAGGCTCAGGTCCCGGGTGGGCGGTGCCACTCCCGGCTCGGCGGGTGTGGCGCCCGCGAGGAGAAGTTCCTCCATGCCACCCGGGGTGAAGAAGAAGATCATCTTGGCCGCGTGGTAACCGCGGCTGCGGAAGCGGTGCCGAGTGCCTCGCGGTACGAAAAAGAACACTCCGGGGCCGGCGGTCGGTCAGTCAGGCACAACACTCCGTCTTCCCTGTGCCCGGTTGTTCAAGGGTCGCAGCACAGGCCAGTTCGGGTGTGCCGCGCGAAGTGCTCCACACCCACTGCTGTGTGCCGAGGGTGTAGCAGCCGGCCGAGGCATTTTCGGTGACCATGTCGCCGAGGCAGACGTCCGAGTTGACCATTCGGCTGTCGCAGATCTCGATCGTGGCGACGGAGCGGTCGATGGCCTCGCGCATCTGGGAGGCGTCGAGTGCGACGAGCCGGCCGCCTTGAGCGTCGCGCTCGTCGCCGTGGGTGAGGTGGTACGGAACGCGTTTGGCGGCGTCAGTGGTCTGGCGCCGCGGATTACCCGGCTGGACTGTGATTGATTCGGGGCCGACGGTGGCGACGGCAGAACGAGCGTGGAAGACCGGCCGTTGGTGTCTCCGGGTGGGGCGAACGTTTGCGGCCGAGCGAGTCACCGGAAGGGGCGACGTTGCGGCGTCACGGTTGGGTCTGTGATGGCTCCCACTGTGCCGGGCATGAGGGTCGCGATCCGCTACCGCCAACATGCCCGGACTTTGTCAGGGCCGGCTCGAGGGCCTCTGCTCGCTTCCCTTCCTGTCAATGCCGGGATCAACGTAGGAAGGTTCGCTGTCGCTGTCGCTGTCGCTGTCGCTGTCGCTGTCGCTGTGGCCGAGGCTGCATGCGTTGGACTCGACCACCTGAACACCGGTGCCACCGAAGCTGGTTGAGGTGGCCAGGGGTTGTCAGTGGCTGGTGACAGGATCACCGACATGGTTTTCCTACGTACTACTCCGCCGCGGCCCGTGGACGTGACCGCGGTCTTTCCCGAGCTGGCGCCGTTGGCGCGTCCTGCGGTTCGGCTGCACCCGCGTCCCGGGGCACCTTCGGTCGGGGAGAGCTCGGTCGGGGGGCCGTTGCTGTGGCCGGCTGGGGAGCCGTGGCCGCACTGCCAAGCCTCGCACCTGCACCGTGACAGTGGGTTCCGTAAGTCGCCGGACGACGTGCGGCTCAAGAGACACATGCAGGCCCGGTGGCATCGTGATCACAATGGCCGTGGGGCAACGCCAGAGGAGGCGGCGATCAAGGAGCGGAACACCGTGAGGCTCGCGGAGCGATTCGCTGCCGGTCCCCCGTTGCCCGCGGACTGCCCGGTCCCCATGCTGCCCGTGGCCCAGCTGTATCTGCGCGACGTACCCCTGCTGCGGCCGCCCGGACAGGCCGATCTGCTCCAGGTTCTGTGGTGCCCTTACGACCACGTTCCGGATTGGAAGCCGGCGACCGCGCTGTTCTGGCGGTCCGCGGCCGAGGTCGTCGACATCCTCGCCACACCGCCCGAGCCGTACGAGGTGAACTATCCGGGCTATATGCCGGAACCGTGCGTGCTGGCACCGGAAGCGATCACCGAGTACCCCGCCAGCCTCGATCTGAGCCCGCAGATGCTGCTGATGGTGGAGGACTGGAGCAGATGGCAGGCAGCCGGCGCCGATGTGGACAGCTCCTACGCGGAATATCCGCGGGACTTCTATGACGTCCATCTGGCTGACGCGCCCGGATGGAAGGTCGGCGGCTGGCCTCCGTGGGGCCGCACCGACCCCAACCCCCGATGCTGCACTGTCTGTGATGTGCAGATGGTCCCGCTGCTGACCATCGCTTCCTTCGAATGGGACGGCGGTGAGGGACACAGCTGGGCGCCTTGCGAAGAACAGGCCGTCGCCATCGCCGTCAAAACTGCCGGTCGTTGCTGTGGCCAGGACCCCTCGCAGCCGACCAGGGTCGAAGTCGGCAGCACCGACAACATGCAGATCTACGTCTGCCCGGCCTCCCCCGAGCATCCGCACACCGACCTGATCCAATGAGCTGCCGGGCCTGTGACACACCCTCCCGCAGTCGGTGGCGGAAGTGCCGCCGCGCCAGGTGTGTGACTGACCGCTCGCCTCACGGCGGCGGGACCCGCAGCGCACGAGGCTCCTGTGTCGTTGGGGGTGTTCGAAGTCCCAACCCGTTGGCACAGAAGCCCCGTTGGTTCCCCACCCTGCCGCACTCGACCTGCCGCACGCGTTGGTCGAGCGGATCACCATGCTCATCGTCAGCCGCGTGGGTGACCGCCGCTGCGTGAGGACGATCCGGCGGCGTATATGGGGGAGCAGCGGTTCGTCGAGCAGCTGGCGTATGTTCGGGCGTATCCGGCGGAGTTGCCAGTTCTGAGCGGGTTGCTGCCGGGTGCCGAGACGCCTGTGCAGATTCTGATCGGTCGCGACGATGAGGTGGTGCCGGTGGAGAACGCCGAGTTCCTCCACGATCGGCTGCCGGTCAGCAAGCTGGACATCATCTATGCCGGGCACTTCGCGCGGGAGGAAGCTCCCGACCCGTACGCAGAGGTCGTCACCTGTTGGTGGCAGGCCAACTAAACCTCACAACACGCCGACACCACGTCCCATTCGGAGGGCGTGGGTTCTGAAGCCCCTGGCGGCCGAGTCCACTCTCTGGTTGTCAGGGGCTTTGCCTTGCGTGGCATTTCGCTGTGTCACGCCGGCTCGTTTTCTGGCGAGCCACGGGAGGAAACCTTGATGAGAGGGGAGTCGCCGGCTGTCGAGGTCCAGTTGATGAACTTCAATGCCGTCCTGGATCAGATTCACTCTGAGGCGTGGCTGGGCACGGCCTAGGCCGCGTGGCCCTGTTCGAGGCCATATCGACACGTGTGCCGGCCCGGCTTACCGTGCTGTCCCTGGCAGCCTGGAAAGAGGACCTCACCGTGCATCCTCAGCAGTTCTCCGCACCGCACTTCTTGGAACACGTCCGTGCCACTGCCGAGGCGATCGGCGCACCCTACTCCGAGGCCGCGACGCAGGCGGTGCTCGACGCCTACGGCCCGATGTTCGCGGAGGGGGCCGTTCTGTGGCGGGCCACTGACCGTCCTGGCGGCGACCTCAACTACCGTTTCTACGCACGCCGTTCCACGGACACCGTCGCGGTGGCCAGGCGCGCGGGGTTCATCGCGGCGGACGACCGGCTCGGCGACCTGGTGCAGGCGTGGAACACGCTGTACGACGGCACCCCCGAGCAGTCGTGTGACTTCGACGCCGCCCGTGGGCTCACCAAGACGTGGCTCTACCTGGGCGGCACCCGGCCGGTCGGCGATGTGCTCGCTGTCGAGCCCGTGCCGTTACCGATCCGGGAACGCGGCCCGCTATTCCACAGCCTGGGACTGGACTTCGTACGGCACGTCTGCGTGGACTACGACAACGGGACGGTCAACCTCTACTTCCGGGCTCGCGGCCCCCTCACCGAGGACCAGTGCCGGAGTTTCACCGCACTGGCCGGTGCCGCACCTCCGGACCGCCGTCTCTACGGGGAGATGGCCACGTTCCTCTCCCAGGGCGCGTACACGTTCTCCGTGACGCTCTCGCCCGGCGACGGGGCGATCGAGCGGGTCGCCTTCTACGCCCTGAAGCTTCCCGAGGGGAGTCGTCCCACAGTCGGCGACCGTCTCACCATGTTCTTCGAGAAGGCCCCCTCCTTCGACCCCGAGGAGATGAACGCCGTCGCCTGGTCGTTCGGGTCGGGAAGCGGAACGTACATCAAGGCCGAGCGGAGCTACTGCGGAGATCTGGTGTCGCTCATCAAGGGATGGAACACATTCTTCAGCCAGTCCGAGACCACCGATCCGGCACTTACCGCCGGAGGTGAGAAGCGATGACCGCGGCAGCTCGGCCGGACTCGGCATACCTGCTCGGTCACTCATCCACGGAGACCGACCGGCTCGTGCTGCAGGCCCGCCTGTACGACCCGATCACCGAACAGGCCCTGCTGACCGCGGGGTTGCGCCCAGGTATGCGTGTCCTCGACGTCGGCTGCGGAGCCGGCGACGTCACGTTCCTGGCGGCAAAGATCGTCGGGTCGGCGGGCTCGGTCGTCGGAGTCGACGCGGCGCCACGCGCCCTGGAAGTGGCACGGGCTCGCGCCCTCTCCCGAGGAGGCGAGGCGACGGTGACGTTCCGTCCGATGACCCTGCCCGACGTCGACGTCGACTTCGGGGGGCGGGTGGACGCCGTCATCGGCCGCCTGGTCCTGGGCCACCTTCCCGACCCGGTGACGGCGCTGCGCCGTCTGTCCCGGCTCGTACGACCCGGCGGACTCATCGCCTTCCAGGACTTCGACAACTTCCCGCTTCGCGTGGAACCTCACATCCCGCTCACCGGCGCCGTCCTCCAGGCCATCGCCGCCGCCCTCACGGTGAACGGCAACAGCCTCGGAACAGGAGTGCGCCTACACGGCCTCTTCCGCCGGGCGGGCCTGGCCGTGCCCGGTCTGTCGGCGACGACACCGATGGGTGGCGCCGAACACGACACCGTTCTCCCTCTCGTCGCCCAGACCTACCGCGCGCTGTCCCAGGCGGCTCTGCCCGGAAACGCCGACGCCGGCGACCGCGCAGCGACCATCGGCGACATCGACACCCTGCTCAACCGGATGCGCACCGAAGCCGCGGAGACGGACGCGGTGGTCGTCATGCCGACCGCAGTGACGGCCTGGAGCACGCTCCCGCTGCCTGAGGACCCCACGACCTGAGGGCCCGTCGTCCGGCTCGTTGCGAGCGTTCGGCGCCGAGCGACCGTTCGGCGCGGCGTGCATCGCGAATGCAGCGCCACCGGAACCGGTGTGAGCCGTGCGTCAGGCTTCTGATCGATTGGTCCCGCTCGGGACTGCTGCAAGCGGCCTAGCTGGGCCCCGCTCCGGGACGTCGTTGACCCGTTATCGCACGGCTGTGTGGCGCGAAGTCTGGGCCGAGTCGGGGAGTCGTCGGGAGCCTTCTAGCGGATCCTCTGCTGTTCCAGCCGTTTGAAGATCTCGGACCTCTTGTAAAGCACCTTGGCATTCCGCCCGCGGCCGAGTTTGTATCCCTTGAGACCCAGCTTCGATGCTTCTCGATAGACCCAGCTCGTGGACATGCTGAGCATTGTGGCCACCTGAGAAGTGTCCATAAGGACGGGTTCGACGGGGAGGTGCCTGGATGGCGCGGCAACGTCTGAATGGGGCTGGGCGGGATTCGGCTGCGATTCCATTGGCGAGAGGCTCCTCGAGACGGTCTGAGATTGGAGCTCAGGGTTCTGTTGCTGGGCACGGGCCTCATGGTCGTGGCGGCAGCCGGTTTGGTTGCGCCGCTGCTTGCGGATATGCGGTCGCCCCAGGTGACGATCGCGCTTCCGTGGGCCGTGGAGTGACGGTGATCACGGACATCGATCGGGGGGAGCTGAGTACGCTACGAGCGTCGCTGCGTCAGCGAGCCGTGTGGTCGGTACAGGCCCGTAGTTCATCTGATGGAGTGCCAGAAAGGTCAGCAAGTGGTCAGCATCAGTCCTGAAAAACCTGGCGGAAGCTGCCCGGACTTGCGACTCGTTGTAAGGTGTGGAAACAGCCCTTGACCTGCAAAAACGCAGGCAGGGAGCCTAGGTCCAGGAGTAGCTCGATGCTGCGTACCATGTTCAAGTCCAAGATCCACCGTGCCACCGTCACCCAGGCCGACCTGCACTACGTCGGGTCCGTCACCATCGACCGGGATCTGCTCGACGCCGCCGATCTGCTGCCCGGTGAGCTCGTGCACATCGTCGACATCGACAACGGTGCCCGTCTGGAGACGTACGTCATCGACGGGGAGCGGGGGAGCGGTGTCATCGGGATCAACGGGGCCGCGGCCCACCTCGTGCACCCCGGTGACCTGGTGATCATCATCAGTTACGCTCAGGTCGACGACGCCGAGGCGCGTGCGCTGCGGCCCCAGGTCGTGCACGTCGACCGGGAGAACCGGATCGTGGCCCTCGGCGCCGACCCGTCCGAGCCCGTGCCGGGCGGGGACCAGGAGCGTAGCCCCCAGGCGGTGGCGGCCGCCACGGTCTGACCGTCCCGTCACAGACGCGAGGAGAGCCCAGCCCATGAGTGACATCGAGATCCGAGACCTTCGGGACAAGGGCCTCCTCGAGGCCCACACCGCGGGAGAGCCGGACGGGAAAGCCCTCGGGTACATCCAGTACTTCGTCCTCGACGCCCCCGAGACCGCCCTCGTACCCGTGCACACCATCGTGGAGCCCGAGAACGAGGGCCGGGGCATCGCAGGATCGCTGGCCCGCGAGCTGTACTCCATGGCCGCCCGCGAGGGCATCGCCGTCGCGCCGCTGTGCCCGTTCGTCGTGAAGTGGGCCGCGCGTCACCCGGGCGAGGCCCCCGTCGCCCCGCCCGAGCTGATGGCCGCCGCGAAGCGTGCCATCGTGGCGAACCCCCACCGCTGGTGACCGCGTAGGCCGAGCCGGGGCGGAGGGGTGATGGCGATGTCGTCGCCCCTCCGCCCCGGCTCGGCCTGGGGGCCCCGGCCCGGCCCCAGACTCGCCCCGGCCCCCGCGCGGCAGCCCATAAGTCGGCCTACCCTGAGTCGAGTTGCCCCCGGCAAGCCCGTGAGCGAGGAGCGCCGCATGACCCAGGACAGCACCGGAGACGTCGTCATCAGCCCCACCGGCTGGGTGGCCGAGCAGGCCCGTACCTACGAGGAGTCCGGCGGCACCGAGGGCACCACGATCCAGGGCGCGCCCTGCCTGCTGCTCGACTACCGGGGGCGCCGGACGGGGCAGTGGCGCCGCACCGTGCTCATCTACGACCGGGACGGCGACGACTACCTGATCGTCGCCTCGTACGGCGGCGCCGACCAGCACCCCCAGTGGTACCTGAACCTCCGGTCCGAGCCGGAGGTCCGGCTGCGCGTCGGGACCGAGCGGTTCGCCGCCCGCGCCGAGACCCTGTCACCGCAGGAGAAGGCCCGCGTATGGCCCCATCTGGTGGAGACCTTCGCCCCGTACGAGGGCTATCAGAAGAAGACCGAGCGGGACATTCCCGTCGTACGCCTCAGCCGTATCCAGGGCTGAGCGCCGGGCCGGGGGAGGAGTGGACCCGGCGGGCGTGGGCACGCGAGCCGGGAGACAGTGGCAGGGACCGGCCAATGCCCCGCCGGAGCGCGGCCGGCCGCCGACCCTCTGGAGGAATCCCGATGACGCACCCCATCCCCGACCCCGTCACCCCGCCCGCACCAGGGCCCGACGTCCCGGATCCGGGGCCGTTCCCCCCTCCGGTCCCGACGCCCCCGCCGCCGGCCCCGGAACCGACACCGAAGCCCTCACCACCCCCCGTCCCGAGCCCCCCGAACCCGGACCCGGAACCGTCCGCTCCCGAGCCCCAGCCCTCACCCGCGTAGGCCGGAGAGACCAGAGCGGCTTGCCAAAGCGGCAAGATCTACGCCCTACACCCGAACCTCCGACCGGTCCCCGCCCCACAGCGTGTGGAACGACCCCTCGCGGTCCGTGCGCCGGTACGTGTGTGCTCCGAAGAAGTCCCGCTGCCCCTGCGTCAGCGCCGCCGGCAGGCGGTCCGCACGCAGCGCGTCGTAGTACGCGAGCGCCGCCGCGAAGCCCGGTGCCGGTACGCCCTCCGTCGTCGCGGCGACCAGGACGGCACGCCAGTCGTCCTGCGCCGCGCCGATCTCCTCGGCGAACGTCTTGTCCGAGAGCAGGCTCGGCAGGTCGGGCCGGGCGTCGTACGCGGCGGTGATCCGGTCGAGGAACGCGGCCCGGATGATGCAGCCACCGCGCCAGATGGAGGCCACGGCACCCAGGTCGATGTTCCAGTCGTACGCCTCGCTGCCCGCCGCGATCTCGTGGAAGCCCTGCGTGTACGACACGATCTTCGACGCGTACAGCGCCTGCTCGACCCGGTCGGCGAAGGCCGCCGCCTCCGGCCCGCTCAGCGTGGTCGGCGTCGGGCCCGGCAGGCCCTTCGACGCGGCCCGCAGATCCGCGTGCCCCGACAGCGAGCGCGCGAAGACGGCCTCTGCGATGCCCGACACCGGAACGCCCAGGTCGAGGGCGATCTGCACGGTCCAGCGCCCCGTGCCCTTCTGCTCCGCCTCGTCGAGCACCACGTCCACGAACGGCTTGCCCGTATCCGCGTCCACGTGCGACAGGATCTCGGCCGTGATCTCGATCAGATACGAGTCGAGCCGGCCCGTGTTCCACGTCCGGAAGATGCCGGCGATCTGAGCCGGGGAGTAGCCCGCCACATCACGCAGCAGCTCGTACGCCTCGCCGATGAGCTGCATGTCGGCGTACTCGATGCCGTTGTGGACCATCTTCACGAAGTGACCTGCGCCGTCCGGGCCGACGTGCGTCACGCACGGGGCGCCGTCCTTGGCCTTCGCGGAGATCTTCTCCAGCATCGGACCCAGCGCCGCGTACGACTCCGTGCTGCCGCCCGGCATGATGCTCGGCCCGTTCAGGGCGCCCTCCTCGCCGCCGGAGACACCCGTTCCCACGAAGTGGATGCCGCGTTCGCGCAGGTCGCGCTCGCGGCGCCGGGTGTCGGCGAAGTGCGCGTTGCCCCCGTCGACGATCATGTCGCCGGGCTCCAGGAGCGGCGCGAACTCCTCGATCACCGCGTCCGTGGGGCCGCCCGCCTTGACCATGATCACCAGGCGCCGGGGACGTTCGAGCGCGGCCACGAACTCCTCCGCGGTCTCGGTCGGGACGAAGTCGCCCTCGCCGCCGAACTCCGCCACCAGGTCATGTGTGCGGGACGCGGTGCGGTTGTGCAGGGCGACCGTATAGCCGTTCCTGGCGAAGTTGCGGGCGAGGTTGCGCCCCATGACAGCGAGCCCCGTGACGCCGATCTGGGCTGAAGTGCTCATGTCTGTCGCTCCTGTGGTTCCTGAAGTACAGAGTGATCGTTCCTGTTCATTTGTAGCGCGGTGAGGCGTAGCGTGACGTTTCGACGCTCTCCGTGACCGCACCGAACCAACTCGTTCGGAAGCTCTTCCACGCTCACTCCGAAGACCCGGGCGGAAGCCGCCGCGCGGCGCCCGCCGGCCTTCACGACAAGGAGCCGCCCGTGACCCACTTCGATCTTCCCCTCGACCAACTGCGCACCTACCGGCCGGTGTTGGAGGAACCCGAGGACTTCGACGCGTTCTGGGACAAGACCCTGGCCGAGGCGCGCGAACACGACCTCGACGCGACGTTCACGCCGGTCGACGTGCCGCTGACCACCGTCGACGTCTTCGACGTCACGTACGCCGGGTTCGGCGGGCAGCCGGTCAAGGGCTGGCTCGTCCTGCCCGCCGGTGCGACCGGGCCGCTGCCCGCCGTCGTCGAGTACATCGGCTACGGCGGCGGCCGCGGCCTGCCGCACACGCATCTGCTGTGGGCCGCCGCCGGGTTCGCGCACTTCGTCATGGACACCCGGGGTCAGGGCTCCGCGGGCCTGGTGGGGGACACCCCGGACCCGGTCGGCAGCGGGCCCTCGCACCCCGGCTTCATGACGCGCGGCGTCGAAGACCCGTACGCGTACTACTACCGGCGCGTCTTCACCGACGGTGTGCGTGCCGTCGAGGCGGCCCGCTCGCACCCGCTGGTCGACGCCTCGCGCGTCGCCGTGCTCGGCGCCAGTCAGGGCGGCGGCATCGCGATTGCGGTGGGCGGGCTCGTGCCGGACCTCGTCGCCGTCGCGGCCGACGTGCCGTTCCTGTGCCACTTCCCCCGCGCGGCCACCCTGACCGAACGCAACCCGTACCGCGAGATCGGCTACTACCTCAAGACGCACATCGGCGCCGACGAGCAGGTCTTCCGTACGCTCTCGTACTTCGACGGCGTGCACTTCGCGGCCCGTGGCACCGCGCCCGCCCTCTTCTCGGTGGGCCTGGAGGACCAGACCTGCCCGCCCTCCACGGTCTTCGCGGCGTTCAACGCCTACGCCGGGCCGGACAAGGCGATCAAGGTGTACGCCTTCAACGATCACGAGGGCGGCGGCTACTTCCACCAGGCCGCCCAACTCGACTGGCTGCCACGGCACTTGCGTGGCTGAGACGCGTCTTGTCACGCGTACGCGGGAGCGCTAGCTTGCCGCTTCCGAGGCGTGTGAGGGGGGCTTCCATGACGGAACACGGCAGGCATCGCCGGCATCAGCGGAACCTGATCAACCGGACATCGCTCACCGTCACGGCGGGCGGCGCGGGCATCGCGATCCCCCTCATCGGCGCGGGAGCGGCGCAGGCGGCGACCTGGGAGGCATACGACGGAGCGGAGCAGGCGGCACGCGCCACCGGGGAGAGTCCGCAGGGGGCCATCAAGGACGTCAAGCCCGAGACCACGCCCCAGTCGAAGGCCGGCACCGCCGAGATGTACACCGTCGTCAGCGGCGACAGCCTCTCGGCCATCGCCGACTCCCGTGAAGTGCGGGGCGGCTGGCGGCAGTTGTACGAGAAGAACCGCCGCACCATCGGCCCGGACCCCGACCTCATCCTGCCGGGCCAGCGGCTCACCCTGCGCCCGTCGGCAGCCACGCCCCCGCATACATCGAAACCAAAGCCCAAGCCGAAGCCCGAGCGGACCGCCACCGCGCACCACCCGAAGAAGCAGGCGCCGGCTGTCACGCATGACGTCATCGCCCCTGTCTCCGCCGGGATCGGCACCCCGTACCGCGCGTCGGGTTCCTCCTGGTCGAAGGGCTACCACACCGGCGTCGACTTCGAAGTGTCCACCGGTACCACGGTCAGGGCCGTAGCCGCCGGTCACGTCGTCTCGTCGGGCTGGGGCGGCTCGTACGGCTACGAGGTCGTGATCCGGCACGCCGACGGCAAGTACAGCCAGTACGGGCACCTCTCGGCGCTCAGTGTGAAGGCGGGGCAGCGGGTCGTCGCGGGCCAGCGCATCGCCCGGTCCGGCTCCACGGGCAACAGCACGGGCCCGCATCTGCACTTCGAGGTGCGGACGGGGCCCGGCTTCGGTTCGGACGTCGACCCGCTGGCGTATCTGCGGGCGCACGGCGTCAGGATCTGATGCGCTCGTCCCGTGATCGCTTGTCGCGGGGCCGGCGCCACTCCTCGTAATGACCGGTCTTCTTGTGGCCGCGGCGGGACGCGGCGTCCTTTCGCGGAGCCTCGACGCGCCGGGTCAGCGGCTCGTCGCCGGTGACCGCGGGTGACGACTGGGCGGGCATCGTCGCGGCGGCCGTCTCCCCGGCCCCCTGCCGGTCCCCGCTGATCCGCTCCGTCGTCAGCAGGATCAGGCCACCCGCAGCGACGACACCGCAGCCGAGCGCGAGCGCCGTGCCCGTCACGCCGTAGCGGAACGACTCACCGAACAGCGTGAGCCCGACCGCCGCCGCGACCACCGGGTTCACGACCGTCACCGTCGACAGCGGCGCCGCGAGACCCGCACCCCGGTACGAGGCCTGAGACAGAAGCAGCCCGGACGTGGCGAGCGCCGCGATCACCACGAAGCTGGAGAACTGCACCAGCGAGCCGCCCTCCCGCCAGTCCACCGCCACGGACTTCGTGAACACCGACGCGATGCCGAACGCGACACCGGCCGCCGCCGCGAGCAGCACGCTGCGCACGACAGGGTGGCGGTGCACGGCATGGGCGAGCGCCATCAGGGCGACGACCGTGCCGGCGGTCACGACGGCCACAAGGAACCGCTCAGCCCCTTCGAAGGAGTGGTCGGTCGCCGATCCCGTGAGGGCAAGGAGACCCGCGAGACCCACCGCCGCCATCATCGCGCCGCGCCAGGCGGTCGCGCCCGCCCTGCGGTGCACGAACAGGGCCGCCATCGGCAACGCGAACACGATCGTGAGCGCGCCCAGCGGCTGTACGAGGCTCAGCGGGCCGTAGGCCAGAGCCGCCACGTGCAGCAGCGCTCCGAGGCCGTTGAGCGCGACGGCGCACCACCACATCGGGCGGTGCAGGGGCGCGTACGCGTGCTCGGGTGTGGACTCCGCGACCCGCTCCTGCAGGATCGCCCCGGCCGCGTACGCGACGGCGGAGACGAGGGAGAGCAGCACGGCCAGGGTGAGGGCGCTCATGAGCGGCTCCTCACGGCGCGGCGCACTGCGAGGCGCGGCGGACGATCCTCTTCCATACCTCTACGATCTCTCTTTCTCGCGCTCACGTCGTCGTACCAGAGGCCGCACCGGTTCCTACTGCCGATGGAGTACGACCCGTGCCGGTCCTACGCCCCATGGTTGATCCGCCGGCACCCCACCCATGACCTGCGGACGCCCACTTGCTGTACTGATCCGGTGACAGCACCCATCGACCTGCGCGAACTGGGGTCCCTCGGAGGATTTTTCGCTCTGCGTGACGCGAGTGACGCGAGCGACACGGAAAGTGACCTTGTGACGCTGGGGGACGCGTACCGACGCGTCGGCCGCGACGCCCTGGAGTTCCGTGTCACGAAGGTCGCGCGGGCACTCTCCGTGTCCGAGGCGCGGGTCGCCGTGTCGGTGGCCCAACTCGGACTCGCGGCACGCCTGTGGTCGGTGGCGCTCGGCAGCGCGGCCCTCTTCGGACGCGTCCCGGACCTCGCCCCCGAGCGGCTGCACTGGAACCCGGACGCGAGCGCGCCCGATGACCTGTTTCTGGCCATGGGTCCGAGCGACCTGCCCGCCGACGCCGAAACCCTTTGCGCCCTCGTCCTCGACCGTCACCTGGAGCCCCTGTCGGCGGCCCTCCGCGCCCGCCACCGGATCTCGGCCCCGCTGCTGCGCGGCAACGCCGGGTCCGCGCTCGCCGGTGCCGCCCGCGAGATCAGCCGCTGGGCACGCGGCGCCCATCGCCCCGACGTCGCGACCCGCGCCCGCCTCCTGACCGCCGAGCTCTTCGAGGACCCGCGCCTCGCCACGACCGGCACGCGCACCGGGTCCGCCTTCCGCCGCACGAGCTGCTGCCTGTACTACCGCGCCCCCGGCGGCGGACTCTGCGGCGACTGCTGCTTCGGGCGGCCCCCGCAGCACTCTTCCCCACCGGCCGCTTCTGGGTGACCATGAGGGTTCGTGGCCGGGGAACCGACGGATTGCGGTGGTTCTGCATGAAGGTAGGCCTGCTGACCCGTGAGTACCCGCCGGACGTCTACGGCGGAGCGGGCGTCCATGTCGAGTTCCTGGCAAGGGAGTTACGCCCTCTCGTCGACCTCGACGTCCATACGTGGGGCGAGGGCCGCTCCGAGGGGCTGAGACGCCATCGCCCCTGGCAGGCCCTCGACGGCGCGAACGACGCGTTACGCACCTTCTCCGTGGACCTCTCCATCGCCGCCGCCCTCGAAGGCCGCGAACTCGTCCACTCTCACACCTGGTACGCCAATCTCGCGGGCCACCTCGGCAAGCTGCTGCACGGCATCCCGCACGTGGTGACCGCCCACTCGCTCGAACCCCTGCGCCCCTGGAAAGCCGAGCAACTCGGCGGCGGCTACGCCCTGTCCGGCTGGGCCGAGCGCACGGCGGTCGAGGCGGCCGACGCGGTCATCGCCGTCTCCGGAGCCATGCGCGACGACATCCTGGCCTGCTACCCGGCGATCGACCCGGAGAAGGTCCGCGTCGTCCACAACGGCATCGACTCCGCCCTCTACCGCCCAGACCCGGCAACCGACGTCCTCGACCGGATCGGCCTCGACCAGGACCGCCCGTACGTCGTCTTCGTCGGGCGCATCACGCGGCAGAAGGGCGTGCCGCATCTCCTGCGGGCGGCCAAGGGGCTCGATCCGGCGGCGCAGCTCGTGCTGTGCGCCGGAGCGCCCGACACCCCCGCCGTCGGGCAGGAATTCCGCACCCTCGTTGACGAGTTGCGCGCCACGCGCGACGGAGTGCACTGGATCCCGCAGATGCTGCCGCGTACCGAGGTGGTCCAACTCCTCACCCACGCAAGGGCGTTCGTGTGCCCGTCGGTGTACGAACCGCTCGGCATCGTGAACCTGGAGGCGATGGCCTGCGGCACCGCCGTCGTGGCCTCCGCCGTCGGCGGCATCCCCGAGGTCGTCGCCGACGGGTCGACGGGGCTGCTCGTGCCGTACGAGGAAAAGGACCCGGACGCGTTCGAGCGCGGGCTCGCGCAGGCACTGAACCGGCTGGTGGGCGACCCCGCCGAGGCGGCCCGCATGGGGGTGGCGGGCCGGGAGCGCGCGCGGCGCGAGTTCGGCTGGGACACGGTGGCCCGGCGTACGGCCGATGTGTACGACGAGATCCTCAAGGCGACGTAGACGCCAAAAGCGACTCAAGGCGAGGTAGACGCCAAAGCGAAGTAGATCGTCAACGTGAATCTGGGGGCTGGGATGCGCGGTGGACCTTCGGTGCTCGGGATCGTGCTGGCCGGCGGAGAGGGCAAGCGGCTGCTGCCACTGACCGCCGACCGGGCCAAACCAGCGGTCACGTTCGGCGGCACGTACCGCCTCGTCGACTTCGTCCTCTCCAACCTCGTCAACGCGGACATCCTGCGGATCTGCGTCCTGACCCAGTACAAGTCGCACTCGCTCGACCGGCACGTCACGACGACCTGGCGCATGTCGAGCCTGCTCGGCAACTACGTCACACCCGTCCCGGCGCAGCAGCGCCTCGGCCCCCGCTGGTACCTCGGCAGCGCGGACGCGATCCTGCAGTCACTGAACCTGGTCCAGGACGAACAGCCGGACTACATCGCGGTGTTCGGCGCCGACCACGTGTACCGCATGGACCCGCGCCAGATGCTGAGCCAGCACATCGAGAGCGGCGCCGGGGTCACGGTCGCGGGCATCCGCATCCCGCGCGCGGACGCCTCGGCGTTCGGGATCATCAGCCCGGCGGGCGACGGTACGCGCGTGGAGAGCTTCCTGGAGAAGCCCGCCGACCCGCCCGGCATCCCGGGCTCGCCGCACCAGGTCTTCGCGTCGATGGGCAACTACATCTTCACGACGAAGACCCTGATCGACGCGTTGCAGCTGGACTCGGAGATGCCCAACTCCATTCACGACATGGGCGGTTCGATCCTGCCGATGCTCACCGAGCGGGGCGTCGCCCAGCTCTACGACTTCGACGGCAACCACGTCCCCGGCGAGAGTCCGTACGAGCACGGCTACTGGCGGGACGTCGGCACCCTCGACGCGTACTACGAGGCCCACCTCGACCTGCTCTCCGACAAGCCCGCCTTCAACCTCGACAACCAGCGCTGGCCGATCTACACGCACCCCGGGCAGCTGCCGCCGTCCAAGTTCCTCGCGGGCGGGATCGCGGGCCAGTCCATCGTCAGTCCCGGCTGCGTCATCCGGGGGCAGGTCACCCGTTCCGTCCTTTCGCCGGGGGTGACGGTCGAGGAGGGGGCCGTCGTCCAGGGCTCCGTCCTGCACGACAACGTCCGGATCGGCCGGGGGGCCGTGGTGCGCGGCGCCGTCCTCGACAAGAACGTCGACGTCCCTCCGGGCGCGACCATCGGCGTGAATCCGGAGCGTGACGCCGAGCTCTACACGGTGTCCAAGGGTGGCGTGATCGCGCTGGGGAAGGGCTGTCGCGTGGCCGCCTGACGCGCGAACGGGTGCCCGCCGCCTGGCCGATGCCGACCCCGCCGCCTCGTCGATGTCCACCCCGGCGGCGGGACTTCATCTGTTGTTTACTGTGCGTAGCTTGATCGTACTTGACCGTAATCACCGGCCAACGGTTGACTGCCCCCATCCCGTCGTCGACGTGAGAGCGGCCCCAGTGAAGTCTCAGAACTCATCGCAGCCTCAGCAGGTTCGGCCCGCGCAGAGCCCGGACCTCCTCGCCCCCCTCGACCTGGCGTTCTGGAACATCGAGACCGCCGAACACCCCATGCACCTGGGGGCGTTGGGGGTGTTCACCGCGGGCTCGCCGGGTGACGCCCGGCACGCCGCCGAACTCCTTGCCGCGCGCGCCGCCGGTGTGCCCGGTCTGCGGATGCGGATCAAGGGAGTCCGGATTCCCGTCGGCGGTGCGGCCCGGCAACCCGTACCCGACTTCGACCCGGTCAGGCATGTGCGGCTCGCGGAGCCCGTCGCCGACTTCCACGCGGCGGCCGGCGCGCTGATGGAACGGCCTCTCGACCGGTCCCGGCCGCCGTGGGAGGCCCACGTGCTGCCGAGCGAGGACGGTGCCTCGTTCGCAGTCCTCTTCAAGTTCCACCACGCGCTGGCCGACGGGCTGCGGGCGCTCACGCTCGCCGCCGGCGTCATGGACCCGATGGACCTGCCCGTCTCGCGGTCGGCGCCACCGGCCCCGGCGTCGCGCGGACCCCGGCTGCCGCTCCCCGGCATCATCGACCTCCACCTCGGCGACCTCGACCCGCGCAAGCTGCCCGGCCTGGTGCGCGAGACCGCGTCCAGCGCCGCCATGGCGCTCGACATCGGCGCCTCCGTCGTGGCTGCCACCCTGGACGTCCGCACCTCGCCCGCGCTCTCCTCGCGCGCCACGGGCACCCGGCGCACCGAGGGCGTGATCCTCGAACTCGACGACGTGCACCGGGTCCGCAAGACGGTCGGCGGCACCGTGAACGACGTCCTCATCGCCGTCGTCGCGGGAGCGCTGCGGCGCTGGCTCGACGAGCGCGGGGACGGCAGCGACGGGGTACGGCCGCGCGCCCTGATCCCCGTGTCGCGGCGGCGGCCCCGAACGGCCCACCCGCAGGGCAACCGGCTGTCCGGCTATCTGGTGAAACTGCCCGTCGACGAGGGCGACCCGCTCGCGCGGCTGCGCACCGTCCGTACGGCCATGGACCACAACAAGGACGCGGGACCGCAGCGCGGCGCGGGCGCCGTCGCCCTGCTCGCCGACCACGTACCGCCGATCGGCCACCGGATCGGCGGACCCGTCGTCGCCCAGGCGGCCCGCCTTCTCTTCGACATCCTCGTCACGAGCGTCCCCCTCCCGAGCCTCGGCCTACGCCTCGGCGGCTGCCCCCTCACCGAGGTCTACCCCCTCGCCCCTCTCGCCCAGGGCCAGTCCCTCGCGGTCGCGGTCTCGACGTACCGGGGGAGCGTGCATTACGGCCTGGTCGCCGACGCAGCGGCGGTCCCTGACCTGGACGTGCTGGCGACGGGGATCCGGGAGGAGCTCGCGGATCTGGTGCGGGTGTGCGAGGCGGGGGAGGGGCGGGGCTGAGGGGGGTGTCGGCTGTGGGGGAGCCGTCCGGCTGACGGGGGTGCTGGCTGGGCTGGGCGAGTTGGTCTGGCTGACGGGGTGGCGTCGGGGCCGGGGGAGCGGTCTGGCTGACGGGAGCGGGCTGCTGTGCACGCGGTCGCGCTGACGGGTGCGCATGGCTGTGGCCCGGCTGACCTCAGGCGGACCGGACCTCGACCAACCCCTCTGCGGCCGGGCAGCCCGCGCGCCGGCGCATCCGCTCATGTCAGCCGCACCGCGATCAGGCCTGGCCCGCTCAAGTGGGTTGGCCGGGGTGCCGCCCAGCCGCCCGGCACCGGTGTCCATGCCCATCGTCCGGCCGCCAGGCGCACGTGGCCCCGCTGACGGCCCCCGGCCGCCCGCGGCCGATGCCAATACGACCCGCCCCGACAGGACGTCCCCCATGGCGGCAAGTCGCCACGGCGCGTTTCCGCCCGTTCCCAGGGGCACCGCCCCGCTCCCCGCGCTGGAATCCTTCCGTCCAACCGACCCGGTGGACAAGGGAGTTGGACAGTGCCCTCTTCGTGGAAAGCGCCTTCCGCGCGACCCTCGATACCCCACGACCCGACACACAGAACAGAACGCTCCGCGCGGCGCGCGAGATGGTCGGCGGCGGGCGCCGCGGTGCTCGCCGCCCTTCTCGTCGGCGCAGCGATGCCCGCGACCGCGGCCGGTGACGTACCGCCCGACGGCGCCAAAGGCCCCGTATTCACCGACCCCGGCGCCCGGGCGACCCCGACCGGCCGCCACACCGTCACCCTGCTCACCGGTGACGTCGTCACCTACAGCGGCAAGGGCGACTCGCTCCAGATCGACCGCATCGTGCCCGGCGAGGGCCGTGAGGGCATGGGCTTCACGCGCCACCACGTCGACGGACACGAGTACGCCGTACCGATCGACGCCGCAGAGCAGATCGCGAGCGGACGGGTCGACCAGCGGCTCTTCGACGTGACCGAACTCGCGGCGGACGGCTACAACGACCAGGACGCGAGCACGCTGCGCCTCGTCGTCGGGGACGCGCCGTCCGTCGCGGGCGGCCCGAGGGCACCCGAGCACGCGCGCGTGGCCGACCGTTTCGACATCGCCAAGTCCGCCGTGCTGAGCGTGCCGAAGAAGGAGACGGGTGCCGTCTGGCGGCAGCTCGCCACCGCGTCGGCCGCCGCGCGCTCCGCCGGTATCGGCAAGGTGTGGCTCGACGGCCGTGTGAAGGCCAGCCTCGACGAGTCCGTGCCGCAGATCGGCGCCGACGAGGCCCACAAGCGCGGCGTCACAGGCAAGGGCGTCAAGGTCGCCGTCCTGGACACCGGTTACGACAAGGGCCACCCCGACCTCAAGGGCCGGGTGGTCGCCGAACAGGACTTCACCGGCGACGGCGGAGGCGTCCAGGACGAGCAGGGCCACGGCACCCACGTCTCCTCGACCGTGGCCGGCACCGGCGCGGCCTCCGGCGGCCGCTACGCGGGCGTCGCCCCCGGCGCCGACCTCATCGAGGGCCAGGTCCTCGACTACAGCGGCAGCGGATACGACTCCTGGATCCTTGCCGGCATGGAGTGGGCGGCAGCCCAGGGCGCCGACATCGTGTCCATGAGCCTCGGCGGCAGCCAGGCGTCCGACGGCACGGACGCGATGTCCGCCGCCGTCGACCGCATCTCGCGCGAACACGGCACCCTGTTCGTGATCGCCGCGGGCAACACCGGTGACCAGACCATCGGTTCACCCGGTGCCGCCGACGAGGCGCTCACCGTCGGCTCCGTCACGAAGTCCGGCGAACTGTCGTCGTTCTCGTCACGCGGCCCGCGCCAGGGCCGCTGGGCCGTCAAGCCGGAGATCGCCGCCCCGGGCAGCGACATCGTCGCCGCCCGCGCCGCCGGCACCCTCGCCGACGCAGCGGTCAACAGCTCGTACGCCTCCCTGTCCGGTACGTCGATGGCGACCCCGCACGTCGCGGGCGCAGCCGCGCTGCTCAAGCAGAAGCACCCCGACTGGACCGGGCAGCAGCTCAAGGCCGCGCTGGTCGGTACCGCGAGCGAGGTCAAGGGCACCACGGTCGACCAGACCGGCGGCGGCCTCACCGACGTACCGGCCGCCATGGACGCGAGTGTGACGGCCACGCCGAGCACGCTCGCCGCCCGTGCGTCGGGCAGTGACGAGAGCCGCGAGATCACCTGGACGAACACCACGGCCAAGCCCGTCACCCTTCAACTCTCCGCCCAGGGCGACGTGGTGAAGACCGGTCAGGCGACGGTCACCGTCCCGGCGAACGGCACCGCCACCAGCACCGTCAAGCTCGCCCTCGCCCAGGTCGGCCCCGGCGCCTCCACCGGCGGACGCGTCATCGCCGACTGGCCCGGCAAGGGCAGCGTCAGCGTCCCCGTGTCCGTGACGTCGGCCGAAGAGACCGGCGTCCTCACCCTCACCGGCCCCGCCCCGCGCGCCGGCGCCCAGCAGACGTCGACCACCGTCGTCCTGCAGAACGAGAAGACCGGCGACTCCTGGCTCACCGGCGTGAACAACACCACCTCGCGCAAGTTGACGATCCCGCGCGGCAGTTACCGCCTCCTAGTCACCACCTGGGAGTACAACACGGTCGGCTACACCACCGTGGGCGAGACCGCCATCCACTCCGTGCGACGCGTCACCGTCGGCGAGAACGCTTCCGTGCAGCTCTCGACGGACGGCGCGAAGCCTGTCCGCATGGGCGTCGACGACGCGGGCGCGCGCATCACCACGGCGGGCGGGACCGGCCTCGTCTCCTCCGTCGGCGGCGGCGACACCGGCCTCATCGCGACCAGCGCGGCGGGCCCGTACGAGGTGCAGGTGGTCCCCACCCCCGAGGGGCAGAACTACGACGGACTGACCATGTTCGGCACCACCTCGTGGCAGCAGCGCGAGATCGACGCGCACGAACCCGGCGGCACCCCGCAGGACCTCGGACTCCAGCTCTCGCAGTACAGCATCTACCGCTGGACCGGCAGCGTCACCGGCAAGGTCGTCGACATCGGCGGCGGCACGGACGCGGAGCTGGAGGGCAAGGACCTCAAGGGCGCGATCGTGCTCTGGAAGGCCACCAGCGTCTGGGGCGACAAGAACGACCCCATCTACAAGAAGCTCACCGACGCGGGCGTCTCTCTCATCCTCTACCGCGGCTACGGCATCTCGGTCTACAAGCCGACCCCGATCGCCCAGGTCAGCGACGAGTCGATGCCGCTCCTGAAGGACCGCCTCGCCAAGGGCCCGCTGACCCTCACCGTCGAGGGCGTCGACACCTCCCCGACCGCGTACTTCCTTTTCCACAAGACTGACGGCGCGCTCCCCGCGGGCGCCGACTGGTACGACCGCAAGGCCGACCTCGCCCGCATCCACACCATCGAGCGCACCCACGGCTACCCCGGCGACCCGAAGGACCTGTACGCCTGGACGAGCTCGCACGGCCTGCGCCTCGCCCAGCAGACGACCCGCTACCGCGTCCCCGCCGAGCAGGACGTCTACGTGACGCCCGGCGTGCCGTGGACCACGGCGACCTTCCACTACCAGTACGACGTCCACGACCGCGTCTTCCCGCTCGGTACGCAGCTCACCGCGCCCACCGTGTACAGCGCGGACCGCGCCTACTCCGACGACTGGATGTCGGCGCCGTTCAACCCGGCGATCGGCGACTCGAACGTCGTGCGTGACGGCGACAAGCTGCGCGTCTCGCTCCCGGTGTTCTCCGACGCGGCCGGGCACCAGTCCGACTACGCGCCGGAGGCCGACACGGGCACGACGGTCCTCGCGTCCGACGACGGCACGGTGATCGACAAGAACGACAGCCCCGGCAAGGCCGTGTTCGACCTGCCGCGCGCCGACCGCTGGTACCGCCTCACCGTGGACGCTCAGCGTGACGGCGGCGACCCGGTGACGTGGATGCTCGGCACCCGCGTCACCAGCGAGTGGCGCCTGCGCTCGGAGCACGTGGCACACGCCACACCGGCCAAGCTCCTCGACCTCGACTACGACCTGCCCCTCAGCGGCACCAACTCGGTCGACGAGGACAAGGCGTTGACCTACACGGTCGGCGCGGCGAAGGGCACCGCTCCGCTCGCCTCGCTCAAGGTCTCGTACGCCACCGACGGCACGACCTGGCACCAGGCCGACGCCGTCCGCGGTGCCGACGGGCGCTGGAAGGTGACCGTCCCGGCCGCCGGAACCGCCAAGGTCTCCCTGAAGACCACCGCCACCGACGCCACCGGCGCCGCGCTCACCGAGACCCTGACCGACGCCTACAACTCGGGATGCCCCGACATGTGGTGCGGCTGGGAGGACTGACCCGGCCCCTGAGCGGGCCGCACCCTGAAGGGCCCCGGGCCCGCCGGACGAAGACCGGGTACATGACCGACGTACCAGGACCGTCCGGCGGGCCCTCCGGCTTTTGTGACCAAGGTCCCGCTTTTGTGACCAAGGTCCGGCCGCTGTGACCAAGGTCCGAGGCCGGACGCTCCTGGCCGGGCCCGTGAGCGGGATAAACTACCCACTTGGCGGAGTGTCGACGGGGGTCGTAAGGTTCCGCCTTTTGGGAGCTTCCGCGGTCACTCACAGCACGCCGCGGTCCGAGTGACGCGAGGAAACGCACCGGCATGACGATGACAGAGGACACCCCGACGGGCGCCACGGACGACGTGGTGGCCACCGAGGGATCGGAATCGTTCGGCCCCGGGATCGACCCGGAGCGGCTGGCCGTCTGCCTCAGCGTGCTCGACGAGCTGGACAAGCTCGATGTCGACCACCCGGACGCGATCCAGGTCCGCCGCGCCACCGCCGGTATCTACCGCACCGTGAAGCAGCGCCGCCGCCAGGATCGCCGCGCCGCGAAGACCGCCCACGACAAGGCCGTCACCGAGGCGACCGCCACCGGCTCCGCCGAGCGCATCGACGACGAGACGGAAGGCCTCCTGCCGTCCTCCAGCGTCGAGGAGGGCAAGCTCGCCGGCATCCTCCAGCGCCCGCGCTCCTGCTACACCTGCAAGACCCGGTATGTGGAAGTCGACTACTTCTACCACCAGCTCTGTCCCGAGTGCGCCGCCCTGAACCGCGCCAAGCGCGACGTCAGCGCCGACCTCAGCGGCAAGCGCGCCCTGCTCACCGGCGGCCGCGCCAAGATCGGCATGTACATCGCGCTGCGACTGCTCCGTGACGGTGCGCACACGACGATCACGACGCGCTTCCCCAAGGACGCCATCCGCCGCTTCAAGGCGATGGACGACTCGGCGGACTGGATGCACCGCCTGGAGGTCGTCGGCATCGACCTCCGCGACCCGGCCCAGGCCGTCGCCCTCTCCGACCAGATCGCCGAGCAGGGCCCGCTCGACATCCTGATCAACAACGCGACGCAGACCGTACGCCGGCTGCCCTCCGCGTACGCCGCGCTCGTCGAGGGCGAGACCGCGCCGCTGCCGGCCGGTGAGCTGCCCGCCCACCACGTGATCGGCGCGTTCAACTCCGGAGCGGTCGACGGCCTGGCCGCGCTGCCCGCCGGTATCTCCGGCATCGACGCCCAGCAGGTCGCCGACCTCGCGCTGGTCGCGGGCAACGCCTCCATCGCCCGGCACCGCGACGGCAGCGCCATCGACGCGGGCGGCCTCGTCCCGGACGTCGTCGACAGCAACACGTGGGTGCAGACGATCGAGCAGATCTCCCCGGTGGAGCTCCTCGAGACCCAGCTGTGCAACTACACGGCGCCGTTCATCCTGATCAGCAAGCTGCGCCCGGCCATGGCCGACGCCGCGAAGAAGGCGGCGAGCGGTCGCGCGTACGTCGTGAACGTCTCGGCGATGGAGGGCGTCTTCGGCCGCGGCTACAAGGGCGCGGGTCACCCCAACACGAACGCCGCGAAGGCCGCCATGAACATGGTGACCCGGACCAGCGCCCAGGAGATGTTCCAGACGGACGGCATCCTCATGACCTCCGTCGACACCGGCTGGATCACCGACGAGCGCCCGCACTTCGACAAGCTGCGCCTCGCCGACGAGGGCTTCCACGCCCCGCTCGACCTGATCGACGGCGCGGCCCGCGTCTACGACCCTGTCGTCCGCGGCGAGGCCGGCGAGGATCTGTACGGCGTCTTCCTGAAGGACTACGCGCCCGGCAAGTGGTAGGACCCCGGCTGGTGGACGGCGTGAGCGGCGCCGCCCGCTGACGCGGCGCGCACCCGCGTACCGCCGTCCACCAGCAGGTCCGTACCGGTGACCCAGGACGCCTCGTCCGACACCAGCCAGCGCACCGCCCGTGCCACGTCCTCCGGCTGCCCGATCCGCCCCGCGGGCAGACCCGCCGCCACGGACTCCTCGGCGCGCTCCCACACGAAGCGCGCCATCTCCGTGCGGACGAGGCCGGGCGACACGGAGTTGACCCGCACCAACGGGCCCAGCTCGCCCGCGAGTTGCTGCGTCAGATGCAGCAGCGCCGCCTTGCTCGTGCAGTACGCGCCCAGGTTGCGGCCCACGTGGGTGGCGCCCTCCGTGCACACGTTCACGACCGCGCCGCCGTGCTCGGACATCCAGGCCCGCCACGCGCACTGCACGAGCCGCAGCGCCGCCTCCACATTGACGGTGAACGCCTCGCGCCAGACCTTCGGATCCGCCTCCATCAGTGGCCCGTACGGCTGGTTCGTCGCCGCGTTGTTCACCACGATGTCGAGCCGCCCGTACGCCTCCATGGCGCGCTCCGTCACCGCCCACAGATGCGCGGGATCCGCGACGGAACCGGCGACCCCGGTGGCCTCGGCACCGGCAGCACGCAGCGCGTCGACACTCTCGCGCACACCCTCCGGGTCACGCGCCGTGACGCACACCCGGGCCCCGGCCTCCGCGAGCGCCACGGCGACGGCCTGGCCGATCCCACGCGAGGCCCCGGTCACGACGGCCACCCTGCCCGCGAGCGAGCGCTGAGTATCCATGCGCGTAAGGTCTCATGACGGGGCGTCAGCTGTCGCGGTCGTGTGCGTAGGGATGGTGTGAAGCTGGTGACGTCTTCCTAGGCGGTGCGGACACGCTAATGGCTCGCGGAGTGGACCCGCTCCAGGCTGTTGTGGCGAACCCGTTCGGCCACCAGCTCCGCCACCGGGCGCCAGTCCTCCAGGATCCCGGCGTCCAGGCCCACGACCTTTCCCGCGTCGTCCGCCTGACGGAGCGTCACCGCGTCCTCGGCCAGCGGATCCTGTGCGAACGCCGCCGCCTCGTGCGGCGTCATCGGCCCGCCCTGCGCCTCAAGGGTGCGGGCGCTCTGCGGTGACAGGCCGTGCAGCGGGTCCGACATGGCGAGATAGCGCTTCGCCGGGACGTGCAGCCGTACGAGACGGGCGACGCGCCCGCCGAGCAGCCGGCGCACCGCGTCCGCCGCGGTGTCGGCGTGCCCCGCGTCGTCGCCCGGACGCAGCAGGTGGCCGATGTCGTGCACGAGGCCCGCGAGCTGGAGTTCCTTGTCGCTGGGGCGGGACCGGCGCAGCAGCGCGGCGGTCTGCAGCGCGTGCTCGTGCAGGTCGACGGGGTCGCCGCTGCGGTCAGGGGTGTCCCACGCGCCGCGGCACGCGTACAGGAGATCCATCAGCTCGTCGACGTCGTGCAGCTCGACCCGTGTCATGGGTGACTCCTCCCGGGTTCCGGATGACGGTGTCCCCGCAGGACAACATGGCCGTCTTGCGCCGGAGCCAACGCCACGTGAACGGCGCTCGCGGGACCGGGATAGGCTGGTTCGCGGGCCATGATCCCGCTGGTGGGGCGGCCCTGGGCCGAGTAGGAGACACACACGGATGACGCGCCGGCAGCCACCGACGGTGAACGAGCCGACGGACCCTGGCGCCGGTCTGAGGGTTCCCGTCCGTCACCGCGCGAGGCTGCGCGAGCAGGGCCCGGTCGTCGCGGTGGTGGCCGTCGGCGGTGCCGTCGGGGCGAGCGCGCGCTACGGCGCCGCGCTGCTGTGGCCGACGGCCGCGGGAGCGTTCCCCTGGACGACGATGTGGGTGAACGCGCTCGGCTGTTTCGTGATCGGTGTGTTCATGGTGGTCATCACCGACGTGTGGGCGGCGCACCGCCTTGTGCGGCCGTTCTTCGGCACCGGCGTCCTGGGCGGTTTCACCACGTTCTCCACGTACGCGGTGGACATCCAGCGGCTGGTGGACGGCGGCCGGGTCCGGGCGGGCCTGGTCTATCTCGCGGTGACGCTCCTGGTGGCGCTCGCCGCGGTGTGGCTCGCGGTGGCGCTGGCGCGCCGCGTACTGGCGTGGAGGATGCGATGACACGACTGACGGGCCGGGCCCTGCGCGTGACGGTCTTCATCGGCGAGCACGACACCTGGCACCGCAAGCCCCTGTACAGCGAGATCGTGCACCGGGCGCACAAGGCGGGGCTCGCGGGCGCGAGCGTCTTCCGGGGCATCGAGGGGTTCGGCGCGTCCTCGCTGATCCACACCTCGCGGCTGCTCTCGCTCAGTGAGGACCTGCCGGTGGCCGTCGTGATCGTCGACACCGAGGAGCTGGTCCGCGCGTTCCTGCCGCAGCTCGACGAGCTGGTGTCCGAGGGCCTGGTCATCCTCGACGACTGCGAGGTCATCCGGTACGTGGGCCGCGACGACGGCGGGGCGAAGGCGTGAACTGGCTGCTCGTGATCGCCGGCGCGATGGTCGGCGCCCCGCTCCGCTATCTCACGGACCGGGCCGTGCAGACCCGCCACGACAGCGTGTTCCCGTGGGGCACGTTCGTGGTGAACATGTGCGGCTGTCTCGTGCTCGGCCTGCTGACCGGCGCCGTAGCGGAGGGCGCCGCCTCCTCGCACGTCCAGCTGCTCATCGGTACGGGGCTGTGCGGGGCGCTCACGACGTACTCGACGTTCTCGTACGAGACGCTTCGTCTTGGTGAGGACGGGGCGAGGGTGTTCGCCGTGGCCAATGTGGTCGCGAGCGTCGCCGTCGGGCTTGGTGCGGCCTTCGCGGGCATCTCGCTCGCCCAAACCATCTGGGGCTGAGACCTCCGTCACATTGGGGCGAACGATTCGCGCCGTACTGCCCGATTCGGTTGCGCGCCGCTCATCCGGACACCCCGAGTGGGGCCGGATTCCTCAATTCACCTGATCGGACGTGCTGTTCGGCCGTCGGGCGCATCACCGACTCGGAGTAGTCGATCACCCGAGACCGACCGATCTGTCCGCGTTCATTCCCATTTGGGTGTCATGCGGCCGATGGCCAAATGAACACCTGGTGACGTTCGGACGCATCCCAGGATTCGGCGCCATCGAGCGGGGGCCTGCTCATATGGGTACTCTGTAGCGGACGGACAGCACAACGGGGTGCTACCAGCACCCGTGGTCCGTCACGGGACGACCCGGTCACCACGGGTCGAACATGCAGGAAATCGGCGCCACCGCGCCCGAACCGGTAAAGAAACCAAGCCCGACCGGGCGCCGGACGCCCGACGGGAACGCCGGGCCGGCAGCGCCGGAAGGGTTACCCGACACACAAGGAGTGCGCGGTGACACCAGAGAAGACCAATCGCGAGCAGCGCCACGGCGAACGCAAGGAACGCGCCAGGCGGCGGCCCGAGAAGCTGGGCAGCCTCGACGTCTGGGCCCGTTCGGCCCCGATCAGGCTCGCCGGCTACGAGGACGACCTCGCCGAGCCGCACATCCTGCCCAGCGTGGACTGATTAAGTCGAAAGCCCCAGGTCGCCCCCGGCCTGGGGCTTCGCCGTTTTCCGGTATGACTCCGACGCCTGGCGTCATGCCGCTATCGCTATCCGTTGGCTTCCCGGCAGGGCAGTTGCCACACTCGGCCCCATGCTGATCAGGGACGCGAACGACAGTGACTGGGCCCGGATCTGGCCGTTCTGGCGGCAGATCGTCGAGGCCGGCGAGACCTACGGGTGGGACCCGCAGACCCCCGAGCCGCAGGCCCGGACCCTCTGGATGGGCCCCGGCCGCCGCGTGTACGTCGCCGAGCTCGACGGTGTCGTCGTCGGCTCGGCCTACGTGAAGCCGAACTACGGCGGGCCCGCCGCGAGTATCGCGAACGCGGGCTTCATGGTCGACCCTGCGCACGCCGGTCGCGGCATCGGACGCGCCCTCGCTGAGTACGTCCTCGAACGCGCGAAGGCCGACGGCTATCGCGCCATGGTGTTCAACGCCGTCGTCGAGACCAACCCCGCCGTCCGCCTCTGGACCTCCCTCGGGTTCACGATCCTCGGCACCGTCCCGGACGCCTTCGACCACCCACGGCACGGTCGGGTGGGGCTGCACATCATGTACCGCTCGCTGTGACGTGTGACGTCCGGCGGTCAGGCGTGGTGGCGGGAGCGATGGGCCGCGGCCTTGGCCCGGTTGCCGCAGCGCGTCATGTCGCACCAGCGGCGTGAGCCGCGGTGGGAGCGGTCCACGTAGAGGCGGGTGCAGCGGGGTGCGGCGCACTCCTTGATCTGACCGGCCGGCTGGGTGAGCAGTTCCACGGTGTCCCGGGCCAGCGTCGACAGCACGGCGGCGATCGTGCCGTGCCGGACCACCGTGCCGTCGGGCCGCAGTTCCTGGCGCACCGGGCTGCGGGTGGTGGCGCGGTTGAGTACCGCGCAGTCTTCCGGCGCGAGCGGGGAGGCGCTGGCGGAGGCGAGCACCAGGTGGTAGATCGCCTCCCGCAGGCGCACCGCGGCAGCCAGATCGGCGTCCTCCTCGCAGCCCGCAAGTAACATGCCGAGGTCACGCGCCTGCCTGCGTAGACGCGTCACCGCCGCCGAGAGGTCATCGGATCACTCTCTTAACTCTCGCCTCGGTTCGGCCCATTGACGCCATCGCAGCCCCGCTCCATCATCAGACGTCCGATGAATCTGAGGGTGGAGTGGAATGGCTGAGCACACCGTCAACCGTCGTGTCTTCCTCGCGGCCGCCGTCGCCACGGCCGCCGCCGTATCGAGTGGGTCCCTCGCCTACGCGGCGCCGTCCGGGGCTTCCGGTCCCGCCGAGCCGAACTACCGCATCCCGATCAGCCCCGACGACACGCCCGAGCAGCTCGTCGCCAAGGCGGCCCGCGTGCGGCCCACGAAGCGGCAGATCGCCTGGCAGGAGCTGGAGCAGACCGCCTTCCTGCACTTCGGTGTGAACACCTACACCGGCCTGGAATGGGGCACGGGCGACGAGGACCCGAACATCTTCCAGCCGACGGGACTCGACACCGACCAGTGGGCCCGCGCGCTGCGCGACGGCGGCTTCAAGCTCGCCATCCTCGTGGTCAAGCACCACGACGGCTTCGTCCTCTACCCCTCCCGCTACACCAACCACAGTGTGGCGTCGAGCAGTTGGCGCCAGGGCAGAGGCGACGTGCTGCGCTCCTTCGCCGACTCCATGCGCAAGTACGGCATCAAGGTCGGCGTCTACATCTCGCCCGCCGACGAGAACCAGTACGCCGACGGCGTCTACGCCAACGGCAGCAAGCGCTCCACCCGTACCATCCCGACCCTCGTCGACGGCGACGACCGCGCCGGCAGCGCCCTGCGGACGTTCACGCTCGACGCCACCGACTACGGCGCCCACATGCTCAACCAGCTCTACGAGGTGCTCACCGAGTACGGGCCGGTCGACGAGGTGTGGTTCGACGGCTCGCAGGGCCGCATCCCGGAGGGCAAGGTCGAGACGTACGACTGGGACAGCTGGTACGCGGTGATCCGCGAGCTCGCCCCCAATGCCACCGTGGCCGTGCGCGGGCCCGATGTGCGCTGGGTGGGCAACGAGGGCGGGCTCGCGCGCGAGAACGAATGGAGCGTCATCCCTGTCAAGGACACGGGCAACGGCAGCATCGACTACGCGCTCCGCTACAACGGGCCGGACCAGGGCAGCCGGGACGCTCTCGCGCAGTCGCGCTCCGTGGCCCAGTACCTGCAGTGGTGGCCCGCCGAGTGCGATGTCTCCATCCGGCCCGGATGGTTCTACCACGCGGACCAACACCCCAAGAGTGTCGATCAGTTGACCGACATCTGGTTCCGCTCGGTCGGCCGTAACTCCGTGCTCCTCCTGAACATCCCGCCGGACAAGAACGGTCTGCTCCCCGCCGAGGACGTGGCACGCCTCAAGGAGTTCCGCGACCGCATCGACCGCGAACTGCCCGAGAACCTGGCGGCCGGCGGCCGCGTGAGCGACGACGGCGAGGGCACCCGCACCGTCGACCTCGGCACCGCGCGCGAGGTCGACCGGATCAGGCTCGCCGAGGACATCCGGCACGGCCAGCAGGTGGAACAGGTCGTCGTCGAGGCACAGGTCGACGGCGCCTGGACCGAGGTCGCGCGGGCCGGCACGATCGGCGCGAGCCGTGTCCTGGTCCTGCCGGCGCCGGTCACGGCCCGCGTCTGGCGGATGCGCCTCACGCAGTACCGCAACGACCCGCACATCTCGCTGTTCGGCCTCTACCGCTCCCGGGTGTGAGAGAGGGGCGGCCCGCAGAAAAGCGGGCCGCCCCACACCCCCCGTCACCCGGCCGCGTACACCCGCTCGCCGCCCACGAACGTCTCCAGGACGCGCGTCGCGCCGATCTCGTCCTCGGGCGCCGCGAACGGGTCGCGGTCCAGGACCACCAGGTCCGCGAGGCGCCCCGGGGTGATCGAACCGGTCACGTCGTCCAGATGGTTCACGTACGCGCTGCCCGCCGTGTACGCGGTGAGCGCCGCGTCCAGGCCGATGCGCTGACCCGGCAGGAACACCGGGGTGCCCGGGTCCGCGTCGGGCAGGACGCGGTTGACCGCGACGTGGAGGGCCTCGATCGGGTCCGGGCTGCTCACCGGCCAGTCGCTGCCCGCCGCGAGCGTCACTCCCGCACGGTGCAGATCGCCGAACGGGTACTGCCACGCGCTCCGTTCCGGCCCGAGGAACGGGATCGTCAGCTCGTCCATCTGTGGTTCGTGCGCCGCCCACAGGGCCTGCATGTTCGCCGTCGCGCCCAGCTCCCGGAACCGGCCGATGTCATCGGGGTGGACGACCTGGAGATGCGCCAGGTGGGGGCGGGTGTCGGTGAACCCGTTGGCGCGCCGCGCCGCCTCGACCGCGTCAAGCGCCTCGCGCACGGCCCGGTCGCCCAGCGCGTGGAAGTGCACCTGGAAGCCGCGCGCGTCCAGCTCGGTCACGTACTTCTGGAGGTCGAGCGGCGGGACGAAGCTGATGCCGCTGTTGTCGGAGGCGCAGCCGCAGCCGTCGAGGTACGGGCCGAGGAGAGCCGCCGTACCGTTCTCGGCGACGCCGTCCTGCATGATCTTCACCGTCGTGCAGCGCAGCCGCCCGCGCGTGCCTGCCGCGCGCCGCGCCGCCAGCTCGTCGATCTGCTCGATGCCCCGCGCCCGGTCCCACCACAGCGAACCGACGACCCGCGCGGTGAGCCGCCCGTCCCCGGCCGCCGCGAGATACGCGTCCGTCGGGTCCGTGAGATTGGCGTGCTCACCGAGGAGCGCGTCCTGCCACGCGGTGACACCGAGCGAGTGCATCAGCTCCTGCGCGCGAAGGAGCCCCGTGATCTTCTGCTCCAGGGTGACGGGCGGCAGCAGCCGGCCGATCAGGTTCGCCGCGCCCTCCTGGAGCATCCCGGTCGGTGTGCCGTCGGCGTCACGCTCGATACGGCCGTCGGCGGGGTCGGGCGTACGGGCGTCGATCCCGGCGGCTTGCAGCGCACGGGAGTTGACCCAGGCGCCGTGGTGATCGCGGTTGACGAGGTAGACCGGACGGTCGGGCACGAGGGCGTCGAGTTCGGCGGCCGTGGGCAGACCGCCGGGGAACGTCTCCATCGACCAGCCGCCGCCGGTGATCCACTCGTCGTCGGGGTGCGCCCGCGCGTACGCGCTGACGATGCGCCGGTACTCGTCGAGCGTCGTCGCGCCGCTCAGGTCGCACTGGCCCATCTCCATGCCCCCGCCGACCGGGTGCGCGTGCGCGTCCTGGAAGCCCGGGATGAGCAACTTGCCTGCCAGGTCGACGACTTCGGTGGCTGGGCCGATGAGTGCGCGTACCTCGTCGTGGCCCACGGCGACGATGTGCTCGCCGCGCACGGCCACCGAGGTGGCGCGCGAACGGGCGGGGGAGAGGGTGTGGACCGGGCCGCCGGTGAAGACCAGATCGGCGGGGGCGGTGTCGGACATGGGGTGTGACTCCTGACTGTGTTTCGGTGCGGAGGAGTTTCGTAGGAGCGGGTGGTCAGGTCCGGTCGGCGGTGAGCGGGACCGCCTCGGGCTCGGGGGGCGTGCCGCGGCCCGTGACGAAGTACGGGGAGCGGCGCACGCGCTGGGCGTACGCGGCCATCACCAGGCCGGAGACGACGATCGCGACAGGCACCGCGAGCATGAACCACCCGTTGTCCGGGCTCAGTTCGAAGTGGTCGCTCATCGTCAGGTACGAGTAGGCGAGGTACACGCCGATGACGAGGAGCACGATCCCGCTCGCGGCGGGTGCCACGACCGCGCGCAGCGCCCCCGACACCGGCCCGCGCAGGGCCTCGCGGAAGCGGACCGCGCAGGCGAGCGCCGTCAGGCCGTAGTACAGGGCGACGACCAGGCCGATGGAGTTCACGGCGGCGAGGATCATCTGGTTGAGCTGGGGGATGACCAGGGCGAGCAGGGAGACGCCGGCGGATATCGACATGATGAGGACGGTGCCCACGGCGGGCGACTCGTAACGCGGGCTGACCTTCGTCCACACCTGGCCCATCGTGCGGTCGCGGCCCATGGCGAGCAGACCACGGGCCGTGGGGATGACGCTCGACTGGAGCGAGGCCACGGCCGAGAACAGCAGCGCGAGGAGCGGCAGCGTGGCCCAGGGCTCGTCGGCGAGCTTCGCGCCCAGGTGGGTCAGGCCCTGCGGGCCCTGGGCGATCAGCTCGGGCAGGCTCATCTCGCGCTGGAAGGCCACGGCCCCGTAGAGGAACATCGCGAGCATCGTGAACAGGGCGATGAAGCCGCCCCGGCCGGCGTCGCGTATGTCCTTGGTCTCCTCGGTGACGCTGAACGCGGCGTCCCAGCCCCAGAAGAAGAACACCGCGAGCACCAGACCCTGCGCGAACGCCGTGCCGTCGCTGATCGCGAAGGGGTTCAGCCACGACCACTGGAACGCGTGGTGGCCGGAGACCAGGGCCCAGCCGCAGAACACCAGCAGGACGGCGTACTCGAAGACGAGCAGCCAGGTCTGGAGCCGGGTGGCCTGGCGCACGCCCGTGATCGCGGTGTACGTCACGACGGCCAGGATCACCAGGCCGACCAGCGTGCTCAGCGCCGTCGAGTTCGGGTCTAGGGCGAGCCCGGCGAGTTCGTGCAGGCCCGCCTTGTTCGCGAACTGGAGGAAGACCGAACCGGTGACGGCACCGGTGTACGCCATGAAGATCACCGTGCCGACCAGTGTGACCCAGCCCGTGATGAAGCCGGGCCACGGGCCGAGCGACTTGCCGACCCAGACGTAGCCGCTGCCCATGTTCGGCTCGTCGCGGTTGAGGCGGGCGTACGCGGCGGCGATGCCCAGGATCGGAATGAAGGCGACGAGCAGGATCGCCGGGGCCTGGAGGCCCACGGTCGCGGCGAGCGCCCCCATGCCGATTCCGATGCTGGTGGTGGCGGCCGTGCTGGAGGCGGCGATGGCGACGCCGTCGACGACGTTGAGAGAACGGCGCAGGCCTGGTGGTTCGCTGCTCATGCGGACACTCCTGAGACCGGAGGAGGGGAGGGAGGGTGCGATCAAACAGGCCTTGTCATGTTGCGTCAATGGTGTTGACATAGCGGGGCGCGCGGAAGGGGCGGGCAGCGAAATGAGGGGATCTGCGATGGCTGAGGGACGGATTCCGGCGGAGCGGCAGCGGCGCAGACCGACCAAGTCGGGCGTGGTGCTCTCCGGTGACATGATCGTCGACTGCGCGCTGCGCCTGGTCGCGCAGCACGGGCCCGACGCGCTGAGCGTGCGCCGGCTCGGCGCCGCTCTCGGCTGCGACCCGAGCGCCGTCTACCGGTACTTCCACAACACCGACGACCTGCTCCTCGCCGTCGCCGACCGGGTCATCGGCGAGAGCATGGCCGGGTTCCGGAGCAGCGACGACTGGGTCGCGGACCTGCGGGACATGGCCCGGCGCATCCACCGCGGCTACCGCGAGCACCCGCGGATCGCCGCGCTGGCCGCGTACCGGGTGACCCGGCGCGTCCACGAGGTCAGGGCCGTGGAGACCGGGATCGGACTGCTGCTTGGCGCGGGCTTCGACGAGGCGACGGCGGTGCGGTACTACGCGGCGTTCGTCGACACGGCGCTCGGGCACGCGGCGCTCGACGCGGCCCATCTGGCGCTGCCGCCCGAGCGGCGGGCCCGGGACGACGGCGCCTGGCGGGACACGTACCAGTCACTGCCGGCCGACGCTCATCCTCAACTGGCCGCCGTGCGCGAGTACTTGCCGCTCATGGGGGAGAACTCGTTCGAGACGGCGTTGGGGTTGCTGCTTGATGCGCTGGTGGCGCGGGCGGCGGGCTGACTTGGCGGGGTGGCCTACGCGGGGGGCGCGCCGGGGTGGCCTGTGCGCGGGCGCCGCGCTGACCTGCCAGGTCCTGGGGACGTCGCGCTGACCTACCGGGCCGGCCAATGTGGGGGCGTCGCGCCGACTTGCCGGGTCGGCCTATGCGGGGGCGCGGGGTGCGTCGGGAGGCCCGGCGAGCTCATCGGGGTCAGACCGGCTGGATCAGACCGGCCCCGCATCCAACTGCCCCCGCATCCACGTCTCGACCTCGCCCACATGAGCCGCCGCCGCGGCCCGTGCCGCCTCCGGGTCGCGGTCGACCAGGGCGCGGTGGATCCGGGCGTGCTCGCGGCCCGTGCGCTCGAAGGCGCCCTCCTCCTGGTAGCCGCGCCAGACGCGGGCCCGGAACGTCCGTGAGGACAGGCCCTCCAGGATCGCCGCCATCGTCTCGTTGCCCGCGGCTGTCGCGATCGCGCGGTGGAACGCGAGGTCGTGGGAGAGGATCTCCTCGGGGTCGTCCGTCGCGGCCATCGCCGCCAAGTGCAGTTCCACCTCGGCGAGTTGATCCGGGGTGATGCGGGCCGCCGCGAGCGCCGTCGCCGTAGACTCCAGGACCCGGCGCACTTCCAGCAGTTCCACCAGACGCGGCCCGCGCGAGAGGTCGGCGACGACGCCGAACGTCTCCAGGAGATCCCCGGCCTCCAGCTGCGTGACGTAGATGCCCGAGCCGTGCCGGGCCTCAAGCACGCCCAGGACCGTGAGCGCCCTGATCGCCTCGCGCATCGAGCTGCGCGAGATGCCGAGCTGGGTGGCGAGGTCCCGCTCCGTCGGCAGGCGCTGGCCCGGCTCCAGGCGGCCCTCGCCGATCATCGCCTTGATCTGCTCGATGGCCCGCTGCGTCACGGTGCCCTTCTGGGGGGCGGTCTGTTCCACGGACGCTCCTCGAATAGTGCCGGGTGCGCCGCAGTCTAGCCAGAGAAGTGGTCGGACCACTACGGCCGGAAACGCGGAAAAGTTGGCGACGAGGGGTGTTGTGGGCGCCAAGTGGTCTGATAAATATCTTCGCCATCAGGTACGAGAAGTCGCTCGATCCCGCTGGATGAGGAGCCGTCAGATGGCCGGCAGAACAGTGCGCATGAGGAACAGGTCGCGGATCGTGGGCGCGGCGGCGGTGGCCGCGTGCGCCGCCCTGGTGCTCACCGCGTGCGGCAGCACGAAGGACGACGTCGCCTCCGGCGGCAAGGGCGGCGACGGAAAGGGCAAGGTCGGTGTCGTCCTCCCCCTCCTGACCTCGCCGTTCTGGCAGTCGTACAACGACTACGTGCCGAAGATGGCCAAGTCGGAAGGCGTGGACGCGCTCAAGACGGTCAACTCCAACAGCGACCCCTCGCAGCAGATCACCGACATCAACAACCAGCTCAACCAGGGCGTCAAGGGCCTCGTCGTCGCGCCCCTCGACAGCGCCGCGATCTCCGCGGGCCTCGACCAGGCCGAACGCAAGGGCGTCCCCGTCGTCGCCGTCGACGTCGCGCCCGAGAAGGGCAAGGTCGCGATGGTCGTACGCGCCAACAACGTCGCGTACGGCGAGAAGGCCTGCGACTACCTCGGCGGGCAGGTCAAGACCGGCAAGGTCGTGCAGATCATGGGCGATCTGGCCTCCGTGAACGGCCGCGAGCGCTCGCAGGCCTTCCGCGACTGCGCCAAGAAGAAGTACCCGGGCCTCAAGGTCCTGGAGATCCCCGCCAAGTGGGAGTCCGACACCGCCGCGTCCAAGCTGGACACCCTCCTCAATGCCAACCCCGACATCAAGGGCATCTACATGCAGGCGGGCGGCGTCTACCTCGCTCCCACCCTCCAGACCCTCAAGTCGAAGGGAATGCTCAAGAAGACGGGCGAGAAGGGCCACATCGCGATCGTCTCGAACGACGGCATCCCGCAGGAGTTCGCCGCGATCCGCGCCGGCCAGATCGACGCCACCGTCTCGCAGCCCGCCGACGCCTACGCCAAGTACGGCATGTACTACATCAAGGCCGCTATGCAGGGGAAGACGTTCAAGCCCGGTCCCACCGACCACGACTCCGAGATCGTCAAGCTGCCGAGCGGCATCCTCGAGGACCAGCTGCCCGCGCCGCTCGTCACCAAGGACAACGTCGACGACCCGAAGCTCTGGGGAAACACGGTCAAATGAGCACACCCGTGACCACCCCCCTCGTCGAGGCGTCGGGCATCGCCAAGCGGTACGGACCCACGGTCGCCCTGCGCGACGGCCGGCTGACCGTCCTGCCCGGCGAATCCCACGCCCTGGTGGGCCGCAACGGCGCGGGCAAGTCGACCCTGGTGACGGTCCTCACCGGACTCCAGGCGCCGGACGCGGGCACCGTCCTGTTCGACGGCGAGCCCGCGCCCCCGCTCGGCGACCGTGATGCGTGGCGCGCCAAGGTCGCCTGCGTCTACCAGAAGCCGACCGTCGTCCCCGAACTGACCGTCGCCGAGAACCTGTTCATCAACCGGCAGCCCGGCAGCCGCCGCGGGTTCTTCTCCTGGCGGACTCTCCAGGAGGAGGCCGCGCGCGTCCTCGACACCTGGGACATCCACGTCGACCCGGGCGCCCGCACCGCGGACCTCAAGGTCGAGGACCGCCAAATGGTCGAGATCGCACGGGCGTTGAGCGGCGGCGCCCGCTTCATCGTCTTGGACGAGCCCACCGCTCAGCTCGACAACCGCGAGATCGAACGCCTCTTCACCAGGATGCGCGCACTCCAGGAATCCGGCGTCACGTTCCTGTTCATCTCGCACCACCTCCAGGAGGTGTACGAGGTCTGCCAGACGGTCACCGTGCTGCGCGACGCCCGCTGGATCACGACGGCTCCCGTCGCCGAACTGCCGCGCGCCGCCCTGGTGGAGGCGATGGCCGGCGAGGTCATCGCCGAGGAGCGGGCCGCCGCCCGCGCCGCCGCGGAACACCAGCCCGACGCCGCCGTCCTCCTCGACGCCCGCGGCCTCACCTCGGAGGCGTACGACGACGTCGACCTGACCGTCCGCAGCGGCGAGGTCGTGGGGCTCGCAGGATCCAGCGGCAGCGGCAAGATTCAGCTCGCCGAGGCGTTCGCGGGCCTGCACACCCCGACCGCCGGAACGGCTCAACTGGACGGCAAGAAGCTCCCGTTCGGTGATGTGGGCGCCGCGCTCGCGGCCGGCGTCGGCTGCGTACCCCGCGACCGGCACGACCAGGGACTCGTATCGGGCATGACCATCGGCGACAACGCCACGATGAGCGTCCTCGGACGGCTCGGCCGGTACGGCTTCGTCGCCACCGACCGCAAGCGCCGCTTCGCCGCCGAGCTGATCCAGCGCCTCGACATTCACGCCGAGGGCCCCGAGCAGCCCGTGTCCGACCTCTCCGGTGGCAACGCCCAGAAGGTCGTCATGGCCCGCGCCCTTGCCTCCGACCCCCGCCTCCTCGTCCTCATCAACCCCACCGCGGGCGTCGACGTGAAGTCCAAGGAGTCCCTGCTGTCCCGCATGGACAGCGCCCGCGAGGACGGCACCGCCGTCCTCGTCGTCTCCGACGAGCTCGACGACCTGCGCCGCTGCGACCGGGTCCTCGTCCTCTTCCACGGAAAGGTCGTCGCCGAGCACGCGGCCGGCTGGCACGACCACGAGCTGATCGCCTCCATCGAAGGAGTGGACCATGGCTGACATCAAGGCCCCGTCTGCCTCGCCCGCCACCTCCGTACGCCTGACCGGCGCGAGCCCCGCGAAGAACGTCCTGCTGCGCCGGGCCCGTGAACTCGCCCTCGTACCGGCCCTGTTGCTGCTCATGGTGCTCGGAGCGGTCCTCAACGACTCGTTCCTCACCGAGCGCAACCTCATCTCCATCCTCGGGGCGTCCGCCGCGCTCGCGATGGTCGTGCTCGCCGAGTCGCTGGTCCTCATCACGGGCAAGTTCGACCTCTCCCTGGAGTCGGTCGTCGGCATCGCGCCCGCCCTCGGAGCCCTGCTCGTCCTGCCCGCCGCCCAGTCCGGCTTCGGCACCGAGTTCCCGACCGTCCTCGCCCTGCTCGCGATCCTCGCCGTCGGCGCGGTCATCGGCGCCTTCAACGGCATCCTCGTCGTGAAGTTCAAGCTCAACGCCTTCATCGTGACCCTCGCGATGCTGATCGTCCTGCGCGGCCTGCTCGTCGGCGCTACCAAGGGCAAGACGCTGTTCGGGATGCCCGACGCGTTCTTCTCCCTCGCGACCACCACGTTCCTGCGCGTCCCGATGTCGGTGTGGCTCGCCGCGATCGCCTTCGGCGTGGCCGGCTTCGTCCTCAAGTACCACCGCGTCGGACGCGCCCTGTACGCGATCGGCGGCAACCCCGACGCGGCCCGCGCCGCCGGCATCCGCGTCGAGCGCGTGATGCTCGGGGTGTTCGTCGTCGCCGGAGTCCTCGCCTCGGTCGGCGGGATCATGCAGACCGGCTACGTCGGCGCCATCAGCGCCAACCAGGGCAACAACATGATCTTCACCGTGTTCGCGGCGGCGGTCATCGGCGGCATCAGCCTCGACGGCGGCAAGGGCACCATGTTCGGCGCCCTCACCGGCGTACTCCTGCTCGGCGTCGTCCAGAACCTGCTCACCCTCGCCCAGGTTCCGTCGTTCTGGATCCAGGCCATCTACGGCGGCATCATCCTGCTCGCCCTGATGATCGCCCGTGTGACGACCGGCCGCGCCCAGGACTGACCCCCGCCTCAGCGAGACGTTTCGGCAAGAAAGGCCACCCGTGTCTCCCACTGCCGCCCGAATCACCGCGGTCGACACCTATGACATCCGGTTCCCCACCTCCAGGGAGCTGGACGGCTCCGACGCCATGAACCCGGACCCCGACTACTCCGCCGCCTACGTCGTCCTGCGCACCGACGCCGAGGACGGGATCGAGGGGCACGGATTCACGTTCACGATCGGCCGCGGCAACGATGTCCAGGTCGCCGCGATCGACTCCCTGCGCCACCATGTCGTCGGCCGGGGGGTCGACGAACTCTGCGCGGATCCAGGGACGTTGAACCGCGACCTGATCGGCGACAGCCAGCTCCGCTGGCTCGGTCCCGAGAAGGGCGTGATGCACATGGCGATCGGAGCCGTCGTCAACGCCGCGTGGGACCTGGCGGCCAAGCGCGCCCGCAAGCCGCTCTGGCAGTTCCTCGCCGACGCGACGCCCGAGTGGCTCGTCTCTCAGGTCGACTTCCGCTACATCGCCGACGTGCTCACCCCGGACGACGCCCTCACGCTCCTCTCCGAGGGCCGCAAGGGCGCGGCCGAGCGCGCGGCCACACTGCGCGAGCGCGGCTTCCCCGGCTACACCACCTCGCCCGGCTGGCTCGGCTACTCCGACGAGAAGCTCGGCCGGCTCGCCCGGCAGGCCGTCGCCGACGGCTTCACCCAGATCAAGCTCAAGGTCGGCGCCGACCTCGCCGACGACATCCGCCGCTGCCGCACCGCCCGCGCCGTGATCGGCCCGGACATCCGCATGGCCATCGACGCCAACCAGAGATGGAACGTCGACGAGGCCGTCGAATGGACCACCGCACTCGCCGAGTTCGACCCCTACTGGGTAGAGGAGCCCACCAGTCCCGACGACGTCCTCGGCCACGCCGCGATCCGCCGGGCCGTCGCCCCCGTCAAGGTCGCCACCGGCGAACACGTCCAGAACCGCATCATCTTCAAGCAGCTCCTCCAGGCAGGCGCCATCGACATCCTCCAGATCGACGCGGCCCGCGTCGGCGGCGTGAACGAGAACCTCGCCATCCTGCTGCTCGCCGCCAAGTACGGCGTCCCCGTCTGCCCGCACGCGGGCGGCGTCGGCCTGTGCGAACTCGTCCAGCACCTCTCGATGTTCGACTACGTCGCCCTCGCGGGCACCACCGAGGACCGCGTCATCGAGTACGTCGACCATCTCCACGGCCACTTCCTCGACCCCGTCGTGATCCGCGACGGCCACTACGCGGCGCCCACCATGCCCGGCTTCTCGGCCACGATGCGGCCCGAGTCCATCGCGGAGTACACCTACCCCGACGGCTCGTTCTGGGCCGCCGACCTCGCCCGGCAGGGCGCCACCGACCAGAAGGGTGCAGCGGCATGACCGACGCCAGCGACGTGCAGGACTTCGCGGGGCTCAAGGCCCTCGTCACCGGCGGAGCCTCCGGCATCGGCCGCGCCACCGCCGAACTCCTCGCCGCCCGCGGCGCGAGCGTCGCCGTGCTCGACCTCGACCCGAGCAGCGTCGACAAACCACTGCGTGGATACAAGGCCGACGTCACGGACGATGCCTCGGTCCGCGCCGCAGTCGCCGCCGCCACGGCCGACCTCGGCGGGCTCGACGTCCTCGTCAACAACGCCGGAATCGGCGCACAAGGAACCGTCGAGGACAACGACGACGCCCAGTGGCACCACGTCCTCGACGTCAACGTCCTCGGCATCGTCCGCACCACCCGCGCCGCCCTGCCCCACCTCCGGGCCTCCGGCCTCGCGGCCGTCGTCAACACGTGCTCCATCGCCGCGACCGCCGGCCTCCCGCAGCGCGCCCTCTACTCGGCGTCGAAGGGTGCCGTGTACTCCCTGACCCTCGCCATGGCCGCCGATCACGTCCGCGAAGGGATCCGCGTCAACTGCGTCAACCCCGGAACCGTCGACACCCCATGGATCGGCCGGCTCCTCGACGCCGCCCCCGACCCGGCCGCCGAACGCGCCGCACTCGCCGCCCGCCAGCCCACCGGACGCCTCGTCACAGCCGACCAAGTCGCGGGCGCGGTCGCCTACTTGGCGGGCCCCCTGTCCGGCGCCACGACCGGCACGTCACTCGCCGTCGACGGCGGAATGCAGGGGCTGCGCCTGCGTCCGGCGGGCCAGTGAACACCCTGGGCAGAAGTGGCGTGGAGGTCAGCCCGCTGTCCTTCGGCGCCGCCGCCATCGGCAACCTCTTCACCGAGGTGAGCGACGAGGACGCGTACGCCGCCGTGGAAGCCGCCTGGGACGCGGGCATCCGCTACTTCGACACCGCGCCGCACTACGGGCTCGGCCTGTCCGAACGGCGCCTCGGCGCGGCCCTCGCCTCCCGCGACCCCTCCTCGTACACGCTCTCCACCAAGGCGGGACGCCTGCTCGTCCCGACTGGTGAGCGTGGGGGAGACGACCTGGACAACGGGTTCGCCGTGCCCGCGACGCACCGCCGTGTGTGGGACTTCAGCGCGGACGGGATACGCCGCTCCCTGGAGGACAGCCTGACCAGGCTCGGCCTCGACCGAGTCGACATCGTCTATCTGCACGACCCGGACGATCACGGCGAGCAGGCGTTCCGAGAGGGCTATCCGGCCCTGGAGCGCCTGCGCGCCGAGGGCGTCGTCCGCGCGATCGGCGCCGGGATGAACCAGGCCGGGATGCTCACTCGCTTCGTCCGTGACACGGACGTCGACGTGGTGCTGTGCGCGGGCCGGTACACGCTGCTCGACCAGAGCGCCCTGACCGAGCTGCTGCCCGCCGCCGTCAAAAACGGCGTTTCCGTCGTCGTCGGCGGCGCCTTCAACTCCGGCCTGCTGGCGGACCCTCGCGCCGGATCGACGTACAACTACACAGCCGCTTCAGGTGAGTTGCTTCAGCGAGCGCTGCGCATCAAGGCGATCGCAGAAGGCCACGGCATCACGCTGCGTGCCGCCGCCCTGGCCTTCTGTGCCGCCCACCCGGAGGTGGCGAGCGTCCTCGTCGGTACCCGCACGGCCGCAGAAGTCCGGGACTGCGCCAACCAGTTCGCCACCCACGTGCCCCCGGCTTTCTGGCAAGAACTGAGGGACACCGACCTGCTGCCTGCCGACGCGCCTGTACCCGGAGAGGACACCGCGTGAGAATCGCCCTGCACACCAAGGTCTGCGCCGACCGCGTCGAGGAGTACGACGCCGCCCACCGCGAGGTCCCCGCCGAGCTGACCGAGGCCATCCGCGCGGCCGGGGCCACCTCCTGGACGATCTGGCGCAGTGGCACCGACCTGTTCCACGTCCTGGAGTGCGAGGACTACGCCCGGATGCTCGCCGAGCTGGACAAACTGCCGGTGAACATCGCCTGGCAGGCCCGCATGGCCGAACTCCTCGACGTCGTGCACGACTACTCCGCCGACGGCGCGGACGCGGGCCTGCCCGTCGTCTGGGAGCTGTGATGCCCGCGATCGTCGACGCCCACCACCACGTCTGGGACCTGTCCGTACGCGACCAGGACTGGATCACCGGCGAGCAACTGGCCCCGATCCGCCGGGACTTCAGCCTCGACGACCTGACACCGCTCGCGCACAAGACAGGCGTCACGGCCACCGTTCTCGTACAGACGGTCACGGTCGCGGAGGAGACGCCGGAATTCCTGGCCCTGGCGGACGGCCACGACCTCGTCGCCGGAGTGGTCGGCTGGACCGACCTCACCCGCCCGGACATCGCCGACACGCTGGCCCGGCTCGCGGCACTGCCCGGCGGCCGCTACCTGAAGGGCATCCGCCACCAGGTCCAGGGCGAGCCCGACCCCGACTGGCTGCTGCGCCCCGACGTCCTCCGGGGACTCGCGGCCGTCGCCGACGCCGGCCTCGTCTACGACCTCGTGGTCCTGCCCCATCAGCTCGCCGCCTGCGTCGGCGCGGCCGCCGCCCTACCCGGACTCACCTTCGTCCTCGACCACTGCGGCAAACCCCCCGTGGCCTCGGGAGACGTCGACCCCTGGGCCAGGTCCTTGCGGGCGCTCGCCGCGCTCCCCAACACGGTCTGCAAACTCTCCGGCCTCGTCACGGAAGCGGACTGGGCGTCCTGGACCCCGGGGGCACTGCGGCCGTACTCCGACACGGTCCTGGACGCGTTCGGCCCCGGCCGCGTGATGTTCGGCTCCGACTGGCCGGTATGCACGCTCGCGGCGACGTACGAGCAAGTCATGGAAACCGCAGGCGAGTTGACGGGTTCGCTCGCCGCTGATGAGCGCGAGGCGGTGTTCGGCGGGACGGCTACCCGCGTCTACGGTCTCTGATCAGGCGCCTACGGGATCAGCCGGGTCGGCCGCAGGAACTCGCGTACGTATGTCCGGTCCCAGCATTCGCCCGTCGCCCGCAGCTCGCGCCACGTGGTGAAGCGGTAGCGGTAGAGGCGGGCCCGGATGTAGCGCGGGGGCGCGTCGGGCGGGAACGGGCTGCTGCGCAGCAGCCGCAGCGTGTCACGGTCCCCGGCCAGGAGCCGCTCGACGAGACCGCCGAACCAGGATCCCGCGTACGAGGGGGACAGCGCCGCGAACCACATCATCCAGTCGAGCCGCAGATGGTACGGGGCGAACTGGCGCGGCCAGTGCCCGGGAGCGCCCGGCTTCCCCTTGAACTCGTAGGCCAGCCACAGCGAGCCCTCGTGCGGCACCGCGTCCGCCGTCCCCTCCACGACGATCTCGTGCCGGATGCGCCCGACCGAGCCGAAGGCGCCGTACGCGTTCACCAGGTGCAGCGGGTCGTACGTGCGGTTCATGGACTGGCGCCGGGACAGCAGGTTGCGCGCCGGCTGGTAGCTGCGGACCAGGACGAACGCGGTGAGGGCGATGACCATGACCTCGTACCAGAGCGGGGCCGCCGACGTGCTGGGCGGTGTGTGGAGTCGGGAGAAGTCCACCGCCGTGACGGCGAGCAGGATCGTCAGCCAGTTCAGCCAGGCGAAATTGCCCGACAGGACCAGCCAGAGCTGGGTGAGGATCATCAGGCAGGCGGCGAACGACGCGACCGGCAGCGGGGTGAACAGGAGGACGGGCACGAGGAGTTGGGTGACGTGGTTCGCCCCGCACTCGACCCGGTGCAGGGGGCGCGGGAGCCGGTGGAAGAACCAGCTCAGCGGGCCCGGCATCGGCTGCGTCTCGTGGTGGTAGTACAGGCACGTGAGCTTGCGCCAGCAGGCGTCCCCGCGCATCTTGATCAGCCCCGCGCCGAACTCGACACGGAACAGGACCCAGCGCAGGAGGAAGAGGACGAGTACCGGCGGCGCCACCCGGTCGTTGCCCAGGAACACGGCGAGGAAGCCGACCTCCAGGAGCAGTGACTCCCAGCCGAACGCGTACCAGGTCTGGCCCACGTTCACGATCGAGAGATAGAGGACCCACGGCACCAGCCACAGCGCCATCGCCGCCCCCAGCGGCACCACGTCCGCGAGGCCCGCGGCGAGCCCGGCCGAGAGCGCGGCCCCGCCCCAGGCGCAGACCGCGAAGAACCGGTCCGAGTAGTGCGCCCGGAACAGCGTCGGCGCCATCCGCCACGGCACGCCCGCCATATAGCGCGGTACGGGGAGCATCCCGCGTTCCCCGATGAGGGCCCGGAACTGCAGCGCGGCCTCCGTGAAGGCCACGAGATAGAGCGCCGCCAGACCGCGCTGGAAGATCAGGCGGCCGAGCCAGTACCCCGGCGAGCTGAACCAGTCCACGTATTCAGTGTGACGGGGTTCTGGGGTGACGGGTCAGGGTGACGGGGTTCCGGGATGACGGGTCAGCGTGACGGGGTTCGCGTGTGACGGGGCGGGTGCGGGAGAACACGGTGCGCTCAGCGACCAGGACGTATGCCACCGCGTTCACCCGAATGCCGCAGCTCAGGCCGACTGCCGGCCGATGACCGGCCGGTGCGGTGTCCCCCGAATGCGCGCGATTCGCAACGCGAATAGCGTGTTGCCATGGAAGCCGGCACGGGGGGTGGGGAGTCGCGTGAGTGCTCCCACTGCGGGAAAGCGGCAGGGAGCGCCCCGTGCTGCGTCCTGGCCGAGTTCGGCGACCAGCTCGGCATAGGCAGCTTCGACTGGGACCTCGGCACCGGCACCATGCACATGGACCCCAAGGCCCACGAGATCTTCGACCTGCGCGCCGACGAGTACGACGGCCGCGCCGACTCCCTCTCTCTGCGCATCCCGCCCACCGAGGGCACCCGCCTCGACGGGATCGTCGCGACGGCCATCAAGGACGGCAGCGAGAACTACGGCGCGTACTTCCGGATCCGCTGCCGCGACGGGCGGATGCGCTGGACCCACACCCAGGGCTACATCCGGCGCGACGAAACCGGCCGCCCGCGCCGCGTCGTAGGAGTCGTCCGCGACGCCACCCAGGAACTCAGCGACAGCACGGCCCGGCGCGAACAGGACGAGCTGCGCCGCCGCCAGACCAGCGTCGTCCAAGGCACCACCGTCGCCCTCGCCCACGCCCGCACAGTCCAGGACGTCATCGACGTACTCAAGGAGAGCGCCGGCCTCCAGCACCTCGGCGCGTCCAACCTCATCCTGGGACTCGTCAGGGCGGGCCGTATCCACCTGGTCGCCGAGGATCCCGAGGGCAGCTTCGTGCCCGCCACGAAAGTGACGCGCATAGACGACCCGTTCCCCATGAGCGAGGTCGTGCGCACCCTCACACCCCGTTTCGTCGAGAGTCCCGAGGAGTACGCCCGGAACTACCCGAAGCTGTATCCGCAGATCATCCGCCTCGGCGTCACGTCCGCCGCCTACCTGCCGCTCATCGCGCAGGCCCGCCCCATCGGCACCCTCGCACTCCTCTACAACGACAAACAGGGCTTCACCGAGGACGAGCGGAACGTCCTCGTCGCCCTCGGCAGCAGCATCGCCCAGAGCCTCCAGCGCGCGATGTTCTACGAGCAGGAGAAGGACCTCGCCCAAGGACTCCAGCAGGCGATGCTGCCCCGCTCCATCCCCGCCGTGTCCGGCGCCGACATCGCCGTCCGCTACCGCTCCGCATCCCTCGGCCGCGACATCGGCGGCGACTGGTACGACGTGATCCCGCTGCCCGGCGGCCGCGTCGGCGCCGTCATCGGCGACGTACAAGGACACGACACCCACGCCGCCGCCGTCATGGGCCAGCTCCGCATCGTGCTGCGCGCGTACGCCGCCGAGGGCCACACGCCACCGACCGTCATGGCCCGCGCCTCCGTCTTCCTCCACGAACTCGACACCGAACGCTTCGCGACCTGCCTGTACGCCGAGGCCGACCTGTCGACCGGCGTCGTGCAGCTCGTCCGGGCGGGCCACCTGGACCCGCTCCTCCGGCTCGCCGACGGCACCTGCATCAGGCTGCCCGTCGAGGGCGGCCTTCCGCTCGGCCTGTCCGCCGAGTTCGGCCGGCTCCAGTACCCCGTCGGAACGGTGGAGCTCGACCCCGGTCAGGCCCTGCTCCTGTGCACCGACGGCCTCGTCGAACAGCCCGGCACCGACCTCGACGACGGACTGCGTGCGCTCACCGATCTCGTCGGCACCGGCCCGCACGACCTGGGCGACCTCGCCGACCGGCTGTGCGAGAGCGTCGACGAACGCGGCGGGGACGACGACGTCGCCCTGCTCCTGCTGCGCCGCCGCGGTATCGGCGCCCCCCGCTCGGGCGGGCGCCTCCAGCAGCACGTCGCGCCGAACGACCCGGAGGCGCTGACCGAGGCCCGGCACATGATCAGGGCCGCCGTCCGGGCCTGGGGCGCGGGTGAACGCGCGGACGAGATCGAACTCGTCGCCGACGAGATGATCACCAACGCGCTGATGCACACCGACGGCCCGGCCGTCGTCACCCTCCGCGTGATCACCGCGACCGACCGCCGACTGCGGATCGACGTCGAGGACACCTCCAGCGCCCTGCCCCGCCGGCGCGAGGCGGGCGAGGACGGCGTCTCGGGACGCGGCCTGCTCCTCGTCGACCTGCTCACGGACGTGTGGGGCGTGGACGCGCGGGGGAGCGGGAAGTCGGTGTGGTGCGAGTTCGTCGTACCGGCCCGGCACCCGGCCGCCCCGGCGCGGAGGTGACCCGGCCCGAACGTCGGCCCGCGTGGCGCTGTCGGTACCCGGTGGCACTCTGGACGTATGCCGGAACTTCCCGAGGTCGAAGCGCTGACGGACTTCCTCACCGAGCATCTGGTGGGGCACGAGATCGTGCGCGTCCTGCCCGTCGCCGTCAGCGTCCTCAAGACGTACGACCCGGCGCCCGCCGCCCTGGAGGGCCGCACCGTCACGGCCGTCACCCGGCACGGCAAGTTCCTCGACCTCGACGCCGGCGGACTGCATCTAGTCACGCACCTCGCGCGCGCCGGCTGGCTGCACTGGAAGGACCGGCTCCCCGACGGCGCGCCCCGCCCCGGCAAGGGCCCGCTCGCCCTGCGCGTCGCCCTGGAGGACGGCGAGGGCTTCGACCTCACCGAGGCGGGCACCCAGAAACGCCTCGCGGTGTACGTCGTCCATGACCCCGCCGACGTCCCGGGCATCGCCAGACTCGGCCCCGACCCCCTCGCCGACGGCTTCGACGAGCCGCGCTTCGCCGCCCTCCTGGACGGCGAGCGGCGGCAGATCAAGGGGGCGCTGCGCGACCAGAGCCTCATCGCGGGCATCGGCAACGCGTACAGCGACGAGATACTGCACGCCGCGAAGATGTCCCCGTTCAAGCTCGCGTCGAGCCTCACGACCGACGACGTGTCCGTGCTCTACAAGGCGCTGCGCGACACGCTGACCCAGGCCGTCGAGCGGTCGCGCGGTGTGGCGGCCGGGCGGCTCAAGGCCGAGAAGAAGAGCGGCCTGAGGGTGCACGGCAGAGCGGGGGAGGCGTGCCCGGTGTGCGGGGACACCATCCGCGAGGTGTCGTTCCACGACTCGTCGCTCCAGTACTGCCCGACGTGCCAGACGGGCGGCAAGCCGCTCGCGGACCGGCGGATGTCGAAGCTGCTCAAGTAGCGCCCCGGGCCGGGCGCCGCGGCATTGGCGCCGGCGGATCAAGCACCTACACTCCGCCGCATGTTGCGCGTACTGGCCGTCGACGACGAGGAACCCGCGCTCGCCGAGCTGCTCTACCTGCTGCGGGCCGACCCACGGGTGCGCACCGCCGAGGGGGCGACCGACGCGACGGAGGCGTTGCGCCGCATCGGACGCGCCCTGGACGCGGGGGCCGACGACGACAACGCCGTCGACGTGCTCTTCCTCGACATCCAGATGGCCGGGCTCACCGGGCTCGACGTGGCGCGGCTCCTCGCCGGGTTCGCCAAGCCCCCGCTGATCGTCTTCGTCACCGCCCACGAGGACTTCGCCGTGCAGGCCTTCGACCTCAAGGCCGTCGACTACGTCCTCAAGCCCGTCCGCAGGGAACGCCTCGCGGAGGCGGTGCGCCGCGTCGCCGAACAGGCCGCCGCCGCCCGGCCCGCCGTGGAACGCTCCGCTGACCGCATCCCCGTGGAACTCGGCGGCGTCACCCGCCTCGTGGCCGTCGCCGACATCACGTACGTGGAAGCCCAGGGCGACTACGCGCGCCTGCACACCGAGGACGCCAGCCACCTCGTCCGCGTCCCGCTGACCACACTCGAGGAACGCTGGCAGCCGCACGGGTTCGTCCGTATCCACCGCAGCCACCTCGTCGCCCTGCACCGCATCGACGAACTCCGGCTCGACGGCGGGGCATGAGCGTACGGATAGGGGAGGCCGAACTCGCGGTGAGCCGCCGGCACGCCAGCCGCGTCCGGGAACTGTTGATGCGACGCGCGGGCGCGTGACGGATGTATGGGTGACCGGAGCGAGCCGCGAGCCCGCGTCGATGGCCGCGTGGCCGGAACCGTGTGACCTGGGCCGATACCCGTCGGTCCCCTTCCGCTCGGCGCCCGCCCCTGCCTACACTCCCGCCGTGTCCGCCAGCGCAGAGCCCGCTCCCCGCCGCGAGGTCGTGACCGGTGAGCCGCGCGCGGCCCGCCGGCTGCCCGGCCACCCCACCCAGTGGGAGATCGACGAACAGACGACACTCGGCGCGGCCTACGTCCGCTCACTCATGCGCAGCCAACTGCGCGCCGGACTCACCGCGTTCGCCGTGCTGGCGCTGCCCGTCGTGACCCTGCCGCTGTTCTTCGACGCCCTGCACAACCCCACCGTCGTCTGGCTCGTCCTCGGCTTCGGCTGCTACCCGGTGTTCGTCCTCATCGCCTGGTGGTACGTGCGCCGCGCCGAACGCAACGAACGCGACTTCGCCCGCCTCGTCCAAGGACGGGCCGTCCACGGGCGGGCCGTCCGCGACCGCCGCGCGGCGCCGTGAACGAGGCGTACGCGATTCCCGCCGTGGCCGTGGTCGTCCTGGCCACGGTCCTGATCGGCGGCTTCGGCCTGCGCATCTCCCGCACCACCTCCGACTTCTACGTCGCCTCGCGCTCGGTGGGCCCCGGCCTCAACGCGGCCGCGATCAGCGGCGAATACCTCTCCGCGGCCTCCTTCCTCGGCGTCGCCGGGCTCCTGCTGGTGCACGGCCCCGACATGCTCTGGTACCCCGTCGGCTACACCGCCGGATACCTCGTCCTGCTCGTGTTCGTCGCGGCCCCGCTGCGCCGCTCCGGTGCCTACACGCTGCCCGACTTCGCCGAGGGCCGCCTGGAGTCCCGCAGCGTCCGCAGAGTCGTCAGCATGTTGGTCGTCGGCGCCGGCTGGCTCTATCTCGTGCCCCAACTCCAGGGCGCCGGGCTGACGTTGCAGATCCTCACGGGCGCGCCGCGCTGGTTCGGCGGAGCGCTCGTCGCCGCCGTGGTCGTGCTCGCCGTCGCCGCCGGAGGGATGCGCTCCATCACCTTCGTCCAGGCGTTCCAGTACTGGCTGAAGCTGACCGCGCTGCTCGTGCCGGCCTTCTTCCTGGTCCTCGCCTGGCACGGCGACGGCAGCGCCCAGCCCGCCCCCGAAGGCCTGCCCTGGTCCGGCGCGGGCTCCGGCCAGCCCCTCGCCACCAGCCGCGCGGACCACCCGCTCTATGCCACGTACGGCCTCATCGTCGCCACGTTCCTCGGCACCATGGGACTGCCGCACGTCGTCGTCCGCTTCTACACCAGCCCGAACGGCCGCGCCGCCCGCCGCACCACGATCGCCGTCCTCGCCCTCATCGGCCTCTTCTATCTGCTGCCCCCGGTCTACGGCTGGCTCGGCAGCCTGTACGCGCCCGAACTGAGCGCCACCCAGGACGCCGACGCCGCCGTCCTGCTCCTTCCTGGCCGGGCCGTCGGCGGGCTCGGCGGCGACCTGCTCGGAGCCCTGGTCGCGGGCGGCGCGTTCGCCGCGTTCCTGTCGACCGCCTCCGGACTGACGATGGCCGTCGCGGGCGTCCTCAGCCAGGACGTCCTGCCGGCCCGCGGCGTACGGCACTTCCGGCTCGCGACGCTCCTCGCGATGACCGTCCCGCTCGGTGGGGCGCTGCTGGTCAGCGGGGTGCCGGTCGCGGACGCGGTCGGGATGGCGTTCGCGGTGTCTGCGTCCTCGTTCTGCCCGCTGCTCGTCCTCGGCATCTGGTGGCGGCGGCTCACCCCGCCCGGCGCCCGCGCGGGCCTGCTCCTCGGCGGCGGCTCGGCCTTCGCCGCCGTCACCCTGACCGTCGCCGGTGTCGCACGCGACGGCTGGCTGCACACGCTGCTCGCCTGGCCGGCTGTGTGGTCGGTGCCGGTGGGCTTCCTCGCCATGATCCTCGTATCGCTGGCCACCCAGGACTCCGTACCGCCGCACACCAGCGCCACCATGACGCGACTGCACCTGCCGGAGTCGCTCAGCGCGAGAGAAACAGCCCCGACCGGCGAGCCGGGAGGCCGGCCGTGACGGGCGAACCGGGAGGCCGGCCGTGACCGCCACCGCCGTCCTCCTCGCCCTGTGCCCGCTCCTCGCCGCCGGCGGGTTCGTCCTCGGCCGCCGCACCGCTCACCCCTCCGGGCGCAGCGACGTCGGTACGCCCGTGGAGCGGGCCACCTTCGACACGCTGCACACCGCCTCCCTCGCGGCGCCCCCGCTCAGAGCCGGCCTCACCGAGGAGTCCGCGCGCCGCTCCGCCCGCCGGCTGCGTACGTTGCTCGGCACCGACGCGCTCTGCCTCACCAACCGCTCCGCCGTCCTCGCCTGGGACGGCACGGGGGACCAGCACGCCAAGCGCGTCATGGAACACCTCGAAGGACTGCTCGACACCGGGCGCAGCACCGCGTTCGCGTGCGGCTGCGGGACCGTCGACTGCCCGCTGCGCTGGGCGGTTGCCGCCCCGATCGTCACCGACGGACGCGTCCTCGGCGCCCTCGTCGCCTACGCGCCCCGCGAGTCCGCGGTTCTCGCCCGCGCCGCCGACGAGGTGGCCCGCTGGATCTCCGTACAGCTGGAGCTGGCCGAGCTCGACCGCTCTCGCACCCGGCTCATCGAGGCCGAGATCAAGGCGCTGCGCGCGCAGATCTCGCCGCACTTCATCTTCAACTCACTGGCCGCCATCGCCTCGTTCGTCCGCACCGACCCCGAGCGGGCGCGTGAACTCCTCCTGGAATTCGCCGACTTCACCCGGTACTCGTTCCGCCGTCACGGCGACTTCACCACGCTCGCCGACGAACTGCACTCCATCGACCAGTACCTGGCCCTGGTCCGCGCCCGGTTCGGCGACCGGCTCTCGGTCACGCTCCAGATCGCGCCCGAGGTGCTGCCGGTCGCGCTGCCCTTCCTGTGCCTCCAGCCCCTCGTCGAGAACGCCGTCAAGCACGGCCTGGAGGGAGCAGTCACCCGCAGCCGCATCACGATCGGCGCCCGGGACGCGGGCGCGGAGGCGGAGGTCGTCATCGAGGACGACGGGGTCGGCATGGACCCGGACGAGCTGCGCGCGGTCCTGCGCGGCGAGGGCGGCGCCTCCGCCGGGATCGGCCTGTCGAACGTGGACGAGCGGCTGCGGCAGGTGTTCGGCGACGACTACGGCCTCGTCATCGAGACGGGCACCGGCGCGGGCATGAAGATCACGGTACGGATCCCCAAGTACCGGGCGGGCGTGCACTCCTCGCGGGGCGGGATCGGGTAGCCGTCGTCGCTCTCGGGCCACCCGGAATCGCGTGTGCGGGCCCTCGAATGTGCGGGTCTCGCGTGCGCGGGCGTCAGAACAGGTGGATCGCCAGATGCCCCAGCGGCAGCCCCAGCTGCCAGGCCGGCGTCCACACCTGTGGCCCGCCCTCCTCGTCGGGCAGCGGACCGCCGCCCGGCACCGCGTCCAGGTCCGGAGCCAGCAGCTCCGTCTCCTCCAGCCAGCGCCACGCGGCCTCCGCCAGTTCGAGGTCCGGCGAATGCGTGTTCTCCTCGCGGGCCAGCGCCGCCCGCCGCGTCATGTGCTCCCGCACCCAGTCCTGCCACGGCTGGTCGTAGGCCGTCAGCGACAGCCAGGTCTCCAGCTGGGACACGACCCGGATGCCGGACAGCTCGCCGTCCGTGTCCGACAGGAAGATCGTCAGGGCGAGCGCGTCGCGCCCGGCCCGGAACTCGAAGGACGTGGGAGGCATCAGATCACCGGTGCGCAGCAGCTCATCGGCGATGTACTCGGCGTACAACCACGCCATCGGCACCGTCAGTTCGCCGCCTCCGGCGTCCGACGTGCCCTCCTTGCTCGCGTGCGTCATCCCTTCCTGCCTTCCTCCGGTCCGTGCGCTCAGCCGGCCCCCGGGCCCTCACCCCGAAGTCGTCAGGGGAGGACAGCCGATTACTCAATCGAGGACCGGGACACCGGGCAAGGCGCTTTACGGAGGCTTGACCCGCCGTCCGGTTTCAGCGCGGGCCGGACGTGTTCGACCCATAGCCCGGAAGCACCCGGCGCAATGCGCGTAGAGCGTAGTACGCGCGGGACTTCACCGTACCCGGCGGGATGCCGAGAGCGTCGGCCGCCTCGGCGACCGAGGCGCCCCGGAAGTACACCTGGAGAAGCACCGCCTGGTGCTCCGGACTGAGCGTCGCCACCGCCTCCCGCACGTCGAGCGCCGCCGCCGAACGCTCGGCGTGGTCGGCGCAGACCCGCGCGCTCTCCAGGACCGCGTCGCCGACCTCCGCGGGTCGCGAGAGCCGTGCGCGCCGGGCGTCGATGGCGAGTCTGCGGCCGACGGTGAACAGCCAGGGGCGCACGGACGCGTAGTCGGCGCGCAGGGCTTCCGGATGCTGCCAGGCGCGCACGAATGTCTCCTGGACCAGGTCTTCTGCCCGTTGCCGGTCGCCTTCGCACAGGCGCAGGAGGAACGAGAGGAGCGGCCCGCCGTGCTCGCGCTGGAGGTCCATCAGCTCGTGTTCCGGTGTCGCGCCGGGGGCTTCGGTCTGAGGGGCGGGCTTCGTGGCGGTCGTCATGGCCGTATGGCAGCGCAGCGCGCGGCGCTCGCCCAGAGGGCGCGCCGGGGTCTGCGGCGGGCGGTCGATGCGCTCGACGAGCGGTGCGGTGAACGGGTCGGACGGCGCCGGAACGTGACGCCGTTCCAGGGACGGCGGCGGCCTCGATCCTTGCTTCGGCCCTGCGCCCGTACGTGGATGCGTATGTCGAAAATCACCTTATCCACCGGATCCTGGAGCCTCGATGACCCAGCACACGGGGAGCACGCGCCACAGACGACGCACATGGCGCTGTACGGCGGTCCTGGCCGCCGGACTCGTCGCGGCGGGCGCCGCTTGCTCCGCACCCGCAGGGCGAAGCAGCCCCGCGCACCTCGGCCCCTCGTCCGCGCCCGGCGGCCCGCGCGCGTTCACGCTCGTCGCCTCCGGTGACGTACTGCCCCACACGTCGGTCATCGAGCAGGCGCACGCCGCCGCGGGCGGCAAGGGCTACGACTTCGCGCCGATGCTCTCCGGCGTGAAGCCGGTCGTCTCCGAGGCGGACCTGGCGATCTGCCACATGGAGACCGTCTACGGCGCCGACGGCGACTACACGGGCTACCCGACCTTCAAGTCCCCGCCCGAGATCGCCCGAGGCCTGCGCGCCACCGGCTACGACGCCTGCTCGACCGCCTCCAACCACACCCTCGACGACGGCGCCGCAGGCATCGACCGCACGCTCGGCGCCCTGGACCAGGCCGGGATCCGCCACGCCGGCTCGGCCCGCACCGCCGCCGAGGACCGCAGCCCCGGCCGGCTGCAAGCGGGCGGCGCGAAGGTCGCCCACCTCGCCTACACCTACGACACCAACGGCTTCCCGCTGCCCGAAGGCAGGCCGTGGGCCGTCGACATGATGGAGCCCCAGAAGATCCTCGCGGACGCGCGGGCCGCCCGGAAGGCGGGCGCTGACGTGGTCGTCGTCTCCCTGCACTGGGGCACCGAGTGGCAGGACGAGCCCGACGAGGACCAGCTGGACCTCGGCCAGCAGCTCACCGCGTCGCGCACCGGCGGACGTCCCGACATCGACCTGATCCTCGGCACACACGCCCACGTCCCGCAGGCCTACCAGAAGGTCAACGGCACCTGGGTGATCTACGGGATGGGCGACCAGATCGCCGGCGACATGTTCAACAACGAAGGCGCGAAGGACGCGCGCGGCAACCAGAGCAGCATCGGCCGCTTCACGTTCGCCCCGCCCGCGCGGCCCGGCGGACGCTGGCAAGTGCGCAAGGCCGAGTTCGTCCCGCAGTGGTTCGACGTCCGCGCGGGACGTGTCGTCGACGTCAACCGCGCCATCGAGCGGGGGGAGAACCTGACCGGCGTCCGCGACAGGATCCGCCAGGTCGTCCTCAGCAGGGGAGCGGCCGAGGACGGCCTGACGATGGCCGAGTGACGCTCAGGACGTGCTCGACGGGCCCGGCTCCGACCTCTCCGTCTTCGCCAGCTCGGAGTGCTTGCGCGAGTAGCCGAAGTAGATACCGAGGCCGATGACGAACCACACGGCGAACCGCACCCAGGTCTGCCACTCCAGGAACGTGATCAGCCAGATCGAGAACACGACCCCGAGCGCGGGCACGAACGGCATGGCGGGCGTACGGAAGGTGCGCGGCAGGTCGGGCTGCCGGTAGCGCAGCACGATCACCGCGATGCACACCACGACGAACGCCAGCAGGATGCCGATGTTGGTCAGCTCGGCCGCCGCGCCGATCGGCACGAACCCGGCGATGGCGGCCGACCCGAACCCGACGATCCATGTCACGCGCGTCGGCACGTGATGCCTCTCGCTGGTCTTGGCGAACCACTTGGGCAGCAGCCCGTCCCGGCTCATCGAGAACCACACGCGCGTGACGCCCAGCATGAACGTGAACATCACGGTGAGGATGCCGATGATCGCGCCGACCGCGATCACGTCGGCGAGCCCGCTGAGGCCCACCGACTTGAACGCCGTCGAGAAGCCGCTCTCCGGGTCGATGTCCTTGTAGCTCTGCATACCCGTCAGGACGAGACAGGCCAGGACGTACAGGACCATCGAGATCGCCAGCGAGTAGATGATCGCCTTCGGCATGTGGCGCTGCGCGTCCTTCGACTCCTCGGCGGCCGTCGACATCGCGTCGTAGCCGAAGACCGCGAAGAAGACGGTGGCCGCGCCGGTGAACGCGCCGCTGACCCCGAACGGGAAGAACGGTGTGTAGTGCCCGGTGTTGATGTGGAAGAAGCCCACCGCGATCACGACGAGCACCACGACGACCTTCAGCGCCACCACGATCGTCTCGAAGCGCGCCGCGTTCTTGATGCCGAGCGTGAGCAGATACGCGATGAGGATGCACAGCAGCGCGGCGAACAGGTCGACCCGGTGCCCGTCCCCCGTCCCCGGCGCCCCCAGCATCCACTTCGGCAGGTGGACGCCGACCGCGTCGAGCAGGAACCCGAAGTAGCCGGAGATGCCGATCGCGACCACCGCCACGATCGCCGTGTACTCCAGGAGCAGGTCCCAGCCGATGAACCAGCCGACCAGCTCGCCCAGGACGGCGTACCCGTACGTGTAGGCGGAACCGGCCTTCGGGATCAGGCCGGCGAACTCCGCGTAGGACAGGGCGGCGCAGGCGCTCGCGATGCCCGCGATGAGGAACGAGACCAGGACCGCGGGGCCGGCCTTTTCGTTGGCGACCGTGCCCGCGAGCGTGAAGATGCCGGCGCCGATGATGCCGCCGACACCGATCGCGGTCAGCTGCCACAGGCCGAGGGTTCGGGTCAGCTGCTGCGACGCCCCGCCCTCCGGCTCCTCGATGTGCTCGATGGGCTTGCGGCGCAGTACGCCCTGCCCCGCACGGAGTCTTCTCGGACCGGCCATGGGCTCCACCTCTTCGCGGACGGCACTGGCTGACGGGCGATCATGATGGCCCAGCCCCGGCGGCTGCGGAAGACGGCACGCCTCACACAAGTGTGCGCTTTCGGGGGAGAATGCGCCGGTTACGGGACGACGGTGACCGGCCAGCGACCGGCCTTGACCAGGCGGATCGCGACCGAGCCGACGATCCGGTGCCCGGCCTGCTCGGAGGCGCCGACGACCACGGCGTCCGCCTTCAGCTCGTCGGCGGCCGTGACCAGACCGTTGAAGGGATCACCGCGGAACGTGTGGAACTCCCAGCGCACTTCGAATATGCCCTTCACCCGCTCAGTCGCCGCCCTGATGTCGGCGATCAGCCCCTCGGCGATCTCGTCCGTCGTGTGGGCCACGGGGACACCGAGCGCGGCGCCGGTCGCCATGACGGGCTGGACGTAGACGACGGCCAGGAGCGCGCGCTGACGCCGCGCGAGCCCACCGGCGTAGGCCGCGGCGCGCAGCGACGACTCGGAGCCGTCCACGCCGACCACGATCACCTTCGGGCCGTCCGTGCCGCGTTCGAACTGGTGGGGCTGGTGTTCGGTCACAGCCGTGAGGCTAACGGAGTGCCGGGGCTTCCGTAGCCGCCGGGGAGACGACCGAGGGGGTGACACGTCCGAAGCCCGGCGTGTTACTGGTCCCATCGGGTGCTTTCGGCGGGCGAGGCGGTGTTGGAGTGCGGCCCGCGACGGTCGCCGTGCGAGGCATTAAGTCATGAAACCAGATGAGAGTTGTCCGGGGCGGAGGGCGGTGTTCCGCGGTGCCGCGCTCCTTGGCCTGGCGGCGGTCGCGGGCTGCACCGGCCGGGCAGGCGCCCCCGGCCGGCCGGCCTCCCCGAGCGCCCGCCCGGCCGCGGGACCCCAGGCGGCCAGGGCCGTGCGGCCGTCCATGTACCGCCTGGCGCCCATCGCCGGGGACGACGCACCGCAGGGGACGACCGGCAAACTGCCCGTGCGCCACGAGCCGATCCTCCACATGGACACCGGCGAGAAGAGCATGGTGCTCACCTTCGACGACGGGCCCGACCCCGAATACACCCCGGGCATCCTGAGCACCTTGCGCAAGCACGACGTGCGCGCCATGTTCTTCGTCTGCGGGGAGCAGGTCGAGTGGAACAAGGACCTGCTGCGCGAGATGGCCGACGACGGTCACGTCATCGGCAACCACACCTGGACCCACCCGCTGCTCACCCAGATGTCACGCAAGGCGATCCGCTCCGAGATCGAGCGGACCTACGAGATCATCGACGACTCGATCGGCGAACCGCCCGCCTGGTTCCGCGCGCCTTACGGGGCCTGGAACCGCAATGTGTTCCGGGTCGGCGCCGACCTCGGCATGGAACCCCTCGCGTGGACCGTCGACACCCTCGACTGGACGGAGCCCGGGACCCGCAAGATCGTCCGGCGGGTCATGGACGGGGCGGCCCCCGGAGTCGTGGTCCTCAGTCATGACGCGGGCGGCAACCGCTCCCAGTCGGTCGCCGCCCTGCGTACCTATCTGCCCGAACTCCTCGACGAGGGCTACCGCCTCACGGTGCCGCGCCGGCGGGGAGCCTGAACCGGAATTCGCCCGCCGGGTCAGCGCACCTCGACCAGGCGGGCGAAGACGACGACATTCCCGTCGTAGCCGTTCTGCTTGGAGAATCCGCCGCCGCACGTGATGACCCGGAGTTCGGGAGCACCCGTGCTGCCGTAGACGCGAGTCCCCGGGAAATTCGCCTTTTCGAAGACTTCGATGCCGTAGATCTCGAAAACGGCGGTCTTCTGGTCCTTGCGCAGGACCTGGACGCGATTTCCCTTCTTGAGCGCGCCCAGTCCGTAGAACACGGCGGGCCCCTGCTTGTTGTCGACATGGCCGACGATGACCGCGGTGCCCTTCTCGCCCGGCGTCACGGCACCCGTGAACCAGCCCGACAGATTCGGGTCCTCGGGCGGCGGGGCGTCCACCCAGCCCTCCGGGTCGATCCCGACCGGCGTGACCGGGGCATTCACCTGGAGCGCCGGGATCCGCACTCGGTCCGGCACGGAGAACGGGAGCGGCGCCGGCGCCGACTTGCCGGAGCCCCGCGCGTCGGCCGCAGCGGCGGACGCCGGCTGCGGGGGACCGATGTCGAATTCCCCCGATCCATTACGGATCAGCGCGAGACCGGTGAGCAGAACCAGCGCTATCACCCCCCACGGCGCGCGCTTCTTCGGCTGCCCCTCCTCGTCGCCCGACTGGGACGCTGACAATTCGTTCACCCCTCTCGGCCCGGCGGCGAGACCGCGTCATGTGCGCTTACGGTCATGTGCGCTTACGAAAACGCTAAGCGCGGCGCACGCGAGGGGCCACAGAGCGGGCGCGAACGGGTGGCGGCCCGGAACGCCGTGCGCCATATGAGTCTGTCGGGCCGACAGATTTTTGACAGTCCATGACCTGCGGCAATATCGGTTTCTGTGAATTCGGCCGGCGTGTCCGCTCACCAGGACGGCCGATTCCCGAAATGCGGCCCTTTGCAGGGCATCTGAGGGTCTGTCTGGGAGGTGCTCTCGCCGACTGCCCCGGGGAAGGCTCCCCGGGCGCCTCCCGCGGAGGAACACAATGCGTACCACCCGTGCCCCGGCGGTCTCCGCGGCCGCGGCCGCCGCAGTGGGGCTGGCCGCCCCGGCCGCGTCCGCCTGGTCCGACTCCAGCAACATCGTGGCGATGCCGAGCGTCATCGCGCGGGGCGGACAGCTCACCGTGACCGTCGACGGCACGTCCTGCCGGACGCGCGGCAGCACAGTCTCCTCGCGGGCGTTCCCGACGACGCCGCTGCGGCGCGCGAGCGGCGACACGTCGGTCGCGAGACCGATCATCAACCGCGACGCCGAGCCCGGCTCGAACGACACGGTCCACTGCGGTGAGGGCCCGACGCTCACCCGGCCGGCCGCCTTCACCGTCATCCGCGGCGGTGTCCGCGGCGGTCCCGGCGGCAGCACCGGCACGGGTGCCGGCAAGGCCGACATGGCGATCGGCGGCGGCATGGTCGGGGCCGCAGTCGTCGGCGGCGGGGTGTTCGGGCTGCGCCGCCGGGCCGAGAACAAGTTCTGAGGTTCGTCGACACGTCGAGCCGGTGTCCCGCCCCCTTCGGGACACCGGCTGTGGTTCCTCTACGAGTTGTGGTCGCCGGAGCGCCGCCGCGTCCAGTAGTACGCGGTGCCCAGGGCGCCCGTGATGAGTGCCGCGCCGAGACCGATCTGATGCAGGTCGAAGCCGCCGACGCTGCCGCCCACACCTGCGTGGACCCCGTGCTGGGTGGGGGCGAGGGGGCGCTCACTCTCGTGGTCCGGGCGGCCACCCGCGATGGTCAGGTCGACGGTCTTCGTCGGGCCGTCCTTGCAGGCGAACGTCACCGTGTACATCGCGGCAGGCTTGGCGTCCCAGTCGACGGTGACCCTGACCGAACCGGAGCCCCGGCGGATCACCGTGGTGTCGAAGATCCCGGAGGACACGGTCGTGTCGGTCCGGCAGCCGCTCGCGCGGAGGGTGACCTCGCCGCCCGCCGCGATCGTCATGGGCGAGACGCTGACCTCGAACTCCCGGTGGTCGCCTGCCGAGTAGGCCGAGGCGGCGGGGGCGGCGAGGGTCAGCGCGGTGAGGGCGAGCACGGCGGCGGAAGCGACGCGTATCGCGTGCATGGGCGAGTCCTCCGGGTCCCGAGGGGCAACGGCGGACGTGTTCCGCTCGTGTCGGAAATGCACCTCGATGGCGGAAACGCTAGGTATGGACCCGGATGGCCGCGATCCCTGTAGTGCGAACGGGGCAACCGTGTGGGCCGGTCGGGCGACGGGGCGGCGCGGCTACGGTTCGTCGGGCCCCGTCGTGCGCCAGACGTGCGGTCCCTCTCCGCGCCACTCCACCAGATGGGGATCGTCGAGCGTCGTGTCGGCCTCCCCGAGCCCGGCGGAACGGAGCAGCCGGACCAGGTCCTGATCGCTGTGCGCGAGCCCGACGGCCTGCCCCCGCACGGTGACGTGCCGCCCGCCCTCGGGCGCGAGAGGGTGTACGACGATAGGCGTGTGCCAGGCAGTCATGGCACCAGGGTGCGCCGGGGGCGCGGCGGGCGCAGCCTGCGCGGCGCCGGTCGGGAGAGGCAGGCAGTGATGGCGGACGAGAGCACGGGAAACGGGCTTCCGCGCGGGATCGGCGCGCCGGCGACGCGCGCCCTGAACGCGGCCAGATACACGGAACTCACCCAGCTCGCGGACGTACCCGTGAGTGAACTGAAGGCGCTGCACGGCGTGGGGCCCAAGGCGCTGCGCGTCCTGGGCGAGGCGCTGGCCGAGAAGGGGCTCGCGCTCGGAGGGCAGTAGTGACTCCTGGGTGGCGGTGACAGGTGGGCCGCGCCGACCCGCAGGCCTTCGCGGCCCACGGGTCGGTGCGGCGTCCGGTCTCACCCCGCGGCGTGCGGGAACAGCATGAGGAACGGTTCCACGGTGGCCGCGACCCCGCGGCTGTACGGCGCGTCCAGGTCCCACACCAGGAACAGCAGGAACGCGATCAGCGCGGAGAAGAGCCCGGCGAGGACCAGTTCGCGGCCGGTCCGGCGGATCTGCAGGGCGAACACCATGCCGATCGTGACGAGCGCCCCCGCGATCAGACCGAACCACACCACGCCCGGCATGGTGGCCCCGGTGGAGTCGGCGCGCGCGCTGCGCGCGTCGTCCGCGGCGGTCACCTGGTCGAGCAGTGGCTGATAAGCCTGCGCCTCGAAGTCCGTCTTCGGCTGATAGTCCGTGACGTCGTGGCGCACCTGCTCGAACAACCGGGTGCCCTCGGCGGTGAGATGACCGTCGTTCCGCATCGTGCGCCACTCGGTGGTGACGACATGGCTGACATAGGTATCGACATCCGCGCGGATACGGTCCCTGACCGCCGGGGGATACACGCGGACGCGCTCATGGACCTCGTGCAGGGCCTGCGCCTCGTTGCGCACATGGTCCTGGGCCGCGCTGCGGGCCTCCCACACACCGGCGATGGCGAGACCGAGGACGATCGCGTACACCACGCCGATCATCATCGTCATGTACTCGATGACGTCGGGCGTCTCGCTCGGGTCGTCGTCGTCACCGATCCGGCGCTGCTGCAGGACGGTCACGGCGAGGACGACCGCGCAGGCGGCCACCATCGCGAGGGTGAGAACAAGCCATTCCGACAAGTGAACTCCTGTTGATCAGCGCGGGCGCAGAGCGGCGACGGCGAGCACCGCGGGCGCGGTGATGAGCAGGGTGAGCGAGACGAGGGAAGGGCCGCTGCTGGGCGGAGCCCGGTGCACCGTGGGCCGGTACACGGGGTAACTCACCGCCTTCGGTGAGGGTTTGGGCGAGGGGGACGGCTTCGGTTTCGGCTTGGGCTTGGGCTTGGGTGCGGGAGGTGGCGGTGGCGCCTTCACCGGAGGCGGCGGAGGCGGGGGCGGCGGCGGAGGTGGTGGCGGGGGAGGAGGGGGTGGTGGAGGCGGAGGCGGTGGAGGCGGAGGCGGTGGTGGCGGGGGTTTGGGCGCCGGCGGCGGTGCCGGTGCGGGTGTGGGCTTTTTCGGCGGGGGCGTCGTGGGGCCCGCGCTGCAATCGCCGTCACCGGCGACGGCCACGCCGCCCACGCCGTCCGGCCCGATCGAGGCGTACGCGCAGGCGTCGAGCGGGGTGAGGGTGAGGGTGGCCGCAGCGGCCCCGGCCGCGGGCGAACCCGCCAGCCAGGCCAGCGCGAACACCGTCACCACCCGTACGGCCAGGGTCGACCTGGCCCCTAAGGATCCGTACACGACGAAGATCATGGGCGACGCCGTCCGCCACCACTCCCCGCTCACCACGGATTGATCCGATCGGGGGACATGAGGCGTGTGAGGTTTGCCGGCGGCCGCCGGAGCGCACGCGCGTCGCGGAGCGCTGACGCCCTGTCAGGCGGCGGGAGTTGATCGATGACTGACGGCGACAAGGTTCCCCGCGCCGAATGATCCCCGTAGAGTTCGCGAGGGGATTTGGTGAAAGGCCGGTTCGTTTCCCCGCGCAGTTGTCGCGGAGTGGAACGGAACGGTTCTTTTCCGTTGTCGAGAGAGAGGCTTTCGGGGTGATTTCGGATCATTGCCATTCGGCACTTGCCGGAGGCAGTGACCGAGAACGGACGGTCAATTTCCGTTTTGGCTCGCTCCTTTGGCGGGCGATCAGTAGCCTCAGCTCGAACACCGGCACGCCTACGCCTTGGAGACTTTGATGGAGCGACCCGCCTGGGCCCCTCAGGGCATTGACATCTCGGTGCCGAGCGTGTCCCGGATCTACGACTACTACCTGGGCGGTTCGCACAACTTCGAGGTGGACCGGGAGGCCGCGCGCAAGGCGATGGAGTTCATGCCGGGACTCCCGAAGATCATGCAGGCGAATCGTGCCTTCATGCGCCGCGCGGTGCGCCATGCCGTCGATGAAGGCATAACCCAGTTCCTCGACATCGGCTCCGGGATACCCACCTTCGGGAACGTCCACGAAGTGGCCCAGGGAGCCGACCCCGAGGCACGCGTCGTCTACGTCGACCACGACCCGGTCGCCGTCGCCCACAGCCGCGCGGTCCTCGAAGGCAACGAAGGCACGGCGGTCCTCGCCGCCGACCTGCGCAAGCCCCGGGAAATCCTCGCGGCCCCCGAGGTCGGTGAACTCCTCGACCTGGACAGGCCGGTGGCGCTGCTCCTCATCGCCGTCCTGCACTTCATCGAGGACGCCGACGACCCGCAGAGCGCCGTCGCCCAGCTGCGCGACGCGCTCGCGCCCGGCAGCCTCCTGATCGTCACGCACGCCGCGTACGAGGGCATCCCGCTCCCCGCCGAACAGGCCGCCGGAGCCGTCGACGTCTACAAGAACATCCGCAATCCGCTGATCATGCGCTCCCGCGACGAGATCGCGCGGTTCTTCGAGGGATACGAGATGGCCGAACCCGGACTCGTTCAGATGGCCGACTGGCGCCCGGAGAACGCGCCCGCGGACGAGGATCCGTACGCCTTTTCCGGGTACGCCGGCGTAGGGCGCAAAGCATGAGCGGCGAGCCGGACGGGCCCGAGGACAGACTGCGCAGATTCGCCACCATCTGGAGCCGGGCGATCTTCCCGGTGACGGCGACCTCCCTCACCCGGGCCGAGTTCGAGACCGAACTCCTGCCGCTGGCACGGAGGTTGAGGGACGCCCTCGGCAAGCGGACCCTGGACGCGCCCGCGGCCCAGTCGGTGGGCGCGGCCCTGATCGGCGTGCACTGCACGGACCCCGAGGCTCTCAGCCGCACGCTCGACGTCGTCGACGCGTACCTCGTCCTGTACTGCCGTGACGACGAGGACCGGCGCGAGGAGGAGCTGCGCTCCCGCTGCGCCCGGCTCCAGCACGCCGTCGCGGCCGGCTTCGCCCAGGCCCTGCGCGAGCGGACGCTCGCCGAGCAGGAGGCCATCTCGCGCGCCGCCCTGAGCGCGCGCAACGCGGTCGCCGAGGCGCTGCACGCCAGCGAGGCGCGGTTCCGGGCGGTGTTCCAGGGCGCGGCCATCGGAATCGGCATAGCCGACCTGGACGGCACCGTCCTGGAGGCCAACGACGCGCTGGTGCGCATGTTCGGCGGCGCCGAGGGCTTCCTGCGCGGGCGCAACGTCGTCGAGTGGACGCACCCCGACGACGCCCCGCACGTCTGGCGGCTCTACGAGGAGCTGGTGCGCGGCGAGCGCGAGCACTACCGCGTCGAGAAGGCGTTCTGCCGGCCCGACGGCACCGCCCTGTGGACCAACCTCACCGTCTCCCTCCTGCGCGACGCCGACGGTGTGCCGCAGTACCAGCTCGCGCTCATGGAGGACACCACCGAGCGCCGCCTGCTGAACCTGCGGCTCCGTTACGAGGCCACCCACGACGCGCTCACCGGGCTCCCGAACCGGACCCTGTTCTTCGAGCGCCTGGAGAAGGCGCTCGCGGCCGGCGACGGTATGCGCTTCGGCCTGTGCTACCTGGACCTCGACGGCTTCAAGACCATCAACGACAGCCTCGGCCACGCGGCGGGCGACCGACTCCTCGTAGAGGTCGCCGACCGGCTCCAGGGCTGCGCCACCGCCCCCGGCGAGATGGTGGCCCGGCTCGGCGGCGACGAGTTCGTCGCCCTGACCACCGGCTCCGACACTGCGGTCGAGGTCGACGACCTGGCCGGGCGCATCATGCACGCGCTCGCCGCGCCCATCCGCATCGACGGGCGTGAGCTGACCGTGCGCGGCTCCATCGGCATCGTCGAGGGCCCGGCGGCGGGGGAGCGCAGCCCGGCGGAGGTGCTGCGCAGCGCCGACATCACCATGTACCGGGCCAAGTCGGCCGGCGGCAACCGGTTCGAGCTCGCCGACCCCGAGGCCGACGCGCGCGCCATCACCCGCCACGGCCTCACGACCGCGCTGCCCGCGGCCCTCGAACGCGGTGAGTTCTTCATCGAGTACCAGCCGCTCGTGCACCTCGGCGACGGCAGCGTGCGCGGCGCCGAGGCGCTCGTACGGTGGCTGCATCCGCAGCATGGTGTGCTCGGGCCGGACCAGTTCATCTCGCTCGCCGAACACACGGGGCTCATCGTGCCGCTCGGGCGCTGGGTCCTGGAGGAGTCCGTACGTCAGGCACGCACGTGGCAGGCGCGGACCGCTGACGCGGGGCCCCTACGGGTCAACGTGAACCTGTCGCCGTGCCAGCTCACGCACCCCGGTCTCGTCTCGGACACGGTGGACATCCTGGAGCGGCTCGGGCTCGAACCGGGGGCCCTGTGTCTGGAGGTCACCGAGTCCGCGCTGATCGGTGCGGACGATGATCTCCTGAAGCCGCTGCGGCGGCTTGCCGAGATGGGTGTGGACATAGCGCTCGACGACTTCGGAACGGGTTACTCGAACCTGGCGAACTTGCGGCGGCTGCCGGTGAGCGTGCTCAAGCTGGACCGCTCGTTCACGCAGGGAATGCAGCGGTTTCCGGCGGATCCGGTGGACCTGAAGATCGTCGAGGGAATCGTGGGCCTGGCCCACAGCCTTGACCTCGCGGTCACCGTAGAGGGCGTGGAAACGGGAGCGCAGGCGGAGCAGCTCCGTGACCTGGGCTGCGACACGGCGCAGGGCTGGTACTACGCCCGCCCGGGCCCCCCGGACCGCCTCCACGAGCTTGCACTGGCGGACGCCACGGGTTGATCGCCGGGGTGCGGCTTCGTCGTGGCTGGTCGCGCAGTTCCCCGCGCCCCTGAAATGCACGCCCTACGGCCGGCATTTCCCCGACGAAGCCGCCCCGGCGAACCCGCACGCCTCCAGGAGCACAGGCAACGACGCGCCTGGCCCCCACCCCCCCCAGATGCGCACGGAAACAACACCCCCAGCCCCAGCCCCCGCCCCTCCAGGGGCGCGGGGAACTGCGCAAAAAAGCCCCAGCCACAACGCACCCGCACCCGACCCCGCCCCTCCAGGGGCGCGGGGAACTGCGCAAAAAAGCCCCAGCCACGACCCACCTGCACCCGACCCCACCCCTGAGGGGCGCGGGGAACTGCGCAAAAAAGCCCCAGCCACGACCCACCCGCACCCAACCCCACCCCCCCTGAGGGGCGCGGGGAACTGCGCAAAAACGCCCACCCATTTCCCCCGCACAAACCAAGTCACCCGCCCAACAACATCCGCTGCAACTCCCGCGCAGCCCGTGGCGGAGCCACATCCGACCGATGCGCCAGCGCAATGGTCCGCGACAACCCAGGCCGGGCAAGCGGCGTGACCCGCAGGTCACTACCCGCACTCCGCGCCACCATGTCAGGCACGACCGCCACCCCCAGCCCCGCCCGCACAAACCCAAGCACCGCATCCATCTCGCCCCCCTCCACCGCGAAATCAGGCTCGAACCCCTCCGCCCGGCACGCCGCCACCGTCAGCTCACGCAAGTCGTAACCGTGCCGGAACATCACCATCCGCTCCCCCTCCAGATCGGCGATCCGCACACTCCGCCCCCGCCCGGGCCGCCGCGCGTCCGGCGACGAGACGACCACCAGGTCCTCCCGTAGCAACTCCACCGTCGTCAGCGCGGGCGCCGGCGCCGGAAGAGGCAGCACCACCAGCGCCAGATCGAGCGCCCCCCGCGCCAGCTCACGCACCAGGTCGTGCGACCCGCTCTCCTCGATCATCAGCCGGATCCCCGGATACCGGTCGTGGAAGTCGCGCAGCACACCGGGCAGCAGCCCGGTGCACACGGAAGGCGTCGCCCCCAGCCGCACCCGCCCGCTCCTGAGCTGCACCAGCTCCTGCACCTCCTGCCGCGCAGTGTCCGCGTCCGCGAGGATCCGCCGGGCGAGCGGCAGCAGCGCCTCACCGGCGTCGGTGAGCGTGATGTTCCCCCGGGCCCGCTGGAAGAGATCCGCCCCCAACTCCCGTTCCAGGGACCGGATCTGCTGGGACAGCGACGGCTGGGCGACATGGACGAGCTCGGCGGCCCGGGTGAAGTGCCGGGTCTCGGCGACCGCCACGAAGTACTGGAGCTGCTGGAACTGCATGACCCCACAGTAAGCCCTCGATAGTCAGAGCCTATGGAAATGAGCCGGACCATGTCTTGGACCGATCGGGTCCGCCCGCTCTAGCGTGAGGGACATGGCTCTGGCACCACGGACGGACCGACGGCCGTCCATGACGCGCACGCTCTGGGACTCGTCCGTCGGCAAGAAGACAGTGATGGCCGTCAGCGGACTGATCATGCTGCTCTACTTGGTCGTCCACATGATCGGCAACCTGAAGATCTTCTTCGGCGCCGGCGAGTTCAACCACTACGCGCACTGGCTGCGCACGGTGGGCGAGCCGTTCATGCACTACGAGTGGACACTGTGGCTCGTCCGTATCGTCCTGGTGGCCGCAGTCGTCGCGCACGCCGTGTCCGCGTACCAGCTCAGCCGCCGCGACATCAAGGCGCGACCGGCCAAGTACGTGCACAAGAAGGCCCGTTCGAGCTACGCCACACGCACGATGCGCTGGGGCGGGATCATCCTCGCGCTGTTCATCGTGTGGCACATCCTCGACCTCACGACCGGCACCGTGCACTCCGGCGGCTTCCAGCCCGGCCACCCGTACCAGAACGTGGTCGACACCTTCTCCACCTGGTACGGCAACACGATCTACATCGTCGCCATGCTCGCGCTCGGCCTGCACATCCGGCACGGCTTCTGGAGCGCGGCCCAGACCCTCGGCGTGGGCAGCGCGACCCGCGACCGGGTCCTGAAGACCGTCGCCCATGTCCTCGCGCTGCTGCTCACGGCCGGCTTCATCGCCGTACCCGTGGGCGTGATGACCGGAGTGGTGAGCTGACCATGACCGCCTACGCCCACTACACGACCGGAGAGCCGGTCGTCGACACCAAGGCCCCCGAGGGCCCCGTCAACGAGCGCTGGGACACCCGCCGCTTCGAGGCGAAGCTCGTCAACCCGGCCAACCGGCGCAAGCACACCGTCATCGTGGTCGGCACCGGCCTCGCCGGCGGCTCCGCGGGCGCCACGCTCGCCGAACAGGGCTACCACGTAGTCCAGTTCTGCTTCCAGGACTCCCCGCGCCGCGCCCACTCGATCGCCGCGCAGGGCGGCATCAACGCGGCGAAGAACTACCGCAACGACGGCGACTCCGTGCACCGCCTCTTCTACGACACGGTCAAGGGCGGCGACTTCCGCGCGCGCGAGTCGAACGTCCACCGCCTCGCGCAGATCTCCGTCGAGATCATCGACCAGTGCGTCGCCCAGGGCGTCCCCTTCGCCCGCGAGTACGGCGGCCTCCTCGACACTCGCTCCTTCGGCGGCGTCCAGGTGTCCCGCACCTTCTACGCCCGCGGCCAGACCGGCCAGCAGCTCCTCCTCGGCGCCTACCAGGCACTGTCCCGGCAGATCGCCGCCGGCAACATCGAGATGCACGCCCGCACCGAGATGCTCGACCTCATCGTCGTCGACGGCAAGGCCCGCGGCATCGTCGCCCGCGACCTCATCACCGGCAAGATCGACACGTACTTCGCCGACGCCGTCGTCCTCGCGTCCGGCGGCTACGGCAATGTCTTCTACCTGTCGACGAACGCCATGAACAGCAACGCCACCGCCGTCTGGCGGGCCCACCGGCGCGGCGCCTACTTCGCCAACCCGTGCTTCACACAGATCCACCCCACCTGCATCCCGCGCACCGGCGACCACCAGTCGAAGCTGACGCTGATGAGCGAGTCGCTGCGCAACGACGGCCGGATCTGGGTGCCCAAGGCCAAGGGCGACAACCGCCCCGCCGGCGAGATCCCCGAGGACGAGCGCGACTACTACCTGGAGCGCATCTACCCCTCCTTCGGCAACCTCGTCCCCCGCGACATCGCCTCCCGCGCCGCGAAGAACGTGTGCGACGAGGGCAGGGGAGTGGGCCCCGGCGGCCAGGGCGTCTACCTGGACTTCGCCGACGCCATCGCCCGTATGGGCAGGAAGGCCGTCGAGGAGAAGTACGGCAACCTCTTCGACATGTACGCGCGGATCACCGCGGAGAACCCGTACGAGACACCCATGCGCATCTACCCCGCCGTGCACTACACGATGGGCGGACTGTGGGTCGACTACGACCTCTCCACCACGATCCCCGGACTGTTCGCGATCGGTGAGGCCAACTTCTCCGACCACGGCGCCAACCGCCTCGGCGCGTCCGCGCTCATGCAGGGCCTCGCCGACGGCTACTTCGTCCTGCCGTCCACGATCAACGACTACCTGGCGCGCAACCCGCACCCCGACGAGGTGACCGCCGACCACCCCGTGGTCCGCGAGGTCCTCGCCGAGACCGACGACCGCCTCGCTCGTCTCCTCGCCGTCGACGGCGACCGCACCCCCGACTCCTTCCACCGCGAACTCGGCGAACTCATGTGGGAGTTCTGCGGCATGGCCCGCACCGACGAGGGCCTGCGCAAGGCACTCGACCACATCCCGCAGATCCGCGAGGAGTTCTGGAGCCGCATCAAGGTGCCCGGCACCGGCGAGGAGTTCAACCAGTCGCTGGAGAAGGCCAACCGCATCGTCGACTACCTCGAGCTCGCCGAGCTCATGTGCCTCGACGCCCTGCACCGCGCCGAGTCCTGCGGCGGCCACTTCCGCGAGGAGTCGCAGACCCCGGACGGCGAGGCCGCCCGCCGCGACGACGAGTTCGCCTACGCGGCGGCCTGGGAATACCGGGGGTCCGGGGGTCGCCCCCCGGGTGAGCACAGCACAAGCACCGGCGCCGCCCCCGTCCTGCACAAGGAAGACCTCGTCTTCGAGTACGTCCACCCCACTCAGCGGAGCTACGCATGAAGCTCACCCTGCGCGTCTGGCGCCAGAAGAACGCCGACGCCGAAGGCGCCATGTCCACCTACGACGTGGACGGCATCTCGCAGGACATGTCGTTCCTGGAGATGCTCGACACGCTCAACGAGGAGCTCATCCTCAAGGGCGACGACCCCGTCGCCTTCGACCACGACTGCCGCGAGGGCATCTGCGGAGCCTGCTCGCTCGTCATCAACGGCGATGCGCACGGCCCCGAGCGCACCACGACCTGCCAGCTCCACATGCGGTCCTTCAAGGACGGCGACACGATCGACATCGAGCCGTGGCGCGCCTCCGCGTTCCCCGTGGTCAAGGACCTCGTCGTCGACCGCACCGCCTTCGACCGCATCATCCAGGCCGGCGGCTACATCAGCGCGCCGACCGGCGCCGCGCCCGAGGCACACGCCACCCCCGTGCCCAAGCCCGACGCGGACTTCGCGTTCGAGCACGCCGAGTGCATCGGCTGCGGAGCGTGTGTGGCGGCCTGCCCGAACGGTTCGGCCATGCTGTTCACCTCGGCCAAGGTCAACCACCTCAACGTGCTTCCGCAGGGCGCGCCCGAACGTGAGACACGTGTCCTCGACATGGTCGGGCAGATGGACGCGGAGGGCTTCGGCGGCTGCACCCTCACCGGCGAGTGCGCCACGGCCTGCCCGAAGGGCATCCCGCTGCCGTCCATCGCTGCCATGAACAAGGAGTGGCTGCGGGCGACCCGGAAGGTGAGCAGGGGCTGACGCCGTAAGGCAGCCGCATGAAAGACGTCCCGCGACACAGCGCGGGCGGACGGGACCGGACGTGGTGCTCAACCCCCGGTCCCGTCAAGGTTTTCCGGCCCACTCACCGGGTCTGACCTGACAGCGCCTCCGCGAGATATGGCCCAGTACGACTACCCGCAGCCCGAGCCACCTCCGACGGCGGCCCCGCAGCCACGACATGCCCGCCCGCGTCACCCCCACCCGGCCCCAGATCGATCACCCAGTCCGCCCCCGCGACGACCATCATGTCGTGCTCGACCACGACGACGGAGTTGCCCGCGTCGACCAGCCCGTGCAACTGCCGCATCAGCACATCGGTGTCGGCCGGGTGCAGACCCGTCGTCGGCTCGTCGAGCAGATAGAGGGTGTGGCCTCGCCGTAGCCGCTGCAACTCGCTTGCCAGCTTGATGCGTTGGGCCTCGCCGCCGGACAACTCGGTGGCGGGCTGGCCAAGACGCAGATACCCGAGCCCCACATCCAGAAGGGTGCGCAGACTTCGGACGACGGCCGGCGCGTCGTCGCCCGCCTCCTCGAAGAACGCGGCGGCACCCTCCACCGTCAGATCGAGGACTTCCGCGATGTTCCGGCCCCGGTAACCCACTTCCAGGGTCTCAGGGTTGTAGCGCGCGCCCGCGCAGTCCGGGCACGGCGCGTACGTACTCGGCAGGAAGAGGAGTTCGACGCTGACGAACCCCTCGCCCTGGCAGGTCTCGCAGCGGCCCCCGGCCACGTTGAACGAGAACCGCCCCACCCCGTAACCACGTGTCTTCGCCTCGCCGGTCGCCGCGAACACCTTCCGTACGACGTCGAAGAGGCCGGTGTACGTGGCGAGGTTGGAGCGCGGGGTGCGCCCGATCGGCTTCTGGTCGACGACCACGAGGCGGCCCACGCCCTCAAGCTCCTCCGTGACCGAGCCGATCAGCGTGGACTTCCCGGACCCCGAGACACCCGTGACCGCAGTGAACGCGCCGAGTGGCACGTCCGCCGACACATCACGCAGGTTGTGCCGGGTCACCGGTCCCACCTTCAGCCACCCCCGCGGCTCCCGGACCGCACGTTCCGGTGCCTGCTCGCGCCCGAACAGGAACCGCGCCGTCGCCGAGTCCGCCACGGACGCCAGATCCGCCACCGGACCGCTGTGCAGCACGCGCCCGCCGTGCTCCCCGGCGAGCGGACCCACGTCGACCAGCCAGTCCGCCTTGCGCATCACGTCGAGATGGTGCTCGACGACGAACACCGAGTTGCCGGACGCCTTGAGCCGGTCGAGGACGGTGAGCAGCGACTCCGTGTCGGCCGGGTGCAGACCTGCCGACGGTTCGTCGAGGACGTAGACCACGCCGAACAGGCCGGACCTCAACTGCGTTGCCAGACGCAGACGTTGGAGTTCTCCGGCGGAGAGCGTGGGGGTGGCCCGGTCCAGGCCGAGGTAGCCGAGGCCGAGCTCGGTGACGGTGGCGATACGGGCCCGGAGGTCGGCTGTCAGGACCCGCGCGGTCTCCGACGCGTCGTCCGGCACGTCCAGCAGCTGCGCAAGATCGGCGAGCGGCAAATGCGCCAGCTCCGCGATCGTCCGCCCGGCGAACGTGACCGCCAGCGCCTCCGCCCGCAGCCGCGCCCCGCCGCACACCGGACACGGAGCGCTGTCGAGAAACCGCTCCGCTTTCGTGCGCAGCGTCTGGCTCTTGGAGTCCGCGAACGTCTTCAGCACATACCGGTTCGCGCTCATGTACGTGCCCTGGTACGGGCGTTGGATCCGGCCCGCGTCCCGCACCGGGTGGACCGTGACGACCGGCTGCTCGTCCGTGAACAGGATCCAGTCCCGTTCGTCCTGCGGCAGGTCACGCCAGGGCCGGTCGACGTCGTACCCGAGCGCGTCGAGCACGTCCCGCAGGTTCTTGCCCTGCCAGGCACCCGGCCACGCGGCGATCGCGCCCTCGCGGATCGAGAGCGCCGGATCGGGTACGAGCAGTGCCTCCGTCGTGCGGTGCACCAGGCCGAGCCCATGGCACTCGGGGCACGCCCCGGCCGCCGTGTTCGGCGAGAACGCGTCCGAGTCGAGCCGCTGCGCGCCCGGCGGGTAGGTGCCGGCCCGCGAGAAAAGCATCCGCAGTGAGTTGGAGAGTGTGGTGACCGTGCCGACGGAGGACCGGGACGTGGGGGAGGAGCGCCGCTGCTGGAGCGAGACGGCCGGCGGAAGCCCGGTGATCTCCCCGACCTTGGGCGCACCCACCTGATGGATGAGGCGACGCGCGTACGGGGCCACGGACTCGAAGTAGCGGCGCTGCGCCTCGGCGTAGATCGTCCCGAACGCGAGCGAGGACTTCCCCGAGCCGGACACCCCGGTGAAGACGGCGAGCACGTCGCGGGGGATGTCCACGTCGACGCCCCGGAGGTTGTGCTCGCGGGCACCCCGGACGCGGACGAACGGGTCGTGGGGGTCGTCCATGGCGCGGGCTCCGTACGGCGGCTCGGGTGACATGACTCTGTGCTGGGCAAACCCCACGATTCTAGGCGCCGCCGAGACCGGCTACCCGGGCGAGCCCGCGGAACGACTCGAGCAGGCCCTCCCGGTCGTACGTACTGGTCGTGACCAGCACTTCCTGCGCGCCGCTCTCCTTGATCAGCGTCTCCAGCTCGTCCGCGACCTCGTCCTCGGTGCCCGCGATGTGGCCGCGCAGCCCGGACTCGTAGAAGTCCCGCTCCTTCGACGTCATCGTCAGCGCCTCCACGCGCTCGGCGGGCGGCAGCGGCGGGAACGTGCCGTGCGTGCGGGAATACGCCATCGACCACGCCTCCGGGATCAGTAGCCGGCGGGCCGCCTCCGTCGTGGCGGCGACAGCGACCGTGCCCGAGACGACGACGTACGGCTCGCTCGCCCACGCGGACGGGCGGAACGCGGCGCGGTACTGGTCGATGCCGCGCAGCATCTTCTCGCGGTTCCGGAGGTCGCCGATCACCATCGGGAGCCCGGCCTCGGCGGCGATCGTGGCGCCCTCACCCATGGCGAGCACGAACGGCGGGACGGTCATGCCGTCCGAGGGGCGGGCGCGCACCCCCGTCGCGGACGTGCCCCGGAAGAACGCGAGCAGTTCGGCGAGCTGCCCGGCGAAGTCGTCGGCGTCTTCCTTGGCCCGGCCGAGCGCCTTGCGCACCCCGCCCGTGAACCCCACCGACCGGCCGAGCCCCATGTCGATCCGGCCGGGGAAAAGGGACTCCAGAACCCCGAACTGCTCGGCCACGACCAGGGGTTGGTGGTTCGGCAGCATCACACCGCCCGTACCGACCCGGATGGTGCGGGTGGCCGCGGCCACCGCCGCCGCGAGCACGGTCGGCGCCGAACCCGCGACGCCCGACACCCCGTGATGTTCCGACACGAAGAAGCGGTGATACCCGAGCGCTTCGGCTTCCTGGGCCAGGCGCACGGTGTCGCGGAGCGCCTCGGGGCCGTCGTGCCCCTCACGGGTGCGCGAACGGTCGAGTACGGAGAACCGGGTGGATGCGATCACTGAGCTCACACACCGTTCAACGTCTGTGCCGCGCCATGATTCCCTACGCTGGTCAGGTGACCCGCGACAGCAGACCCCTCGCCGTGTTCGACCTCGACAACACGCTCGCCGACACGGCCCACCGGCAGCGCTTCCTGGAGCGCACGCCGCGCGACTGGGCGGCCTTCTTCGCCGCCGCTCCCCACGACCCGCCGCTCGCCAAGGGAGTGGCCCTGGCCCTCGACAGCGCCCGCGAATGCGAGGTCGTCTACCTCACCGGCCGCCCAGAGCGCTGCCGGGCCGACACCGAGGCGTGGCTCGCCGCACAGGGGCTGCCCGACGGGCGGGTCTGGATGCGCCGTAACGACGACCGCAGGCCCGCGCGCAGCACCAAGCTGGAGACGCTCCGCAAGCTGTCGCGGGGCCGGGAGGTACGGATGCTCGTCGACGACGACGAGCTCGTGTGCGACGAGGCCGAACGGGCCGGCTTCACCGTCGTGCGCGCGCGGTGGGCGAGCGAGTCCGAGGCGCTCAAGGACGCCCAGGAGCGCGAGGGCCGGACCTGAGCGGACCGGACCCCGCGCTTCAGGGCGCACCGGGCCTGGGCGTACCGGGCCTGGACTCAGGCTTCGTCCTCCAGGCGGAAGCCGACCTTCAGGCCCACCTGGTAGTGCTTGATCTGCCCGTCCTCGATGTGGCCGCGCACCTGGCACACCTCGAACCAGTCCAGACCGCGCAGCGTCTGCGAGGCGCGGGAGATGCCGTTGCGGATGGCCTGGTCGATCCCTTCGTGGGAGGTGCCGACGATCTCTGTGACCCGGTACGTGTGATCGGACATGAAGGCCTCCTCGGCCCGTGCGGTGGTCGTCCTTAATACGGTGCCTCAGGTCGCCGGGGACCGCGACCAGGGAACGGGCTCGCGCCACCCCGGCGACGATCGTCCGGCTGTCAGTCGACGCGGCTGAGGGACAGCGCGAAGCGCGACTCCGTGTCCGTCCACCAGTGCGTCATACGCAGCCCCGCGGCCGCGAGTTCGGCCCGGACCCCCTCCTCGCGGAACTTCGCGGAGATCTCCGTACGCAGCTCCTCACCGTCCTCGAAGCCGACGGCCAGGTCGAGCGCGGGGATCTTGACGGTCTGCGGGGCCGTGGCGCGCAGCCGCATCTCGATCCACTCGTGCTCCGCGTCCCACAGCGCGACGTGCTCGAAGCCGTCCAGGTCGAAGTCGGCGCCCAGTTCACGGTTGACGACACTCAGCACGTTCTTGTCGAACGCGGCCGTCACGCCCGCCGCGTCGTCGTACGCCGCGACCAGGACCGACTCGTCCTTCACCAGGTCCGTGCCGAGCAGCAGCATGTCGCCCGGCCACAGCAGCCGGCGTACGGAGGACAGGAACGTGGCGCGCTCGTCCGGCAGGAGGTTGCCGATGGTGCCGCCGAGGAACGCGGCCAGGCGCGGTCCGGGAGCGTCCGGCAGGGCGAGCCCGAGCGTGAAGTCGGCGATCATGGCGTGGATCTTGAGGCCCGGCCGCTCCTTTTCCAGCGCCTCGGCGGCGCCCCGCAGCGCGCTCTCGCTGACGTCGACCGGGATGTACACCTCCAGGTCCGGCAGGTCGTCGAGCAGATGCCGGGTCTTGTCCGAGGAACCGGAACCCAGCTCCACGAGGGTGCGCGCGCCGGTGGCGGCGGCGATCTCCTGGGACCTGGCGATCAGGATCTCCCGCTCGGCGCGCGTCGGGTAGTACTCGGCCAGCGTCGTGATCTCGTCGAACAGGGCGCTGCCGCGCGCGTCGTAGAACCACTTGGGCGGCAGCGTCTTGGGCGCGCTGGTCAGGCCGTGCAGGACGTCGGAGCGCAGCGCGGCGCCGGTGGCGTCCTCGGGCAGGGTGCGGGTCAGCTGGTACGGGCTCACGCGGGGTGCTCCTTGAGCGGGGTCAGCAGGACGTCGGTACGGCTCGCGGCGAGCAGGGTGCGGTCCGGCACCTCGCGCCAGTGGGGATCGTCGTCGTAGGGCTCGGAGGCGACGACGGTGCGTCTGCCCGGCCCCGCGAGATACCAGAGGGTGTCGCCCCAGGCCGTCGCGGCGATCGACTCGCCGTTGGTGAGAAGGAAGTTGAGACGCGAACCGGGGGCGGCCTCGGCGACCTCACGGGCCGTGTCGGCGAGGGCCTGACCCTCGTCGTAGCCCGAACGCAGCCGGTTGAGGATCAGCGCCCAGACGAACGCCGAGTCGCAGCGGGCCTCCATGGACAGCAGGTCGGCGGGAGGCAGCGCCGAGGTCAGCGGGGCGAGCGAGCCCGGCCAGCCGGTGACCATGCCGTTGTGGCTGAAGAGCCAGGGACCGGACGCGAACGGCGCCGCCGCTGCCTCCCCGTCCGCGCCGTCGAGCGTTGCGTCCCGGACCGCCGCGAGCGCGCACCCGGAGCGCACCACCCGGGCGAGATCGGCGAAGGACTGGTCGCCCCAGATGGGCCCGGCCCTGCGGTAACGGGCCGGAATCGGGTCCCCCTCCGCGTACCAGCCGACGCCGAACCCGTCGGCGTTCACCGTCCCGTGCCGCTGGCGGCGTGGCTCCCACGACTGGCGCAGCAAACTGTGCGGCGGTGCCACGAGCACATCGCCGAGCGGGGCCGCCGGGCCGAGGAAGGCCAGATGCCGGCACATCAGTCCTCCTCCGCGTCGCGCGCGGTGCGGAACCCCGCGAAGATCTGACGGCGCACCGGCAGGTCCCAGTTGCGGAACGTGCCCCGGCACGCCACCGCGTCCACGGCGAACGAACCACCGCGCAGCACCTTGTGGTCCGGCCCGAAGAACACCTCCGAGTACTCCCGGTACGGGAAGGCCACGAACCCCGGATACGGCAGGAAATCGCTGGCCGTCCACTCCCACACGTCACCCATCAACTGCCGTACGCCGAGCGGGGATTCACCCGCCGGGTAGCTGCCGGCGGGGGCCGGGCGGAGGTGGCGCTGGCCGAGGTTGGCACGCTCGGGCGTCGGGTCCGCGTCACCCCACGGGTAGCGCATCGACCGACCGGACGCCGGATCAAAGCGGGCCGCCTTCTCCCACTCGGCCTCGCTCGGCAGCCGCCGGCCCGCCCAGCGCGCGAATGCGTCCGCCTCGTACCAGCTGACGTGCACGACCGGCTCGTCCGGCGGGACCACCTCGGTCACCCCGAAGCGGCGCCGCAGCCACTGGCCGCCCTCGCGCCGCCAGAACAGCGGCGAGTCCAGACCGTGCTCGCGCACCATGGCCCAGCCGTCCGGCGCCCACCAGCGCGCGTCCTCGTAACCGCCGTCCGCCATGAACCGCAGGTACTCGCCGTTCGTCACCGGCGTCGTGTCGATGTGGAAGGGCGGCACCAGACGCGGATGCGCGGGCCGCTCGTTGTCCAGCGCCCACGGCTCGGCGGTCGTCCCCATCGTGAACGGGCCGCCGGGCACGAGGACTTCGGCAGGCCCGAGGAAGGCCGGAGACGCGGGCTCCGGATCCGGGGCGGTGAGCACGGGAGCGCCCGCGCGGAGCTGGTGCGTGATCAGCATCGTCTCGTCGTGCTGCTGCTCGTGCTGGGCGATCATCCCGAACGCGAACCCCGCCTCGGTCAGCCGGGTGCCGTCGAACGGCGCGCTCTCCAGGACGTCCAGCGCCCGGCCCCGCACCTCCGCCGCGTACCCGCGCGCCTCGTCCGGGGCGAGCAGCGGCAGCTTCGGGCGCTCGGCACGCGGATGCTCGAACGCGTCGTACAGCGGGTCGATCTCCGGGCGCATCGCCTCACGCCCCGCGACCGCGCGCAGCAGCCACTGCTCCTCCTGGTTGCCGATGTGCGCCAGGTCCCAGACCAGCGGCGACATCAACGGCGAGTGCTGCGCGGTGAGTTCCGGCTCCTCGACACAGCTCGTGAGCAGCGTCGTCCGGTCCCGCGCCCGGAGCAGCGCGGTCCGCGCAAGCTCCCGCAGCGCCTCGGGATCCAGAGTGGTGTCTTCGCTCCGTACGGTCATGAGGTGACGGTCCTCCCGGGGGCGGGTGCCCCGATACGGTCGAGCAGGTCGTCGGCGGGGCAGCGGCCCCTTAACACGTAGCGGTTCATGAACTCCGCGACGGCGGCGAGGACACCGGGCGACGCGCCGAGCCGGGGCAGTGCGTCGAGCGCCGCGACGAAGCAGGTGACGGCCGTCTCGGCGAGCTCGGGGTCCGAGGGGCCGAGCCGCGCGGCGTCCCGCCACAGAGGATTGTGCGGCGCGGGCAGCGGGCCCGCACGTTCGGCGAGCGGCTTCACGGCGCGGTACGCGGTCTCGGCGGCCTCCGGATCGTCGAACAGCGCGGTCGTCACGGCGAGCGGCACGATCCACCCGTCGTCACCCGGCTGGGCGTCGATCATGCGCAGTTCGAGATGCCCGCGCGGGCGCACCGGAGGGAACAGGGTGGTCATGTGGTAGTCGACGTCACCGCGTGTGGCGGGCCGGGGTCCTCCGGTACGCAGCCACGTCCGCAGCGACATGTCCTCGGGGACGTCCCACGGCCCGCTGTCCCGGCGCACACACATCACGGGCGCGTCGAGGACGTGCCGCGCCCAGGCGGCGCGCGGCTCCGCGTCCAGCGGCGGCGCCCCGGACCTGCCGGGGTCTATCTCCTCCCACACACCCTGACGCGTGGAGCGCAGACCGGTGGTACGCCCGTACAGCATGGGCGAGTTGGCGAAGGCGGACACCAGGACGGCGCCGAGCAGATGTGAAAGGCGCCAGCGTCTGCCGTGGCCCAGGGGTCCCGGCTCCTCGTACCCGGAGTCGAGACACACCTGGACGGACGCGGACGAGCACATCATGGCCCGGCCCGCGGGCCCGGCCCGGTCGAGCCAGATCTCCATCGCGTCGTAGCGCGGTGCGTGGAGCAGCCGGCGCGACGGGCGCCAGGGGTCCGTGCCCTGGCCCGTCAGGGCGAGTCCGTGGGCGGAGAGTGTGTTGCGGACGGCCGTCAGATCAGCCGACACGGCCGTCACGCAGTCCATGAGCGAGGCGGCGGGCCGGGAGCTGAGCTCCAGCTGGCCGCCGGGCTCGACCGTGACGGCCGAGCTGATGGGCAGGGCACCGAGCGCGGCGTAGGCCGCGTCGAGGCGTTCGGCCGGCAACGGGACGTGCGGCCTGCGCGGCTCGTGGACGAGCCACTCCACTTCGACACCCACGGTGCGGGGCGGCCCGGTCTTGAAGCAGATCCCGTGGACCAGCGCCTCGGCCTCGGCCTCGGTGACCAGGGCCGTCGTATCGAGCTCCGTACAGTCTCCCTCGGGCATGTTCAGGATCCTCCTGATCTGTACGCCTTCATCGTCCCCGGTGGGGGCCGTGCCGTCGACTCGACGGCGGTGTGGCCGGGCCGGGTGGCGGTACTCGGCCTCCACCCAAAACCCTCACCGGAAATCGCACAAGGGTGCCCCTCGGGCGGCGGGGATCTGTTGCGCAGGGTGTCGCCGGGCGCACATCAGGTGTTCAGGAGGACGACCACGAGGGCGCCGTAGGGAGGGGCGTGACGGCGGGCCGGTACGACGAGCCGCCGCCACGCGGACGTACGCGCTTACGTACGCGGATCAGCGCCAGCCGTAGCGCTCCCTGAGCCGCAGCACCACGAGATTGAACCGCCCGCGGTCGAGGGCGCACGCCTCCCGCCGCATACCGCGGTCATGGACCCGCAGCACACGGTCGAGGTCCACCCACGAGTCACGGCCCTCGCGGTCCCACGGCCCGCTGCCGATCGGCACCCACTCGCGGTCACTGTCGTGCCGCTTGCTCGACAGCTGTACGGCCAGCAGAGTGCCGCCGGCCTCCCTGGCGACGACGAGAACGGGCCGGTCCTTGCCCCGGCCGTCGTTCTCCTCGAACGGCACCCACGTCCACACGATCTCGCCGGGGTCGGGGTCGCCGTCGTGGGCCGGCGCGTACTCGGTGCGCACCTTGCCCACCTTGAGCGGGTCGATCAGGACGGTGGCGGTAGCGCCGGTCCGGCCAGGGTGGTTGTCAGCTTGCGGATCTTCGATGAAGGCAGTCACGCGGGTGACCTTAGAGCCTGATGATCTCAACGTGCGTGCGGGGCCCGGGTGGTAGCACATGTGGTGCCGGCCGGTGCATGAAGAAGCCGCCGGACCCCGTTCGTGACAGGGGACCGGCGGCTTCTCTCGTGTGGGGCCGGGCGGCGTCAGACCTGCTCGCCGGCCGCGGCCTCGCCGTTCTCGCCCGCCTTGGCCTGCTGCTCGGCGATGGACCGGCGCACCTCGTCCATGTCCAGCTTCCGGGCCTGGCCGATCACGTCGTCGAGGGCCTCCTGCGGGAGGGCACCGGGCTGCGCGAACACCGCGACCTGGTCACGCACGATCATCAGCGTCGGGATGGACTGGATACCGAACGCCGACGCCAGCTCCGGCTGCGCCTCCGTGTCGATCTTGCCGAAGACCAGATCGGGATTGGCCTCCGCAGCCTTCTCGTACACGGGCGCGAACTGGCGGCACGGCCCGCACCAGGACGCCCAGAAGTCGATCAGCACGAACTCGTTGTCCGTGACCGTCTGGTCGAAGTTCTCCTTGGTGAGCTCCACGGTGGTGCTGCTCATGATGTGCCCTCTTCCTGCCTTCTGGTTGCGGTGCTGAGCCGCTCTTCACAACGGTCCCGGTAACGGACGTATTCCGCGCGCGTACCCGTGTGGCCCCGGCGCACACCTACGACCACACTGGGGCCCATGACGGATGAGAGCACATACGACGTGGTGGTTCTGGGCGCGGGGCCGGTCGGGGAGAACGTCGCGGACCGGGTGCGCGCGGGGGGCCTCAGCGCCGCGGTGGTCGAGAGCGAGCTGGTCGGCGGCGAATGCTCGTACTGGGCGTGTATGCCGAGCAAGGCGCTGCTGCGGCCGGTCATCGCCCGCTCCGACGCCCGCCGGGTGCCAGGGCTGCGGCAGTCGGTCGACGGGCCGCTGGACGCGCCGGCGGTTCTCGCCCACCGTGACTGGTACACCTCGCAGTGGAAGGACGACGGCCAGGTGCGCTGGCTGGATTCCATCGGCGCGGACCTGTACCGGGGCAAGGGCCGCCTCGCCGGCGCCCGCCGCGTCACGGTCACCGGCGCCGACGGTACGGAACACGTCCTCGTGGCCCGGCACGCGGTCGCCGTCTGCACGGGTACGCGCGCCGCGCTCCCCGATCTGCCGGGCCTCGCCGACGTCGAGCCGTGGACCAGCCGCGAGGCCACGAGCGCCCAGCAGGTGCCGGGCCGTCTCGTCGTGGTGGGCGGGGGAGTCGTCGCCGCGGAGATGGCCACGGCCTGGCAGGGCCTCGGCTCCCAGGTCACGATGCTCGTACGGGGCCAGGGCCTGCTTCCCCGGATGGAGCCGTTCGCCGGCGAACTGGTCACCGAGGCGCTCACCGCGGCCGGCGCGAAGGTGCGGACCGGCGTGTCCGTGAAGGGCGTCACCCGGGACACCACCGGCACCGTCATCACCACCCTGGACGACGGCTCGACCCTGGAGTCCGACGAGATCCTCTTCGCCACGGGCCGCGCACCCCGCACGGACGACATCGGCCTGGAGACGGTCGGCCTCGAACCCGGTTCGTGGATCCCCGTCGACGACAGCCTCCGCGTCGAGGGCAGCACCTGGCTGTACGCGGTCGGCGACGCGAACCACCGCGCGCTCCTCACCCACCAGGGCAAGTACCAGGCGCGCATCGCGGGCGCGGCCATCGCGGCCCGCGCGCAGGGCGTGCCGCTCCTGGAGACGGACCGCTGGGGCGCCCACGCGGCGACCGCCGACCACTCGGCCGTACCGCAGGTCGTCTTCACCGACCCCGAGGCGGCCTCGGCGGGCCTCACCCTCGCGGAGGCCGAGGCGGCGGGCCACCGCGTCCGCGCTGTCGACCAGGACATCGCCTCGGCGGCGGGCGCGGGCCTCTACGCCGACGGCTACCGCGGCCGCGCCCGCATGATCGTCGACCTCGACCGCGAGATCCTCCTGGGCGTCACCTTCGTCGGCCCGGGCGTGGGCGAACTCATCCACTCGGCCACGGTCGCGGTGGCGGGCGAGGTCCCCATCAACCGACTGTGGCACGCGGTCCCGTCGTATCCGACGATCAGCGAGGTGTGGCTGCGGCTGCTGGAGGCTTATCGGGGGTGAGTGCCGGAGGGGGCGCCGGCCTTATGAACGATCCCGGCGCTCCCGCTTCACCGCCCGCAGCACCACGAACTTCGGGTCGCTGGCGATGAGTTCACTGTTGCCGAACAGGCGCCGCAGCTTCACGTGGTAGCCGAGGTGGCGGTTGCCGATGACCCACAGCTCGCCGCCCGGTCGCAGCGCGTCCCGCGCGTCGGAGAACATCCGCATGGCCGTCGCGGCGGTCGTCGCCTGGTGCGAGTGGAACGGCGGATTGTTCAGAACGAGATCCGCGCTCCCCGCCGGCACCGCCGTCAGTCCGTCACCGACGACGAACCGGGCCCGCGCCTCGGGGTACCGCTCCGGGTCGACGTTCGCGTCGTACGTGGCCTGGGCCGACGCGACCGCCTGGAACGACTCGTCCGTGAACACGACCTCGGCACGCGGGTTCTTCACCGCCATGGCCGTACCGACGACGCCGTTGCCGCAGCCCAGGTCCACGACCCGCTCGGCGCCCTCGCTGCGGGGGAGATGCTGGAGCAGGAACCGGGTGCCGATGTCGAGACGCTCGGCGCAGAACACACCGGCGTGATTGATGACGCTCCGGCCCGACACCGGACCGACCCCGTCCGGCAGGGCGTACGTGTACGGCCAGGGGTTGCGCGGGCGCGCGAGTCCGGGCAGGGGCGTCGTGAAGATGAGCCGCGCCTTCTTCTCGGCGAGAGACGTCTTCGTCGGGCCGATGATCCGCTCGAACAGCTTGAGCGTAGAGGTGTGGATCTCCTTCACCATGCCCGTACCGACGACCACGGTGCCTTCGTGGACGGCGGGCGCGATGCGGTGCAGCTGGTCCTCCAGGAGCGCCAGGCTCTTGGGGACGCGCACGAGCAGGACGTCCACGCGCTCCGGCGGGGCATCCTGCGTGGTCAGCAGGGTGACGGCCGCCGGGTCGACACCGGCCCGGTCGAGGTTCGCGCCGGTCGCGCGCTGCCCGAGGTACGAGTCGGAGATCGCCGTCACCCGGTCGTAGTGCCGGGCGAGGGCGGTGGTCAGGGCGCCCCACCGGTCGCCGATCACGACCACCGACCCGGACAGATCGGTCTTCTCGTCGGCGAGGTGCCGCAGCAGGTACTCGTCCGACGCGTCCCACGCACGCAGCGCGTCGCGGGGATCCTCGGGGAAGCGGGCGAGGTCGAACTCGCCCCATGACGTCTCGAAACGGTTGCTCATCGTCCCGCCAGGCTAGCGGGTTACGTGGAGGTGGGGTCCTCGAGGGAGTGGGGACCGCCCCGTAGGGCAGGCCCCCCACCCCTTCTGCGTCGTCAGACGAATTCCTGCGTTGTCAGTCGAAGTCGCCCGCGAACGCCGCCGCCAGCCGCAGATGCGGACCGGCCTCCTCGTGACGGCCCTGGCGCTCCAGGGTGCGGCCCAGCATCAGACGTGCGTAGTGCTCGACCGGGTCACGCTCGACGACGGCGCGCAGCTCGGTCTCGGCGCGGCCCAGCTGGGCCGAGTGGTAGTACGCGCGGGCCAGCAGCAGCCGCGCCGCCACCTGCTCCGGGATCTCGGCGACGAGGTCGTCGAGGATCCGCGCCGCGAGCGCGTACTCCTTGGCGTCGAAGAACTTCTGGGCGCGCTCCCAGCGCTCCGCCGGGGTGCCTTGCGTGTAGTAGTCGGTCGTGTTCACCACTTGTGCCTCCTCGACGGCCATCAACCTCGGGCACCCGCCGCATATTCCGTACGCGTCCGTACGCGGGTCCACCCGTGCGCGAGCCTGACGTTCGAGCCCGCGCGGGGCTAGGTTGGGAGGCATGAGCAATCTTGATCGCGAGGCCGTGCCGTCACTGTGCGGCGGCCGGGGCTTCGTCGTCGCGGAGCCCGTACGTGAACTCCTCTCCCCCCGGCGCGTCAAGCTCGGCGAGTCCACCGAGGTCCGCCGGCTGCTGCCGAACCTCGGCCGCCGCATGGTCGGCGCCTGGGCCTTCGTCGATCACTACGGGCCCGACGACATCGCCGACGAACCCGGTATGCAGGTGCCGCCTCACCCGCACATGGGCCTGCAGACGGTGAGCTGGCTGCACCAGGGTGAGGTCCTGCACCGCGACTCCACGGGCAGCCTGCAGACGATCAGGCCGCGCGAACTGGGCCTGATGACGTCCGGGCGGGCCATCAGCCACTCCGAGGAGAGCCCGCGCCCGCACGCCCGCTTCCTGCACGGCGCGCAGCTGTGGGTGGCGCTCCCGGACAACCACCGCCACGTCGAGCCCCACTTCCAGCACCACGCGGACCTGCCCCAGGTCACGGCCCCGGGCCTGAGCGCGACGCTGATCCTGGGCGAGCTGGACGGTGCCAAGTCGCCGGGCACGACGTACACGCCGATCGTGGGAGCGGACCTGACGCTGGCCGACGGAGCGGACCTCTCCATCCCTCTGCAGCCGGACTTCGAGTACGCGGTCCTCTCGATGTCGGGTGAGGTCCACGTCGACGACGTCCCGGTCCTCCCGGGCTCGATGCTCTACCTGGGCTGCGGCCGCACCGAACTCCCCCTGCGCGCCGCGTCGGACGCCTCCGTGATGCTCCTGGGCGGCGAACCGTTCGAGGAGGAGCTGGTGATGTGGTGGAACTTCATCGGCCGCAACCAGGACGAGGTCACCCAGGCCCGCGAGGACTGGATGACCGGTTCGCGATTCGGCGACGTGAAGGGCTACGACGGCGCACCGCTGCCCGCTCCGGAACTCCCCCCGGTGCCGCTGAAACCGCGGGGTCGGGTGCGCTGAGCTGCACTTTCGTAAGCTGAACCATGCGAAGCCGGGCGCGTGACCAAGTCATTCGCCCGGCTTCCTTGCATCGCGATCGCAACGGCTCCTCAGAGACCCCCGTCCTAATACTGACTTTCCTGACGATGCGTCAGGTCCTTGTTGGTGCGGAGGCTTGGTGAACCGCGGGCTGCCGCCCCGACCCCACCCGCGCACCCTGCCACCGCGCGTCATCAACCGGCCTCCCGTCCCGCCACCCGCGGCGCGCCGGCCCCGGCCTCCCCGGCACCCAGGCCGACGTGGACCCGGCCGCCACGCCCGCGAGCTCGACGATCACGAGCACCGACCACTTGTCGCCGATGCTGCGGCGGCCGTTACGGTCGACCCGGCTCAGCGCCGTGGGCAGGCGTACGACCTCGTCGGCACGCCGATCATGCCTTCCGGGATGGCATCGCACCTCGACCTGATGGATCTTCTCGGCGGCCCGGCCGCGTTCCTCTGGCCGCGTCCGCACAGCTGCCTCCGCCACCCGACCGGAAGCAAGCTTCTGGCAGTCGGTCGCGTTACTCGAGTAGGGGCGGACGAGGTCGCCTGGAGCGGACACAGGGCGCCGGCGAGAAGAGCCGAGGTCCGGCCTCGCGCTTCGTCGGCCGTGGTCCGGCGCACGGGGACGTAGAGGCCACGACGGGTAGACCGTCGTACGAGCTGATCCGGCGCCGCAGGCGTGGTCAGTGTCGGCCCATGAGGCCGGTTTCCCAGGCCCAGGCCGCGATCTCCACGCGGTTTCGGGCGGACAGTTTGGTCTGCACGTTGCCGAGGTGGGTTTTGACCGTGCCCACCGAGATGGACAGCTCGGCAGCGATCTCCGCGTTGGTCAGCCCCCGGGCGGCCAGGCGAACCAGGTCCGTCTCGCGGGCCGACAGCGCGCTGTGCGGTGTGCGATGTGCGGACACCGCGCTGTTGAGGCTGCGCAGCAACCGCACCGTGATGGAGGGACTGACCAGAGCCTCGCCCGAGGCCGCGGCGCGGATCGCCTCGACCAGCAAGGCCGGACCGGAGTCCTTGACCAGGAATCCGCAGGCGCCGTCGTGCAGGGCGCGATGGACGTACTCGTCGTCGTCGAATGTGGTGACGACGACGACCTTCGGTGGGTTGACCGTGCCGGGGCGGGTCAACTGCCGTAGTGCTTCGAGGCCGTCGAGGCGGGGCATCCGGATGTCCATCAGAACGACGTCGGGGCGGTGCCGCTCTGCGAGTTCCACCGCCTGCAGCCCGTCCGCCGCTTCGGCGACGACCGCGATGTCGTCCTCAGCGGCCAGGATCATCGCGAACCCGGCGCGGACCATCGCCTGGTCGTCGGCGATCAGCACACGGATGGTCATCCGACTCCTCCTACATGGACCGGGAGGGTGGCCCTGACGCTCCAGCCGCCGCCCGCCGTCGGGCCCGCCTCGATGCTGCCGTCCACCAGACTCACCCTTTCGGCAAGGCCTTTCAGCCCGAACCCGCTCCCAAAACCGTGGCCCCCACGGGATCGCCCGTTGTCGCTGATCTCCACGGTGACACCGCTGACGGACCGTACGAGGCGCACGTGGACCGCCGTGCAACCGTGTGCGTGTCTACGCACGTTGGTCAACGCCTCCATCACCACACGGTGTGCGGTGGTGGTGACCTCCACCGGCAGACCGTCGAACGCGCCCTCCACGTCGAGCCTGGCCCGTACGCTGGCACCGACCGCGGAAAACCCTTCGACGAGCGAGCGCACCTCACTGATGTCCCCCAACGGTGCGAGGGCAGGCTCCTCTTCTCCTCCGTTGCCGTCCCTCAGCATCCCGACCATGCGCCGCATGGACGTGAGCGCCTCCGCCCCGGCCCGCTCGATCTGCTCCAGCGAGGGCCGCACGAGGAGCGGTTGCTTCTCGGCGATCGCCAGTGCGCCCTGGGCCTGAACGACGATGCCGGTCACATGGTGGGCCACGAAATCGTGCAGATCGCGCGCGAACTCCGTGCGCTGCTGCAGACGCAGTGCCTCCGCCCGGCGCCGCCGGTCCACTCGTACCAGCCGCCAGGTGGCGCCGGCACCGAGAACCGCCGTCGATCCGACGGCGAAGAACAGCGCGATGATGACGCTGATTTCGGTCGCATCGCTCGCGATCGGCCGCAGCACGATCGACGCCCAGAGAAGCGGCGCGGCGGCCCAGGACACCCACCACGAGCGTCCGCGCAGGGGCACCATCAGCAGCAGCCACAACAGCGCGGCCGGTTCGGCGAAGCAGTACGCCGCCTCCGGAGCGTGGGAGTGGCCGGCTCCGAAGGCCAGAGCGACCGAAACGGCGAGCGATGCCGTAGCGACCAGCGCGGCGACCACCGTCAGCGCCTGGGCCCCGAGCCAGGGCGACACGAAGACGACGGTCACCGCGATCAGGGCGACGAGAAGCTTGGCGAGTTCGATGCCGCTCGGGCCGATCAGACTGGCCTCGTAATCGAACAGCAGGGCCCGGGCGAGAGCCACCATCCATGCCAGCCATGCGGCCCAGGGCGGCAGGGCCCGCGCTCGTGCCCGTGCCCGTGCGGAACCGTGGACGGCCGGGCGTGCCGGGCGTGCCGGGCGTGCCGGGCGTGCCGGGCCGAGCGTCGTCTCGGGCAGTGGAGGATCTGTCTCTCCGGTGACCCGGTGTGCGGGGCCGCCGTGCGGGGTCGAATTCGTCGGGCGGCTTCCGCTCTTCGTCACGTCCAGGAGCATGTCATGAACGGCATCAGCCGTGCCGCGTTCGCGGTGGTGCTCGCGCCCCAAGCGTCCGCGCGCGTGTTCCGACACCGGCGAATTGGCGGACGGTGCGGTGCGGTGCGGTGCGGAGCGGTGTGGGGCGGAGCGAAGCGGTCCGGTGCGACCTGGTCGGCCGAAAGTCGTAGTGGGCGCCCCAAGATCTGTCTTTCGCTGGATCTGCCGGCCGCGCGGCCGCGGGAGAGTTGTTGGCGTCGGCCTCCGCACTGGTATCGAGGAGTCAGTTCATGGGCGATGTCAATTACCGGATCGAGGCACTCCCGGTCTTCGTGCCCCTCGTCGTCGCGCTCGCTGCCTTCCTCGCCGTACGGGCGATGCGCGGCACGGCGGGGCCACGGTGGGGCTGGAGGTTCGTGCCGATCCGCCTCGTGTCAGCCGTCTACATCGCAGGCGTTCTCGGTTTCACCTTCTTTCCCTTCCACATCATGTACGGCAGGTACGCGGACGCCGTGGTCTGGTACGACCAGGTCAACTGGGCTTTCCTGATCACCCTGGACCCCAGCGCCGTACCCAACGTGATCATGACGATTCCGTTGGGGATGCTCCTCCCTCTGGTGTCGGGAAAGATCACTTCCGCGTGGCGGGCGCTCGCGTTCGGAGCTGTCTTCAGTCTCACGATCGAGGTGTCTCAGGTCCTCGGGTGCGTTCTCTTCAACAACTACCGAGGAGCCGATGTCAACGACGTGCTGGTCAACGCCCTTGGCTGCGTGCTCGGTTACGGAATCGTCCGGCTGGCGGTCAGGACCTCCTTCCTGGGAGACATGCTGCGACGCCTCGCACTGCCTGGCGCAGCACTGGCGACCCGGCCGCAAGGCACCGGAACGGCGCGCGACAACGTCCTCCAGGCAAGGTGAGCTGACCCCGCGACGTATCGGGTCGGTCGGTGTGACATGGCGCCGACGGCGTGGCCACAGCTGAATGACTGTGCTCTTGGGGTGTGTTCGGAAGTGCGGTTGTTTGACGGATGTGGTGTCCGTCCCCGCACCCCGAGACTGGGTTTCTGGCGGTCTCGCCGCCGACGCAGCTCCCGAAGGGTGAGATGACCATGAGCAGTTGGACCCTCGAACACCGCGGTGCGATCGCCCTCCTGACGTACCGTCGGCCGCCGGACAACTACCTCGATCCGGAGTCGCTCGCCGAACTCGGCGGCCTCTTCGACTCGTTCGCCGAGAACACCGATCGGGTCAAGCTGGTCGTCATCACCGGTGGCAGCGACGGATATTTCGTCAACCACGGTGACCTGGCAGATCACCCCGACTGGTTCACCGTGGGCCAGGACGGAGCGCTCCACTCGCCGGGGCTGGAGGCCTACCTCGACGCCTTCCACCGTATCGAGGAGCTCCCGCAGCCGACGATCGCCGCGATCGACGGTCTGGCGTCGGGCGGCGGCAGCGAGCTCGCGCTGGCCTGCACCATGCGTGTCGGCTCCCCCCGCGCCCGGCTGCGGCAGTCGGAGGTGCCGGCGGGGATCATCCCCGGCGGCGGAGGAACAGTCCGGCTGCCGCGTCTGGTCGGCCCGGGGATCGCGGCCGAAGTGGTCCTCAGCGGGCGCGCGTTCACTGCGGAGGAAGCCTTCCGGGTCGGCTGGCTGAACGCCGTTCTTCCGGGTGAAGGGTTCGTCGACCACGCGATCGAGTGGGCCCAGCAGTTCGTACGCCATTCGGGGGCGGCCCTGATCGCGGCCAACACGTCACTCCGGGACAGCCACCGGCTCCCCTTCCGCGACGCGCTGGCCAGAGAACGCGACATCTTCCTGCGCCATGTCGCCGCCGGCGACATGGCGCCGCCTCCGCCTGTGGCGCGGCCGGCAGGTTGAAGGCGGCCACGTGCGGCAGCACGATGGCGTGGGTCTGGGCGTGGGGCAGGTCCAATGTGCCGCCCAGGGCGTGGCAGAGCTTGTGGTGCAGGCCCATCGTGGTGGCCCCCAGGCAGGCCCCGCACAGCCAGGCTCCCTGGAGTGCGGCGGCGCGGGCTTCCCGGTCCCGGGGGTTGGCGACGAGCGCGGGCAGCGCGGCCGCCAGGTCGCGCACGCCTTCTGGCCCTCAATGCGACGGGTGGGCTGTCTGCGTGCGCCCAGAAACGAGTGGATGGGTGCCCGGCGGGCCATGCGCTCCGTGCGATGAGCAGCTCGGCAGACAGAAATTCGACGGCCTGATTGGCTGTTGGTGATCCGCGGGTACACAAACCGATCGGCATCCACTTGCCCTCGGTGTGCTCCAAGCTCGATGTCCACTCCCGCGTCGAGGTCGTCCACACCACCTGGAGCGGTGGCGAAGACCAGGGCTGTGACCTGGTGGGAATGAGTCCCAACAGCAAGGCGTCGGCCAGGACGGGGGAACGCCAGACGGGTACCTTGCTGGAGGGCAGGGCCGCGCCCGTAGCAGAGGAAGGTCTCCATTTCCGCAGGCAGTTCCGGTGGTCTGGAGGCGCGCATGGTCAGCGTCATGCGTTCCTCCACCAGGGCCTGCCCGGTATGGGCGGCGTCGAGTGCGGTGATGACGTCGCCGACGCGGACCTCGGTGAGGAAGCCGACCTTGCCGAGGTCGACGCCGAGCACACTCGCGCCGGTCTTGACGGCGACCCGGGCGCCACGAAGGAAGGTCCCGTCGCCGCCCAGAGTGACGATCAGGTCGGGATCCCCGGCGGCGTGAGCCTCCTCCCGTCCGGTCCGGCGCCGGCTGTCGTCTGACCAGACGTCGATGTCCGCGCAGGGGATGCCGTGCCGCTCACCCCACGCCCGTACGGTGTGCGCCGCCCGCAGGGCCTCGGGACGTCCCTGGTGAACGACCAAACCAATACGGTCTACGGGCATGAGGAAGTTCTTGTCGCTCGGAGCCGACTGGCTTGTCAAAGGAGGAACAAGGCTTTCCGCGGGCAGCTCTCGGACGAATGCCACGCCGCACTCGTCGAGGAGACTTATAACAAGCGCCCTGGCTCGGTGGACGACGTCGCCGAGACGGCCTACTTCCTCGCCTCGTCTGGAGCACGGCACATCACCGGACAGACGATCAACGTCAACGGAGGTGCCTACACCACCCGTTGATCCACCAGGAGTTCGGAGAGGCTGCCGTCCGGCTGCAGTTGTTGAGCTGAGACCTTTCGACTGGACTGACGCGTCACGGATATCTACGTGACGCGTCAGACCAGCTCAGTTCCACCACGGACGCTTCGGTGGTCGAAAACCCGACACTAGACGTGGGGGCGGCTGCGTCCTGTTCCGGCAAGGCGGCGGGTGCCTGCCGTGCGTCCCACGCACCAGGCCAGGGTGAGCGCCGTGGCCACGATGGCGAGGCCGATGGGCGATGCGGTCGGCGTGGTGATCCAGGGCAGGCCCGCGAAGAGGACGGCCAGAACGTGGTGGGGCGTGCAGCCCTTCGCAGCGGTCCGCCATGCCAACACAGCCATGACAGGACCCAGTTGGCCGATCATGCCGGCGCCGAGCGTACTGATCACCGGCAGGGCGATCGGGAACGTGGGCAGCCAGGTGAGCGCGGCGAGCACCAGAGCCAGGCGCCGGTCGGTCCTCGAGGGTTCGGCCGCTGACGGCATGAGCACCACGACCGCCAGTAGCGGCAGCAGCCAGGCGGACGCGTGCACCTGCGCGACGAGCAGCACCACGGCCAGCGCACTCAACGCCCGGGCCCGAGGCCAGCGGCCCGTGCACGCCAGCGCCCCGGCCGCCAACGTGGCCAGGCACGCCATCAGATCGCCGATGCCGGGGAGCGAGGCTGTGTCCGCATTCCGGATGACATCGAAAGCCGTCGCCGATAGACGGGATGCGGTGACGGAGGCGGCGGCCGCCAGAGCGTACGGGGCAGCGGTCAGGGTGAAGCGGCCCAGCGGCTGGTGGGAGGTGAGGGCGGTGCGTACGCGCAGGGCGTGGGCGGCGATGTCCCAGTCTTCGCGGAGCCGGGCGTGCGCGTTTGCACCCTCGGTGGCGTCCCGGTACAGCTGCGTGATCTCGTCGCCGTGCTCGGCCCGATAGCGCCGCGGATAGAGAGATAGGGCGCGCGGGGCGGGCTGTGAGCCCGTCATGTCCGTCATGCGAGAGCCCCCGCCGCACCGCTGTCTGCCGCCTTGTTCAGGCGGCGGGTGGCTTCGCGCGCGGTGGCGGCCAGCCGACGTGCCTCCTCGGTCAGCGTCCGGCGCCCCTGGACGGTCAGCGCGTAGGTGCGGCGCAGGCGGCCCTCGACCCGCTCCTCGGCGAAGACGGCGATGAGCCCGTCGGCCTGCAGGCGTTCCAGGGCGCCGTACAGCGTGCCGGTACGCAGCTTGACCCGACCCTCGGACATCTCGGTGATCTCCTGGCCGAGGGCGTAGCCATGGCGGGGGGCGTCGGCCAGGGCGGTAAGGATGAGCAGGGTCGGTTCCTGCAGTGGTTTCTTACGATCGGTCACGGCACGAACCATAGTCCGTTCAACTGACTATGGGAAGAGGGTCGCACGTCAGGCGAGTACACCTCGCCTTGCCGAGAAAATCGAACACCTGATCTACTGGGTTCATGGTGCACAGCGGACATTCCCCCGACATCGTGCAGTCTCAGCGCGAGTGGGACCGCACTTACAGAGCGCTTGCCGAGGCTCCGGCGGGTAGTAATACGCGGCTGCGGCGGCGGCTGATCGATCTGTCCCGGCAACTTGTGCGGGAGGTTCCGCGGGATCGGCGCGCTGACCTTCGGCGGCGTGCCGGGCGGGAAGAGTCATGACCCGGGTCCGGCGTTCCTGGGAAATCACCGAGCGGCAGCGGTCGATCCTCGTGGCGATACGTGCCCACATCGCCGATCGCGGCGAGGCTCCGACGGTCCGGGAGATCGCTGCGGCCGTGGGTTTGTCCAGCCCTTCGTCGGTGCTCTATCAGCTACGTCGTCTGGAAGAGGCTGGCGACCTCCAACGCGCACGCGGCGCCGGCCCGCGCGACTACGTGATCAGGTGATGGCCGACGATGGAGTCCACCATTCCCTGCTCGGCATTGCCCGCCTGCACCACCTCGCCTTGACTCGACAGTAGAGAGCGCACGCACCGCAACTGCCTGCCCAGCGCGACTTGAAGATCGATTACGGGGCGGCCCTGAGTTCGGTCACCTCCGACTTCAGGTCGGTAGGCAGGGTCGATGCGGAACGCATCTGCAGCCGTACGAGAGGAGGTTGCCGCGACAGACAAGACGCACGACTTGGGCGACATGCTCCGGGGAGGATCGCGCAGGTCCGCCTGGAAAAGCAGCCCAGTCAGGCATCGTCGGCGGGTCCGGTGGGCAAGGTAGCGGGAACGCAACTTCCGTCGACCGTCGAAGACGCTGTCACCTGCACCGCACTGTTGCCCACTGTGCCTCCGTCTGCGAACTGGTCAGGGCACCTGGCCGCCCAGGCCGGCACGGATGTGCAGGAAGCAGAAGTGTCCTGACCGGCAGTGGGGACTCGCAGAAGACTGCCAGTGACAGCGGTGATCGCAGCGGCAGATGTCAGCCGGCCTTGGCGGGCTCCTCGGCTCGGGCTCCTCAGCTCGGGCTCGGGTGCTGGCCGGTGGTGCCCTCGGACGCGGGTTCCGTCGGACTGGTAGTAGGGGCGGACGTAGGTGGTCGGCCCGTACTGGACGGGCTGGGGAGTCGGCGCGGTGGGGCGCCTGCGGCGGGGCGCGCTGGTGCGCACGGCCGTACGTGGGCGGGATTGGCGGTGGTGGCTTTTGACGAAGGTGCCATCTCGACGAACGTGGGGGCGAACGTAGGTCACGGGAGGTCCTCGCCGAGAGAAGGGAGTGGTGCGGTACCCCGGGGCGGGGGCCGGGTTGTCCTCGGCGCAACATTCGACGGTAGCGGCGCCCACTGACAGCCGGCTCCTCCCAACTCCGCACTGGTACAGGCCTGTTGGGCGATCTGCGACGGTTTTCGGTCGTGCGATCGCGTCAGCGGGGCTGGTGTCGGTGCCGGGTGCTGTCATGAGCAGTGGCGGGGAATTCGCAGATGAGGGGGCACCGTGCCGTACAGGGGAGTGGTCAGGGGCCGGAGCGGCGTCGCACGGCAGCGGCAGAATCGCGTCGAGTGCGTCGGAGGGTGCCGGTGAGCCCTCGTAAGTGGCGGCGCGGCAGCGAGGACGAGGCACTGCTCATGGCGGTCGGCGTCCTCGCCGTCGTCGGCCTGGTGCTCGTCAAGGTGGTCCAGTGGGTGTGGGCGCACTGGTGGGTGCTGGTCGTTGCGGGCCGGCTGGCGCTGCTCGGCCTCGCAGGTCTCGTCTACCGGCGGATAGAGCGTGCACGGGCCGCGCAGCTGCGTACGGACGGACTGGTGTACTCGCTCGGCCGGCTGGACGCGATGCACCGCAGCGCGTTCGAGTCGGCGGTGCGCGACCTGTTCGCCCGCGATGGATCACGTGACGCGGTGCGCTGCGGCGGCCGGGGCGACCTCGGCGCGGACCTGAAAGGGGCACGACCCGCTCGGCCGGCTGTGGGTAGTGCAATGCAAGCACCGCAAAAAGGGCCTGGACGGCGCCGCCGTCGGCACCCCGGACCTGCAGACCCTCAACGGGACGGGTCGTCCCGTGCACAAGGGGGACGTTGTCCTGATGGTGACCAACGTGGGCTTTGGAGGAGATATCCGCGAAGCGGCCCCCGCGGGGGGGGCGTCGCGGCCCCCCGCCCGGTGC